>QKCL01000005.1 GCA_003246895.1 Spirochaetota bacterium | reverse complement strand
CACTCTCTCTATTTTAGAATGTGCAAGCAGAGTAACCACATGCAGGACAGTAAAAACAACCCGATTCAGGAAAAAGAAGAGTACCGCAATCGGGACAGTCTTGAATTTTTGTGTTCTTCATACCGTAACCTCTTAATAAATTTATAGTATATATTTGTTAAGTACTTTGCAAGCATTTTTTATATTTTTTTAAAAAAATTATTTGATCACTCAGATCCCATTCTTAAGCTAACAACAATTTTTTTTAAGGACCCCATATGACAAACCCATCCAGAGATAAAGAAAAAGCCTTTGAAGAAATTCTGAAAATGGACCCTGAAGAGGTACAGACTAATCCGGATCATGCAGGAACCCATGCAGGAGTAAGCGGCCATGAATCCGGAATCAATTTCAACATTCTGCCCGAAGAACTGGAGGAATACCTTAACCAGTATGTAGTCGGACAGGAATCAACAGTTGAAGTGATTGCCACCAAGGTATGTACTCATTTCAACAGGATGAAAATTGAAAACCAGATACCGGAAGATGAAAGGATAATAGGAAATATTAAAAGCAATATGCTTCTGATCGGACCCACCGGTGTAGGAAAGACATATATAATCAAACATATAGCCAAAAAAATAGGAGTCCCCTTCGTCAAGGCAGATGCAACAAAATTCAGCGAAACAGGTTACGTGGGTGGAGATGTCGAGGATTTGATAAGGGAACTTGTACATGAAGCCGATGGAGATATTTCAAGGGCCGAATACGGAATAATATATATTGATGAGATTGACAAGATTGCAGCCTCAGGAAACATGAGCGGCCCTGATGTATCAAGGACTGGAGTGCAGAGAAACCTCCTGAAACTCATGGAAGAATCGGATGTTGACCTTAAAACTCCCCATGACCTTGCCTCACAGGTCGAAGCGGCAATGGAAGCGCAGAAAACAGGCAAGGTTACCCGTAAAAAAATAAACACAAAGAATATTCTCTTCATAGTATCCGGTGCGTTTTCAGGACTCACAGATATAATAAACAAGCGCCTTAACAAGCAGAGCATCGGTTTCGAAAAAGAGAAAATTTCAGGAGAAAAAACCCAGGAACTTCTTAAGCTCATGAGAACAGAGGACCTCATTACCTACGGATTCGAGTCTGAGTTCATCGGAAGGCTTCCCGTATACGTTATACTGAATGAGCTTGATGTAGATGGCCTTTTTAAAATCCTCAAAAACAGATACAGTACAGTCATACTCGGTAAGAAAATGGATTTCAAAGCATACAACATAGATCTTGATTTCACGGATGATGCACTCATGGAACTTGCACAAAGAGCACATGAAGAAAAAACCGGAGCACGGGGTCTTCTGAGTGTATTTGAAAAGGTACTGATCAAATTTGAAAAAAAACTCCCATCGACAAATATAGACAAGCTTTTAATCGATATGGATGTCCTGAAAAATCCGGAAAAGTCACTTGAATCATTGATTTTAAAAGACGCCCTTGAGACTTTCCAGAAAGATTTTTTAATAGAGCACGGGATTTACCTCACCTTCGATGAAGCGGCATCACAGCGCATAGGGGAACTTTCCAGAGAAAAAAGCAAGAAGATACATGTTCTTTGCGATGAACTGTTTCATGACTATTTCCATGGCATAAGACTGATGAATCTTGAAAATTTCACAATTACAGAAGAAGCGGTCAATACCCCTTCCGAATTCATGGACAAATACATAAAACAGAACTACCACAAGGAATAAAAATTCCGCTTTATACAACCGCAGGAAAGGGTTCAACTCACAAATTCACTGTCTTTGTATCTTTCCAGTTCCTTGATGAGTTCATCCCTTCTTGCCTGAAGTTTCTTCCCTATAAAGGTATCTTTTACCTTTTTAGGGTCATCGAATGTGTCTATCATGACAAACTGCAGCTTTGAAGGTTCCTTCTTCTTCTGAAGTTCTATTATCTCCTCAGGAGTGGGGAGAATGATGGCATAAAGTGCATATGGAGTCTGAATCAGGGAATGCCCCCGGCTGAGATATGCCTCTGAGAATCCTCCGTCAATATTTATGGCTCTGCCGTCATCTGATGCTATTTTCTGCCCCTTGCTTACATCTACGGGGGTATGGCCGAAAACTATCCGTTCAACATTGAATTCGTCCATGAGCCGGTTCATGAAATCAGGATTTTGAATGTTTTTACCCCAGTATAGCGTGTTCTCCTTATGGGTCTCCTTATCCCTGTAAAAATATCTCTCAAAAGTTTTCATTGCATCCTTGCCGAAGAGAGGAGATTTAGGCCCGCACCACAGATAAAACATCATTGCAAGCTGGAATGGCTCCCGGGGCCTGCCCGCGAGATAACTCTCCCCTATATCCTTGACTGTAAGTTCAATATGATCAAGAAGCTCCCTTCCGCTTTTTCCGTAGAGCTCATCAAACATGCCTTCCTCTGTACTTGGGATAAGTGCATGGATATTCATGATATAATTATTTATGTGATAGAGTTTCCCCTCAGTAAAAAGATACTCCATAAGTCTTCTTATCTGCCTGCTGCCTGTAAACATATCAGCAAGGTCGTCAATGATTTCCCTCTCTTCATCCGTAAGCTTAAGCGGGTCATCAGTGTCAATTGTCGGGAAGAATGTATCTGTGAGGCCTTCAGTCTGACCGCTTTTAAGAACGGATGCAAATTTTTCAAGGTTCAGTCTGGACTCCATGCCGAGCTGGGGATATTTTTTGATAGCCTCCTCTTCCAGTTTAAACTGTATAATAGCAAGAACCTTCTCAAGTTTTCTTGAAAGGGGCATCCTGGCCTTGAAATTTCCGGAAACTTCATCGGGATATATTCTCTCGGCAAATTCCTTCAGTCTGGTGAGATCAATACCAAGTCTGCCCAGAAATTCAAGATTATCATATCTGACACTGATACGGAGAGCTTCTGCAATGAGAGACTTATTCCCAGCGGCTGCCCCCATCCAGAGAATATCGTGGTTACCCCATACAAAGATCACATGTGGATTAAACTCTTTCTGGGAAAGAATCCTCAGTATCTTGTCAGGCTCATCCCCCCTGTCAAAGACATCACCAAGAACAATGAGCTGTCCCAGTATTACCTGTTTGACTATTTTGGATAGTGAAGATATAACCTTATCCGCAATAGTTTTATCTTCATAGACAATATTAGGCACGGGGAAACCTAATATAAGATTTTCAAGCACTGTTTTCAGGTCCTTGGTTATGTTACCCCGAATATCCTCAAACGACTGTACACACTGAACCTTATAGCGTATGATCTTGATCAGCGATGCAATAACATCCTGTCTTTCTACTCTGTATAAATGATCCTCAATATACTGTTCTTTTTTTATTATCCTGTCCAGGTGCTCTATCTTCGCATGAGAAAAGGTCTTGGGCAGAGCCTCATAGGCCGTACGCCATACGAGCCCGAACCTGCCCTTTAATATTGATACAAATCTCCCCCCCGCACCATGGGGGTCGCTTATCCACAGGGTGGTGTCAATATTCATTTCAAGCCTGGATTCTATCTCACTTAATTCCCTGATTATTGCGTGAAATGATGTTATGCTTAAATCGCCGGACATATCTCCTCCCTGTAAAAAAACTCCCTGTATTGTAAAACACCAATATTCAGCTTGTCAATTTATTATTGAGACGCCAGAGGCTGGCCAATCTATTTAATTTATGTTTTTTTTTAAGATCATAGGGAGATTATTCCGAAAATTAATAAAACAGGACAGGAGGAATGTACATGAATTTTAATGAAATAAACAGAATTTTTGATCAGGGAATGGAAATGATGAACAGGGGAAAATATCCCGAAGCAATGGACCTTTTTCAGAAAGCAAAATCCATGACCGAGAACATGAAGAAATAGTTAAAACGGGCCGCTAAATCAGGGCCCGTTTTTATTATTTTAAAGTTTTGAACAGATCAGGTCTCCCATCTCTGCAGTATTGACCTTCTTCATACCGTCAGACATGATGTCACAGGTTCTGTACCCCTCGCCAAGAACTTTTTCAATCGCTGAAAAAATTCTGTCATATGCATCACCCATGTCAAAACTGTACTTGAGCATCATTGCAGCGGATAGAACCTGGGCAATTGGGTTTGCTATCCCCTGACCCGCGATATCAGGAGCTGAACCGCCTGCAGGTTCATAGAGACCGAATGTACCGTCTGAAAGTGACGCAGATGGAAGCATGCCCAGTGATCCGGTTATCATTGAAGCCTCATCTGAAAGTATGTCCCCGAACATGTTCCCGCAGAGAACAACGTCAAACTGCCTTGGATTTCTGACAAGCTGCATCGCCGCATTGTCCACATAGAGGTGATTCAGTTCAACGTCGGGATAATCCTTTGCAACCTCCTCAACAACCTTTCTCCACAATATTGAAGAGGAAAGAACATTTGCCTTGTCGATTGAAGTAACCTTTTTATTTCTCTTCATGGCAGCTTCAAATGCAACTTTCGCAATTCTCACAATTTCCGGTTTAGTATAGACCAGAGTATCAAATCCCTTCTCATCATCATATCCCTTGGGCTGGCCGAAGTAGATACCGCCTGTGAGTTCCCTCATTATAAGGATATCAAAACCGTCTCCGATTATTTCTGATTTAAGAGGAGAAGCGTCTTTAAGATCCCTGAATATTATTGCAGGCCTGAGATTTGCATAGAGATTGAACTTCTTTCTCAAGGGAAGAAGAGCTCCCCTTTCCGGCTGCTCATCAGGAGGAAGTTTCTCCCATTTTGGCCCGCCAACAGAACCGAACAGTACAGCATCTGAATTCTGGCATATTTCAACGGTGCTGTCCGGCAGGGCTTTCCCCTGATTGTCGATTCCGGCTCCGCCTACGTCTGCGAAGGTGTATAAAAACTCTACATTGTATATTTCTGAAATTTTATCTAATACTTTTATTGCCTCTTCAATTATCTCGGGACCTATTCCGTCTCCGGGCAAAACTGCTATTTTCTTTACTGTCATAATATTCTCCGGAAAATTTCTTAAATTTTTGTACATATGATTCAATAAGGACATAAAAAATCAAGAACATATTTCGCAGAGGAGACAGACAATGCTCCTGCATTAGTAAACAATCAAATAATTGCGGATACTCATTAAAAGAGGTTGTAAAAAATTAGTTTATTGCATTTTTTTTTATTATATAATTAAGTAACTTAACTTAAAACAAGTGAGGAATTTTAAAATGAATTTAAAAAAGTCCATGCTGTTATTTATGTCTCTGGTGCTTTTCATTGTATCAGTGGGCATTTCTGAAGTTTTATTTTCAGAAAAAAGTGCATACGCACAGTACACAACCAAGGATGATATCTTAAAGAAATTTAAGGAAGATAAGAACAAAATAACACGGAGTCATGAGGAGATAACTTCTCTTATGAGCAACATTCTCTCTGACATAAAAAAACGGAATCTCAAATACAGGGTTGAACTCAATGAGATGATGAAGTACAGAATTTCCGAAATTACCGGGAACAAACCCCCTTCAAAAAGAGAAATTGAAAAACTTGAAAAAGAACGCAGAAGACTTGAAGAATTAAGAAAAAAGCGTGAAGAAAAACAAAGAAAAGAAGAGCTCCGCAGGCAGGAGATAGAACGCAAGAAACGCGAAGATGCCATAAAACGTGAAAAAGACCAGAGGAAAAAAGATGAGCTGAGACGTCAGGAGGAGGAGAGAAGAAAACAGGAAGAAGCAGAACGCAAGAAAAATCTCGATATCTCAGAGATGAACAATCAGAACGTTCCGGCATACCTTGTACCTTCACTATCACTGGCTGCATTCACCTGGAGAGACAAAGGTAAAGACTCGCCTGTCAAATACCAGGGCATATGCGGAAGCTGCTGGGCATTTACTTCAGCCGCTGTTTTTGAAACAAATTATAACATCAAAAACAGCCAGGTTCTGGACATTTCCGAACAGCACATACTGGACTGTGCAACAGATAAAAGCGGTAACGATGCAGGAAGCTGCGACGGTGGATGGTTTGGAGGAGTTTTTGACTACCTCTCAAAGCACAGTGCACAGACAGAAACCCAGAGCCCATACAAGGGAAAATCAGGATTCTGTTCCTCATCGGGGAATAACGGATTCACTGTAGTTAAATGGGGATACATCAGAAGAGACGCAGGAATCCCTTCTGTAAGTGAAATGAAAGCCGCAATAGCAAAATACGGCGCCATTGCCGCATCTGTCAAGGTTACACCTGCATTCCAGGCCTATAAGTCAGGTGTATTTAACGAAAGAGCGCGTGTTTCAAGTCAGAGAGATGTTAACCATGCCATTACAATAGTTGGATGGGACGACGACAAACAGGCATACCTTGTGAAAAACTCATGGGGACCTCAATGGGGAGATAACGGTTATATCTGGGTCGATTATAAGTCCAATAACATAGGATTTGGTGCAGCCTGGGTTGTTGTAAAATACAACCAGTAAGGAGCGCCCAATGACAAAAAAATTTCTTCTAATTACTGCTGCTGTTATACTTACCTTTGCATCATGCAAAGGTAAGCCTGATATCATGATTTCAGAGAATAACGCAGGGAAACCAATACTTGCCAAAGAGGGCAACACAATATCAATTGAGCTTAAATCACAGATAAGCACAGGATTCAGCTGGAGACTGACAAAAGAACCCGTGAACCTTTCAGTCATACAGGAGGAAATAATTACCCTGAAACAGATACCGGGCGCTCCTGAAATTCATAAATTCCTTTTTAAGGCAGAAAAAAAAGGTACAGAGAAACTTGACTTCTCCTACGCAAGGCACTGGCTGAAAAATTCCAAACCAGCCAAAACCTATGAAATTCAAGTTGAAGTAAAGTGACAATCAACCTCGAAAGCATTAAAATCCCCAGGGGCACGGAGATCTGTGCCTCACGGGGAAAAATTTTCATAAAAAAGAACCGTAAGAGCCGTATCATAATGAAAGACGGCAGACTGATTCTCTCCCTTGCGGAATCAGTTCTTGCACTTAATCCCTCATACAAAGTAGAACTAAGCACAAATGCCCCCATGTGCAGCAAAACAAAAAAATTTCTGGAAGAGAACGGTATTGCAGTAACCGGCCTCTGATCCTGTTTAGATCGATCAGAGACTGTAATTAACTCTATAGGCTCCTTCCGCACCGGGCGGTGTTTCATCCAGTTCATCAAAGGTAAATCCCGTAGATTTTCCGATTCTTTTGAACACTTCGCTTGTGACAAGAATTTCCCATGGATCCGCAGTATCTTCTCCCAGTTTGCTTGCGGCATTTACTTCCGCTCCGAAGACATCCATATCCCCTATTCGCAGTATTTTGCCGTAACCAAGCCCCACACAGAGAAGGACTTTCTCCTCCTCCGCCTTATCCTGATTATAGATCTTCAGTTTTCTCTGCATTGCAATGGCGCACTTGAGTCCCTTGCGTATTGTGCGGAATATTATCAGAAAGCTGTCTCCCTCCACCTTTATCAGTATTCCGTCATAGTCATCTATTATAGGTATGAGTATTCTCTGGGATTCATAAATTGTCTGTAGAAAATGCGTTATCCCAAATTTTGCCACATTTCTTGAAAAACCGGAAAGGTCGGTGAACATTATACACCACTCCTCTCCGAAGAGATCCCAGATTCGTTCATCGATCTTCGCCTTGTCCGCTCCGGGTTTGAGCCTCTCCCTTATGAGCTTTTCAAGCCTCTCCTCCGATGCACTTCCCACAAGTTTTTTTCTGTCCATTAGACACCCCTGTATATCCCTGTTATCACTGAAAAAATTTCCATGCTTAAATATTAATTCTTCATTAGTCCAAATTCAACTTACACAAAGCATGCGATGAAAATATTACTCTGATTTAATGGTCAGTAGAGTTGGTAAATTAAGAATCTGACCCGGAGAAACAACAGGTTCATTTACCTGAACTTCTGCCTGCAGCTATAATCTTATTCACGGCTCTCTTATCGATAATCATATGAGAATCCATGATTCTCTTTATTGCATAATGCCTGCCCATCCCCCTGTTTATAAATGTTTTCAGGGGTGTCAGTTTTACGGTGGCGGAAGACTCATATACATACTCTCGTCCCTGTACTATAAAACCAGGCCCGCATATATATACACTGAATCGGCTGCATACATAAGGGTCGCAGCCAAAAGCAGCACCAGTAATTTCATATTTGTCAAAAGAGGGGTTCATGGCGATTAATTCAATATACAATTTAAAATAGTATGCACGAAATAAATACAATAATTTTCTCTGCAACATTGCCCAATCTGTATATTTTTATTATCTTAAAATGACAGTGACATAATCCTTCAATCTTATCGCTGTATTCTAGAGAGCTATCAAGGAGGGAGATATGAATTACGCAACAGGACTCTTTATTCTAATACCGTTTATTATATCAGGATGCACCCAGAACATAGCCTCATTCAAAGGGGATTATAAAAATACCGGCAAGTACGAAACCTACGGTTCGAATTCAGCAACTGGTGAGATTAAATCAGACAGAGGCTATTCTGTAAAAATTGACGGTGACTCCATTACAGCAGTACCGGTTACCATTAAAAACGGAGAGATAACAGGATCGGATAGTTCAGAGGCATTTAAACTGACCAATGGAGATTATGAGACCCCTGTTTACAGACACCCCGATGGCAAATCAATGAAGAGCTTCATGTTTTCAGGCAAAACCCTCATAGTTGATGAATACATTCTTAATAATGAAGGAGTATTCACTCTGGACAAACGATATGTTTTTGAAAAAATATAATTTCTTCAGTCAATAAATCAGAAAAGGACCGGCATAAGATCATTCTCTTTTGCCGGTAATACTTTATACAGCCGTTTTGTTCTTTACTATTCAAATCTATAATTATATTCTACAAAAATATCCCGGAAACAGAAACAGGCGGGCCTGTTACGGAAAAATACGTTTCAAATATTCTGATTAGCCAGGGAGTAAAATCATGGAAGACAAAATAGTACTGCTCGATGCTTCAACACTAACCATGGATGACATCGATTTCTCAGAACTGAATGCACTTGGTAATGTTGAAATTTTTGACAAGACATCCCCCGAAGAAGCCCCGGAAAGGGTTTATGAAGCATCAGTAATAATTACAAACAAGGTTCTCATTACGAAAGAGGTGATGGACAAGGCACCGGGACTGAAAATGGTGGCAATAACAGCAACCGGCTACAACAATGTTGATCTGGCAGAAGCAAAGAAAAGGGGCATAACAGTTGCCAATGTTGCAGGATATTCAACCTTTTCAGTTGCCCAGGCAACGATGTCATTCATACTGGCATTTGCCGGAAATCTGATAAAATACAATAACGCCTGCCATTCCGGTGAATGGAGCAGATCTCCCATATTCACAATGCTTAAATGGCCGATCGTTGATCTTAAGGGAAAAAATCTTGGGATAATAGGACTCGGCAATATCGGAAGAGAGGTGGCCCGTCTTGCCACTGCATTCGGCATGAATATTTATGCCCTGGGCAGGGACAATGTCGACTACACCGGCAGCACATTTAAAAGACTTAATCTCAGGGAACTTGCAGCTGTTTCGGATTTTTTAACAATTCACTCTCCCCTTACAGATGATAATCTCCATCTTATAAATTCAGAGATCTTTGATGTTATGAAGGAGAGTGCATATCTCATAAACGTGGCCAGAGGCCCAATTGTCAATCAGGCAGACCTCTACGAAGCACTGACAAAGGGGAAAATTGCCGGAGCAGCATCCGATGTGATGTCCACAGAACCTCCAGCAGAGGATGACCCCCTGCTGAAACTGGATAATTTTATAGTAACACCCCATACCGCATGGGCCAGTCATGAATCAAGAAGCAGGCTTCTCAATGAAGTAGTGGAAAATATAAAGGCCTTCCGGAATGGAATAAAAAGAAACTGTGTAGAATAGAATTCTAAAACTGGTTCAGCCATCCATGACCGGACCAGTTTTAAACCTTTTCTCTGTTTTTCATAATCTCTTTCAGAGCCTGAAAAACCTCTCCGTAACGGTTGGATGCATTCCAGAAAAGATAACCGAATGCGCCGGATTTCTCAGAGGCTCTGACCTGTTCAATGATATATCTGGAGTTATAGTTTGACACTCTCCATTTAAAAGCCTGAAGCCATGGCCTTACCATTATTTTTCTTTGGGCATGCTCCATCACCTTTTTACATCCCTCAAAAATAAAATGAAATGGCTGATCCCCCGGTTTTCTGAATCCGTCAAAATTGTCATTAAAATGTGACGGGTAAAGCATGGGGGAGATCACATCACAGTAACGGGAAAGCAGATCTATCTGCTGGCCTGTTTTCCTTATGTCCACACCTTTGCCCCATGCCACAACGCCGAATATATCTATGGACAGAAATGCACCCTTTGAAGAAACCTCTTTATAGGCTCTTTTAAGAAAATGGGTTATTGATTCCATGTTGCTCATTTTTCCAAAATCATATTTGTAATCGGCATCACCAAGCTCCCCTACCGTGGCAAAACGGATGTAGTCAAACTGAACCTCGTCAACTCCAGCGGATGCAAGTTCCGATGCAAGGGCAATATTATAATCCTGAACGATTTTACTGGTCTGGTCGCACCACATCTCCTTTGAACCCGGATTCCATGCCTTGCCGGTTTTCCTTGACCTGATTCTCGAATCGGGATCATTTTTGTAAAGGAGATGATCCCTGAACACTGCAATTCTGGCTATTGTATAGATTCCGTACTCCCTGCACTTCCTTAACAGAAGAGGAAGATTATCTATCCCCCCCAGACCGTTAAGGTGATACTTGTTGACCATGCCCACCCGGCTTCTGATATGAACAATACCTGTAATATCCTTTACATCAAAGACAATGGAATTTATTCCGCTCTCCTTCAGCTCTTTCAGACTATTTAAAAAATTAGGACTTCCGGCCCTGTCACCTGAAAAATAGAGACCCCTTGTGAACTTCACCTGTCTCATTCTGTTTTTTAACAGATCCGGCACATATGATTCAATTGAATTGTTTATAAGAACCTTCTCCCCCCTGTTAATAACATCTCCTGCAATACTGTTGCAGCTGCGAAGAGAGTTTTTAAATGTGTAGATTTTATAGTAATCCGTATACTCAATTGACTGATCCGCCAGTTCTGAGAGGGAAATATTTTTTTCAGCAATATAAAAGAGGCTGTTGCCCATGTGGAAATAGCTATCCGGAAGCTTTTCATAGGTCTTTTTCATGAAATTCTGCCTGCCGAAATCAACTATCCTGACTCCCCCGTCCGGTCTTTCATAGAGGTCGAAAATATCTATAATCTGCCCACGGAGTGTATCATAAAAATAGATTATTCTGCCAAAATTCCATGACCCCACAAGGACAAGAATCAACATAAAAGCCGATGTTAAAAGCAGATTTCTTATAAATTTGTTTGAAATATGAATCATAATTTTCTCTGTTATAATTGATTATAAAAAAAATAATTGAAATGAATATTATATTATAGTCAAGTCTAGTTTTATAGAAATATGATCGTAAAAAAAAAGTATATTATTTATTGAATTTATATGATAGTCAAATTAATTTCATTCTTCGGTTCAAGAACATGTTCCTATGGTGCTGCCATAGCGGATTTTTCCAGTTTCATCATGTCAATCGTAAACTCTTTCAAGTATTTAAAGAAAGTAAGATTCAGGACATACTATGAAGTAATAATAAATCAGACTATTTTTACAGGAGTAAATGCGCTCATCATTGTTGCATCAATAGCCCTGCTTGCGGGAGGTACTGTTATCATACAGGCTTTGACGAGCCTTCCAAAATTCGGAGTTGAGGGCTTCCTTGGGAATCTTCTTGTTATCATTATTGCAAGGGAGCTTGGGCCTCTTCTCACAGCGCTTATTGTAATCAGCAGATCCGGATCGGCAATTGCGACAGAAATCAGTGTCCAGAAATGGTCGAAGGAAATTCTCTCAATGGAACTGATCGGCATAGATACCAGACTGTTTATTGTACTGCCCAGGGTAATCGCGTCTGTAATATCAATCTGCGGGCTCATAATAATTTTCGATATTGTAGCCTTCCTTGGAGGATATCTTATTTCACAGACCGTAGTCTACATATCACTTGACCAGTTCGGACAAACTCTAATTAATGCATTTACATTCAAAGACATAGGCGCTGCTTTTTTAAAGGGAACGCTTTTTGGAATTACAATCCCGGTCATATGCTGTTACTACGGCCTTAAACCCGTTTCAAAATTTGAAATTCCAATATATGTTTCAAAAGCCGTAATGCGTACCCTTTTTGTTACTATTATTCTGAATATTATGGTTTCCATAATGTTCTATGTGTGAGAAAAAAATTGACCAGGAAACTGCTTGAACTGAAAAACATAAGCTATAAGGCGAAATCCGGAATACACCTGGATAACCTTTCCTTTGACATCATGCATGGGGAAAGTACCCTTATCTTCGGACCTGAAGAATCCGGGATTTCGGAGCTCTTTGATATAATCATAAAGGTTACAAAAGATTATGAAGGAGAGGTTTTCTACAAAGACAAAAACATAGGCCAGTTCAGGCACCAGGAACTCCTTGAATACAAAAAGGATATCGGTTACGTACACGGCAATTACGGGCTTCTCAGCAACATGACAGTGAAGCAGAATATAGCTCTCCCCCTTGATTACCATACGGATCTCTCGGAAGAGGAGGTAGAAATATTTGTGGAAACAGTTGCGGTTCTTCTGAAACTCACACACTGCCTTGACGAGAGGCCATTTGACCTGACTGCTTCTGAAATACTGAGGACTGCATTTGCCAGATCAATTGTTCTTGACCCGGATCTCCTTTACATTGAACATGCATTTGAAAATCACTGTAGAATGAACATCAAGGTTATAATTGAATTTTTACGGGAAAGGTCTCTGAGAAACGACAAATCCCTGATTCTAATCAATTATTCACCTGAAAACTACATTGACCTTGTCGATAAATATATTATGTTATATGATGGAAGAATTGTTTTTCAGGGTACCACGGAAAATTTTCTCAGTACTGACAATCCATATGTTGTACAGTACAAAAAAAATTCACTTGAAGGTCCCATTGTAATTTCCTGAGAGCCATGTTATGAAAAGATTGAGAGACAGAAATCCAAACGAATTCAGAGTGGGACTATTCATACTGGTTCCCATAACCATCCTTCTGATGTTTATTCTATTAAAACTTGGCTACTCTCTTTCGGGGTCCACAATAGATGTTTATCTGAAAATTGACAACATCTCCTCCATAAAAAAGGGGACCTCCATAAAACTTAAAGGTTATGACGTAGGCAAAGTGGTTGATTTAACTCCCGTTTACAGGCCTGCACTTCACTTTCTTGCCAAAATGAGAATACAGAAGGATATTGAACTCCATGAGGACTGCTCCGCCATTATCCTGAACCAGAACATTATCGGTGATACTGTTATTGAACTGAGGAATCCCTACCGCAGGGGCAAGCCCCTTCTTGAAGGAGATGTAATCGAAGGCCTTGAATATGTAAATCTTGAGGAACTTCTTAAAGAAGTAAACAAGCTCCTCACTTCAGTTACAAGTACCGTGGATGTGCTTAAACAGATTTCCCTTGAAAGCCGTTCAAATATCAGGGACATGCTTGCAAATCTCAGCAACAGCGTTGGAGCAGTAAACAACATTCTGCAGAAATCTCAGGGGGATATTCTGACTACACTCAGCACTTTCAGGGATACCTCAAAGGTCTTAAACGAAATCTCAAAGGAACTCAAAAAGAATCCCATGAAATTTATTCTTAAAGGGAAAAAAGAGGAAACTCAGGAAGGAAAAACAAAATAAACCGGACCCGTTAAAAAACGGTCCGGCTTGCTAAAATTCATTATTTAATATTTACTGTTTTTTTAACACGATAAGGCGGAATACTCTGTGACTCGTGATAGACCCTTATCATAATCTCCGCAATAATACCAAGCTGAATAAAAATTGCCGCAAGAATCAAAAGCACTATTGTAAGCATGAAAAGCGGATTCCCTGTCATGTCGACTTTCATAAGAAGCTTCATAAGTATCACAGCTAAGCCGCTTAAAAAAGCCAGAATGAGTGTCACTATTCCTGTGCCGCCGAAAACATAAATTGGCTTTGTAAAATAGGATCCCATAAACTTAACCGTAATAAGGTCAAGCATTACCTTGAATGTCCTCTTGATTCCGTACTTTGACTTGCCGAACTGCCGGGCATGGTGTCCGACCGGTATCTCTGTAATGCTTGCACCTATCCATGAAGCGTGGACAGGGATAAATCTGTGCATTTCTCCATAGAGATGAACCTGACGCAATACTTCACCACGGTATGCCTTAAGAGAACAGCCAAGGTCGTGAAGCGGAACCTTTGTTACCCTTGATATTAGCCAGTTGGCTATTCTGGAAGGAATTTTTCTTGAAATAAGTTTATCCTGACGGTTTTTGCGCCAGCCGCTTACAACATCATACCCCTCTTCAATCTTTTTCAGGAGATTCTCAATATCACCTGCTTCATTCTGAAGGTCTGAATCCATAAATACAACGACTTCACCCTTTGAATGATCTATCCCCGCAGCCATGGCCGCTGTCTGTCCGAAATTTCTCCTGAAATGAACAACCTTGACATTCTTGTCCTTTACAGCAATTTTATCCAGAAGTTCAGGAGACTTATCAGAACTTCCGTCATTTACAAAAATTATTTCGTAGGTTTTTTTTATCTTCTTAACAGAATCATTAACTGCCCTGTACTGAAGCTCAATACTTTCCTCTTCATTATAAACCGGCAATACTACAGATAAATAGGGTACTGTTTTTTTCCCTGATGCCGTGGCCTTTTTTATTTCTCTTGCCATTAAATTTCAACTCCATCATTCAAAATCATAATATTGACTGTTCATTACTATATTAGCACCAAAGCATGGTGCACTTTTCACTTACTTGTTTTTGTAAAGATAATAATCTCCGGTAATATTGAATACTTCTCTCATAAAAAGATCTTTTTTCAAATCTATACCCTTGCTCTTTCTCTCCTCACGCATTTTCTGATTAAGTTCCTTTTCCTTCTGCATGTTAATATCAGTTTCATCCTTCAGGGAAATAGTCTTTTCCATTATTTTTGCTCTGTATTTTTTTATCTTATCCCGAAGTGCCAGATATTCTCCCTTATTTGTACGCTCTTCAGATTCTTTTTTAAGTTTAGAAATAATTTTATCATTAACATCATGGGTTCTTTTGAAATCTGAAGTTCTGATCTTTTTCCATGTGAGAGGATACTTTGTTTTGCTCTCTCCTATATTCCATATAGAACTGAGTCCAGGGACGACTATGTGAGGCATAATTCCTCCCAGCTGATTTGAAGTCCCACCCGGCTGATAGAAGATACTGATCGATATCTTTATAGCCCCCATATCATTACCAAGCGGAATAAGGTTCTGGACAGACCCCTTGCCGAATGTTGAGCTGGGACCAATAATAAGCCCTCGCCCGTAATCTCTCATTGCCCCGGCAAGAATTTCAGAAGCACTGGCGCTGAACTTGTCCACAAGCACCACAAGAGGCCCCCTGTATGCTATTGATGGGTCATCATCACTATACACACTGGCCTGCTGATGTTTTCCCTTTACCTGAAGGACAGGCCCGGTTTCAATGAACAGTCCCATGAGTTTTATGGCCTCATTAAGAGCACCTCCGGGATTTCCCCGCAGGTCAAGTACTACGATATTTACTTTATCGGCTTTGAGTTCCTTAAGCAGTTTTTCGACATCCCCGGAAGAGCTTTTCCCCGAGTCATCGTCAACGTAAAAGGAGGGAAGCTTTATATAACCGATTTTACATGTTTTACCATGCCGGTTAATTGTATGCACCTCTGATTCTGCATCACTGTCCTTCAGTGCAATCTCCTCCCTTACTATTGGCACAACCATCCGGGTGTCCTTTTCACCATTTGATGACTTTCTGATTACAGTAAGTTTTACAGTTGTACCTTTTTTTCCCCTGATATGCTTCACCACATCCCGGAGATCCATATCAATTACATCAACCGGTTCCCCTGTCTCCTGGGCCACGGAAATAATCCGGTCTTCCGGCTTTAACTTTATGCTTTCAGGCAGCTTATCTGTTGCTCCGCCCGCGATTATTGACTCAACAATAACAAATCCGTCTTCAGAACGCAGCCTCACACCTATCCCTTCAAGTTTAAGCTGCATTGATATCTGAAAATCTTCATAATCATCCTGTGTCAGATAATTGGTATGAGGGTCAAGTGCAGCTGTAACTGAATTCATGAACATACTGAGCAGTCGGCTCTCATCTATCTCCTCGATCCTCTTATTGACAAGGTCATACTTCTTCTTCAGCTTCTTTTTGGCATCAGCAATTTTCTTCCCTGAAGAAAGATAGTTCAGGAGCTGGAGCTTTATGTTTTTTCTCCAGCGCTCCCTGAGCTGGGACCTGTCCTGTGCAAAGGGGACATTATCCCTTTCAACAACTATTGTTTCATCTTTCTTGAAATCAAAATCCGATTTTATCAGTTCATCAAAAATTTCCGAAGCCTCTTTAACCCTTTTTCTGTAGACTTTAAAAATATCATATACTGCGGTATAGTCATCAATTGCAATATAGTCGTCAAAAAGTTCTTCATTCTTTGAAAACTCTTTAATATCTGACTGGTAAAAATAATATTTACCGTAATCAAGGGATGATATATAGTTTTTGAAAATACGTTTTGATATATCATCATCAATTGTATCATACTGTACATGTCGTGATAAAACATAGTTTATCAGTCCCTGCATATCACTCTTTTTCAATCCCTCTGATTTCTTAAAACATGAAAAGACTATGAGGCAAATCAATATGGGGATGAATTTCTTCTGTTTAGGCATGAGCTGCTCCATAAGTAATTGTCACTTCACCAGTTCCAGTAATGCTTACCATGCCGGAACTGTCCAACATAATATAAACAATACATTAGAAATGCGATGATATCTAAAAAAAATAAAATATCATAATTTTCAAGGTATTTTTGCAAATATATTTAAATATAGAAAGCTTCTGGCAATTATGTTCCTCATATTTTTTTATTGACACTGCACAATTGGTGCCTTCAATTAAAAGTAATGTTGGAGGAACTCATGCTTTACAAAAAAAGTCTCTTGGAACTGTCTGAACTGCTTGAAAAAAAAGAAGTAACATCTGTCGAGATCGCAGAATCACTTATTAAGAGGATCAATGATAGTGACAATAATATAAACAGCTACATAACAAAATGCGGTGATGAACTTATTTCTGCAGCAAGGGAATCCGACGCCAGAAGGAGTTCCGGGAAACAGCTGTCCGAATTTGACGGCATACCTGTAGCGGTAAAGGATAATATTAATACCCGTGGAATAAGAACCACATGTGCGTCAAAAATGCTTGAAAACTTTATTCCTCCATTCAGTGCAACTTCATTTGAAAAACTCCAGGCAAAGGGGATTCTCCTTTGCGGTAAAACAAACATGGATGAGTTTGCAATGGGATCTTCCACTGAGAACTCATACTTCGGCCCGACCCTGAATCCCCACGACACAGAACGTGTTCCCGGCGGCAGTTCCGGAGGGTCAGCTGCATCTGTGGCATCATTTATGGCACCGGTTTCGCTGGGCTCTGACACCGGAGGATCAATACGTCAGCCTGCGGCTTTCTGCGGCGTTGTAGGAATAAAACCAACATATGGAAGGGTGTCACGATATGGGCTTGTTGCTTTTGCATCATCCCTTGACCAGATAGGAACTTTCGGCAGAACCGTTAAAGATACGTCCAAAACACTTGAAATAATATCAGGTTATGACAGAAAAGACTCAACTTCAATAAACATGGAAGTTGATTTTAAAACAGAAAACCTCAATGGTGATATAAAGGGAACGGTTATCGGGGTTCCTGAGGAATATTTTCAGGGAATTTCCGGGGAGATAAAAGACAAGATAGAAGGTAAAATCAGGGACCTGGAAGGTGCAGGAGCGGTAATAAAGCCCATCAGCCTGAAATTTACAGAATATGCAATTCCAATATACTATCTAATTGCAACAGCAGAAGCATCATCAAACCTTGCACGTTATGACGGAGTGAGATACGGATACAGATCGCCCTCCTCAACTGACCTTTCTTCACTTTACAATAAATCGAGAAGTGAAGGTTTCGGCAAAGAGGTCAAGAGAAGGATTATTCTGGGAACATATTCTCTGAGTTCAGGTTACTACGACGCATACTACCTCAAGGCGCTGAAGGGCAGGACCCTGATCATTGAGGATTTCAGAAAAGCCTTCTCTGAGGTTGATGCCATTATAACTCCTGTTACCACAACAACCGCCTTTAAGCTGGGAGAAATGATAAGTGATCCTCTTCAGATGTACATGTCCGATATTCTTACAATTTCCGCGAACCTTGCGGGTATTCCTGCACTCTCCGTACCAGCAGGCAAGGATTCTGCAGGACTTCCCATAGGCCTTCAGATAATGGGAAATCATTTCCAGGAGGAGAAAATCCTCAATATTGCAGAGTATATTGAGAGAAACTGTGAAGATATGTCTGTTAGTTTTTAATATTGCAGCCGCGCTGCTTATTATCATATTAACCGGTTCATGCACTGATAAACATGCGCTGAAGCTGGCAGGACGATTTGAGAATAATGATGCAGCGCCGGCGTACAAAAAATTTCTGGTCACCGATAGAAAAAAAAGAAATCATACTGTTCCTGTCAGCAGATTCCTTTTAAAAGGAAAAATGGCTGCCACTTCTAAGCTAAATGATCAGGCCATAGAGGAGCTTGAAAAGGGAAATTTAATAGAATCTGAAATACTTTTAAAAACAGCTGAAAAGTATGAACCGGCAGACTCTTCTGTAAAAAACAATCTGGCTGTAATTTTCGAATTAACCGGCAAGGATAACCTGGCGTTAAAGAACTACATGGAAGCACTCCAGATATCACCGAAAGACCTGACAATAAAAAGAAACTTCATTCTTTTCAGTTACAAGCCTGAAAAAATAAAATTATATTTTCCATGACTCCTGAACAGAAGACTGATTCTGATCAGCCCCATAATACTATCTGAAGGCAGCGATTTTTTTCTGCAGACTTTCATCATAGCCTGAGAACAGATTGATTGTGCCTGCCCTCTCTCTGTTTCCGAAACTTGCAGCTCCGATGAGATTAAACCTCTGAAGTACAGTACTCCTGACTTTCATGAGGCTCATTGAAAAATAAAAAAATCCCCTGTGTTTTCTGCTGTACTGAAGTAATCTTATTATCCGGTAATCACCAGGATAAAAAACCTGAAAGCCGTATTTTGTCACGGAATTCTTCAGAACCATTGACTGTGAAATCACATTCCCCCTTACACGGGTAGAACATCTAAATGCCATTTTTCCAAGATTGTTATCTTTCATCACAAAAGATGTTCTGTAATCTGATGTATTTTCAGTTGCCTTCAGGTCTTCAGTTCTTGAGGAGAAATCTCCATCCTTCACAGTATATGAATCAACTACGAGTATCTTCACAGAACCGGATGTTCTGGAATAATACTTCATCCCTCTGAGATTTGAATGAGCAAGGAGAGAATTTACCAGTTCAGCTCTTCTGAAATCTTTACTCTTAAGAAAGACTTTTTCCATTGCCACCATGTCATATGCACCGGTATTAATGTCCACGCCGTTTAACTTCAGACTCAAGGGTACTTTCATAAGGTGATTATTCGACACCTCTCCTTTATTCTTTAAATACGCGATGGAGAGAATTTTATTCTTCATTAATTCAGCAATTTCACTTCCTGAAAAAAAGACATTATTCCCCTCTACAGCATAAGAAAGAGAAACAAAAAAAACAAACAGGAAAAGACAGAAGACAGATGCACTGATTTTCTTGATACTCTGCATCCGGACTCAGGCCCCTCTTATTACACAGTTATCAGAAAATTTCAGCGCCTCTGTTCTGAGCAACTGGAGATAGTCAATGCCATATGGTTCAATTTTCATAAAATCCCCTGATATCAGATCATTATCGACGACATACTGCTGAAGGTAATACCTTGAAACTCTGCCTGTTTCGCATCCTATCAGCGAAATGTCATCTATTGCAACATACCCGGGAACACAGGTCGTTCTGATTTCAAAATCAATTCCTCTGTCTCTGAGAATGGATAATGTTTCGATAATATTTTCAAATTTAAAATCCACACCTGTCAGGCCTGGATATTTTGCAGGAGAGGTCTTTATATCAAGAGCAACATAATCCAGAAGACCCGAACCGGCTACAGATTTCAGGTTGCCGGGCAGAGAGCCGTTTGTATCAAGTTTTATCATCATGCCTGTTGATTCTTTTACCCTTTCCATAAATGACAAGAGCCCCTTCTGAAGGAGAGGCTCTCCGCCGCTTATGGTCACAGAATCAAGCAGACCTTTGCGTTTAATCAAAAAATTTATAATTTCGGTTTCATCTAACTTCTTGTGACTTTCCGGATCTATTACAAGATGAGGATTATGACAGTAGCCGCAACGCAGGTTACATCCTCCGGTAAAAATCACAGCTGATATTTTACCGGGAAAATCAAGAAGAGAAGTCTTATACAGCCCTCTGATATTCATCATAACCTGCTGATACTTCACATGCACAGGAGTCAATTTTGTATTCCTTTCTGTGTTCGAACTCTTCCTGTTTTCCTTTGTTCCACTGATTAACAGGTCTGAAGTACCCTACAACACGCGAGTAAACTTCTACCGGTACTTTTAGTTCTTTCTTTTGCATAATTGTCTCCTATATTTATTTTATATATATTTTATAATTAAAAAATTATTTCTCAACTTCAATTCCATACTTCAGCAGTTCTTCA
>QKCL01000028.1 GCA_003246895.1 Spirochaetota bacterium | reverse complement strand
ATATAAGTAAAGGCTTGCCCTCACAGTACCGTTTTCAAGCCCCAGATGCTTCATTAAAGGGATGCAGCAGTGGTCTCCCGAACGGACAAGAATCGCTGCCCTTTCGTCAAGCAGGTAAGCTATTTCATGAGGATGAATCCTGCCGATGTTAAAAGAGACAACTCCTATCCTGTTTTTCAGGTCCTTTGGCCCGTAAACAGTGACATTATCTATCCCGGCAAGCCCTGCGAGAAGACGTTCGGTTAGTTTCTGTTCGTGCCTGAATACAGCATCCATTCCCAGGCTTTCAAGATATTTCACTGCCTGTCCCAGCCCGATTGCTCCGGATATATTCGGTGTGCCAGCTTCATAGCGTTTATAACCAGCTGCCAGGGAATATCCTTCGGCAGTTGCGTCCTCAAGACTTACATCATCAACCATGCCTCCTCCTACCATAAAAGGAGAAAGAACCGCATCCTTCATCCACAGCACGCCGGTACCGGTTGGTCCGAGCATCTTGTGCCCTGAAAAACACAGGAAATCACATCCCACATCCTGAGCATTCACTGAAAAATGGGGGATGGACTGTGCCCCATCAACCAGAAAGTACGCTCCGCGCTCTTTGCAGATGGCAGCAATCTCCCGGACAGGCTGCACGGTCCCGAGTACATTTGAAACATGACTGACTGCAACCAGTTTTGTATCAGCAGTAACTGCCTCCTCAAATATAGCAGGGTATAGGATTCCTTCCCTTTCAGGCTGGAAAATAACTACCTCAACGCCTTTCTGGCGTAATCGGAGCCAGGGAAGCAGGTTGGAGTGGTGTTCTGCTATTGTTGTAACTATCCGGTCTCCGGGCTGCCAGTCCAGTCCGGCTGCAACCATGTTGATGGCTTCCGTAGTATTTTTGGTAAAGACCGTTGTGCCTTCTTTTCCGCCAATGAAGCTGCTGACTGAATCGTGTGCGTCCTGATACCTCTGGGTTGCAACCCTAGTGAGCCTGTGCATCCCCCTGCCAACGTTTGCGCGGTACTGCCGGTCGTATTCGTTCATGGAAGCTATGACAGGCTCGGGGATAAGGCTGGTCGCAGCACTATCCATATAATGCAGGTGCCGGGGTATCTGGAAATCTGCCATGCAATCTTCAATTTTCATAACACTTCATCCATGCTGCCGCTTCTGTATCCTTTAAGGTCAAGGGTAATATAAGAAAAACCGCAGCCTTCCAGAGCCTCCACGATCTGGTGCCGGATGTTCATTGCCCTTTCAAATTCTTCAGGTATCAGTTCTATCCTTGCAGTCCTGCCATGCAGCCTGACCCTCAGCTGGGAAAAGCCCTGATCCTGCATGAAATTTTCTGCTTTTTCTATCATCTGCAATTTCTCAGGTGTGATTTCTTCTCCGTATGGAATTCGGGATGCAAGACAGGAGGAAGAAGGCTTGTCCCAGATCCCAAGCCCGCAGTCCCGAGCAAGCTGTCTTATTTCCGATTTCCGGATACCTGCCGTAAGAAAGGGATGTTTGATTCCTTCTTCATTGCTTGCCTGAAGCCCTGGTCGGTATTCTTTAAGGTCAGAAACATTGATGCCGTCCGCAACATTTTGAATTCCCAGTTCTTCAGCCCGGTTTCGTAAGAGCCTGGCAGATAGTTTTTTACAGATGTAACAGCGGTCCGGGCTGTTTTTCCTGAATTCCTCATTTTCTATTACGGGAAAAGGCATTATTTCACAGGATAAACCGAATTTATGTGCATTTTCCACTGCATCCTTAACAGCTCTTCTCGGGACAATGGGTGCATCGAGAAGTACACATCTTACCCTGTCAGGTAATGCCTTCCTGGCAAGTACTGCAAGTAAAGTGCTGTCTATACCCCCGGAATATGAAATAAGTAAGCATCCCATCCCTGAAAGTTCTTCGATCAATGCATTGTGTAAATGTTCTCTTTGCATGGATATATACCGACCGTTGAATAGTTTTGTTTTGCCAGCTCCAAAGGCTTTGAATTTTTTAACCGTATTCACAATTGTGAATGATCTGAAAAGGACACTTCTCGGTAAAATACTTTTTGTCCTGAAAACGAATTCACTGCAGTGAGGCCGATAAAGATCAAGAGAATAAAAGGGTAGAATAATGCGGCGGTGGTCTGCCGGCTATCCTGAAAAAATCAACTTATTATTGACGGGTCACAGAGCCTTTGAGGACTTTCATGTCAGAACACAACTGCCTAAAAAAAGTGAGGTGAAAACCTCAAAATTCAGATTTATATTGCAGTTTGGGCTGGTTTTGCAAAAAGGCATATTTGTAAAACATGTTTTTACAAAAGAGTATTTGTTGCTTCAGACTGCAAGAGCGTTATTTACGGGTTTTTTTATTTCGTAGAGGCTCTGACGTGAGTCAAGGAAATAAAAACGTTCCATTAAGATCTTTTCTTCCTTTAGCCTGTTTAGTGCATATCTTACTGTGCGTGAAGGAAGAATTGTTTCACGAATTATATCTTTTTGTGTCATCTGCCCGTTAGCCTCAAGGGTTTTAAATACCAGCTTCGCAGACGGGGGCAGTTTTTCAAGTTTTTCGTAGCTAATGTCATTCAGGTTATTGTTTACAAATCCATTTTCAACAAAAACGATCCCTCATAGTAGATCACCATTGACATAGAAGAGTTCTTTATTTTTAAACCTTTTGGCACAAACTCCTCCGCTGTGCACAAAAAGGCAAATATACTATTAAGTAGGGAAAAAATAGGTGTTATTTATAAGAGCATATGGTACAATTGTACCTTCCAGTATCCTGAATGTAGAATCATTCGTGTAATGATTTTTAAAGATTTTTTTATCGAGTAAGGGAAAATCTGAAAAATTAGCTAATAACGATTAGCTAATAACGGTCAGATCAAACGTTCCATCCACACATGAGACTGCAAAGTCATGGAAATGTTTCATATTGTCCGACATCTCTCCGTAGACTGAATGGGAAACATAAATGATTATATGCGGCTTTTTTTCAGGATTAATTTTAAGTTCCAGGTAGAGGTCTTTAAAAATCTCTATTAGCGTCTTTAAATTAATACGCCTGATTATCCTGATATGGCCTGTTCCCTCCGAATCAACCATAATTCGGTAACTTTTGTTCTCTTTCACATCTCCATTACTTAATCCCATTATCCTTACCAGCAATGTACGATCTTCATTCAGGTCAGTAATAGCTTTATGTCAGTAACAATTTCAATTCACAATTGTGAACTATCTTTATTGCTGAAGTTATAAAAACATTGCGTCTCCACTTTGAACCATGCACTGGGCCTCTCCTGTTTCCCGAAGAATGTCATTTGACTCCAAAGCACCAATGTCAAAGCTACAGCTGTACATTCATGCAGGAAAGAAGAAAACAGGATTTAATATTTCAGTATCTGTATGTTAGTTAAGAAGCCCATAATTTCCTTCCCACCACCAAAAAATAACTCGAGGAGCAGGATTGACATTGAAATTCTGCTTTTCTTAATTTTGCGCAAAAATCTCTGCTATTTCTCTGTTAATTTTTCTAAAACACTGGCAGAAGGAAGAAAAAAAGGTATATATTAAAAAAGAATTAATTGGGAGTGAACTGCCTATCTGTCAGGAACCCCGGCACCGCCAGTATGCTACTGTTACCGCTTTTTCCAAGACTTATTACGCTGGAATTCTTTTTTTATTATACTTATAATGGAAAAGATATTACACTTATTGTAGCTAACTTTGAATCCATACCATTTGCATTGCTTACTGTCAGACAGACTGTATAGTTTCCAGCTGATAAATAAGTATGAACCGGGTCCTGCTCGTTTGAAATATCTCCGTCCCCGAAGTCCCAGTACCATGCATTCGGTGTCCCCATACTGGTGTCAGTAAAGGAGACGTTCAAAGGTGCAGTTCCTGAGCTAACATTGCCGGTGAAATTCGCCACGAGATTACTCGATGTATTTGAGAGATCATAAAGATAAATATCTC
Organism: Spirochaetota bacterium; assembly: GCA_003246895.1. Lineage (GTDB taxonomy): Bacteria > Spirochaetota > UBA4802 > UBA4802 > UBA5550 > SZUA-423. Next base: position 1,841 of record QKCL01000028.1, on the reverse strand, counting down.
TTGCTTCACAAAATTCCGGATTATTGCGACAATCTGCATATACTATTTTATCGCCATAGACAGACGGATTGAATGCAAGGGTACTGTTAGTTATGCGGGTTGTCCTGGCAGCAGATATTTCATACATGTAGATGTCTTTATCGCCCCCGCTATAAGGATCGCCTATCGTATATACAATCCAGTTGCCGTAGATTGCAGGCTGATATGCACTTACGTTACTGGTAACCTGAGTTGTTTTGTTGGAAGCAATATCGTGCATATATACGTTGCCAGATTCAGTCCATACCACGACATTTCCGAAGATATCGAGTTTGGACTCGGGTATTGAGCTATTTGTAGTTGTTATTTTTCCTGTTGCTTGAGTGGATATGTCATACAGGTAGATATCATATGCACTGCTGCTGTTCTCCTGGAACCACACTACCTTTTTACCGTATATGGCAGGAAAGCTGTAAATTGCGGCGATCCTCGTTTCATTTTGAGTATTAAGGTCGTAAAGATAAATCCCATCATTCTGGTGGTCCTGACCATAATAATAGTTATTAGTATAGACCATGTAGTTCCCGTAAATATCCGGGCCACGCCGTCCGGATGCTATCAGAGTTTCATTGCCTGTAGAAAGGTCATACATATAAACAGCTTCACTATCTGAGGTCCATACAACCTTATCTTCGTATGCATTAAGTTTACCTCCTGCCGAATAACCAGTGATATTTGTTCGGTTACCGGTAGTTAGATCGTAAGCATGTACATCATTCCCGGCACTCTCTGTCCAGAAAACATAGTTACCATAAATTGCTGTACGCTGTGTTAATCGCTCACCCTGTGTGAGCTGAGTTTCCGTTCCAGCAGATCCAACTGCCACCAGTGCAATAGAAATTAAAATAATCACAAATAATGATCGAGATTTATTTTTCATATCCAACCCCACACTTTTCATTGAAACAGATAAATATTTTTTGACTTAGCCTTGCAGCATATCTTATTTATTTAGTTATTATAAAATATATACATAATTGTTTGAGTGATAGTAATCTGTTATAAAAGTTAAAACTGGAAAAGTCGAGAGCTTTACCAGAACTGCTGCATCAATGAAATAAGAAAAAGGAAACCTGTCAGTTGAAAAAAGAAATCTGTCAGTTGATACATACGAAATCGCTTGTTCTTTTTGTTCTGACTTCGAATATTTTTCTATCAATAGTAAATTCTATGCCTGTTAATTTAGCAGCCTAAGAAGAGGAAAAGCTGGCAGGATTGTAGCCGTCTGTCCCGCCTCTAACTGGTAAAAGTGATACTCATATGGTTCCCAGGTATCTTTAATGGTCCCATCAGTAACAGTCACGGTTCTGTTCTCCCACAAGACATCATATGTTCCGTCTGGCACGCCGGTAATTGTTGCATTATTTGCCGTGCCGTTTGCTTCCGTAAAATCAAGCATACTTGATGATGCAACTAATTTTCTACCATCCGCATCAGTAAATAAGTAGGCTGTAACCGCATCGATTCTCCCGCCTGGGTCCGAAGTTATGCCTGCCCTGCCGCTGGTTACGTTTGTTGTCAGGAGTGTCCGGTTGCCTTCCATAATCCAGGGCCAGACCTGTTCATATTTCGGCTTAAAGCTGACCCAGCCGGTATAGCTCGGAGTATCGGCTGCGTATTTGTAAGCGTACGAGAAAACACCCTGGGCTCCACCTAAAATTCCCATCACAATCTGACTTTCATGACGGTCAGCCACTTTCTGTGTAGTATTCAGGTCCGGATCTAAAGCATTCACCTCAGCAGCCTGACCAAAGGCTTCTGTTGTTACGTACACTGTTTTTCCCGCATCTTTCCAATCAGGG
>QKCL01000083.1 GCA_003246895.1 Spirochaetota bacterium | reverse complement strand
AATAATTAAATCAGACTCCCCCTTTACTACACCCTCAATTCCGGATACCTCATCTCTGTGTTTTGAGATAATATCTTTCAGGGGAGTACCAATTTTATACAATGCTATGAATGGAAAAAATTTCCTTGTGCTGGCATTATATTCAATGAGGCGGTCATGTAAATCCGTTACTATGATGCAGTCCTTCAGGTGCTCAAAAATATGATCTCTGGCAACAGGCACTATGTCAAAAAAAGAATAATGGAATATCGATACTGACCAAAACGGGATTGTCAGTGCCATTGCAATGGGAGTTATATCCAGATTTTTAGGGCTTAAACCTGAAATATAAAAGAGAAATCCTGCAAATGGAAACAAAGCACCAATAAGAAGAACGGTAATCCGTAATCTGTATTTTCTGTCTTTAACAAGTCTGATAGCACTGTGAATTATTACCAGTATCATGATAAAAAGTGTATATATATTATTGATGTAATACCATATTCCCTTACCAAAGGCAAGAATCGACAGGTTTCCTTCAAATACGAGAGAAGGTTTTATATAAAAAAAATTGTGATTACTCTGGGTTAAATGGACTATAAAGGTGATAACAGGGATACTCAGAAGTATAATAACAAGCAATAATGGCATCCTGTTTGTCTTCATCAGATACTGCCATATTAAAACATAATAGAAAAAAGGAACAAATGGAATACCCAGATATTGAATATGCGAAAAAAATAAGGCAGTTTTTAAATCTGCCGCAGCAATTTCAAATGCGTATCCAAATGAATATGCTGTAATGGAAATCATCAGAAACATGAAAGATGTTCCACCCACTGCATTGCGGAAACGGACTGACTGAGCCGTAAAAAAAAGAGTAAAGCCTGTTATTATGAGCAGAATCCATGACAGAGGCGGTAGCTGATTAAGTGTCAATGAAACCATATTACCTGCTGATTCATATTCTTTATCCGGGATCCTGCTTAAAAATAAATATAAGGGCGGAGAATGAATCATAAAAGAACTATCATAGACTGACTATCTGTCCATAAAATTTTTTTATAAATTCCCCTGTTCCTGCAGATCTGTTTAATTACTGATAATCCAGATGTCTTAAAGTTCACTCTTGAATAACTTCAAACTCTTCGCTCATCAACAACTAATCAATGACTCAATGTAATTTCTATTTTTTCGGCATTGGAAGAAAAACATGCCTGATTCCAAGTTCATTTGCAAGCGACTCAAGTTTATCAGAATTTGAGGACTTTATCATGACAAACTCATAGGCATCTCCACCTGTTTCAAGCTGAACCAGAACAAAACCATGTTCAGTTATGAATCTCAGAACAGGTTCTTTCATGGCCTTTTCCGGTTCATTAAAAAGTGTATCAAAATCATAGTATTCATCGGGTTCAAAACCGGCAAATATTCTGCTGAAACCGGCTTTTTCAAGAACACCGTCATTGAGACATTCAAAACTTTCATCTTCAACGGCTGAATAAAGATCATCTCTCAGATTAAAATATAATGTGCAGCCCTGTTTCTCAAGGGCCATGACCAGAATCAGAGCCAGACCTTCCGGTGTCTGAGGCAGACTGGAGAGATGATCAAATTCCTCTATCCATCGGTATTCAAGATCAGATTTATATCTTTCAAAATACTCAGGTAAATCTTCAAAATACAGTGCAAGTTCCTTTCTTATAACCCCATTCCCGCCTGAAATAAGATCAGCAACTGCCATAAGTTTATCTTTCATTGGGACCACATAACTAATGATAAATTAAATTTGCCCAGTATCATCAGCATACAGCTCCGGTCAATTCTTTCTCACATCCCGGAACCACAAATGCCGAATAATTTATCTGATTTTCAGCATTATAGTCAATGACCGGATCATTAAAGAAATGAACCATATGGCAACATTTTTTATACCCAAAAACCAGGAGAACAACAACTTTAACACGGATATTATTATCCCAAAAAAGGCGAACTTTTTTTTGCAAAAAAAGGCTTGTTAATTATCATTATATTAATATGTTTGAGTACTGTTAAAATCTTATTATTATTCAAGAGGAAAATATGGGCAGTATAGTAGCTATTGGCGCACAATGGGGTGATGAAGGGAAAGCTAAAATGATAGATTACCTCACCCGCGAATCCGACATAGTTGTAAGATATCAGGGAGGAGCAAATGCGGGCCATACGGTTGTAGTAAACGATGAGAAATTTGTTTTTCATCTTATCCCATCAGGAATACTCCATGAAGATAAAAAATGCGTCATCGGCAATGGAGTGGTACTTGACCCGATACTTTTCATTGAAGAAATGGAAGTTCTTGAAAAAAAAGGAATAAATGTTAAGGATAATCTTGTTATATCCGATGCAGCACATTTCATTCTTCCATATCATAAAATCATTGATGCAGCACTCGAAGAATTTCAGCAGGAGAATAAAATAGGAACGACCAAACGCGGTATCGGCCCCTGCTATTCAGATAAATGTCTCAGAATAGGCATAAGAGTCGGAGATATCATGGATGAAAAATATCTCAAAAGCCGTATTACCACTGTTCTAAAGATTAAAAACCTGCAGCTTCAGGGTACATACAATGAGAAACCTTTCACAGTTGAAGAAATAATGGACATACTGATGACTTTCAAAAAGAAAGCAGGAAACCTCATCAAAAATACCCAGACGTATCTCCACCAGGAAATTGCCCATGGCAAAAAAATTCTTCTTGAAGGAGCGCAGGGATACGGACTCGACATGGACCATGGCACATACCCTTATGTTACGTCATCAAACCCGTCAATAGGCGGTGCGCTGCTTGGAACCGGGCTTAACAGCGTAAACGTAACTGAAGTAATCGGCATAGCCAAAGCATATGTAACACGTGTAGGAGAGGGCCCATTTCCGTCAGAGGCCGATGAGGAAGCAGGAGAAAGACTGCGGGTAAACGGAAATGAATTCGGGGCAACAACTGGACGCCCAAGAAGAACAGGCTGGTTCGATGCAACCCTTCTCAAAAAATCAGCCATGATAAACGGACTTACACAGATTGCGCTGACAAAACTTGATGTACTCACTGGATTTGAAAAAATTAAAGTCTGCGTCGGTTACGATATGGATGGTGAACGCGCGGACGATGTATGTTTGTCACGATACTACAAAGTAAAACCTATCTATGTAGAAATTGACGGCTGGGAAGAGAATATTTCAAAGTGCAGATCATTTGAAGAACTGCCCATTAACTGCCAGAACTATGTAAAATTTCTTGAAGATGAAGTTGGAACCCCCATCACATATATCTCTGTAGGTCCTGGAAGGGAATACACATTTAAAAAATAATTTTTTTTAAAAAATATTATTTTTTATTGACAGGATTTATGGTTAAAAGTACAAGTGTTTTACTTTCTTAAAAAGAGACGCTAGCTCAGTCGGTAGAGCAACTGCCTTTTAAGCAGTGGGTCCGGGGTTCGATCCCCCGGCGTCTCAAATTTAAGAATTTATATATATGTCCCCGTCGTCTAGGGGTCTAGGACACCGGGTTTTCATCTCGGCAGCAGGGGTTCGAATCCCCTCGGGGATGCATCAAAAAAAAGAGACAGGAAATATCCTGTCTCTTTTTTTTATTAATAATACTACTTTTATCCTGCAAGTTACATAAATGTTAACTTTAATGTTTTCTTCCACTTTTAACATAATTGTTCTTTAACTATATATGCCCATACACAATTTTAATAAACAAAACAGGGTATGGTCGTCATATCCTGGAAATTATTGAAATTCGGATCTTCATTGCTCCATTAACTTTACAATGAAATATTTTATATATACCAGCATAATTTATATAAATATTTCTTGAAATCACAGTAGTTGCAATTAATTGGTCAATAATAAATATTACGATCATGTTAAACGCAACAGATCCGAAACTTTTGCTTATTACTTTTTAAAAATAAATAAAGATACAACAATTTTAGGAGAAAAATCATGAAACGTATAATCCCATTGCTGATTATACTGATATCAACAGAGCTCTTTGCTGAAAACTCCCAGAAAGCCGCAGCATTCGAACTTGCAAAAAGTGTCAATATTCTCTGGGTAGTGATCTCTGCTGCTTTAGTATTTTTCATGCAGGCAGGTTTTCTTATGCTCGAATCAGGCCTGGTTCGAGCAAAAAATACAATTAATGTCGCCATTAAAAACATGGTAGATTTCATAGTCGGATCCCTTGGGTTTTACATCATTGGATTCGGCATCATGTTTGGAACAAGTTTCAGCGGCTACTTCGGTTATGATATATTCATGCTGGATGGCATTAAAACAGGAAATGAATACGCATTTTTTCTGTTCCAGGTAACATTCATGGGAACTGCGGCGACCATAGTATCAGGAGCTGTTGCTGAAAGGATAAAATTCAGCGGATATGTTATTGCATCAATTGTGATCTCAATTCTGATATATCCAGTTTTTGGTCACTGGGCATGGGGTGGAGGCTGGCTTTCGCAAATGGGATTTCTTGATTTTGCAGGCAGCACTGTTGTCCACTCCCTTGGGGGATGGGTAGGTCTTGCCGGAATAATTGTTCTGGGACCAAGAATAGACAAATTTGATGAGAATGGGAAACCAAGGGAAATATATGGTCACGACCTTCCACAGTCAGTTCTCGGGGCACTGATCCTGTGGCTGGGATGGTACGGATTCAATGGAGGAAGCACGCTGTCCCTGGATGATTCAATTCCGCTCATACTTGTCAATACAAGCCTCTCGGCAAGCGCAGGAGGAGCGACAGCTCTGGTATTGTCCTGGTTCTTCCACAAAAAACGTTCAAAAGTCGAAGATATATTAAACGGCGTCATCGGCGGTCTGGTTGGAATTACAGCAGGATGTAATGTCGTTGGAACAAAAGGTGCAGTTGCAATAGGAATTGTATCCGGCATAGTAATAATTATAATTCCATGGATAATGGAAAACATTTTCAGACTTGATGATGTCATAGGAGCATTTGCTGTTCATACGGGCTGCGGAATATGGGGAACTCTAGCGGTGCCTCTGTTTGCAACAGATTCCGCAAAGGGAGGAAGTTTTCTCATACAGCTTCTTGGTGTTGCAGTATGCGGAGCATGGGCTTTCACTCTTGGATTTATTGTGTTCAAAATACTGAAAACACTTAAAAAACTCCGGGTGCCTCAGGAATCGGAAATAAACGGCCTCAATGTTTCCGAACACGGAGCTAAAACAACATGGCTCGATCTTATAAAAGCCATGGACAACATGGCCCACAGCAAAGGCCTTCCGGAAGATATCCCTGTTGAACATGGAACTGAATCCGGAATGGTTGCCTCTCTCTTCAACAAAATAAGAGGTAATATAGCGTCTATAACACGAGGCCTCTCTGAACGATCAGCCCGAATCAGCAATGTATCGGGGAGAATCCAGGAAAGTACAAATTATATAAATGAATCCATGACAAACAGTTCTGCCAGAATAGAAGAGATGACTTCAATCATGGAAAACATTAACACCACTTTCCAGCAGACCGGTGATTTTGTCCACAAAATGAAGCATGATTCAGAAGACATATTCAACTTCTCAACAGAGATAAAAACCGGATTTGAAAAATATGAAACAGAAATGTCGGATTCTTTAAATCTGACAAATGAATGCAACAGCATGGCAGACACCGGGGCACAGGAAATATCCATTGCTGTAAACAATATGAAGGAGATACAGCAGAGTTCAGTCAAGGTAAATGAAATACTGAACTTTCTCTCTGAAATATCAGACCAGCTGAACATGCTCTCCCTGAATGCAGCGATTGAGGCTGCAAGAGCCGGTTCCGGAAGCAGCGGATTTGCAATTGTTGCCCAGGAGATAAACAAGCTGGCAGATATTACCAAAAAGCAGACGGCAGATGCGGCACAGCATCTGAAGTCCATGGAAAAATCGGTTCGTGACGGTCAAAGAACAATAGAAACATCAGCTGCTTCCTTCTACAGCATAAAGGAAAAGCTCATGGGCCTGAATAAAAAAAATAACGGACTCAGAGAGAGTTGCGAAGGATATTCTGTAAAAATAATATCGATAAATGACGTACTAAGTAAATTTGTTGTAAATGCACACGATATTTATGAGCAGGTCAAGGACAGAATAGCAGAGCTGGGTGATTTCAATGAAGCCATAAGTGAGGTAAATGAATCCATACTCGAGCTTTCACATCAGTCCGAATCTCTCATTGAAACAATTGCATTACTTGACGAAGAATCCAGAGATATGTGCAAATCCGCAAATATTTTTGGAGAGGAAAAGACTGAAAAAAGTGACTGCGACAGCAGAACTCTGAACTAGTCCAGAAACAGCTAGACACCGGGTTTCCGGTGTCTATGTTCCTCGATTTTTAAACTGTTAACTGAAAGTTAACACATTCTTTATTTATATACTAATTTTCGTATTTACCAAACAATTTATCAAGAACTTTTTAGCATTAATTTTACTATGTTTTACCTGCCAAACATTTCTGTAAGCGACTTTTTCACTGCATCAACGGTTTTAAATATATCCTCTTCACTATGCTGTGTGGAAAGAAAAGCTACCTCATAACCTGATGGAGAAAGATAAATTCCCTTCTGAAGCATCCTGCTGTGAAACTCCGCAAACTTTTCCATATTACAGGCCCTTACCTGATCAACACTTTCAATTTTTTCAAGATCAGTAAAATAGAATGCGTAAATTGAACCAAGATTCTCTATGTGAAACTCTCCTTTATATTTATCCTTCGCCTCTGAGAGCAGAGAGTTCATGTAATCCGCCTTTTTATCTAGAAGAGAGTATGCATTAATGCTTTTCAGTTTATGAAGCGCCGCAATCCCCGCAGCCATGGCAAGAGGATTTCCGGAAAGCGTTCCTGCCTGATACACTGGCCCTTCAGGAGCGATCATTGCCATAATATCCGCCCTTCCTCCATAAGCACCCACGGGAAGGCCGGCACCGATTATTTTCCCCAGGGTTGTCAGGTCAGGAGTTACTCCGAAGTATTCCTGAGCTCCACCCATGGATATACGGAAACCATTTATGACCTCATCAAAAATCAGTACTATTCCGTGTCTGGTACAGAGTTCCCTTACCCCCCGGAGATAGCCTTCCTTCGGAAGAATGAGCCCGTAATTACATGGAACCGGTTCAAGTATTACAGCAGCAATATTCCCCTTTTCAGCCTCAATCAACCTCTCCAGCGCATTAAGGTCATTGTATGGAGCCACAAGAGTATCCCTTGCATTACCTTCAGTAACTCCTGCAGAATCGGGTGTCCCGAATGTTGCAAGACCTGAACCTGCAGCCACAAGCAGAAAATCCGCATGTCCATGATAACAGCCGTCAAGCTTCACTATCCTGTCACGGCCGGTATAACCCCTGGCAAGCCTTATGGCACTCATCGTGGCTTCCGTACCTGAGCTTACAAACCTGACCTTTTCAATTGAGGGCACAGCTTCGATGACCAGTCTGGCAAGCTCCACCTCATTTCTGTGGGGTGTACCGAAACTCGTCCCGTAACGGGCAGTATCAGTGACAGCCTTCAGAACATCCTCATCGGCGTGTCCTAGAATCATGGGACCCCATGACATGCAGTAATCTATATATTCATTATCGTCCTCATCCTTAATACGGCTGCCTTTACCCTCCTTCATAAAAAGAGGGGTGCCCCCAACTGATTTAAATGCACGGACCGGAGAGTCAACACCTCCAGGCAGCAGTGTCTTTGCCTCTTCAAAGAGTTTTTCAGATCTTTCAGTTTTCATGGTTTACTCCTGCTATATCCAGTTATTTCTTATGGCTTCCCTTGCGTGATATGTTATTACCATATCCGCACCGGCTCTGAAAAAGGATGTCAGTATTTCATTTACAATTCTCCCCTCATCAACATACCCGACTGCGGCAGCAGCCTTGACCATGGAATACTCACCGCTCACATTGTAGACGCACAGGGGAACATTTGAGATTTCAGAGGCCCTGTAGATTATATCCATGTAGGAGAGTGCCGGCTTGACCATTATGATATCAGCCCCTTCATCTATATCCCCCATGATCTCCCTCTCGGCTTCTTTCCCGTTTCTCGGATCCATCTGGTATGTCTTTCTGTCACCAAACTGGGGAGCACTGCCTGCCGCGTCCCTGAAGGGCCCGTAAAAAGCGGAACAGTATTTTGCGGAATATGCCATTATTGGTACATCTGTAAATGATGCATCATCAAGAGCTTCCCTTATTGCAGCCACCCTTCCGTCCATCATATCTGAAGGAGCAACCATATCCGCTCCCGCCTCTGCATGACTTACAGCGGTCTTTGCCAGAAGTTCAAGAGTCGGGTCATTCAGCACATTGCCGTTTTTCACAACACCGCAGTGCCCATGATCCGTATACTCACAGAGACACACATCTGTAATAACCAGAAGGTCACATCCAAACCTCTCCTTAAGAGCCCGCACAGCACACTGAACTATGCCGTCACATGCATATGCTCCTGTTCCGACAGGATCCTTGTCCGAGGGTATACCGAAAAGAATGACACTCTCAATACCGAGTTTCATATCCGATTCTACATCTATCAGAAGATTGTCTATTGTCACGCGGTCGATACCGGGCATGGAGGAGATCTCCTCTCTCCTGTTTTCTCCCTCCATAACAAAATGAGGCATTATTAACCTTGAGGGGTCCACAGAGGCTTCAGCAACAAGATTGCGTACTATTCTGTTTCCCCTGAGCCTTCTTGGTCTGTATATCATTGCTGTCTCCTTTCCTGAATTATTCTTTAATCCCTGGCCTTGCCCGTAATATGCTCAATACTGATTTTTACAACAGCAGTTTTCCCCGCTGCCCTTTCAATATAATCATGGCCCTGTGATATATACTCTGGCGAGTATTTTTCGATCAGAAGCCCGAGAGCCTTTATTTTTTCATCACCTTCAATTTTTGAAGCTTTTCCGAAAGTCACAACACTTTCGTATTTTGTTGAAAATTTTTCCGGCAGAACCTCGGTTTTTCCAACTACTGTAAATGAAACTTCATGATTTACTGCAATTGAATCAAGTTTGTGGCCTTTATCAGCAGAATGAAAGTAGATTGAATTGCCGTCAAAGGCATAACTCAGAGGTACACCGTATGGGTATCCCTCATGAGTCATAACCGACATTACACCAAATTCTCCGTCTTTTAAAATCTGATGTGTTCTTTCAAGATTAAGCTGTCTGTCGCTCCTTCTCATTTCCCTGAACATATCTTTAAACTCCTGAATTATTGTTAACAGTTTATTATTTATTATAAAAAAAAATCTGATGACTTTGACAAGTACATCAGATTTTTATAAAAACAGATTGTTCACTTCTGTTTATAATATTCCACCATTGCTTCGATGAGCCCTGGTATTGTATAGACCGATGCATCAACTGAAACTTTGTGTCCAAGTTTCAGAATAGTCTCTGTAGTAACGGGGCCTATGCTTGCAAGCTCTCCATTGATATTCGGTACAATCTCAAAAAAGTTTTTGGCGGTTGATGAACTGGCAAATGTGATCATGTCCGCATTTTTAACATCTTCAATAAGATCCCTGTCTATATCTGAAGGCTTTACTGCACTGTAGATGTTTATGCGGTTCAGTACTGCGCCGGCATTTACAAGCCCGCTTGAAAGATCCTCCCTTGCTTCCGATGCACAGGGCAGAAGAATTTTTTTACCTGAAACACCAGCGGAAACCATGCTCTCAAGAAGTGATTCCTGCACATACTTCTCCGGCACAACATCTGCCCTGAGGCCGTATTTCTTCAGCTCATCCTCTGTGGCCTTCCCTATAACACCAATCTTCAGTGAACCGAGTGCGCGTACATCCATACTCTTTGAAAAAAGTTCCCTGAAAAATATTTCTATTCCGTTCTGTGATGTAAAAACAAGCCAGTCGTATGTACCAATATTATCAATGGCTTCATGAAGTTTTGACATATCTCCTGCAGGTTCAATTTCAATCGTGGGGAATTCAATTACCCTTGCTCCCAGCGATGATAGTTTTGCGGCCATGACTGATGACTGGTTTCTTGTACGGGTCACAACTATTTTTTTACCGAACAGAGGCCTGTTGTCAAACCAGCGCAGTTTGTCCCTGAGAGAAACAACTCCTCCCATGATTATTATTGCCGGTGGTTTGATTCCGGATTTCCCGACCTCTTCAACAATCTCCTTCAGTGGAGCTGTTATTACCTGCTGTTCAGGCCTTGTGCCCCAGGAAATTATCCCCACCGGTATATCTTCCGGGAAATTCCTTATCTCTATTAGCTGCTGTCTTATGTGGTCAAGATTTTTCATTCCCATGAGAAAAACGAATGTTTTTTCAGGATCATACTCGGGAAAATTTACATCTTCTCCATCATCGGAATCTGACCGTCTGTGGCCTGTTATAACCTCAAATGAATTTGAAAAATCCCTGTGTGTAAGTGGTATTCCGCCGTATGCCGGAGCAGAATAAAATGATGAAATTCCGGGCACAACTTCAAATGAAATACCGTTTTCCAGAAGAATCTCCGCCTCTTCACCTCCGCGACCGAAAATATATGGATCTCCCCCCTTGAGTCTGACAACATTCATTCCATCAAGGGCTTTTTTTACTATGAGGTCATTGATCTCATCCTGTGTGAGAGTGTGATCAGAACCCTGCTTGCCCACATATATTACTTCAGCCCTGAGTCCCCTGACGAAATTTTTCTCAGCAAGATAATCATAGACAACGCAGTCAGCCTCCTCCAGAAGCCTCTTTGCTTTAAGTGTTAGAAGCTCCGGATCTCCCGGGCCTGCACCTACAAGATATACTTTTCCTTTATTCATAGATATTTATCTGCTCCGCGTTTTTTTATCATTTCAGAAAGTTCAATGCCGAGTTTTACGGCATCATCTCCTTCAACTGTTTCCCTTATGATACCTTCCCCTTCAGGGGAAGCCACAAGACCTGTAAGGCTGATTCTGCCGTTTACTCTCCTGGCAAATGCACCTATAGGCACGTGGCATCCCCCTCCAAAATGAGAAAGGAACTTTCTCTCAGCAGTAACAAGTTCCGCAGTTTCGGGGTCATGCAGTGGAGCTATAAATTCCCCTGTTACAGTATCCCCGGATCTTATCTGAAGGCCCAGAGCACCCTGTGCAGGAGCTGGAATAAATGTGTTCTCATCAAGTACATGTATTCTATAATCACCGGTATCCAGATTTATTCTCTCCTTCCCTGCCCTTGCCATTACTATGGCATCATAGAGGCCTTCATTGAGTTTTCTCATTCTGGTATTAACATTCCCCCTGAGAGGCTCAATTTCGTATGATGGCTCAATATTTCTTATCTGCGCCATTCTTCTCATGGAACTTGTGCCTATTCTGGAACCTTTCCTTACCCTCAAGGGCTCAGATTCATCATAGACTTCAGGTGAAATAATAAGAAGATCCTCATAATATCCCCGTTCAGGTATAACAGAAATTTCGAGGCCAGAAACATTCTCCGTGGGCATATCCTTGAGGGAATGAACCGCAAGATCAATTTCCCCTGAAAGAAGAGCGTCTTCAATCTCCTTGGTAAAAAATCCCTTGCCTTCCATTTTATTGAAGGAGACGTTCTGGATAATGTCTCCCTGTGTTTTTATTATAACAATTTCGGTGTTCTCCCTGCCCAGGCGGTCCGCAACAAAATTTGCCTGCCACAGAGCAAGTTCACTCCCCCTGGTACCGATTTTTATTTTTTTGCCCATTTTTATTCCATAATTATATATTTTAAAAATATTTAAAATTTTGAATGAAATATTGTCAAATTTTATTTCCGGTAGGCATGGACGTATACTAAACGGCCAGAACATGAATTGAATATTCTATCTGTTCCTATCTGACCAGAGGATAATTATCGATGCGATGAAGACATACATTACAATTAAAAAAATAATGATTCCCAATACATATACCACCAAATTCGTCTTTAACCGGCTTTTATCAAAATTTTTCCCTGTCTTATTCCTTTTTCAAGGTGAATATGGGCTCTTGCGGCATCATCAATATCAACGATTTCTGAAATTACAGGATCAATTTTTTTTTCTCTGTAGAGTTCAAATATTCTGTCTAAGTCATGATCGTATCCGTATTTTGTCTGTTTATTTAACTGAAATATCTTCAGATGTTTATGACGATTCATTAACTTTAAGACGTAAAAACCTGCAAGGGACCGGATTATTCCGAAAATTCCGCCTGCAATATGTTTCTGAAATCCGTAGGCAATATATGTCCCTCCCTTCTTTAAAATTTTAAGTGAACGCCCGGTATAATCTCCTCCCACAGGGTCAAAAACATAATCTGCCTGAATCATGTTTCTTTTAAGTATTTCAGCAAAGTCATGATTTCTGTAGTCTATTCCTATGGCACCAAGATTATTAACCATATCAAGATTATGATTTGAAGCAGTTGAAAACACCCTGTGATCATAAACCAGCAAAAGCTGAATAAGGGCGGAGCCAACTCCACCGGAACCTCCGTGAACAAGAATATCCTTCACTTCACCATGGACCAGAAGCCCATTCATATTGAGCATCTGATATGCAGTAAGATAATTCACAAGAAAACATACAGCCCTATCCATAGGTATATCATCTGGAATTTTATAAACCACGTCTTTATCTGCAATAACATACTGCGACTGTCCTCCAAACTTTGCCATTAGAAGTGCGCATACCCTGTCCCCTTCCCTGAAACCTTTTACATTGCTGCCGATTTTATCAACATAACCGGAAACATCGGCACCTGGTGTAAATGGAAGACCAGGCAATCCCGGCATACTGACTTTTCGAATCATATAATCCGCATATGCGAGACCGGAATATTTCACTCTTATTCTTATCTCATTTTCTCCCGGATCTTCCACATCATATTCAACAATCTTTATTGATTCCGGTCCGGATTCTGAAACAATTAAAACTTTCTTTGCCTTCATTTATTCTCCTATAAATAACAGTGTTATATTATACTGAAAAAATTCCTATTTAAACAAACGACCAATTCCCTCTTCAAGATATGGAAGAAGAAAGCTTTTAAACTCATCATTCGGCAATGACAATCCAATGGAAATATACCCCTGTACCATGGCCCACCAGCTGAAGAAAAGGCTTTCCACATCTCCTTCCGCAGACTTTGAAATTACATCTTTTGCAAACATTGAAAGCTGTTCCTTTGGACAACCCGGCTTACACTGATATTCACTGTCAAACCCTGGCATTCCAACAATTCCAAACATCAACTGATAGAGTTCCCTGTTTGAGAGAAAAAACTCAATGGTAGTATTTGTTATTCTATGTATTCGCAGCTTATCGTCAGTTTCATCTGAATTGACCTGCCGAAAACGGGTAAGCAGTTTTTCAAAGCCCATATCTATCAGTTCCAAAAGGAGCAGATGCTTGCTCCCAAAATGACTGTATATAATAATTGTGCTGTAATCTATTCTGCTGGCTATTTTCCTGAGACTAACCTCAGTCCACCCCTTTTCCCGGGCAATTTCAAGAGCCGCGCTTAATATCTCATTCTTTATATTTATATTTTTTCTTCTGGATGACATGATTATCTCTTACTATGTAGGAGATAAAAATCACAATGATTGTCAAGCATTCTAATAGTAAATTTTACAAATACAACTAATACCCCGAATCAATTATCCTAAAATCATACTATCCGCAGCCCCAATTAAGATTATTAAAAAAATGATATATTTACTCCGCGACATGACCTTATCTGATAACCTCACTCCGACCTTGCGAGCCTGAATCCCACCATATGATGTTCATAATACGGCCTTGTCTGACTCGCGGGAAGCGGATAGCCTACCTGCAGATCATCTATGCCTCCAAGTGCCGCTCCTCCGCGAAAAGAACAGTAATCCACAAAGCAGCCAGATATGATGCAAGAATTCTCAATCTTCTATGCATTTATTCATGCCTCCATATTTTCTGTTCAACAGGCTGATTTCTCCATCACCCCCTTTCAAAACCGGGTATTCATGTATAAAAAAACAAACCCGCCATAATTGGTCATAAATCTTTATTTCGTAAATCCATATTTGCTTATTTTGATATTGTCATAGTTTATGAGGAAACCGGGATGTCCCTCGGACTGGGCCTGATTGAAAAAACCTACAGATTGAATAGGTGAAGATTTATAAGATCTGTTAAAAAGATTTTTCGCTTTGACATAGGGAATACCGTCAATCTCCACATAGAATTCTCCGTTAGGAACTTCATTTTCAGCAGTTGTTCCGTCATTGAATTTGACCATCAAACGGAAATGATGCCACCCCTCTCCCCAGTCAGTTTCCACCCAGTTATTCCCTCCATAATAGTCAATCTCAGGTGAAGGAGATCTTCCAAGGTATGAGTTTGCAAGACTGTCCAGGGCAATAATATTCTGGAAGTCATTATCTTCAAAAGAACCGTCTCCAAACCCGATCTTATAGAAAGCTCCCGTTTCATAATTCAGCTGAAAAGTACAGTTTGATGTACCAATGTTTTCCGGATCTACATATCTGTCCTGACCGAATACTTTGCAGAACTTGAGTCCGCCTCTTATGGGCCCGGGCATCTGTGCATCAAATTCAATAAAAATCTGCAGGAGATCATCGCATCCTTCAAACTTATAGACCTTGCAGCTCAGCCAGACATAGACATCACCATTCTTGGTCAATGCCGGATATGAACCTTCGGCATAACCGTTTTCAAATGTCAATGTCCCGCCATTCTTTGCTCCGTAGCTCCAGTAGGGAGAAGCAAGTTTATTTATATCGCTGAAATCAGTAAAAGCTATAAGCTCTGGTTCGGGAACTGTGCCTGATGCTTTATCAGTTCCAGAACCTCCACAGGAATTGAGAAATAATGTTAATGCCGTCAGGATTAAGTATAAAACCTTATGCATATCTCAAAACTCCTCTTACTTCGGATTATCACCATCGTAAAATTAAATATCTGACAGATATGGATATGTTCCTCCCATGGACCATATATCATTTGTACCATTGACTGTTTCGCCCTTAAAATCCCAGCCTGCGTTTATATAAAGAGATTCCTGTACCATCTCCGCAGTTGTAACCGGTGTGCCCTTTCCTGTATCGTTCATGCCTGTGGTTTCGCTGTTATAGAAACAGTTAACATTAACCAGAGTAGTGCTGCCAAGGCCTGTATTATCCAAACCAACCAGCCCACCGGCATGGTCTGGACCGCTAACAGGACCGATTGCAAAGCAGCTGGTTGCTGTTCCGGTATTATTATAACCGATGAGGCCCCCCACATAGCGTGTTCCCTTTACTCCGCCTGTGGCGTAACAATCGGTCAAAGTTCCATTGTTATTATAACCGACCAGTCCGCCTGCACCTCTCTCTGCGGTTACACTGCCTGAGGAATAACATTGAGTGCATGACATCATTCTGTTATATCCAATCAGTCCACCTGCATAATCCCCGGTTGACTTTACGGTTCCCGTTGCAAAACAACCGGATACAAAACAGACATTTTCACCTATGAGTCCTCCCACATTAGTGGTTCCCTCTACATCTGCATCTGAATAAGAATTTTTTACCGGACTTCTGTCATCCAGTGTTGCACCAATCAATCCCCCCACAGCATATGCACCATAGACCTTTCCTGACGAATGTGAGTTCGTTACCCCGCCGAATTCATGTGCTCCAACAAGCCCGCCGCAGCTATTGTTCCCCCTGACTGTTCCGGAAGAATAACAACTGTAAACAACGCCCCCTCCATTGTATCCCAAAAGGCCCCCGGTATAATTTCGCCCTGAAACATTCACATCGGATAAAGAGACCCCGCTTATTATGGAATCTGCGCCGGTATATCCGAAAAGGCCGTTATAATCACCGGTGGAAACAATTTTCAGTCCGGATATATCATGGCCGTTGCCATTCAGTATCCCGGTGAACTTGAGACTGCTGTCTGAAGCATAATCCGCGATGGGAGTCCAGGAAGAGTAACCAGCAAGGCTAATATCAGCTGTGAGAAGGTAATTACCGGACAGATCATTGCGTATATTGTAAAGTTCAGCTGCAGTTGAAACCGGCGTGTAATTGACCGTGCCTGAAGATATTGTCCTGACCATTAAGATATTCGGCTTTGAAAAAAGGCCGTCTGCATCGACACTCCTGATTGTGATGGATACACGGGTATCTGCCAGAATTGTGCTTCCGTTAACCGAATTGAATGAAAAGGTTCCGGTACCCGCAGGAACACTTACAGTTTCTTCACCATTAATGGCGTAGGTATTCACAATTTTAATTTCAACATGATCAATGCCGGTTACATCGGCCCAGAGCAGTGTTATGTCTGAACCGGTTATTGTAATCCCTGTAAGGCGGGTTTTATCAATTGAGGGTTCGTTTCCCGGAGTCCCTCCTCCCCCCCCTGAACCTCCGCCGCAAAAACCAAGGGAAAGAACTATGCATATTAATATCAATTTCATTGGCAAATATCTCCTGACCATTGGGCCTCCAAAATAACAGTATCACATCAATAACACCGTTATTTAATTTTCATAACGGTGTTATGCGTCAAATATTTTTTCTCCTCCCACCGTAAGGTTTTCCCTTATTAATTCAATTCCCCAGATACAGGTTTGAAGCATTATTCTTGACTTATAAAACCTGTACACTGTAATATTTTAATGGTATTTCTAAAACCGATGTTTTCCTGTTTCAAAAACAGTGGCTTACACTAACAAGGGAACCATGATCAGTTCTTAGAATCTGCCTTATTTTTTAAAAATTCCGGGAGAATGTTATGAAAAAAATCATCAGGCTTTCATTATCTTCTTTAATAGCTGGCCTATTTTCATTCTGCATCATTTCATGCGGGAACAGCTCAAAAAATGAAGATATCACAATTGGTATTTCAAAAATTGTATCACACCCTGCCCTTGACGCAGTTGAAAAGGGAATCCAGGATGAACTTAAAAATCAGGGATTTACAAAGGCAAAATTTGATCTGCAGAACGCAAACGGGGAGATTTCAACTGCAGCATCCATTGCCCAGAAATTCAAAGCTGATAATGTAAAGATTGCAGTCGGTATAGCAACTCCTACCGCACAGGCACTCGTCAATACACTGAAAAATTCAACTGTCATCTATTCTGCAGTAACTGATCCGGTTGATGCAGGTCTTGTAAAATCACTGAAAAAAGGTGAAAAAAATATCGCGGGTGTATCTGATATGACTCCCGTAAAGGACCAGATCAAATTTCTTCTTAAAATGAAGCAGATCAAAAGGCTTGGTCACATCTATGCCAGCCATGAAGCCAATGCCGTTTCTCTGGCCAAAATGGCAAAAAAAGCATGCCAGGAGCTTGGAATTGAATTTGTTGAATCCACAGTAACAAATTCTTCTGAAGTTAAACAGGCTGCACTTTCCATTGCCGACAGAATAGATGCATTCTATCTAAGTACCGACAATACAGTAATTTCAGCTATCAGTGCAGTTTCCGATGTTGCAAAGAAAAAAAATCTTCCAATTATGTCAGCTGATCCAAGTTCAGCGGAAAAATTTGAAGTACTGGCAGCCTGGGGATTTGATTATTACAAGATGGGCCGTGCCACAGGGAAACTTATAGCCGATATATTAAAGGGCAAAAAAGCTGAAGATTTTCCGACTATTTTCATGACAGATCCGTCAGATGTTGACCTTCTGATCAATCTGGATGTTGCGAAGAGACTTGGCATAAAAATACCTTCCGACCTTCTGAAAAAAGCCGGAAAAATCGTTGAAAACGGCAAACTTATAAAAAAATAGTTTTTATTGTGAAGGGCCTGTTCGGGCCCTTCACTTACACATGTCGGGACCAGTTGAGCTTATTGAATTGAACCTGACACATCAAATTTTATGACCGGAAACAGTGAATGGACCTCAATTCATGCTACCAACTCCTCGGTGTCAGAGAATCATCCTCAAACGATGAAATAGTCCGTGCCTTTAAAAAAATGGCTATGCAGTATCATCCTGACAGGAATCGGGACAATACCGAATGGGCAAACGAAAAGATGGCTTCCCTGAATTCTGCATATAACTCAATAATGAGCTACAGGTTCAGCAGTGAGTATATAGAAAGTTCAGAAACAATGCAGAACAAAAACGGCAGTTCAGATACTTCCTATGAAACTAAAAAAACAAAAAGTAAAAATGAATTTCATGATGAACTATACGGTTTAAGGGAAGATGCGAAGAAGGAATATCTGATTAACAGATTTGCCAGGTCAAAGGATGATGCAAAGGAAGCTCTCTACCGGTACTTTCAATATAAACTTTACAACCTTCACCAGAGAGACAGAAGAGAGAACACAAAAATCTATGAAAAAATGGTTATTTCCCTCAGAAAATCATACCATGAGATCAAAAAACTCTCAGAGCTTACAAAAGATATGGAACTGCTGGAACACTTCCATGTCTTTTCTGAGCTAATTTTCAGATTTTACAAATCTTCAGAATGCATTAATATAATAGATTCATACAATGACAGATATGAGGTTCATGCATTCAGCATTTACAGAAAAGCAGATGAAATTCTAAACCTTTCAGAAAAAGAAATTTTTTTCGAAAGGCACAACCGGGGACGATTTATTCGTTCAAATGCGCAACCGGGTCTCCTGACGTCTGAAAAAATTTTCCATGAATTAATATCTGTATATCCAAAGTCATCATGGGTTGTTGAAACCAGAATAAAACTGGAATACATTTCCATTTTAAAAAACTATCTGGAACTTTTTTTCAGCGAATAAATGAATTCTTCAAAAATATCAGGATTTTACTTGAACAAATAACAGCCATTCAATTATTATTTTATTCAGCTTAAGGATAGAATAAACTCTTTCCCCCGCAAAATCACAGTCCATGCTGAGGTAATTATGGGTATATACTACATTGACGGCATATTCACAGATTCTGACAGCGCTACTGTTTCGGTAAATGATCTTATAGTACTAAGGGGCTACGGAGTTTTTGACTTTCTGCGTACATACAACCGCAAACCATTCATGCTTAATGAACACATCGACAGATTGCTCAATTCTGCAAATGAAGTCTTTCTGAAAGTAAACTACAGCAAAGATGAAATCCATGATGCTGTAATGGAGACAATTAAACGAAACAGCCAGTACAGTGAAATGAATATACGCATAATCTGTACCGGAGGGATAAGCAGTGACGGCGTAACACCTGAGGGTAACGGAAAGCTTCTTGTCATGGTAACCGACAAGAAGGATCTCCCGGATATATGGTATTCAAATGGTGTTAAGGTAATTTCTGAAAGGACGGAGAGAAATATACCAAATGCCAAAAGTACCGATTACCTCTCCGCAGTAATCGCACAGAGGAAAGCTGCAAAAGTTAATGCAGTTGAGGCAATATACACCGACAGCAGGGGTTTCATTCATGAAGGAACCACAACCAATATTTTCTTCTTTAAAGAAAATACTCTCATAACAACCGATAACGATATTTTACCGGGCATAACCCGCTCTGTCATACTGGATATTTCAAAGGAAAAATTCAGTATTGAACTGCGTGATATTTCATACAATGAAATCGGTACCTTTGATGAGGCATTTATTTCCGCTTCAAACAAAGAAATAGTACCGGTAGTGGATTTTGACGGAATTACCATCGGGGACGGCAAACCAGGAAAGAATACACTTGAACTTATAAGGATTTTCAGGGAGTTCACAGAGAATTACGGCAGGATTTAATAATGAACCAACTCAGTTTTTATTCACCAACATATGCTGAAATCGATATTTCTGCATTCAGACATAACATAAACCAGATTAAAAAAAAGCTGTCTGTTAATACCGGGATCATTTCAGTTGTAAAGGCCGATGCATACGGTCATGGCGCATCTGTCATCGCCAGAGAGGCTATAAATATGGGATCGTCACTACTTGCAGTTGCAAGATTCTATGAGGCGAAAAGGTTAAGGGAGGATGGAATCTCATGTCCCATACTTCTCTTCGGATACTGTGATGCAACAGACATGAGTGAATATTTCAAATACGATATCAGGCCCACTGTAAATACACTTGAGGATGCCAGGCGCATTTCAGACAGATGCTCCTCAATAAAAAAGAATATAAAGGTCCACATAAAACTGGATACAGGCATGGGAAGGCACGGGATTCACTATTCCGTTCAAAAATCAGCTGAGATAGTTGAACAGATAGCATCCCTTCCCTTTGTTGAAGTAGAAGGCATATACTCCCACTTCGCCAATGCTGATACCATTGATAAAACTCATGCACTGACACAGCTTGAAAAATTTGAAAACATCAGAAGAACTCTCGAGGAAAAGCATAAAGGGAAATATATTTACCATATCGCAAACAGCGCCGGAATAATGGATATACCCCAGTCCCACTATGACTTTGTACGTCCCGGAATCATCATGTACGGCCTGTACCCTTCAGATGAAACCATGAACAATACAGTGGACCTGCGTCCTGTAATGTCATTCAAAACAAAAATCACTCAGTTGAAGGATGTTCCTGCAGGATTTCCTGTCAGTTACGGCAGCACATATATTACATCCAGAAAAACAGTTATTGCAACCGTTCCGGTCGGCTATGCAGACGGATACAGCAGACTGCTCTCATCAAAAGGTGAAATGCTTGTAAGGGGCAGGAGGGCTCCGGTTATTGGAAGGGTATGCATGGACCTGACAATGCTTGATGTTACGGATATTCCAGGAGTATGTCAGGACGATGAGGTTGTCATATTCGGTTCACAGGGGGATGAGATCATATCGGCAGACGAAATTGCTGAAAAAATAGGTACAATCAATTATGAAGTTGTATGCATGATATCCGCCAGAGTCCCGAGAATTTATTCAAACATGGATTAAATCCTTAAATAAGGGTTGATTAAAATAAAGTCTGATGAATTATTACTTCAAGAAATTTCCAGGGGCCAAAATATGCTTCCAGTTGATATAGTATTAAAATTTTTAAAGATTTTTTTCTCGGGAAATAATTATGACGAAATTCACAGTATCATTGGAGA
>QKCL01000071.1 GCA_003246895.1 Spirochaetota bacterium | reverse complement strand
ACCTGTACCTGAAAATGAAAGAGGCTGGAAAGACACAATATTTATCGAAAATGAATCATCTGCAAGGATTATAATGCGCTTTTTCCATAAAGGGGTCTTCATGTACCACTGCCACATACTCGAGCATGAAGATAATGGGATGATGGGACAATTTCAGGTGAAATAATCTAAAGTATCA
Source organism: Spirochaetota bacterium (assembly GCA_003246895.1). GTDB lineage: Bacteria > Spirochaetota > UBA4802 > UBA4802 > UBA5550 > SZUA-423. Next base: position 21,036 of record QKCL01000071.1, on the reverse strand, counting down.
CAGAGAAGTCCTGTACTTTCTCATGTCCCTTCTTATTTTCTTTGCATCCCCCACCAGTGAATCAAGGAGATTCCAGAATTTCTGGCTGTGATTTTTTTCAACCGTATGTGCAAGTTCATGGAGAATTACATAGTCGATGAATATATCCGGGAGCCTCATGAGATGTATGTTCAGGTTAATGTTGTTTTCTCCCGAACAGGACCCCCACCTTGTTTTTGCGTTCTTGAGAAAAACCTTTCTGTATGTAAAACCGTATTTTGCGGCGAGCTCTTCAGTCCTTGCCGGGAGATAAGCCCTGGCCTCTTTTCTGAGAGCCGATTCTATTGATGATATTATAAATTTCTGAACATGGGGGTCTGATACTTCTCTGGTACAGTCATACTTCACAGTTATGGCGGAACCGGAAATTCTTGCACTCGACTTTGCCTCTGGCGACCTTTCAATGATTAGTCTGTGATTTCTCGTGGCAAAAGTACTGCTTTCATCAAAAAGAATTTCTGACACAGATTCTGATTCGATCTTCTCAAGACTGTCATTTATCCATTTGACCTTTTCCATGACAAACAACTCTGCCACTGAAAATGGAACATTACGGGGCATGGTGACCCTTATGTCATTCCTGGACCTGACAGTTATTTTTATCTTGCTTGACCTGGAATCTCTTTTAAACCTGATATCACCGATTCCATCACAGTTTATTACCCTGCTCTCCATAATACCTCTTTACAAGGTAGTATTTTGAACAGGGCATAAAATTGAGGTCAAGTTTTAAATACAGAAATATCAAAAATCGAACCGCTCCATGAGGCTCAGTTTATCTTCATTTATCAGATTAACAGGTATGCTCTTTAACATTGAATCCGCCACTTCCCTGTCCAGTTTTTCCAGGATTCTGTTATGAATGGATTTATCTGATGCGAAAAACCAGTCCATGGAATTTGAATCCTTAAGGTAGCTGTTAATATAATCAGCCGCTTCCTTTACAACCCTCTTTTCTTCTTCCTGTGCAAGATTATGATTTTCACCATTGCCCTCTTTAAAACGACCCGCCTGATCACTCAGTTTTTCACTGATTCTCTGCATTGCTCCCATATTTTTGTTCTCCTCAAGGAGTTCGATCGATTTTTTGCCCTTATTGGATTTATGCATCTTAAAAATCTTCATGTGGGCTCTGTCCAAAAGAACTATAAGTGAATCTTTCATGGAAACCTCCTGAATGGTTATGTATTTAAAATACATAAACTAGAGGGGATGGGCAAATTACTCTTCAAAATATTAAGGTTATATATACAAATACTGCCAGGGGCATCCCCCTTGTAAAAAATGATCCAAAAACTAGATATCCCGCACAACCTATGCCATCTTTTTTTTGCAAAATATATATATTTCTGTACCATAAAAAAGAGGGGTGATAAATAATGAAACTCCATGTGACCACATTTCTGTTCATATTTATTCTCAATCAATTGGCTTTTGCCTTTGAGCCCCTCAACACTGACCTTCTGATCATAAAAAACACCACCCCCCTTCTGAGACTGGGAGCAGCAGCCCGTGGAATGATAAACATGCCCGAAAATGAGAACACTGACCCCTTCGAGGGATATTTCGGTTTTTTCGCGGATTTAAACATTTACAGCAAAAGAAAAAACTTTCACAGGGGTATTGACCTCTATGTCAGAAGCGGATACAGACGGTTCAGGTCTGACCCGGACCCGGACAACAATATATTCTGGCACAGCAACATAAACATACTGTCAGCAGCACCGGGAATCAGGTTCGTATACGGTTTCGGCTTTCTGAAATCTCTCATTCAATTATATTTTTCAGCCCATCCCGAGATGGTATTTGTCTGGGAACGCACCGATGAAAATGACAATACGACAAAGTACCTTTCGACAGGTATTGTGGGAACTGTGGGAGTTGAGATTACATCAAGTCCCCTGGGAGGTTTCTTTATAGAATATAATAACGGCTATGCACCAATCGGGAAGGAGGAAACAAATATAGAAGGACATCAGGTTTATTTTGGAGTGACTTATCGAAGGAGGTAATTCCTATGATAATCATAAGAAGTATTTCGGTCCTTGTAACATGTCTTGTATCACTGAGTTCCTGCACATTATACTACGACGATGACGCAGTGCTGGGTGGCTCTCTATTTGAAGAATCACTTATCGCATACTATCCATTCAACGGCAGTTTACTCGACAACACAGGAAACGGCCACGACGGAATCGGCACAAACACCGTATTTACCACAGACAGATTCGGCCAGGCAAACAGTGCATGTCTTTTCAACGGATCAAGTTCATATGTAGACATACCTGCAGCCAGCGGATTTAATCTGTCAGGTTTATCATTCACCATTTCAATGTGGGTATACCAGACCAATTCCGGGAATGACAGGCTTCTGGGAATAAGCGGCGGAGGCGGAGCCTATGTGGATGTTTATCTGGACGGAGGTACATCCCCCACACTCATCATAGATGACGGATTCTCAACAACACTGATAGGGTCTTCAATCTCAACGGGTATATGGTACCACATTGTCCTTGTTCTTGACGGCCAGACCATGATAATGTACAGGAACGGAAGCGTGGATGTTTCACTGGTCAACGGAAACAGCTTTGTGACATACACGGGCCTTCAAAATGCGGTGTTCGGCAATTCACTGACATACAACAAGTCCTTTGACGGAGCTCTGGATGATCTTGCCATATTCAACCGTGCCCTGAACTCTGACGAAGTGAACCAGTTGTACAACAGCCTCAACTAACCAATCCATAACACAGCCCTGCTCTTTTACCATAAAGAGAAGGGAGTGTTATATTCATAAATCCCCAAAAAAGTAATTGAAATAATACCCCTCTTCTGAAACAAACTCATAATCGGAAAATAAAACATGAAAAATTTAATACTGACTATTTTTATATTATTCAGCCTCGGTGCAACAGAACTGTATGCATTCGAAACACTAGACACAGGCTATCAGGAAATAAAGAGGTATTCGGCTGAATTCAGACTGGGCCTTACAGGTACCGAATATCTTCTGAATCAGGGAGATTCAAAGGTGGATGACGTATATAAGGGTTTTGCGGGGATCTTTCTTGACTGGAATATGTTAAGGTGGAGAAGCCAGAAGCCCGGAGTTACAGATATTTTCACACGGATCTCCTACAGAAACTATAATGCCGAAGTAGATTCGGATTCAGGGATTTTCTGGGACGGAAGGATGGACCTCTTTTCAGGCGGTGCAGGAATCCGCTACAATTATTCACTGAAGTTCTTGTCAAAACAGCTGCTTCTCTTCGCCTCTCTCCATGGAGAAGTACTGTATCTCAGGGAAAGTTCATCCGACAGGGACACTTCAAGAGACTATCTCTCACTGGGACTTGTCGGGGGGCTCGGAGCGGAACTGGCGCCGGCACCTGAATACGGATTTTTCATTGAATACAACTACGGCTATGCTCCCGTAGGCAGCGACGATTCAAATATTGAGGGGCACCAGATCTGGTTTGGGGCAGACTACAGGACAAGGTAAAGACTTTTCTATCTCCATACTGGCTTAACTATTTCTTACACATTTTAAAACATGTGCACTTAAAACACTAAAAATGCTTGATCTTGAAAAAAAATCAGCCTAGAATTGAGCAAAATCCAATGTTCAGGTCTGATTAAATATGCTAAAAAAACTCGTACCTTTCTTCATAATCATCCTCTCCTGCTACCTGAACTCATGCACAATAGAGGATGATGAAAAGCTTGGCGGTCTTGCTGACGATGACTCAATTCTTGCATTCTATCCTCTTAACGGAAATGGAAAAGATACGAGCGGGAATGGCCATGATGGAACTGTATATGGAGCCACTGCTGATAATGACCGGTTCGGAAATTCAGGCAGGGCCACATATTTTAATTCAGTGGAATCAGACAGTATTCAGATACCCGCAGAAAATGGATTCAATCTGTCAAACACCCCATTTTCAATATCTCTATGGATCTATAATGATGATCTCTCCACAAACACTGCATTCATATTTTACGACTCATCAGCTGCATGTTTTATTTGTTTATTTGCCGACTCAGGTTATTTTACTTTAAAGATAGGTCTTAATTCCTATAATTTTTTCACTCCGCAGGTTTTGACATGGTATCATATAGCAATAACCTATAATGGGGATGCCTTAAGCTTTTATGTAAACGGAACAGAAGAATTTTCATTAACGAGTTTATATTTCACGGAGTTTACAGGGAATGGAATGTTGGAGATTGGAGTCTACAACAGCGGTTCACTGTATTTTAATGGCCGTATTGATGAATTTGCAGTTTTTAAAAGATGGCTTTCATCTGACGAAGTAGATATTCTCTACCAGAACAGTATGTAACCATAGAAATTGTCCTACCATAATTAAAAACTGTTGAAAGGAGAACATGGAGAACTGTCCGTCATCTCCAATACTAAACACATCAGGAGTAGTACATTGAAAAAAAAACTCACCTTGATTCTGATACTGCCGTTTATCATCTCCTTCTGCCAGCTTGATGGAGATGAAAAGCTGGGAAACCTCGCAAATGATGATTCCATAATTGCCCATTACCCTCTTGACGGAGATGCCAAAGACATGAGCGGCAATGGGCACGACGGAGTGTTATATTATACAACACCAGACAATGACAGGTACGGAAATGCGGGAAAGGCACTGCATTTTGACGGAATGAACTCCTACGTTGAAATCCCTGCTGAAAAGGGCATTAACCTTTCGGATACGGCTTTTACCATATCAGTATGGATTTATGTAGATTCCACTGCATCCACAAGAACAATTCTTTCATGCCTCTACGACTCAACAAGTGAATTCTTCAGGCCCTATATTGACAGTGCCGGCAACCTTGCTCCCTATTTCCAGATGTCAGCTGGAACCGATTATTACATTTATTCAAGCGTCTGGACATGGTATCATATAACATATGTTTGGGATAAGCAATATCTGAGGCTCTACGTAAACTCAGTGCTCATGTATGAAGACTATTTCAATACATTAATTTCCTACACTGGAAACCAGATGACTCTGATAGGAGCCCAATGGATGAGTTCCTATGCAGGCAATTTCTTCAATGGAAATATAGACAATCTGACCATCTTCAAACGTGCACTCTCCGAAAGTGAAGTAAAAACTCTCTATGAAAACAGTATGTGAATACCCAGAATCCGGAATTCAGCAAAAAAACATTGAAAAAATGTTTTCATCTCCAATACCAAACACATCAGGAGTGGTACATTGAAAAGAAAACTCACCTTGATTCTGATACTGCCGTTTATCATCTCCTTCTGCCAGCTTGATGGAGATGAAAAGCTGGGAAACCTCGCAAATGATGATTCCATAATTGCCCATTACCCTCTTGACGGAGACGCAAAAGACACGAGCGGTAATGGGCACGACGGAGTGTTATATTATACAACACCAGACAATGACAGGTACGGAAATGCGGGAAAGGCACTGCATTTTGACGGAATGAACTCCTACGTTGAAATCCCTGCTGAAAAGGGCATTAACCTTTCGGATACTGCTTTTACCATATCAGTATGGATTTATGTAGACAACACAGCTTCCGCGAGAACATTTTTTTCATGTCTCTATGATTCCACAAATGAATTTCTTCGATTCTTTGTCGATGCATCCAACATGCCGTACTGGGTATTCCATGGAACATATGGTGCCTATTATACTCTCCCTGGAACTGACTGGACCTGGTATCATGTGGCATACGTTTGGACAGGGGAATACATCCAACTATATGTCAACTCTGTACCTATTTCTGAAAATTTCGTAAGTACATCTATAACATACACTGGTAAGCAGATGGCTCTAATCGGAGCTATGTGGAACACTTCATTTGCAACAGACTTTTTCTATGGAAATATAGACAATCTGACCATCTTCAAACGGGAACTCTCTGAAAAAGAAATAAAAACTCTCTATGAAAACAGCCTTTAACTTTCGGAATGCATTAACAGGGAAAATTTTCTGCATGAAACCGCAAAATCTACACAAATAGCAAAATTTTTACAAAAAAGAATTGAAATAAAAGTGTTTTGTCGTATAAAAGTATACATTATACATACTTTTGAAAAGTAATTTCTATATGACATATTCAAAACAAACAATCATAAAAATATGTTCATTTTTAATAATTCCTCTTCTAGTTTCATCATGTCTACTTGATGACAACCTGAAACTGGGTGGACTCGCAGATGATGATTGCATCATTGCCCACTACCCTCTTGATGGAAACGCAAAGGACGCAAGCGGCAACGGTCATCATGGTGAACTAACAGGAACATTAACACCTTCAGAGGACCGTCTGGGTAATTCAGACAAAGCACTATACTTCGACGGATCGTCGGAAATTACAATTCCAAATGAAAATGGAATGAATATTTCCGATACAGATTTCACTATATCCCTATGGTTCTATAATGAAACCACCACTTCCACCAGAAATTTTTTCGCTGCCAGGGACAGCGATGGATCTCCTTCACTTTCACTCAATCTTTCTGCATCAAGCAGCGGATTGAATGTAACAATAGGCGCCAATTCGTATTCAGTCTCAAACAGCCTGTTTACTCTCAACAATCAATGGTTTCATATTGTTTTTATTTTCAACAATGAAGACTTAACAATGACAGTATATATTAACAGCGAATATATTGACAGTGTAAATGTGGCTTCATTTTCATGTGACGGTAATCAGAATTTTTATATCGGAGCTTCAATTTCACCTGCCACATATTTCATAGGAAAAATTGACAATCTTACTGTATTTAAAAGAACACTTTCAGCCAAAGAAGTAAAAATACTATACACAAACAGCCTGTAATCCCCTGCCGAACAAATCAGTAGAACTCCCCACAAAAAAAATATATTTAACATAAAAATAGAAAAAATCATTGAAAATCCAAACTTAAACACTAATTTTGTATATTTAATTATTTATAATTATTAAAAACAGAATCCCGTGAAAACTAAAAATTTTATAAAACTCATACTGGCACCACTGATACTAACATCATGCATATTTGGTGATGATCTGACATTGGGCGGCCTTTCCGACGATGACGCTATCATTGCATACTACCCCCTTGACGGAAACGCAAAGGATGCAAGCGGCAATGGTCACGACGGAGAATTCACAGGAGGCACAATAACTCCCATTACCGACAGACATGGAGATTTCGGAAAGGCACTTTATTTTGACGGAACATCAAATACGCAGATAGAAATTCCTGCTGCCGAAGGGACGAACATCTCCGACACAGATTTTACAGTTTCTTTCTGGGTCTACAGCCAGGCTGCCTCAACCGGAAACGTCTTTGCTGCCATAGACACCAGCAGCGGTTCCTATGCTGCATTCTACACTACAAATGGAAATAATCTAATATCTGATTTCACCGGAACCAGCGGAATTTTTTACACATCCACATATTTTACATTAACAAATGAGTGGCACTTTGCTGTTTTTACTTTTGATAATACTTCACAGGCAGTAACGGCATATTTAGACGGAAAATACATAGACTCTTTAGCTTCTACGTCTTTTACCTGTGATGGTAATCAGAATTTTTACATAGCCTTTAACATTGGTGCCGGTTACTACTTCCAGGGACGCATCGATGATCTCACCATTTTCAAACGCGCACTGTCTGAGAGGGAAGCAGAAAAATTATACCGTAACACTTTCTGAAGCCTTTAATAACCAACTAAAAGCACAGGATTTCCACAAAACCTGCCTTAAAACCAAAAAAACATTGAAAAACTAAACATTACATGCTCAATTGAACAAAAAATAATCATTAAACAATTTTCTTAAAAGTAAACAATGAAAATAAAAATTCTGACAACATTATTTTTTATGTTCCTGGCAGTGACATCGTGCTTCCATGGTGACGACCTAACATTGGGCGGCCTTTCCGACGATGATTCAATAATTGCACACTACCCCCTTGACGGTAATGCAAAAGACATTAGCGGCAATGGTCACGACGGAGAGTTATACGATGCTGCACCTTACCCGAACAGATATGACCAGGAAGAGAAAGCATTATATTTTTACGGCATGTCAACTACCTCATCCTATGTTGACATACCGTCGTCAAGAGGTATGAACCTTTCAAACGGCCCCTTTTCAGTCTCTTTTTTCACAAAAATATTAGATACATCATTCTCTACAAAAATTATTACCGTCTATGATAATACGGGCAGTGAATTTTTTTTAGTATATACATATGGACTTTATATTTACAGCAAGTTCAGTACCACATCTATGATAGATGCATCAATTTATTCTTCTACCTGGTACTTTGTCACAGTAGTCTTTACAGGAGATACATTAAAACTATATATTGACGGTGAGTTACAAAACAGTCTTGCCGGAATATCGGTCACATCTTTTTCCGGTGATCAACGGGTTCAGTTTGGATTTCAGGACGGGAATGCACATGGCCTGACAGGAGCTCTTGACAACCTCACAATTTTCAACCGTGCACTCTCTGAAAAAGAAGTCAAAACCCTTTATAAAAACACTATATAAATCAATATTTTTATTTTTATACACAATTAAAGATTGAAATTCAAACAGTAGTAATTCATATGGCATCCGGCTCAGAGTATACTCTATTTCGGATATCAATATGAACTTTAAAGTATTAGTATTTATAATGCTGCTTCTTCCGTTTTTTATCACATTCTGCCAGGTTGAGGGGGACAGTGAAAAACTGGGTGATCTGGCCGATGATGATTCGATTATAGCCCATTACCCACTTGACGGAGATGCAAGAGACATCAGCGGCAACGGCCATGACGGTGTTCTCTACGACAACCCCGCCCCTTCAAACGACAGGCTGAATAAACCAAACAGGGCATTGTATTTCAGCGGGACTCCATACATTGAAGTCCCCGCAGAAAGGGGGATAAACCTGTCTGATACAGATTTTACAGTTTCAGTCTGGGGCTATGCAAACAGCTTCACCTCAAACAGAACATTATTTTGCTGCCTCTACAGTTCATCTTCTGAATTTCTCAGGTTATCTATAAATGGATCAAATCAATTAGTATGGGTTTTCAGCGGCCAAAGCGGCAGTTCTTATACGCTTACTTCATCGGACTGGATATGGTATCATATTGCATGCACCTGGAAAGACGGGCACCTGAAACTCTATGTAAATTCTGTTCTTGTTGCAGACGAGTCCCTCTCTACAGCATATACTTATAGTGGAAATCAGAGATTTTTCATGGGTGCCCAATTCTATAGCAGCTATACAACGAACTATTTCTATGGAAACATTGACAACATCACAATCTTCAAAAGAGCTCTCTCCGAAAGAGAGGTCAGAAGACTCTACGAGAATTCTATCTAAAACAACCCTCTCTTTCTTTCAGGGATCAGGCCGGAATAATCAGCAATATACCTCAACAGTTTTTCAGAATCTTTTCTGCCAAGATATATGCCGTAGAGTTCATGCCTGAATGCCTTTCTGCTGAGGCTTTCTATTCTACCAGGACCTTCTTTCACTGCCGGATCGTTTTTTCCCGGCACAGTAAAAAATCTTGCCTTAAAATTATCTGCAGCAATTTCATAGAGCAGGTAATTTCTTCCGGCAGACCGGCCTCTCCGGGAAAAAACCACAAGGTCAAAAAAGACATGCTCCACACCTCTCCAGCCTGAACTATAATGCTCTTTCCCGCTGAATAGGAATATGCCGATGTCGTCAATTATGATTTTACCTGAACTGTAGCGCCTCACCAGCCCGGACAGCAATAATATCAGTGGAGAATATGCCGCATAAATCAAACCGACTGCTATTAAATGAACACTTTCATGACCGTCTGTAAAAAAAATGTATACTATTACCGGACTCACAACCAGTAAAAATATAATCCCAATCAGGGCAGCCACAGTGGAACGTGATGTTGTGAAAACCTCTTTCATTATTTCCCCGCAAAAAAATAGTTTTTCTCAAATTATATCAAATACAGTTTTTCAATTTTATGGAACGGTATTTGAAATCTATATATAATAATACCAGATAAACGGGAGGCATTCAATGGCAGTTGAATATATAATAATACTGGTCTTCATTCTTGTGATGATAATTCTTTCATTTCTTTACCGTAACTCAACACTGAAAAAACTTGTCACACTTCAGGGAGAGGAGATTATTTTTGAAGAAACAAAGGTAAAGGTTGAACAGAAAGGGGGCCCCAGAACAGCTGTATTCTATAACTCCATTGTGAGAGTTACGAACATGAGAATAATAATAGCACAAAAAGTACTGCTTGGCAACACCCATGTATTGAGGCATGTAATGAACTACAGCGGATTTTCATCGGAAACGGACCTAAAAAAAACACTGGCAAGAGGATACGTTGTTTCCGACATCTTTAAATCTGACATGAAAATTACAAAGAACAGTGAAGGGGAAATGATCAGAATTTCAATTCCCAACTCATCCCTCACAAGGGGGCAGTACATTGAATTCAGGACTTCAATGTCAGATGAATACGAAAGGCTTTTCATGTGATATTCAGAGGCATGGAGAATAAAAACTCAGTACCCTTATCCATGGTAGATGTAAATGATACTGATCCACCTAAAAACTTTTCCCCAAAAAGTTTCATTGAATAGGTACCTATTCCCCTGCCGGCTCCACTCTTTGTGCTGCAATTCCTCTGGAATATTCTATACTGCATGGCAAGCGGGATATATGCATCGTTCCAAACCCTGAAAAGGACTTCTGAAGAATTCATTGAAACTGTGAAAGTGACAACACCGTCCGATTCTGTTGCTTCAAGTGCATTAATAATCATATTGGATAATACCCTGCAAAGAAGGGTACCATCTGTACAGAACACTCCTTCATAGTTATTTCTGAATACTATATTCTTTCCTGCCGCACAGGGATGCCTGTGAAAAAAAAGTTCAAGTTCCTCCACAAGTTTTACCGGCGAAATTTTTTCAGTGCATATTCTCAATTCCGATAACCCGTTATAAAGCAGCAGTTCCTGAATCTCAAACTCATTCTTCATCCGTCTGGCAGTATGCCTGATTATTTCAACTGCCTTTTCTTTTTCCACAGACAATCCCAGCATGTCGCTTGCTCCCAAAAGTCCTGTAAGCATATTGTTGAAATCGTGAAAAAAAGTCCTTTCAAGGGCAGCACGTTTTTCATTTAGAGTGATATCCTGCATAAAGATCAGCAGAAACTTTTTCCCTTCTACTTCAATGGGAGTTGACTTCACGGAAAGAACAAGATCTTTTACAGAGCCGTTCAATTCAGCCCTCAATGAACAGGTTCTCTCGACCGGTTCATCCCTGGTAATGCTGCCCACAATGGCAATGGCTGCACCACAGCTTGAACAGTACCTTGATGTGCCGCAGCCTCCTTCTTCAAGGCCGCAATATGTGCAGTTGAGAGCCTCTCCAGGGCGTAGCCCCAGCACCTCAAGTGAATTTTTAACACCCAGGAGTTCAAGGAATGAATCGTTTAAAGAAAGGATCTGCCTGTTGGAGTCAAGGACAGCAAGGAGTCCGCTCACAGAATAGAGCAGCGCGGACATTACAGAACTGCGATTTATGATTTCAACTTCGCTGTGAAATTCCTCAATAGTGGATCTTTCCGGGCTGGCAAAGTATGTTCCCATGATTTCCTCTTAAATAAACTGCACACTATACTCCAGACTCAACAATACAGAATCCTGGAGATTAAAACAAATTATATATTCTTCCTTAACCATGAAGATTAAACATTACCTGACAAATATTTCATAGATGTAATTAATATTGGAGGAGAATTCCTGGGAAAAGACTCTTTCAAAAAATCCGGGCACTTCCGGAAAAAAGGCATCACCTTCCGGTGAAAGATGCACTGTGGTGAGATGAATACAGTCTGCAAACTCAATGGTTTCCCTGTAGACCTCTCCTCCCCCTGCCACCATTACATGATCTGTTATGCCGCCGAGCACATCAAGGGCCGAATCAAGGGACCCGAATACCCTGACGTTTTCACTCTCCTTCAGATTATTTCCTCTGCTCAGAACTGCGAATTTTCTGTCAGCCAGAACCCCCATTGATTCAAAGGTTTTTCTTCCTACAATGAGCCACTGGTTGAAGGTAAGGGCTTTAAAGAGAAGCTGCTCTCCTCTGGCATTCCATGGCATGGAATTATTCAGGCCTATTACATTATTTTCCGCTCTTGCCGCTATTAATGAAATCTTCACCTCTCTCTCACTCCCATGAAAAAAGGCAGCCATGGGCTGCCTTAATATTACATATATCTCTGAAGCACCTCGGGTATTTTAATCTCACCCTCTTTTGTCTGGTAATTTTCCATTATTGCCGCCATTGTCCGCCCGGCAGCAAGCCCGGAACCGTTCAGTGTATGCAGAAACTGTGGTTTTTCACCATGTGCCTTTCTGTATCTTATCCTGGCCCTGCGCGCCTGATAATCAAGAAAATTTGAGCACGATGAGATCTCCAGATATCTGTTGAGTCCCGGCATCCAGACTTCAAGGTCATATGTCTTTGATGATGAAGCCGAAGTATCCCCGCTGCAGAGAAGTAGCACCCTGTAATGAAGATTAAGCCTCTTCAGAACCTCCTCGGCATTTGCCGTGAGTTTTTCATGTTCCTCAGCTGAAGTTTCAGGATCAACAAATTTAACAAGCTCAACCTTCTGAAACTGGTGCACCCTTACCAGTCCGCGAGTGTCCTTTCCTGCGGCACCGGCTTCCCTTCTGAAACATGACGACTGCATGGTAAGGTGAATGGGCAGTTCTGATCCTTCAAGGATCTCATCCCTGTAGAGGTTTGTAAGAGGAACCTCCGCTGTGGGTATGAGAGAAAGTCCGTCCCTCTCCATCCTGTAATACTCATCTTTAAACTTGGGATACTGCCCGGTCCCTGTCATGCTCTCATCGTTAACGACGAATGGGCCGAATGTCTCACTGTATCCGTGTTCTTTTGTATGCAGATCAAGCATAAAGTTTATGATGGAACGTTCAAGCCTCGCAGCAAGGTCACGGTATACATAGAATCTTGCTCCGGCAAGTTTAACACCTCTCTCAAAATCAAGTATGCCAAGGTCTGTTCCAAGATCATAGTGGGGTTTGGGTTCAAAATCAAAAACAGGTTTTTCTCCCCATTCACGGATAACAACATTATAATTTTCGTCTGCTCCGTCTGGAACAGAATCATCAAGAACATTCGGTATGGAAAGATGCATATCGTTAAATCTGTCGTTAAGCTCATTGACCTTGTCCCCGAATGATTTCAGTTCATCTCCTATGGACTGAACTTCATTCATTATATCAGCGGCATCCTTGCCATCTGCCTTTAACTGGCCTATTGTCTTTGAGAGTTTGTTCCTTTTCTCTCTCAATTCATCTGATCTCTGTGAAAACTCCCGCCTGTCCTGCTCTACTCTCCTGAGTTCCTGGACATCAACCACTCCCTCCATTCTCCTTCTTGTGAGCAGTTCCTCTATGGCTTCCGGATTTTCCCTTATTATTTTAGGATCTATCATCTATATCTCCGCAATTATCATTTTTTCATTATATCAGGAAATATCTGAATGACTTAATCAATATTTGTCAAGACCTAAAAAATATCAACACCACGGCTCACTGTTTGCACCTATTTTTCTTGACATTGTAATTATTAAAGTTTATTACCGACCGAGCAGTCGGCGGCGAATATGCTGCCTACACAAACTGACCTGGAGAAAAATATGATTCTTGGAATACCGGACCCCATTGTCTCCTCCGCATATATTGCGCTAATACTGTCTACAGTACTATGTGTTGTTTATGGCATCAGAAACTGGAACAGAGAAGGTGAAATTTCAGAAGAAGAACTGAACGCCGAGAAAGAGTGGATGAAAGAAGAAATTGAAATTGAAGAAGAAATCTCGGGGGGAATATAATGAATATTTTCTGGCTCGTAACAATTGTAATTCTGTATCTTGCCATACTTGCCTATCTTGGATATATAGGTTTTAAAAAGACAAAAAATTCTGCAGATTATCTTGTGGGCGGACGGGAGATTCATCCCTACGTAATGGCCATGTCCTATGGAGCAACATTTATATCCACATCTGCAATCGTTGGTTTCGGCGGAATATCATCCCTTTTCGGGATGAGTCTGCTGTGGCTTCCGGTTATGAATATATTAATCGGTATTTTCGTAGCCTTTATTTTCTTCGGAAAAAGAACACGCAGAATGGGATTAAATCTTCAGGCACACACCTTTCCGGAGCTTCTCGGGAAAAGAGTGGATTCTCCATTTATTCAATGGTTCTCGGGTCTGCTGATCTTCATATTCATGCCCATATATGCAGCTGCTGTACTGATAGGTGCATCAAGGATACTTGAAGGGCTACTGGGAATACCTTATGTCTACTCAATTGCCCTGTTTTCAGTTCTTGTGGCCGCCTATGTAATAATGGGGGGGCTAAAGGGAGTAATGTATACTGATGCTTTGCAGGGAACACTCATGTTTGCCGGTATGATATTTCTTCTTTTCTTCATATATTGCAAACTCGGGGGTATAACAGTTGCCCACAGCACACTTACATCGATGTCTGACCTGATTCCGGAAAAGCTAAGGGCCATAGGCCACATGGGCTGGACAACATCACCTTCCGGAGGATCTCCCCTCTGGTGGGTAGTATACTCCTCACTTGTACTTGGAGTGGGAATAGGAGTTCTGGCACAGCCACAGCTTGTTGTCAGATTCATGACAGTTAAAAGCAACAAGGAGATGAACAGGGCAGTACTTATTGGCGGAGTGTTCATTATCGCAACCGTTGGAACAGCTTACATACTGGGACCTCTAACAAATGTATACTTCAAGGAATCGGTCGGCAAGATCGCCATTGCAGTTGCCAAGGGAAATCCTGACAAGGTTATACCTATTTTTATAAACTCAGCGATGCCTCAATGGTTCAGCTACCTGTTTCTGCTTGTAATTATCTCAGCCGCCATGTCCACCCTGAGTTCCCAGTACCATGCCATCGGCACATCAATCGGACGGGACTTTTACGAAACCAGAATACAGAAAAAACACATACCCGGACAGGACCTCATCATTACCAGAATAGGTATAGTCATATCAATTATTGCCACAGTACTCATTGCGCTGAACATGGGCCCCGGGATCATTGCAAGAGCCACGGCTATTTTCTTCGGCCTCATGGCATCCAGCCTTCTGGCTCCATATGTTGCATCTCTTTACTGGAAAAAACTCACAAAAAAAGGCGCCGTATCAGGCGTTATTTCCGGACTGGTCACAGCAATTTTCTGTTTTCTCTTCCTCCACGGGAAGGAAGCTGAAGTTTTCGGAATCTGCAAGGCAATAACAGGCAAAACAACTCTTCTTGGCGGATCCTGGCCCTTTGTTGACCCTCTGGTACTTGCTCTTCCCGTTTCAATTATTTTTACAATAGCAGTAAGTCTCTTCACAGAGGTTGAAAACCATAAACGTGTTGATATTTCATTTAAGGGACTATAGTCCCAGCCCTTTTCCAGTCCGGCTCCTTCCACATGTGGGAGCCGGACATTTTTTATGCACTACATTCAGACTCCTTTGATAAAACGTTTCAGTGGTCCAAAAGTATGCCTGAGTTAAAAATACTCCTTAAAAATATTCAGAAAACATTGAACTGATGAAAGATACATTTTATAAAATAGACATGGAAAAACAGCTCAAGATAATTGACGCCTGTATAGATGAGTTCGGAATTAATGGTTATGAAAAAAGTTCAATGGACAGGCTCATAAGAAAAGCCGGCATCTCAAAAGGCGGACTCTATGAGTATATCTCATCAAAGGAAGAACTCTTTCTCTACACAGTGGAATTCTCCTACAAAAAACTATATGACTACATTTACATCCGTGCAGTAAAACAGGGGCTCCCCGGAGACCTGCTGGAGAGGTTCTGGCAGGTGTCATCAATAGCGATAGACTTCTACGCAGAAAACCCTCATTATATCAGAATGATATCAACGGCTAACCGTATAAAGAATGTTGACCTTGAGAAAAAGATAAAGAAAATATTTCTCGACAGGTTTATGAAAATTTTTGGGGATACCGATACAGAAAACCTGATGTATGACAGGGAAAGGCTCCTTGACCTTTTCATATGGCTGCTGGCAAAGACACGTGAAGATTTTCTTAAGTCCACCCTAAAAAACAGCGACATAAAAAAGCTGAAGAAGGTATACCTTGATGACTGGGAATTCTATCTGTCAGTATTCAGAACAGGAATATACAAGTAACGCCTCTCAGACCTGACCGTGTCTGAAACAGCCGGTTTCATGATCATTAACCATTCCTACAGCCTGCATATAGGCGTAAATTATGGTTGAACCAACAAAATTCATTCCCCTCTTTTTCAGGTCACGGGATATTCTGTCGGAGATTTCAGTATTTGCCGGTATATCCTCAGGATTTTTGAAACTGTTTCTCACCTGTTTAAAATCGACAAATGCCCAGAGGTACCGGTCAAATGAGCCTGTTTCCTTCTGGATTTCCATGAATACACGGGCATTCTGAACCACACTTCTGATCTTGAGTCTGTTTCTTATTATTCCGGGATCAGCCATAAGTTTCTCGATTTTTGATTCTCCGTAGCGGGAAATCTTGTTATAGTCGAAGCTGTCAAAGGCCTTCCTGAAGTTATCCCTTTTCTTCAGCACAGTGAGCCATGACAGGCCGGCCTGCATACCTTCGAGAACAAGCATTTCAAAGAGTTTCCCGTCATCATGACAGGGCACTCCCCACTCATGGTCATGGTATGCCACATATTCAGGGCTGTTCTCATCACACCATCTGCATCTCTTCACAGCAGGATCTCCTTCAATATCTATTTTCAAAAACAGTTCTCTGTAATAAACTTCACCGTTCTCTTTTCATGCCAGTAGATTCTGTCACCGATGCTGCTGAGGAAACCCACATGGCCGCCGAATTCTGTTGTTTCCAAAAACAGGAACTCGCTTTTCTCCGCCTCACTGAAGGGATAACATTCAGGCCCCAGAATCGGATCATCCATGGAACTGAGTATAAGGGTGGGCACCCTGATTTCATCAAGGAACTGCCTGCTGCTTGATTTCTCCCAGTAGTCGAAGGCGTCACGGAATCCCAGCAGCGGTGCCGCAACATTGTTGTCGAAATCAAACATTGTCCTTATGGAATGCAGGTCGATGTCATGCAGTTCCGGAAAGACCTTTACCTTTTCATGGTATTTTTTCAGAAGCATTTTCACAAAGCGCTTATGGTATATAAAGTTTTTCGCCTTTATTATTTCAAGTGAAGTGGACTTGAGGTCAACTGCGGCGGACACTGCAACCGCGCCTGAAATTATACCGGCGGCCTTCTCCCCCCTTTCACCAAGAAATTTCAGAATGAGATTTCCCCCCAGACTGAAACCGGCGAGAAATATTCTGCTGTACTTTTTCTTTGCCAGAACATGTTCAACAACCAGCTCAAGGTCATCGGTTCCTCCGGCGCTGTAGATCCTGGCCTTTCTGTTAAGCTCACCGCTGCATGACCTGAAATTAAAACAGTATGCATCAACAGAACTGTCGAGGAAGGCTCTTGCCATGCCCCGCATATATGCCCTGTCTGAAGCACCCTCCAGTCCATGACAGAGTATGACCGCAGAGCTGTTGCTGCCCGATGCATAGTCGATGTCGATAAAATCACCGTCCCGGGTTTCTATCCTTTCACGTATGTACCGGGGATCGGAAACCTTTCTGTAAAGTGTCGGAACAATTGTCTGAACATGGCCGCTGCGGTAAAGAAATCCCGGCCTGAATAGATCATCCCTGTTTATGACAAGCGGCATTTAACTCCTCCTGAAAACTCAGTCTAAAAATTTTTTCCCCACCATGTCAAGGCAGTTATCACATGAACCGCAGTCTTCGTCGTCAATGCCGAAATAGCGGTGAATAAACTTCCTCCGGCAGGAATCGAGCTTTGCGTAATTCATCATCTCCACGAGCCTCATCCTGTCGCTTTCCTGCTTCTTTCTGATATACTCGCCTGAAACAATCTCCTCCGAAAGGGGTGAAACAACCTTCAGATTAATCGATTCCAGACTCCCCTCTGTCATGCCGTATAGATCGAAAAGTGAAAGCACACTTCTGAGTCGGTGGTCTCCCCGGTTTTTGAACACCAGCTTCTCCTGCATGTCTTCATAGGTATGGGAATTCAGGCTTTCACCAAAGGACTCAAGAAGGGAATAGGTTTTTTTTATGAAGGATGCATCGGGATTCTTCCACTCCAGAAAGCTGATCTGCACCGCAAGGTCGTCCTGGCTATAGAGGAGAGTACAGTACGAATCCTCTCCGTCACGGCCCGCCCTCCCTATTTCCTGATAGTAGGATTCAACGGAATCAGGAATCTCCGCATGAATTACATTTCTTATATTTGCCTTGTCAATGCCCATTCCGAAGGCATTTGTAGCAAGCATGAGCACATTCTCCGAATCAATAAACCTCTTCTGGACCCTTCTCCTCATCTCCTGAGGCAGCTTTCCGTGATATATGCTGTGCTTCATGCCCTTTGTATCGAGGAGATGTGAAAACCTCTCAATGCTTTTAATGAGATTAAAATATACTATGGTATTGCCCCTGGCATTTGAAAGCATCTCATGGAGCCTTTCAAACTTTTGAGGCTCGTCTACGAAATCCTCAACGGACAGGTGAAGGTTGGGCCTTGAAATGCCCTCATTGAATATATCCACATCCCCTTCATCAAGGCCGGCCTTGCCGATTATATCTTTTCTCACCTGTTCTGTGGCTGTTGCTGTAAGGGCTACTGTCACAGGGTTTCCCAGAAGCTTTCTGAATTCTCCCACCCTTGAATAATCAGGCCTGAAATCGTTACCCCACTGGCTCACACAGTGTGCCTCATCAAGGGCAAGCATGGACACCTCCCGGCCGCCGATTGCATTTAGAAAATCCCTGTTCCTGAACCTCTCCGGAGATACATAGAGAAGCCTGTACTTCCCGCTGGAAATATCCCTGTACCTCTTCTCCCTCTGAGGCCCAGAAAGGGATGAATTAATAAATGCGGCATCAATCCCCATTTGAATGAGCCCGTCAACCTGATCCTTCATGAGCGCAATCAGGGGGGAGATCACCACCGTGAGCCCTGGCATGAGCAGTGCCGGCAGCTGATAACAGAGCGACTTACCCATACCCGTGGGCATGAGCACCATGGTATTACGCCCTTTCAGTATATTAAGAATTATTGTCTTCTGGGAGGAGCGGAAGACGGTTAAACCGAAACGCTCTTCCAGAACTTCATAGATCTGTTTTTCCATTTAAATACCAGGTTACCTGTCAAAAATATTGATTTATGCTCTAATTTATAGTTTATTGCATTTACAACAATTAACAGAGGGTGGATTAAGTTCAAGTTTAAAATTTTAGATAATCCCATTGCTTCATGAACATATCCTATTTCCATTAATGAAACCGGATACATGAAGATGAAATCAAAGATGAGCGTTTGCCGAAAAAGAATAGGTCATGGCCGGCGGGAGAGTAAAATAGAGGAGTGGATCTTCCGGGGTTCATTCCAGCAATTTTACATTAAATTTAAACTATCTGTAAATATTCAGAATGTAATAAAATATAGAAATATGGATATATTATTATTATTAAATATTTGACTTAAAAACCAGTAATTTTAAAAGCAACCAATGAAACAAATCAGATATATTTTTACCGGAGAATACCACTCCAGCGCAAAACCCATGATAATAGGCACCACTCTTGGTTCATGCATCTCTGTATGCCTCTTTGACACACGAAACCTTATCGGCGGAATGAACCACATCCTGTTACCCGGAACTGATGAATTCGGGCAAACCGGGAAGGATACGAAATACGGTATTTATGCAATGGAACTGCTGATTAACGATATGCTTAAACTCGGAGCCGACAGGTATTCCTTCGAGGCAAAAATCTTCGGCGGTGCATCCATGCTTAGCACAATTTCGCATAAATTCCCCACAGGTGAGCGCAATATAAATTTTGCAATGGAATACCTGGACAATGAAAAAATTCCAATAAAAAGCTACTGCCTTGGCGGAACCACATCAAGGCGGATATATTTTCACACCGATACTGGCAAAGTTTTTGTGAGGAGATACAAGGCAGATCAGGAAGAAGATTCGGTTTCCAGATACATGGTTAAAAACAAGAACATAAACAGCCAGTTTGAAAGAAAAGACAGAGTGATTATCTTTGACAGGAAGGAATAAAAAACCCCGGCAAAACCGGGGCTTTTTATGATTTTTATAGTCCTGTTGAAAATGCCCTGAATCCGATACCTGCATAGATTGAAAGGTCAAAGGCAGAATCTGTCTTAACACTAAAACTCTTTTCATACTGATTTCCAGTAAGATTATAGCCTATTTTTCCCTCAACATCAAAGTAGATGCCCTCATCTATCGGGAAAATAAATCCGATTACCGCATGTCCCCAGAGATCCATTTTCTTATCAACTTCTGAATCAAATTTATCATCATACCCAAGCATGTACCTGCCTGTAACTCCGGCACCGATATAAAGACCGCCTGCTGTCATAAATTTTGCTGTGACCATGGGGTTAAGGAACTGAACTTTGGTTTCATCATCACCTGTAACATACTGATACTCAACTCCTATACCGATAAGAAGCGGCTTCAGATTAATGTTGTACTCACCCTGGAGAGCTACACCGCTGAGTTCCAGATCATCTGCTGATTCTTCTTCAAATGAAGTAGTACTGTTTGTATAGCCGACCTTCAGAAATACCACGTCATCCGTAATTTCAGTCTGTGAAAATGCCGCAGTTGAAAATGCAGCTGCCATTGCAAATACAGCCACAAGGGCGGTAAATTTTGCTTTCATAAACGAATCCTCCAATAATAGTATAAAATTGTATACTTATCCAGTATATATAGTTTCAATTGCATCGACAATAAATATTT
>QKCL01000050.1 GCA_003246895.1 Spirochaetota bacterium | reverse complement strand
GTATTATGTTTTTCATGTTTAAATATATTTTTTAAAAAAAATCAGGCAGTTCGTTTAGGTATGATAAAAAAATCTGATAACAAATATTGTCCATACTGTGATTATTCAGGAATGATACATAATCCCGGATTTATTGAGCTTGGGCAGGATGCCCTTGTCCCCTGTCCCAAATGTGTGATCCCAAAATGCAGATGCGGAGGAGAAGACCCCTATTATTATTATGATGGAGAGAATATTGTTCCCTGTTTCTGCAGGGAGACCCGTACACAGATTATAAAGATAATGAATCTCTATTACTCATCGGGCATTGAAAAAAAATTCAGATGGAAAACTTTTAATGATTTCGAAGCGGGTAATAAACTCGCGGCTGCGGCAAAAAGTGCGGCTTATGATCTTGTAATGAAGTTCCCCGACGTGAGCAGGGGGCTTTTCCTCTGGGGGAATCCCGGAACAGGAAAAACTCTACTTTCTTCCATAATTCTTACTGAGCTCATCAGACACTACGCTGTTCCCGGTAAGTTCATAAAAATCTCCAGGCATTTCTTTGGTCTCCTAAGGTCTACCTTTAATGAAGGGTCGGAGATGTATGGTCAGTCATCAAAAATTGAGAAGGAGTTTGCATCGGTTGATGTTCTTGTCATAGATGATTTCGGTGTGCAGAGGGATTCAGTCTGGGAACAGGAGACACTTTATAATCTTATAGATTCCAGATATGAAAATGAAAAATTTACCATTATTACATCCAACAATAACCCTGATAAAAGCCTCAGGGAGCTTTCAAATGGGCGGGTCCTTTCGAGAATAAAGGAAATGTGCCGTATAATGGAACTGAGCGGTGAGGACTACAGGGAGAGAAATGTTGACTAGGGTCTTCATCGGCCTCGGCAGTAATCTGGGAGACAGGGAGAAGATGCTGTCCGATGCAGTAATTATGCTTCAGGAGGACGGGGCTGTTCATGTAAAAAAGAGATCATCCGTTGCTGAAACAGAACCAGTTGATTTCCTGTCTCAGCCTGACTTTCTGAATCAGATAATTGAGGCCGAGACAGACCTTGACCCTGAAACACTTTATTCAAGGTGCAGGGAAATCGAATCAAAACTGGGCCGTGTCAGAACTTTTGAAAAGGGGCCCAGGGAGATAGATCTTGATATACTTTTATACGGTAATCAGGAATACAACAGCGGAAATTTGACAATTCCCCATATTGGAATAATGAAAAGAAGATTTATTCTGGATCACCTGGTTGAACTTGATCCGGATTTAATTGATCCTGTCAGTAAAATGAAATACAGTGAGGTCATAAGAAATGAGTTTTGTAAAAAACATCAATGATTTTGCAAGGGCAAAGAGAGAAAAAACACCCATATCCATGGTCACCTGTTATGACTACGGATTTGCCAGACTAGTGGAGAAGAGCAACATTGATACGGTGCTTGTCGGAGATTCTCTGGGAAATGTTGTGGCCGGTTTTGACAGTACAATCCCGGTTACTGTGGATCAGATGATATATCATACCCAGATTGTAAAAAGAGGCGCTCCATCCAAGTTTCTGATCACCGACCTTCCCTTTATGAGTTATCATGTCTCAATTGAGGATTCCCTGAAAAATGCAGGGCGGATAATGAAGGAGGGGGGCTGCAGTGCCCTGAAACTTGAAGGTGGAGAGGATTTTGCACCCGTTGTTGAAGCTCTTGTTCGTGCGTCCATTCCTGTAGTCGCACATCTTGGCCTTACTCCGCAGTCCGTTCATAAGCTCGGAGGATATTCAGTTCAGGGGAGAGGAGAGGAGAAGAGCAGTATAATGAAAAAAGATGCACGGATGCTTCAGGATGCCGGTGCTTCCGCTCTTGTACTTGAAATGGTGCCGGAGGAGCTTGCCGGGGAGATTACGGAAATGCTTTCAATCCCCACAATCGGAATAGGGGCTGGACGGTACTGTGACGGACAGGTTTTGGTGATAAATGATCTCCTTGGAATGAATGAAGAATTTAATCCTAAATTCTTAAAGAAATATGCTGATCTGGCAACTGTAATAAATGGTGCACTGAATCAGTATGACAGCGAAGTGAAGAACAGGAAATTCCCTGAAGAGAGGAATGCCTTTTCAGGAACTGCAGGGAATATTAAGAATAAGGTATATTAGGAATTATTTTCCGGTTTTAATAAAAATTTGTTTTTTATATTTTAATTTATATTTTATACTCTGATATGAATAGAAAAGGAGGCATATATGTCGGTAAAAATATCCATAAATGGTTTTGGGCGTATCGGAAGAAATGTTGTAAGAGGGGTTTTTGAGAATCCCCAGAGATACGGAGATATCGAAGTAGTCAGCATAAATGATCTTACCGATGCCAAAACTCTTGCACACCTTTTTAAATACGACTCTGTTTTCGGAATATTTAAGGGTGAAGTAGGTCATGATAATGACTCGATTATAATTAATGGCAAAAAAATTAAAGTCCACTCAGAGAAGAATCCTGCTGATCTGCCATGGAAAGCGGAAGGTGTTGATGTTGTAGTGGAATCAACAGGAGTATTCAAGGACAAGGAAAAGGCTTCCCTTCACCTTCAGGCCGGTGCGGGCAGGGTAATAATCAGTGCTCCTGCAAAAAATGAGGATATCACTATAGTAATGGGTGTAAATGAGGATAAATTCGATAAGAATAACCATAAAATTATTTCAAATGCATCATGCACCACAAACTGTCTTGCGCCTGTTGCAAAGGTTCTCAATGACGTTTTTGGAATTGAAAAAGGCCTCATGACAACTATACACTCCTACACAAATGATCAGAGGATACTCGATGCTCCTCACAGTGATTTGAGAAGGGCACGGGCTGCTGCAGTTTCAATGATTCCTACAACTACCGGTGCTGCTAAGGCCGTAGCTCTGGTTATCCCGGAATTAAAAGGAAAACTCGATGGAGGCGCAATAAGGGTCCCCACCCCGGATGTGTCAATTGTTGACCTTGTATGTACAGTTAAAAAAGATGTAACTGTTGAAGAAGTAAATTCTGCCATGAAAAAAGCTGCAGAGGGTGAACTGAAGGGAATTCTTCAGTATTGTGAAGAGGAACTGGTTTCCGTTGACTTTACCGGTAACTATAATTCTTCAATTTTTGATGCACCTTCCACAAAGGTTTCCGGAGGGAATCTTGTCAAGGTACTGAGCTGGTATGATAATGAATGGGGATACTCCATGAGATGTCTTGACCTTGCTCTGCACATTTCTAAATAATTGTTTCGTTTTTGGGGGAGAATATGAGCAGAAGGCAGATTTTTGCCGGTAACTGGAAAATGTATAAAAATTTTGATGAGGCCAGAATCCTGGTGGAGGGCCTCATTAAGAATCTGAAAGGGAACAGTGAAAGGGAGTATGTAATATTTCCTCCTGCGGTTTACCTTCAGAAAATTTATGATATAACCAAGGGGAGTCCCGTAAAGATTGGAATCCAGAATGTTTACTATAAACATGAGGGAGCCTATACTGGAGAGATATCAATTGACATGGCAAAGGACTGCGGGTGCGACTATGTTCTGGTGGGACATTCGGAAAGAAGGCATATATTTGGAGAGGAAAATTCAGAGATTAATATGAAACTTAATGCTGTTCTCCAGGAAGGCCTTATTCCGGTACTCTGCATAGGTGAGCTTCTGGAGGAGAGGGAGAACGGGAGAACTGAAGATGTTCTCAGGTCCCAGATCTATTCGGCATTTGAGGGGATGACCCCGGAGAATGCCCTGAAGACCATACTGGCCTATGAGCCTGTCTGGGCAATAGGAACCGGAAAGGTTGCCACCCCTGAAATTGCGAAAGATGCGCACATTACAGCAAGAAAAATCCTTAATGAGCTCTATGGTGATGCTGTGGCCCGTTCAGTTTCAATACTCTACGGAGGATCTGTAAAACCTGATAACATAGAGGGGCTCTATGTAATTGATGATATTGACGGTGTACTCGTCGGCGGGGCAAGTCTGGATATAGACTCTTTTGCCGATATCTGCAGTGTCGGGAATTAAGTTTAAATAGATTCTTGACAGCAATTATGGCTTTGATAAGTTATGCCAATATGCTCTTGCGGCATAACTTAATCAAATACGAGGACAAAATGAGTTTTCTTATATCCACACTTACAGTGTTATTTGCCATATTATGCGTTTTATTGATAATAGTAGTATTGCTCCAATCCGATAAAAGTGCAGGAATGGGTATTCTCGGCGGAGCCAGTCAGTCTACCTTCGGTTCATCTACTGCTGATGTTATTACAAAAATAACCACGTTTATGGTTGTGTTTTTCATGGTGGGGTCTCTCGGGCTTTCTATTTTAGAGTCAAAGCATTCATCATCCCTTAAGGCGGATGTAATGGGAACAACAAAGCCTGAAACCGGCCTTCAGAAGGAACCAATAAAGGGCCAGGGACAGAATTATTCCGGGAAAGACAGCAAGTCATCTGAGAAAAAATAGCTAAAATTTATATATTAATTTCAAAGTAATTCAGAAAGTTTAGGAGAAAATATGAATCAGAAAGATTATATATTCACATCTGAGTCTGTATCAGAGGGGCATCCTGATAAGGTTGCTGACCAGATTTCAGACGCAATTCTTGACGCGCACCTTGCAGGAGATCCTGAATCAAGGGTTGCAATTGAAACTCTTGTAACTACAAACAGGATTGTCCTCTCAGGCGAAATAACATCTTCAGTTGAAGTGGATTATGAGAAAATTGCCAGAGAAGTTGTAAACGGCATAGGGTATAATGACCCAAGCTGCGGTTTCGACTGTGCTTCATGTGATGTTCACATTTATGTACATTCCCAGTCTCAGGATATTTCCCAGGGTGTCACTGAAGGAGAAGGAACATATAAAGAACAGGGCGCTGGAGATCAGGGTATGATGTTCGGTTTTTCAGTAAATGAAACACCTGAACTTATGCCGATGCCGATTTTAACAGCTCACAGGCTTGTGAAGGAGCTTGCAACTGTCAGAAAAGCCGGTGCTGTTGATTTCCTGAGACCTGATTCAAAATCACAGGTTACTGTAAAATATGAAAACGGCAAGCCTGTAATGATAGACACAATTGTAATTTCAACGCAGCATACTGAAGATGTTGCAAATGAAAAAATTGAAGAAGCAGTTATGGATCTGGTAATAAAGAAGGTCATCCCTGCAAATCTTATGCATAAAGAAACAAAGATTTTTATCAATCCCACAGGGAGATTCGTTATAGGCGGTCCCCATGGAGATACCGGGCTTACCGGCAGAAAGATCATCGTTGATACATACGGCGGTATGGGAAGACACGGCGGCGGCGCTTTTTCCGGCAAAGATTCATCAAAGGTTGACAGATCTGCTGCATATATGGGCAGATATATTGCCAAGAATATTGTAGCAGCAGGTCTTGCTGAAAAATGTGAGGTTCAGCTGGCCTATGCCATAGGTGTTGCGGATCCTGTTTCCGTAATGATTGAAACATTTGGTACAGGTAAAATACCTGAGGTAGAAATTGAAAAAAGGGTCAGGGCTGCCTTTGATATGAAACCTTATGGTATAATTACAACTCTTGATCTGAAAAGACCTCAATTCCAGGCTACTGCAGCCTATGGTCATTTTGGAAGAGAAAATGAAGGATTCAGGTGGGAGCTTAAAGATAAGGCTGAGCTTCTTAAATAGCTAGTGTTTGCAGATATTGGAAATTCAGATATTATGATAAAGAGAGCCCAGGCTCTCTTTATTTGTTCAGGGGTAGGATAATGTTCCTAAAAGGTGTTGCAGTCGTTGTTTTGTTTTTTATTTCTTTATCCAGTCTATGGTCGCAGACGAATAGCGGCGGGGACGGTGAAACCAGGAAATTAAATGATATTAATGTGGATGGTAAAATTCTCATGGGAAACCATGGATATCAGAACATGGCCTGTTCGCTGATTCATGGATTGCGCGACTTTACCTATCAGATAAATACGGAATTTGAACAGCTTGATGGATTTGATAATCTGAATTATTCGGGCAGGAACAGCGGCTATGCCGAATGTACTGCAGAGATTAATGTTAATGATTACTGGAAAATTATACCCCAATTTGAAGGTGGAAATAAAACACTTGGTATGTTCGATAATTCTGCCTATTCATGTGAAAAAAGAAATTTTATCGGTGGAAGGCTGAGAAATGAATATAAACCGGCTCCTGCAAGATGGAGTTTTGACCTTTTCTGTTTGAACTATAATGAGGAACTGGTAGAAAAAACAACCGGCACTGGGAGTGCAGAAAATTTCACAAAGTCGGGTTATCAGCTGAATATGGAATATATCTGGTCCGCTTCAAATAAGGTCGGGGTTTCTCTGAATGGCGAGTATGTTGATTATGATGAAGAATATGAGGATGACTATTCATACAGCAGTGAATTCTATGGGACATTTAAAATTACTGAATTCATAATGCTTACAGTGTCGCCAAAAATTCTAATTAATAAGGATAAAACTGATTATCTCTATTTCAGGGGAGGGGCATCTACAGTTGGAATAAAGTATCTGTCTCTTGAAATCAATTACCAGTATGATAACAGGTCCTATGATCCCGCTTTATTTCTTAATGAAAACCGTTATGCAAGAATAAGGTATGATGTTGATCCCTCTGTTGTACACAGAACAGAAGTTAAGTGTAATTTTCAGGTCAATAATGCAATATCCGGATTTTTCAATCTTGAAAATTTAGGAATAACCCTGCATTCTTTCTTTGAGAAGAATGACAATTACTATAATTATGATTTGGATGGAGACAATCTGGTATATATAGAAGAAATGCCGGCAAATTTATTGAATGGCGGTGCTGATTTTGTAACTAAATTTTCCATTGCAACACATAAATTTGGAATAGAAGTTGCTTATAATTTTTACAGGTATCTGAAAGACGAATCCGAAAGTGAAAGGAATATTACCTACAAACCGGAGCATACCCTGAAGGCTTCAGTTGTATATGAGAACAGATTTTTTGAAATTTCTCTGGAAAACCTCTTCAGAACTGAAGTCTATGAAAGAATCGACAGCAATGAGAAGCTGGAGTCAAAATTAGAGGGTGTATTGTCTTTCTATGTGAAGGTGTCAGAATCTCTTCATCTGTATGGAAAGGTTGATAATCTATATGATGAAACTCTTCTTTACAGGTATGGCTATCCGGAACAGGGAAGATTTTACAGTGCCGGTTTAAGAATAGCGTTATAAGGATATATAAATGGACAGTGTTTTTTTTATTTCAATCTTTGATTCAATCCCTCTTCTGGTTATTATTTCACCAATTTTAGTTTTATCTGTTGTCTCATTTGCAATCTTTTTTGAACGGTATTTTTTTTACAGGGCAGCTGACAGAGAAATACCTGATGAAAACCTGAAAAAAGCTGCTTTTAAAATCAGGGCCGGTGATTTTTTGGAAGCAAGAAAAATTATTGAGGAATCTGGACAAAGAAATGGCCGAAGAGGGTCGGTATATTTTTCAATGCTCCATGAGATTCTTTCAAACTGGACAGAATCTGAAAAGGAACTTCTTGTCAGAACCGCCTCTGAGAAAACTGTATCAAAATTTGAAAAATATGCAGGTGCAGTATCAACAATTGCAACTATTGCTCCCATGCTTGGGCTTTTCGGGACAGTAACCGGTATGATGAAATCCTTCAGTGCTCTCTCTAAACTTGGATCTTCAGTCCAGAGTAATCTTGCAGCAGGAATAACAGAAGCTCTGGTAACAACTGCTCTTGGGCTGCTTGTTGCAATCCCTACAGTTATTTTTTACAATTATCTTGTTTCAAAAATAGAAAAGCACCTCAGGTTTACGGAAATACTTGCAAATGGTTTTCTGGAGTCTGCAGGCGGGGATGAAAAATGAAACTCAGTTTTAACCGGCGTTTCAAACACAAGGCTGTGATAGATATTACTCCTCTTATTGATCTTGTGTTTCTGCTTGTTGCATTTTTCATGGTAACGTCATCTCTTGGAGGTGAATCTTCAATAACAGTGAATCTTCCAAAGGCACATGAGTCGGGAGATTACAAGGCTGGTACACACACTGTAACTGTTACCAAGGATAATAAATTTTATTTTGATGATCGTCCAATAAACAGAAAAGAGATTTCGGGTGAACTTGATAAATGGAAAAGAAAAAGCAGTGATGTATCAGTAGTTATTCGCGGTGACAGAGAATCAAACTATGAATCCATAATATATGTAATTGATAAGATCAACAGTGCAGGAATACCTAAATTCATTATATCTGCAATCAGATAGTTAAGTGTTCAGAACATCATTTTCCTTGACATAAGTTGCTGTAAAAATATAAAAAGCAGAGAAATAAAAAATCAGGAAGTATAAGTCATAATGCTGAATAAATTTTCCACCTATATTGTTGTGTCCCTTTTTGTCGCTTCATTTTTGTTTTTAGGGGCGCAAATGCTCCCTTCACAGCCATCGAAATATGAAAATAAAATAGTGAACAAAATAGAGTTTAAGGGGCTTGTTAATTCCGATATTGAAGATCTTAAAGAGGTTATGGCCACAACCGTCGGGTATCCCTTAAAATCCGAAGAGGTAAGGTCGGATATCAAAAAACTTTTTTCACTGGGGCAATTTGAAAACATTGAGGTGGAGATTGATGAGTACGGAAAAGGTGTACGTCTCAGGTTTATTGTTCAGGAAAGGTCCGTGGTGGAAAAAGTTGTTTTTAGAGGATATTCCGAATTGCTGGAAAACGACCTCTATGAAACATTTCAGATTAAAGACGGTGAAGTTTACAGGAAAGACAAGGTTGAAAAGGGAATTAAACTTTTAAAAGATAAATATAACACAGAGGGATTTTTTAATGCCTATATAGAATACCGAATAAAAAAAGGAAGCGATAAGAACTCTGTTGTTGTGGAAGTAATTATTGATGAAGGAGAGGAGGTTAAGGTTCAGAAGTTTGCTATTCTGGGAATAAACAGCCTGCCTCCCGATAATGTTTACGGTCTCCTGGAAACAAAGGAAGAGGGTATTTTTAATGCAGGGCTTTTCAAAAAGGATCTTTACGAAGCTGACAAACAGAAAATTATTGGTTACTATCAGCAGGAAGGATATCTTGATGCCCAGATTGTCGATGAAAAGTTTGAATATGAGTGGCTTAACCCAAAGAAGAAGAACGGCCGTGGTATCTTTATTGTATTAAAGATAAGTGAAGGGGAGAAGTACTACTTTGAGGACAAATACGGAATTGATTTTGTTCAGGGGAAAAGCAATGTTCTTTCTGATAATGAGATAAAGAAGCTTAAACAGAAGTTTCAGCTTCGTGAAAAGGGTGAAGTCTTTAACAATAGCAAGTTCATGATGGACAGGCAGTCGATAGGTATGGCGTATGCTTCCAAGGGATATATTTTTGCAAGGGTTGTGCCAAACAAGAAAATTACCGAGAAGGTTGTTGATACCGGCAAGGGTAAAGAACGCAGGAAATATGTTAAAGTTGACTTTACTATAAGTGAAGGTGAAAAGGCATATATTGAAAGTATTATTATTAAAGGGAATGTCAAGACAAAGGATAAAGTAATACGCAGAGAACTCCTTGTCAGTGAAGGTGAGCTCTTTAACCAGTCCAAGGTACAAAGATCCAGGGAGACAATTTTTAATCTTGGATACTTTAAACAGGTTAATATAGATGTGAGGCCGGGAAGCAAACCTCGACATATGAATCTCATTGTGGATGTTGAAGAACAGCCGACAGGTACAATCTCACTTGGAGGTGGATACGGTACAACATCAGGTTTTTCAATATTTACAGATGTTACAGAGAAGAACCTCTTTGGAACCGGTAAAACAGTTGGTGTTAAGATTGAATACGGTCCGGAGAAATCTGCAGTTACACTCTCATACAGGGACAGATGGTTTTTGGATACAAGAATCGGTTTTAATTCTTCTATTTTCTATTATATATATGAGTATGAAACTTCGTCAATTTTTGCAAGTGACGATGAGGATGCAACTTACAAGAAGAAGGGCCTTGGGTATTCCGCAGGTCTGAGTTACAGGTTCTGGGATTACTGGACAATTGGAACAACATGGGTACAGGTCTATAAAAAGTATTTTGATCCGTCAGGAAACAGCCCCGATGATATATTTGAAAATGTTGCCAGGGGATGGCAGTTAAAAAATACGGTGAAGTTTTATCTTTCAAGAAGCACTGTAAATAACTATCTGAATCCAACAAGCGGAACAAATGCGAATTTCACTGTAGCCGTTACAGGGGGCCCCATGCTCCGAGGTGATGACCATTATAATATGTATTCTCCTAACTTTTCTGCTTATTTTTCTCCATTTACCCTCCCTTTCCTGAAGAGTCATGCCACTGCAATTGAACTCAGGGCGAGCGGGGATTTTATAGGCAGGCCCTGGGGAGAATCCTGGCTTAACAAACATAAACCCCACACTTCAAATAACTGGATAGAAGAGGATGACAGGCTGGAAATAGGCGGAACTGAGACTGTAAGGGGCTGGGACGATGAAGACTCTTCCCTTCCTGATTCATGGCGATATGTCGGTCTTTACCACCGGATCCTTTATGGTGCAGAGTTCAGGGTCCCAATACATCCCCAGATGCTCTGGATGGCATTTTTCTTTGATGCGGGGTCACTCTGGTCTGATAAATTCTGGGAAAAGCAGCTTGATGAAGATTACAGGGAATATGTTGACGAAGATCTTCAAAGCGGAGAGTTGAGGAGAATAAACCAGATCTTTGAGGGAGATCTGCTCTCCTACTTTATATATTCCTATGGATTCGGATTCAAAATTCAGATCCCAATGATGCCGCTCCGTTTCTGGTTTGGTAAAAAAATGATTTATGATGATGGATTTAAAACCATAAGCGGTTACAATTTCCAGTTTGCAATAGGGGATATTAAATTCTGATGAAACTTTATGTCATAACATTCGTGTTGATGCTTGTTATGTCATGTTCTTTCAGAAAAGACACTGCACCGATAGATGGACAGATAATCAGGACTTTTAATCTGAAAGCGGTCTATACATATCTTTATGAGCAGACTCCGGGTACATCTGAACTTATGGAAAAATACAGGTTTTTTAAAACAAAGCTTTCCGAACTCGAAAAGAGCAAAGGAAAGAGTGATGAATCATTGAGAAAGCATTATCTGGAGGAGATTGATAAAATCGAATCCAGAAACGACATAATAAAAGAAAAGATTCTTAATCTGGTAAAAAGGAATGTAAGACAGGTCTCGATCCGCAACGGTTATGACATTGTCCTGAACGGGGATACATCAGTCCTTTACAGCAGGAATACATTTGATATCACTTCTGAAATATTACAGGAAATCAAACAGAATGTTACCAAGAATTCACTTATTTGGAAATAGAATTTTAAGAGCAGTTTTAATCGCGGCGATTTTTGCTTTTATGCCGGTTTTCTGTTCAAAAGGTATCGGCAAACTGGCTGAAGATGAATTCAGAACATATAATGGGCGTTATGTTATTGTTGTTAATAAAAAAAAATTCCAGCTCCATGTATTTTCCAGGGAGAAGGGAGAAATAAAGGTCTGTAAAATAGGATACGGTAAAAATCCTGATTTGGGGGCAAAGCAGTATGAAGGAGATGACCGTACTCCAGAGGGAAGGTATGCCGTGAATGAGATATTGAGCATGGATGCTTCGGCTGAATCTCCTTCATATAAAAAACTGAAAAAGATGAATGAGCATTATTTCTATGCCTCAAAGGGCTATCACAAGATTTCTGATAAAAATGAAGACCTTGGCGATAATGCCTATGGACCAAGGTTTTTCGGCATAGACTATCCTAATGAGAGGGACAGGGATAACTATAATAATTTGCTCAAAAATGGAAAAGTGCCCGTGTCAGGAGGGCGGCCGGCAGGAATCGGCTATGGCATAGCAATTCACGGAAACAATGATGAAATATCCATTGGAACAATCTGTTCAAGCGGATGTATCAGAATGTACAACAGGGACATCGTTGAACTTGAACAGTATATTGTCATGGGGACTCCGGTGTTGATAGTTAATTTCTGAAAAAAGCAAAAAAATAATGTTAAATTAATAAGTTGACATAACAACTTTCTAAAGTGAAAATTGCAGGAAAAACAATTCTAAAAAGAGGATAAATATGATTGGCGTAGCATATGCACAGGGACAGGGAACTGCTGCTTCAGGAGGCTGGCAGACCTTTATTCCATTAATATTGATGATAGTTATTTTTTATTTTTTGCTTATTCGTCCGCAGCAGAAAAAAGAGAAGCAAAGACAAGCTATGATAAATAATATTCAAAAAGGTGACAGAGTAATTGTCGCAGGAGGTATCTACGGAACTGTTACAGCAGTAAAAGATGATATTGCAGTTGTGAAAATTGCGACAAACACCAATGTTGAATTTGCAAAGAGCTCAATTCAGAGTAAACTATAAATAATTTCTGATAAAGACAATATTATGATGAAACTGTTAAAAATACTGATAATGTTCTGCCTGATCAGCACCGGCGTTTTTGCGGAGGAGACAGTAACCAATTCAACTGTTAAATCCGACAAAACGAATGAATCAGTTGAAAAAAAATCTGAGAATCTCAATCCGGCAAATAAAGATTTGCCTGTCAATGAAACAGGCAGGGAAGTGATTTCCGAAAATCAGAAGGTAAAATCAGAAGTTTCCGGGGATGAAACATCTGATAAAATCAAAAAAAAGAAAAATGTATCCTCTGCAGTTAAAACAGATGTTTCAGGCAATCTGGTTGAACTTAATGATGGTAATTTTAAGTACAAGAGAATTCCTGGAATAATTCTTGCCGAAAACAGGGCTTCTACAGAGATTTCAGATAAAAAAAATCCGGAAGTTTCAGAGAAAACAGTTACTACTGTTGAGTCTGTTAAGGAAACAAAGGAAAAGGACGAAAAAGGTATTTTTAATTTCGGTAAAAATCTATCAGATATAATTGCAAGAGGGGGAATACTGCTTCTGATTACAGTTGTATTCATTCTTTACAGAAGAAGA
The DNA here is from genome assembly GCA_003246895.1 of Spirochaetota bacterium. GTDB lineage: Bacteria > Spirochaetota > UBA4802 > UBA4802 > UBA5550 > SZUA-423. The sequence goes on along the minus strand of QKCL01000050.1, from coordinate 8,922 downwards.
AACAGGGGGACTTCTAAAAAAGGCTCCAGAAGAAATGTATTAAACAGTTACAGGAAATAATAAAGTAGAGGTCGAAATGACTAGAGGTATGTCTTATAAACTTATTTTCATAATTCTACTGATTACTCTTTCAGTATTGCTTATCCTTCCTACTGTTGGCAGCAAGAAAATGAAAATCGATATTTCATCTTCTGCGACAGCACAGGAAATTGAGGCCATTGAAAGCAGATTTAAAGACAAGGAATATGAAGTTACTAAAGATGGCAATAGTTTTACTGTTACGGGCAGTAACCTGACTGATGCCATAATGAATGAAATTGCCATCATGAAAGGCGTCAAGGATGTTCACTTCCTGAAACACTGGGTTGAGAATACATTTTTGGCAAAGAAAATAAATCTTGGACTGGACCTGCAGGGAGGTATGGACCTTGTTCTTCAGGCAAATTTCGAGGGAATAAAACAAAAACTCGGCAGGGAACTGACAGAGAAGGACAGAAATGAAATTACACAGCAGGCCCTGGAGCTGATTCGGAACAGGATTGACAAATTTGGTGTGTCTGAGCCTTCAATCCGGCCAAGAGGTAATGAAGCCATTGAAATACAGCTTCCTGGTGTAAAAAATCCTGAGGGTGTAAAAAAATCACTCGGTGAAACAGGGATGCTTGAATACAGGCTGGTAGATGAAAAATCGTCAAATAATGCAAAAAAATGGGTAGTGGAGAATTTTAAGGAGAAATCCTTCCCGGAAGAGTGGGGTAAACAGAGGGAACTTCTTGATAAAATATCCAAAGATATAAATCTTCCTAAAACATCAGAACTTTTGTTCTACTATTCCAGGGATAAAAGTACCGGGAAGATTTTCCCTGAGTATCCGATCGCCCTTGAAAAGCAGATACTGCTTGAAGGAACGGACATACAGGAGGCAAGAGTTGACAGGGATGAATACGGACAGATTATTGTTGCTTTCAAAACTACAGCTAATGGAGCCGTGAAGTTCGCAGATGCCACATCAGATAAGAATCATGGTAAAAAACTGGCCATTGTTCTTGATAATAAAGTAAGAAATGCACCGAACATCAGGGAAACAATCGCATCGGGAAGCGGTAACATAAGCGGTGGTTTTTCGTGGGACGAAGCCCTGACTCTTACTAGAATTATTAAAGAGGGTGCTCTTCCGGTTGATCTGAAAATAATTGAGGAAAGAACTGTTGGACCGTCTCTTGGACAGGATTCAATCGAGTCTGGTGTCAAGGCGATTGTTATCGGTCTGATAGGTGTTATGGCCTTTATGCTTATATACTATAAAGTAGCAGGTATTATAGCAAATGTCGGTCTGATTTTAAATATTATATTTATGCTTGCACTTCTGTCCCTGCTTGGGTTTACACTTACACTTCCTGGAATTGCAGGATTTATTCTGACAGTTGGTATGGCGGTTGATGCTAATGTTATTATTTATGAAAGAATTAAAGAAGAGATTAAGAAAGGGAAATCAGTCAGAATGTCAATTGTATCCGGTTTTGATAAGGCTTTCTGGACGATTTTTGATGCTAATCTTACCACTCTGATTGCAGCTTTTATTCTTTCTCAATTCGGAACAGGTCCGATTAAGGGATTCGCAGTTACATTATTCATAGGAATTCTTTCAAGTATGTTCGTTGCATTGTATGTAACAAGATTTATCTATGAAATTATTTCTCTTAAAAAGAAGATTAAGAAACTGTATATTTAAGGAGATGCAGGGTGGTAGATAAAAGTATTAATTTTTTAAAATATAAATATATAGCCTTTCTGGTTTCTTTTGTGATGATATTGTCTTTTATTGTTGCAACAGTTTCAAAGGGAGGCTTTAATTACGGGATTGATTTTGCCGGTGGTCTTAAAATTATCGCCAAATTCTCCCAGGGAACTGTTGATGAAAAATCGATAAGACAGACTCTGGATGAGTTTAGTCCTACGGTTCAGCAGATAGGAGAGGATTCAAAAAAAGAGTTTATCATTTCCATGAGACTTGCAGAGAGTGATAAATCAACAGAGAAGACGGAACTGGCTCAGCAGAGCAACGTAAAAGCTAAACTCATGAAGCAGTACCCAGGTGTCATCTTTCAGAGTGAGGAGAATGTCGGTCCGGCAATCGGTAACTTTTTAAAGAAATCAGCAATAAAGCTCTTTGTCATAGCTGTAGTGCTTATGATGTTTTACCTTTCTTTCAGGTTTGAAATCAAGTATTCTGTCGGGGCAATGGTTGCGCTTCTTCATGATATTACTGCATCTGTTGCATTCTGCGGTTTTGCAGGAGTGGAAATAAACATTCCGGTTGTTGCGGCTTTGTTGACGATTTTCGGGTATTCTGTAAATGATACAATTGTAATTTTTGACAGGATAAGGGAAAATAATCAGGTTAAGGGTAAACTGATTTTTACGGAAGTAATTAACAGATCAATTACACAGTCTATGTCCAGAACCCTGCTTACATCATTGACGACCCTCTTTGCAGTTCTTGCTCTTTATCTCCTTGGAGGAGAGGTTCTTAATGATTTTGCACTTGTACTGCTATTCGGTATTGTTGTCGGAACATATTCATCAATGTATATAGCATCACCAGTTCTCGTGACATGGGAAAGATTTCGAAGCAAGAAATAGATAATTTAATTGCCGTGAATCTATGTTCACGGCAATTAAAAGTATTCAAAAAAAATTTATTTTTTTTCGGAATTATTCTCCTGCATTCCTCCCTGCTTTTTTCTAAAACTGTAAAATATGAAAATTCCTATTCAGAACAAAATGTGTATTCCTTTACGCAGTTTCTCATCAGAAATAATGAATTTTACAGGGCCAATGTTGAGATAGACAGGTTTCTGTCATATTATCCGGAAAATCAGTTATGCTATAGAATGAAATATACTAAAATTTATTTACTGTATAGAAGTGGAAGATATAGTGATATTGTGAATCTGAATAAAAGGTATTTCATTGAAGAAGAAAACGGTTTTTTGGCCTACTATAATATATTCAAATTCGACAGCCTAATGAAGCTTGATAAGGCTGGTTCAGAAATTCTTTTTGATGGAGAGGAGTATTCAGACAAGGATATTGTGAAGGCAGTCATGAACAGAAAGTTATTTTATAGGATCATTGGAGATGGTAAAACTCATGTTTCAAGCAAAACAGTGAAAGAGCAGGATGATTTTATAAATAAATACAGAGTGAAATATGAGAGTGAACGAATCAGTCCTGAATTAGCGGCAATTTTTGGCATTGTGCCGGGACTCGGATATTGTTATTCGGGGCATAAAGGGACGGGTGCTGTTGCCTTTATAACTATCGGTTTGGGTTCACTAATAACATACAAATCATATCAGAACGGATCAGCATCATTGTCTCTTATAAGCGGTCTGGTCACTTCTCTTTTTTATGGAGGGAGTATAATTGGAAGTTATCTGGAAGCTGACAAGTATGTCAATAACCAGAAAGAAAGAATTACATCTCTTTTGGCAGAGGAACTTGGAATGGATAAGGACAGGGAAACTCTATTTATGAAATTCGGAATAGGAATATAATGTACAGAAACAGATTTATGGAACATGCCCTTGATCTGGCTTTCAGGGGAATGGGGAAAACTTCCCCTAATCCCTCTGTTGGCGCAGTTATTGTAAAAAATAATGAAATAATATCAAGCGGTACTACATGTTCTTATGGATGTGATCATGCCGAAGTGGTAGCCATTAATAATGCATTGAGTTCCTCCGGCAATTTTTCTGATGCCGAGATGTATGTTACACTCGAACCCTGCTGTCACCATGGTAAAACTCCTCCCTGCACTGACCTTATAATAAGAAGCGGAATTAAAAAAGTTTTTTCCACACTTTCTGACCCAAATCCTGATGTCGCAGGTAAGGGATTCGCTGAACTTGAGAAAAATGGTATTTCAGTGGAAATCTTGAAGGACTATGCCGAATCAGCCTTTGACCTTATCAGGCCTTTCAGGAAAAAAATACTGTGCAGCATGCCCTTTGTTATTTCCAAGGCAGCTGTAACCCTAGATGGCAGAATCTCCACTCAAAGTGGTGATTCAAAATGGATTTCAAATTGCTATTCCAGATTTATTGTACATAAATACAGGAGCAGGGTTGATGCTATAGTAATTGGTGTAAATACATTTTTACATGACAAGCCTTCTCTTGATGTAAGGGTAAATGATTTTCCAGAGCCGGTTAATTCTTTTTTTATGAACAGGCAATATTCAGGTTCAGGAAGGTATAATTACTTTATGGAAGAATTGCTTTCTGTAGGGGAGGTTTCAGGCAAAAATCCTTTGAGAGTCATAATCGGATTCGATCAAAAAATGCTGAACGAGGAGTATGATTATTTTTTTGAAAAGGATAATTATCTGATTCTGGCAGGAGAGTGTGATTTCTCAGGTTTTAGCAGTATCGATAACGAAAAAAAAGAAAAAATGAATAAGCTGAATATACGAGTAATAGAATCTGAAAACCGTAAAATTCGTGCAGAAGACATTCTTGAATGTCTTAATGAACTTGGAATAATGAGTGTCATGCTTGAAGGTGGATCTCAACTGAATAGTTCATTTTTTGATGATGGTTTTATTGACCAGTTCGTGTTTTTTATTACACCAAAGCTCATAGGTTCAGGCAGGAATGTAATTGATGGGGCCGAAAGACAGTATATGAAGGATGCTCTCCTGTTAAAAGATTTATCGGTCTATTTTCTGGGAGATGGAGACATTCTCTATTGCGGATATAATCAATCGTATGGTGAGGTATCATAAGATGTTTACAGGGATAGTTGAGGAAGTGGGCTTGGTAATATCTGTTAACAGATCAAGTGACGGGAAAGAACTTGTGATCGGCTGCTGTACTGTTTTGGCCGGAACAGCCACAGGGGATTCTATTTCCATAAACGGGGCCTGCCAGACAGTTACATCTTTTGATAATAATTCCTTCAAGGTTTTCGCATCTAAAGTTACACTTGATATTACAAACCTTGATCATCTGAATCAGGGGGATTTTGTTAATTTGGAAAGGGCTCTCACTCCTGAGAAACGTATGGGAGGGCATATTGTACAGGGGCATGTTGACTTCAGGTCACGAGTCATGTCATTAAAGAAGGATTCGAACGGTATTGAGATACTTATTCAGTGTGACAGTGCATACACAAAGTATATAGTAGATAAGGGGTCAATTACTGTAGATGGCATTTCATTGACTGTTGTTGAAAAGGGCAGTGGTTACTTTAAGCTTTATGTAATACCTGAAACAATAAAGGGAACAAATATCAATCTGTGGCATGAAGGAACAATTGTAAACATCGAGGTTGATATTCTTGCAAAATATATCGAGAGTCTGCTGCATGATGGAAAAGGTGAAGATGGAGATTCGAGACTACTTTCCAAACTGGTTGAAAATGGTTTTGCATAATTATTTCAGAGATTAAATATTTTTTTCAGTTTTATTTTTTTTGGATTTATAGGCAGGTGTATTTTTTTATTCTTCCATGATGAATAATAAATTCCATGTATTATTTCCATGGAATGATATGCATCATTCAGTGATGATTTCTGTTCTATCCTTTTTCCTTCCAGAAGAGATTTAACCTCCTCATAGAGATTTATAAAACAGTTACTGTCCTCTTCAAGCGGGAATGGCACTTCTTCAAGATCCCTGAACCCTTCATAAAGCCCTGATTTTTTTGTAAGGAAGAGCCTGTTGAATCCGTTGCCGATCTGTATTCTTCCCTCTGTTCCTGTGATATCAATTTCAAAGCTGAAATATTTTTTGCACCCGCCGGATTCAATGAAAACATTAACTCCGTTATTCAGCACGAGCCATGAATGTGCTGTATCCTCAAAACCTTTTGATCGGTTTTCTCTTGTAAATGAGCCGGTTAATTCACTGCAATTCCCGAAAAAAAAGAGTATTATATCAATCAGATGTGTTCCATCATGCAGGAGAGGTCCACCCCCCTCGGATAAAAATGATTTTCCACGGTAAGGGCCTGTTCCCATTATTCCTGTTACAGATGTAACTTTTCCGATTCGGCCATTGAGAATAATATTTCTGGCGCTGTTATATCTTGCATCATAACGCCGTTCATGATTAACTATTATTCTGGAATTGTATTTTTTTTCAAGACGAATGAGATCCATGGCCTCAACAAGAGATGAGGAGGCGGGTTTTTCCAAAACAATTGTTTTTACTCCTGATTGAAGAGCTTTTTTTGCAATTTGGTAATGTATTGGTGTGGGAGTGGCAATTATGGCGCAATCTATATGGTTGTTACTGAACAGATCCATATAATCCGTATATGCGTGATTGTTTTTTATTTCAGTTTTTTTTATGAAAGCATCAAGACGTTCAGAGTCTATATCGCAGGCATGAGTAACACTGAGTCCTGCACCCTGAATTCCTCCGAAATGAGTGCAGGGTTTTCTTCTCAAAGAGTCATTCTCAAGAAGAAAACCGATTCTTCCACAACCTATCAGTGCAATATTGTAACCGGACATTGCTACAGTTTCGGGAGATAAGATTTTATCTCATAATCTGTTATGTAGTGATTGAATTCTTTCAGTTCAAATTTTTTATTCTCAATAAATTTTCTGTGAACATAATCTCCCAGAGTTTTCTTCATCAGTTCACTTTCTTCAAAATACTGAAGAGCTTCGTGAAGGTGAAGAGGCAGATGAGGATGTGAACTATTGAGTTCTGTCTTGTTGTCAAGCGGAGAGGGCAGATCGTATTTGTTTTTAATACCCTCAAGTCCTGCGGCGAGCATGGCGGAAAATACAAGATATGGGTTGCATGCCGGATCCGGATTTCTCAGCTCAACGCGCATGGAGGCAGGTTTATCCGGCCGGCTCTGTGGAATCCGTACGAGAGCTGATTGGCTTTTTGTACTCCAGGTTGCCTGTGTCGGAGATTCATAACCCTCTATCAGACGTTTATATGAATTAATCCACTGATTGGTAAGTGCAAAAAATTCATTGCTGTGCTTTAATAGTCCGGCAATGAAGTATTTTCCTTCTTCAGAAAGATAGTTTTCATTCTTTTCATCAAAGAATATGTTCACATCGTCCTTAAACAGCGACTGGTGTATGTGAAGTCCTGAACCGTTCTGCCCTGTCAGAGGTTTCGGCATGAAAGAGGCATAGATACCGTTCATCTGGCCAACCTCTTTTGCAATAGACTTGAATGTCATAATATTATCAGCAGTTGTCAGTGCATCTTCATGGCGAAGGTCAATCTCATGCTGGCTGTGAGAAGCTTCATGGTGTGATGATATTACATCTATGCCCATTTTTTCCAGTGTAAGAACTGTATGTCTTCTGAAATCAGATGCTACATCAAGTGGGGTGAGGTCGAAATATCCCCCCTGATCAAGAATTTCAGGGCTTGATGAATTCTTGAAAAAGAAAAATTCGATTTCAGGACCTGTGTAAAAAGTATAGCCCATTGAGGCTGCATGCTCAAGATTTTTTTTCAGTATATGGCGGGAATCTCCTTCGAATGGACTCATGTCAATTCTGTATATGTCACAGAACATCCTTGCCACAGAATCCTCCTGAGGTCTCCATGGAAGAACCTGAAATGTTGATGTATCTGGCATTGCAATCATTTCTTCTTCATCCGATCTGGTTTCACCTTTGAGGGTAGATCCGTCAAATCTCACACCTTCGTTTATGGCGTCCTCAAGTTCTTCAATAGTTATGGCAAAACTCTTCAGGAAACCGAGTATGTCAGTGAACCAGAGTCTGATAAATTTTATTTTGTGGTCATGGGCCAGTTTCAGTATATATTCTTTGTCAGTATTCATTTATTCCTCATTATATTATTAGTATTAAAAAAACAAGAAGTACAATTATAAGAACAAAAAGCAATCCCATTACGAGAATACTTTTTCCGGTGCTTTCTTCACTCCTGGATCCGGAATCAGACGGATTTTGCCTTTTGGAGGACCTGGAACTGCCTGCTATGTCAGTAAGAGCATTGTCAGTTGCCGGGTCAAAAATTTTTAACTTTACCTGTTTTTCCTCTTCAATGAATTTCCCGAAAATACCGGGGGTAATTTCAGTAAGAATCTCAATAAGGTCATTTTTTCCTGAGACTGATTTAATGTCAACAACAGATCCCGGTACAGGTTTTATGTTTTTTTCACCCCTCAGGTCATAAAGATCAATATAATAATTTTCCTTGCTCGTTTCAGGTTCAATTCTCACCATGATCTGGTCCCCAATTTTGAGCTGATACAGCGGTTTCCCCTTTACTGGAGCTACAATAGGTTTAACCTGAAGTATTATATTTTTTGTATCTTCATTCTTTTCATCGGTGGTGTTTTCTTCTTCAGGTTTTTTTGCTCTCTGGGCACGTACCTGATGGTACTCTGCCATAGGTATCTCCTGAATAATAGTTTCCATGTAGAGATTTTTGTCATGAATAATTCTGTTGATCATGTCATAGATGATTATATCCATCTGGTCGTAGTCATAATTGTATATGTGGTTATAGAGAATTTCTGTGAGTTTTGTATCTTCAGAAAGTGCCTGAGTAGCATCAATGAGAGAAGCTGTCATGCTGTTATTGTATACGCCTTTCCATTTTTTATCAACAATATATTCCTCATATTTTTCCCATCCAATATGAGGTTCATGTTCAAACATTTCCGAATATGAAGAAACAATTATATGGTATGGGTCAAGCCTTCTGTTGTTGTTGAACATTAATAAAAACAGACCGTAAAGATTTTGAGAAGTTGATCTGAATCTGCCTTTTATTATGAGAAGGTTATCTTCAGAATGAAGTTCTGTTGAGGAATCCATAAAAAATCACCACATATATTTTTCTCAGTAAAATATATGTCTAATAACAATAATGTCAATATAAAAAAGAATGCTTTACTGACTGAATT
>QKCL01000008.1 GCA_003246895.1 Spirochaetota bacterium | reverse complement strand
TACTTGACTATTTCTACATATTTGTTATTCTGAAAAAAGAAAAATTCTGGATTACAGATGGAAAAGAACCTAAACTACTGGATTGAAAACAAATACAAACTGCTTTCCCAATATGAAAAGAATTACAAAAAGTATAATAAAGTTCTTACTATCCTTACACGAAAAATAGAAACACTTCTTGCCAACAGTTCAAGCAATGCTCAGGTCAAGGGAAGAATCAAGAGCTTTGAGGCCTTTTACAGAAAACTACTGGCCAGATGCCAGAAACACAGTATTGAATCTCCTTTTGATTATATTACAGACATTATCGGAATGCGGATTGTTGTCCCTTTCCTTGAGGATCTCAAAAATGTTGAAAGGCATATGGTAAACAATTTTGAAATTGTTGAAACTGAATACAAGTCAAGGGAACTCAATATACGCGAATTTGGATATGACTCCATTCACCTTCTCATTAATCTTCCGTCAGATACTGCAAAGAAAGCCAGGTTTAATGATGATATTAAAATTGAAATCCAGCTTAGAACCATTCTTCAGGATGCCTGGGCTGAAGTTGAACATGAACTGATCTATAAAACAAGTATAGATAAAGTTGAAAATACTCTCAGAAGAAAGATGATAGCAATAAATGCAACACTATCACTGGCAGACCTTACATTTCAGGAGATAAGAGATTACCAGAAAAAAAGATACAGGGAAGTACAGGAAAGGCACAGGAAACTCATGGAAAAGGTTTCAACAATTCCGGAGAAAAAAGACAAAAAAAGCATAATTGAACTTGCAAAGGTATATGACAGCCAGAATGAAGTAGAGTATGAGAGCGAAATAAAACTGGATGAAAGCCACAATATAGAGTATGGCCTGAACAACATACTTGTTGAGGCCATGACAGCACATCTCGAAAACAGGCTGAATGATGCCATTGAACTCTATACGAGACTCATCACAGTCTCTCCAAACCATTTCATCTATAACCACAGGGGACTCGTTTATTTTACACTTTCAGAATATGACAAAGCCATAAAAGACTTCACTTCAGCCATAGAAATTGAACCCAGAGACACAAGGGTTTACACCAACAGGGGCCTGACTTACAGAATGCTCAAACAATATGACAAATCACTTAAGGATTTTGAAAAATCCCTGGAGCTGAACCCTCTCTGGCCTGATACTTTTTACGGCAGGTCTCTTACATTCTATGATCTTGGAGATATACAACACGCAATTGAAGACTGTGACAAGGCGATAAGCCTTAAACCTGACTTTAAACAGGCAGCCAGGTTTAAGCAGTATCTGATAAATCAGTCAATGAAATAGTTCTGACCTTTACATCTTAAAGAATGCAACTTCCTCATTAAGAGATTCGGCCAGTGAAGATATTTCTTCTGAACTTGCAGAAAGTTCTTCGGCTCCTGAAGCATTATGCTGCGTCATATCATTGATGCTTGTAACAGATTTAACAATTTCATCAATCGCAACCTTACCCTCTTTTATTGTATCTGCAATCTGTTCAGATCTATCATGAACATCATTCATATTTCTGTTAACTTCATTGTTCGTGCCAAGCTGTCTGTCAGTAAGTTCGGAAATTTCCTTTATCATGTTATTTACAGACTCAATACCGCCAAGAACCAGATTTACCTTTGAAATTGCGGATTTTATACGGTCAAGCCCGATATTTATGTTGTCATTATTCTGTTTTATGAGAGTATCAATCTGCTTCAGACTTGATGTAGTCTCTTCCGCAAGATGGCCGATTTCATCCGCAACAACGGCAAACCCCCTTCCTGCCTCTCCTGCCCTTGCAGCTTCAATTGCCGCGTTGAGAGAAAGAAGGTTTATCTGTTCAGAGATGTCATTAATGATATTTATAATATTGAGCATATCCTTGGAACCGTCAGAGGTTTTCGTCATAATCGCAACCATCTGATTCATCTCGTCTTCACTTGATTTTGCTTCCTTGGTTATATTTTCAGTTTTTTCAACAGTACTCTGTATGTTCTTTGCCACATCGTGACTCATGTCCTGCAGGAGATTTGCACTGTTTGTCAGAGAGCTGAAATTGTTCTGCTGATCCTCTGTTGACTCCATAATATTATCCTGGCTGGCTGCCAGCTCTTCCAAAGTTGCATTTACCTCTTCAACGGACGATGCTTCCGCCTGAAGATTATCGGAAAATGAATCTATTGTTTTATTCATTTCAAGAGAAGATGAGGCCAGCGTCTGGGATGCCTCAATTACTTTTGCGATTACCGTCCTTAATTTTTCAATAACGAAATTAAAATTTAAGGCCAGAACATCAAGTTCGAACCTGCTGTTGGGGTTCACATTTGTAATTCCAACATTAAGATCTCCCTCAGACAGTTTCCTGAAGTTATCACTTATATTTGTAACAGTCCTCGACATCCTTTTTGAAAAATAGTATGCAAACAGGACAATAAATACAGACATAATTACCATGATAATAGCAGCGAATATCATATTCTCATATACTCCTGCAAGCACATAGTTCTGAGGAAGTTTCACAACAACAGAATAACCGGTTTTACCGATTGGGCCATAGAAATAATAGCTATTGACACCTTCATAATCTCCCTGAATATAACCAGATTTACCAGAGATTGAGTCATTCCACATTCGTGTCAATTTTTCACTACCAAGGCTCTGTATAGTAGGAGCGACTACCTTGTTCTTACCATCACTTCCTTTTTCAAGGTGAGGTACAAGTTTTTTATCTGGATGATATAAAAATTTCCCTGACCTTGTAAGAATAAACATTTTCGCATTGCCATGATAATATTTATCAAGTTTTGCAAAAAGTTCTGCCCTGATTTCGTCTATTATTTCATAGGGCAGAGTTCCACCTATCATACCTTTCAGGTTGTTTCCGTCATAAATCCCTTCTGCAACTGCTATCTGCATTTTGCCTGTTGATTGTGAAATCATGACATCTGAGATAAAGCCCCGGTTTTTTATATCCGCCTTAGGCCCTGCTGTATGCTGCCAGTAATCCCTTTTAATAAGTGTTTTAGGCGCAGAATTCGGAATTTTATCATTATCTGTTACAATAAAATTCTGGTAAGGATTCCCGACCAGGGCAGTACTGCTATATACCCCGTTTTTATTGGAAACAACAAACTTATCAAATAATTTATATCTATCGATCACTTCAGCCAGGTAATCACGGAATTTTTTTATATCCATGGATTGAACACGAAAATCATGTGCACATTGATTAATAACCAGTTTTCTTCTCTCGAACTCCTCTGAAAATGTTTTGGTTATATATTGTACTGATTCGTCAAGTGCAGTTTCCTCGAGTTTTACTGTATTCAGGAAATTCCTGTGTGATAAAAATATTGTTGATATCAGCAACGGAATAAGTCCTGTCATCAGCAACAGTATTATCATCAGCTTCTTCATATTCATCTTAAACATAAACCCTCTCCCAACATTCTTGTAATTCTATATTTTTTTATTTTTATAATATATTTATATTTATAGTTTAAATCAATGATTTATTTAAATATTTCACCTGCCTCCCTGTACCACAATACAAAGTCAAGATGAGACATCTCAATATTGTACTTTTCGGCAAAATCTTCCATCTTCTTCTCAATTTCAAGATATTTCTTTTCAGAAATACTCTTTGGAACTTCATCAATAATGCCCATTAGTGTAATATTTTTAAGGATATGCCTGTCAAGTATGGCTAAATTCAGATCGAAACCGGTATTACGCAGAAAATGACTGCACTCCTTCAGCCCCATTCCCTTGACATTTTCATAAAGCCATTTCCTTTTCTCATAGCCTGTTCTGTATTTTAAAAGCTCGGATCTCAAATCGGTTTTACCGAAATAGAACTTGTCTCTGGCTTCAACAAGATACCTGGCCTTGTTATTTCTGAAACGTACAATATTTATCTCTTTACTGATTTCTTCAGCGCTGGAAATAAAAAGCATTTTTTTTTCAATAAGACCTGAAACGGCCTTCCAGCACTGACGGGCGCTTGATTGGGGGGTAAAAATACAAAAGGCAAGTTCGGCAAATAGCTCCTCTCTGCCTGCATTTTTATAAATCTCCTGAAAATCTCCTATTCTTGATTTTATATCATCCCTGATATCAAGATAGGTCTTTTTGATCTCACTAACGTATTCTAAATTCATTTTTTCCTGGCTAAAACGTCATTGCCCTCATTAAAATAATATTATCTATACCAGATTTTTTGACAGCCGACTTTCCTATAAATTCAAACGCATCTTACTGCTGCTTAATGGGTACGAAAAGATAATCCCTGAATTTTTCATCCTTATTGCCGTCAAAATATGGGTGCTCTTCATTAGCTGACACATGACATCCGACACACATCCGGCTTTTAACAGACTGAATACCTTTTCCGGGATGTTTTACATAATAATTCCATCCATTAAGTGATTCCGGGTCACCGGTATTTTTGACCATTATTGTCAATTCAGGTTCAACTTTGTCTATATATTCTTTTTTTTTATACACTTCCTTAATGACAACTGACCCATTAGGCATTGTCACATTCCCGGTTTTTTTATCAGATTTTGCTGAGAAGGTAATGCTGTTTGCATATATTATTCTGTATGTAGAACCATGTCCCGGCACAGGACGGTCAAGTACATAACTTACCGGTTTTCTCCATTTTTTGTATTGGGGAATCTCATATAATCCTCTTTTGCTTTCATTGCAGGAGAGAATAAGGCTTAATAAAAAAAATATTATAAAAAATCTCTTTAGCCGCATCATAGTGTATTCTTCAGGGTATATATCTTAACTTTATTTTCCTTGCCTTTAACTGAAACGGCACCGTGTTCGACCACAGACACCCTTTCCCTGACATACTCATAGCTGAATTCAGAAAGAATAATTGTATTGTTCCCGGCGATTGAGCATAGCCTTGCACCGAGATTCACCGAATCCCCTATTACTGTGCGGTCAATACGTTCCTGTGACCCCATATTTCCCGATATCATTTCGCCGGTGTTAACACCCATACCGACATATACCGGCATTTCCTGATCCTTGTTAATCTCTTTTATCTCTTTTTTGATTTTTTCAGCGGCAGACAGGGCGTTGTAGACCATATCATCTCCTTCAAATACAGCCATAATCTCATCACCTACGAACTTATCAATATCACCGCCATAGGAGGTAATTATTTCTGCCTGGAGATTCATAATCCTGTTTAGCATTTCAAGAACAAGAGCCGGATCCTTATTCTCGGAATATTTTGTAAAATCCCTGATATCTGTAAAAAGTACGGTCAGTTCCTTTTTCTCTCCCCCCAGCGTTATATCATCGTCTTTTTTGACATGTTCAAGTGTGGATTTTGAAACGAATTTGGAAAGACGGAATTTCTCACGTAATCCGTCTATCATGCTGTTTATTTCACGGGAAAGTTCACTTATTTCATCCTGCCTGTTTATCATGATCTTAGTGTCAAAGTCACCCTGCCCCACAGATTTAACCACCCTTCTCACTGAAAGTATAGGTGTAATGACTGTTTTTTTGAGAAAAAATATTATTATTCCGGTCAGGACAAGGACAACTATTGAGTATAGAATAACAGAAAAAACGGTATTACTTTTTGCCTTGCGGTATGCCTCATCAAGGGGCGATGAAATTCTGATTACACCCCTTACAACGTGGTCAACACCATGACACTTTGAGCATTTCGGCTGGTTCAGAAGAGGCTTATAAATTACAATGCTTTTCTTTTCCTTATCAGTATTTTTCACGAAAACATCAGAAACATTTTTAACTGATTCAGTAAAATCAGCGCCTGTAACAACCAGTTTCTCGGTGAATTTATTTTTTTCAGGGAACCTTGATTTGCCAAGAATCCTGTTAACCACTTCAATTGTTTTATTGTCTGAAAAAGCGGAAATTCCGTCGGCCCTGTATAAGCCGACATTTGCTGCGAGACTTGATTTTTCAAAATCACGGAAAAGAGAGACAGCAATGGGGGCTTCTCCTGCAAGCATGTTATTCTTGATTGAAGTATATATTATTTCAGCTTCCTGCCGTATTTCGCTCTCCTTTGTCATGATAATTGTGCTGTTTTGGGATTTAAGATAGTAGGTAACCACGAAACCGATACCCAGCAGAAGAACAATCAAAACAATAAAAGGGATTTTAAAGGTAATGCTATTCATGAATGTAAATTTTTCCCGATTTTTCAAAACAAAACTTCT
>QKCL01000002.1 GCA_003246895.1 Spirochaetota bacterium | reverse complement strand
AATATATATAGAACAGAATATACCAATATATTCAAAAGAAAAAAGCAGTGAAGATGAATACTGGCTTTTTGAACTTGGCGATCAGCTTAGTGAAATGCCGGAACTGGATGACATAAAGAACGGCAGTCTTGTAAATGTTGAAGAGATGTAATTTTTTTGAGTAATATGCATATCACCTGCTGATGTTTTATGTGACGGATTTAAGAAAGTATGAACACCGTCAAGTTGTGTCTTGCATTAAAAAATGATTAAGCAGATCCGCCATGGAAGGTGGATCTGAGTTTGGCTGAGGACAAGCATGGATGCGTCCGCAGGCCATGTATTCTTATTTATTTTACAATAAGGCAAGCCGTCCCAGGGCGTCTGACTGGGCGGCTTTTTTGTGCAGCTTTTTGTGTCGCTGACAAAAAGCTGCATTTATAACATTTGAGAAAGTAATTGTTCAGCGAAATAAATCATAATTGTGTTTAAATTCCTGATTATATGAGGCATTAATTGGCAGTAAAATATAATAAATAAAAAAGGAGTCACCAATGAAAGGGGTTTGTTTAACCGTAGTATGTTTTTGTTTAGTCCTATCATGTGCAGGTAAAAATCTTTCAACAATGCCTAATGATGAAATGATTGATGAAGTTGCTAGAAATCTGAAAAATGAATTGTTAAAGAATTACAGGATTTCTTCCAAAAAGGTAATAGCAATAACATCGTTTTCGAGAACCGAATTACTTCGGGAAAATAAGACATATTCCAGCTCGGTACCGCAATTGGGAGTGTTGCTTGCAAATTCTCTTCAAAATGAGATGTTTGAACCCGCAAGATACGATTTGATAGAAAGAACACGTCTTGATTCAATATTTAATGAATATGTATATTCCATGAAAGTTCCTGTGGAAAAAATGATAAATATGAAATTAAAAAATGTCGACTATGTGCTTCTTGGGACGATGCAGAAAAGGGAAAGAACAATCAGAATAGATTCCCGCTTAGTTTCAGTTGAGACTGGAAAAGTTGTATCAATTGGAACTGCAATCATGCCTTTAACAAACTTTACAAATAATATGTATAATGAAACATCAGAGAATTATAAGGAAGTTGAATTTAAAATTTACGCATATAAAGATTGGCAGACCGTGCCAATTGAAATAAAAGCCTCTTCAAGGGTTGTTATTACTGCAATGGGGAGCTGGGGTATGACAAGCGATACCAAGGAATGTGGTCCCACAGGTAGAACTGATAATCCGAGTGAATGGGGGGACTTCAGAATCGACAGGAATTTTAACCACGGTCAGTTGCTCATCAGACAAACTTCAGGCAATAAAAAAAATTTCTCAATGGGGGAATATACCTTTGATAAAAACTGCTATCTTGAATGTATAATAAACGATAATGATAGGAATAATAATGTAGGTGCCCAGGTAGTAAAGGTCCGTATTTATAACAGGTAGATTTTATTAAAATTTATCTTCCAGCGTAGGGGCAACCATTCGGATACCCCTACATGGTTAACCGAATGCTGTTTCAACGTATTCTGATTCTCCTGCGTATTTTATGTATCCATGAAAATGAATCATCTAACCCGCCCAATCTCCCTGCCTATCTGTTCTGCCAGAATCCATTCCTCCTTAACAATCCCGCTTGAGTGATTTAATTCCATTTTTTTATTAATTATACTCCCGAAGGGCGCAGTCAAATAGTCAAAACTATCTGCCTTTGTACATAGTGTTATGAAATATAATCCCGACGATTAATAATCAAAACCTCTCAGCCGTATTGTATGCCTGTTGTTCATAACTGCAATACGATACAGAATTTAATTGTTATAAAAATAGGTATTCAGTACCTACCTTTTCCCATGAATCCGGAGTATATTTTGCCATGCACTTAAAGGAGGTTCCATGGCTGTTTTTTCCATTTCAAAGACTAAAAGAATACTCATGGGGTTCTACCCGGTCCTTGCCATCTATTCTCTCTATTCCGTAAAGCCAGCAGCTGCATTTGTGGGGGCCGTAATCATACTCCGCTGGTTCGGGGGATTAAGTTTGAGCGAAGGGAAAAAGAAAATCCGTTTTTAAAAACCGGGCATGGAGATGGGTCATGATAATATTCGGAATAAGTGACGCCGTAAGAAAAATATACAGCAGGAAAGACTTCCCGGGGCTGATTGAAGGAGTCATTTCGAACCTGAAAAGGTTTGAGAAAACCCAGTACTATGAGACCGAAAAGTTTCTGAAATGGAAGATGTACGAACGTATCTGCTGCGGTTCCGGGGTCCTCTATGACATATCAAGGTACCGCCGAAGCCTCAGGGGGGAGATTATAGAATGTCTCGCAGACGCGGAGATAGATCTCCAGATATTAGGCCTTGTTTATTATGATGATGTCTATGAACCTGAATTCCGCATAGATGACCATAAGGTTAACAGGAGCGGTACCGTCATTGCTCTAACGGCATCCTTCCTCGAACTTCAGCTGAAGAGTGATGATGTCAGACTCATGAAAGACACTCTTTCCGGGCTCATTTCGGCTCTCCTTGGAGCTCTTTACAATCAGTATGCTTACCTCGGGATAAATCGTGAAGAGGTGAATGCAGTAATGGATAGAAAACTTGAAAATCTCCTCCATGATAAAAATCAGAAAGAGGAGTCTGCAAAGCACAGCAGAAAAGTCGGATATGAAATCGAATCACAAGGGCACATGGGGGCTTTGCCGAAAAGGCCTGATTGCGCAGGCTGAATCTGTTATACATCTGCAGTCTAAAGGGGATAGTGAATATGAAGAAATTAACCAGAAGAGGATACACTTCTCTGCTCATGGGGCAGTATGGATGGGAGTACATCAGGGAGCGAATCAGGTCAAATCTATATAAACTGAAAGAAACCGTGCGTAACTGTGACGGCCTTTACAGTGAAAAAGAGGGACACATGGCCGGCCCCGATGCGGAGAGCCTTAAAGTGGACCTTGAGTCGGCCCTTGCGGATGCGGAAATGGACCTGATTCTTTTTGTGTGCACATACTACAATACAGACAGGGACATGGATTCTCTGAAGATCGGCTATGCAGGAGATATTGACTTTTACTCATGCATTGACTGCATGGTCTGCCTTATTGACTCCATGGAACAGAACCGGTATGCACTTGATTGCAATGTTGTTTCAAAGCGTATCCTGAAAATTTTCCTGGGAGCTCTCTTTCTGGTATATCGGAAATTTGAAATTTCTCCCGATGATGTTGACTACAAAAAGGCATTCAAACTTGAAAGATTCGAAAGGCGTAAAATGAAATACGGGCCAATCAATAATGAGTCCTTTTTCAGGTTATATTTTTAGGAATAGTTTTAATATAAAGAAACAGAGGAGGAAAGTATGGCAGAGTTAAGTTTTATTGAGAAGGGTGGAGGATTGCCCAGTGATGATGAAATGAAAATGATTGAAGAGTTTATAACAGAGAAACTCCTGCTGAAGAATGATCTTCCCCTTGATGTTGAGTATGGTTATGACATATACTGCATTGCAGAGGGTGCATTATTTTTAATGGTCAAGGCATGTGATCATGAGGGCAGCACTGAAAATATCGGAACAGTGTCATATTTCAGGGAAGATATACAGGGAGGAATGATTACATATTGTCCCGTTCTCAACACAATTAAGGACAAGAGGGATTCCCTTGCGAAGGGCAGGCACTGATTTTAAAGTATCACCACGGATAAGTTGAGTTGAAAGCGGCCCCCGGGCACCGGCCGGGTGCTGTCATTGTATTGGAATGCATACCTGAGCAGAGACAGGTTTATGCCTAAATTCTTGACAATATTATTGTTTCATGCTTAATTATATATGGTTTTGCCAATATCTGAACAGACTGAAGGAGCCTATGGTGAATCAGGAGATTATATTAAAACTTAAAGCCCAGAAGAAATATCTTCATGATACATATAGCGTGACCCGTTTAGGATTGTTTGGATCTTTTTCAAGAGGTGAGGAAACTTCAGATAGTGATGTGGATATACTGATTGAGTTCAGAGACGTTCCGGGAATGAAGGAGTTTTTCAGTACAGAGGAGTATCTTGAAGGGATTCTGAACAGAAAAATAGATCTTGTTCGTGAGAATGCAATACGCCCTGAATTAAAAGAAAGAATAATGTCCGAGCTTATTTTAATATGATACGGAAGCAGTCCCTTTATCTGCACGACATCAAAGATGCAATCCAGTCGATAATGGAATTTACATCAGGTATGTTATTTGAAGATTTCAGAAACGATGACAGGACATTCAGTGCAGTTATAAGGAAAATAGAAGTAATTGGCGAAGCTGCAAAAAATGTTGATGTTAAAATTACTGCATCCAGCCCTGATATCCCATGGTCTCTTATGGCAAGAATGAGAGATAAACTGATTCATGGGTATTTCGGAATTGACGCGGATATTATATGGAGAACTGTCCGGAAAGACCTGCCTGAAATTTTACCTCTGATAATCCAGCTTTGCAAAAATTACAGGGATGAAGCGGGGAACACGTAGTGGTATCCGGCCGGATGCCCCTAGGTGTTGTGGATTCCCAATGAGGCTGGGAATGACATAGTTCTTTATCTATCCGTGTAAATCTTTCCTATCCGTGGTTTAAAAATTCCTTTGCTTTTTGAATATGTGAATGAGAGAAGCAATCGTTGCAATCTCAGGATCCGGTTCCGGACATGAACTTTTTAAAGTATCACCACGGATCACACGGATATTCACGGATGGGTTAGGTTGAAAGTTTACCCCGGCTCGTGTTACTCCCGGTTCTTCATAAATTTATCCCTCGCCACCCCTGACAGGGGTTTGAGAACATTGTCATACAGTCCATGATCTGATACTTTGGTTTAACTCAGTATAGGCCGGTGATCCATTACAGGCGGAGTATCAGTTACCTGGATTCCCAATAAGGTTGGAAATGACAGAGTTTATTATTACTCAATATTCCTGTACACAGAAAGGCTCTCCTGCAGCATATTAATCATGGTGTTGCGCATGCTTTCAGGTTCAAGTATCTCTACATCCTTACCGTATGATACAAGCTGTTTGCACAGGTACAGGTAATCGGCAATTTTAAAGGAGGCTGTGAAATAATCTCCTTCATGAACAATCTCTGGCTTAAGTGTGCTCAGGGTATCTTCCACTGAGTTTGATACGGAGCTGGTGTATTTGAGTTTTATGTTCACTGTTTCATTGGATACGGAGTTGAATGCAGTTAGTGAATGTCTGTATATCTCCTCTGAAGGCGGGACTTCCCACTCCTTTGACATGTCGCGTCCGTGAATTCTGATATCCCTGATGCGGTCTGCAATGAGTGAAAGGGTGTTGCCAGTTGCAGGGTCAAGTGCTGCAAGATAAAGGTTCGTTCCCTTGAATATGAAATAGTAGGGGCATATCTCCCAGCCAGTTTTTATCTGCCCGCTGTTGCTTGTGTATGTAATGCTTATGCGCCTCTTTTCAATTACGGCAAAGTATATGCGTCCCAGTATCCAGAGCGCATTCCTGGGGTTTGATTCCATGAACCGGGCAATGAGCTCCTCCCTCGTGGTATCCTTTATTACAAAATTTGAGTATAGTTTTGCTATTGAAAGGAGAAGATCCTGGTCTATATCCTGGGCAATCTCCATGTACCGCTTGCCCTTTTCCCTGTCTATGTCGATCTCAAGCTGTTCCTCTATGTATTTGTTTATGTAGTTCTTTATGTGATCCTTTCCCAGTATCTCATCCGGTGTCTCATCCATTGAGAGGAGATCTGCCAGGCTTGAGCAGTTCCACCTGTCCGGGCATTCTTCGTCAGGTTCATGCTGGAGAAGAGCAAGTATATGAAGGTACCGTCTGATTATATTAAGCTGTGTCTGGGGTGTTAAAAAAGAATCTTCCTTTATGTCGATCATGGCCGGGACTCTCCGTTGTGAATGTATTTAATTTATTAAAAGTCGGAGAATGGTCAATCTGTTTATTCAGGCCATGGGCAAAAGCATATTCTTTTTTTCATTACCGATAAGGTGGGACTTCATCTCCTACCTTTTTCTTTTACCCTCTGATATTATTCAGGTATAAAATAAAGTATTTAAGGGGGAGTGTTTCATGATAAAACTGTATCTGCCGGTGTTAATTATATTTATGTCTGTTTCCGCGGCGTTCGCATCACAGCACCGTGTGCTCTACGTTGTAGACGGAGACACGCTGGTTATTGAAGAGGGGAATGTGCATCACAAAGTAAGACTCATCGGTATAGATACACCGGAATCCAGGTATAATTACAAGACCCTTCGTGATTCAAAAAGAACTCATCAGGATATTCAGGCCATTATCAGGCAGGGTAAAAGGGCGGCTTCCTTTGTCAAAACTCTGGTTAAGGGTGGAGATTATATCACACTTGAGTTTGATGCGGAAAAATATGACAGATATGGTCGTTTCCTGGCTTATGTGTACTTATCAGACGGTAGAATGCTTAATGATTTAATAGTACGGGCGGGATATGCCTCTCCCATGACCATAGCCCCAAATGTTAAGTACAGCTCGCTTTTTAGAAAGTCTTACAGGTATGCCAGAGAGAAAAAGGCAGGGTTGTGGAAATAGTGTAATTTTACAAAAAAATATAGGTCAAAATCTGACCGGTCAGCCAATGTCTTGTATGCACATGAAGGTATGGTATAAGAATGAGAGTATATGACCGGTAAAGGAGTTGTCAGCCCTTTTTATGCCCGGGAATATGTGGTAATTGCCGTTGAATCCGGAAATTCATCCATTCTGAATGTGGATCATTCTACCGGGGGATAGGGATATCGTGATGACCAGCAATACTATCTGATATGGAGCGGCGAAATGAGTGCAGAGGATTACAGCGTCATAACTGAAAATTTTTACAGACTTGGCTTTGACAGAAATGAATCCGCAGGAAATTTAGAGATGTTGAAGGAGAATATCCGCCTGATAATTGAAAACAGGGAAGTTATATTGGATAACAGTAAGTTCTTTTTTACACAGCCGGGATGTACATTTACCGGGTCCAGTGTTCATGGTACATTCATGCTTCCGGTTGGGATTCTCCTTCTGCTGTGGGAGAATGAATGTTTTATTGAAAGCTGCGATGAATGCGGCGGGAAGGTTCTTGTATTTAACGGAGGCAGTTCCCACTCAATGGGATCAAATTCATGGACCGGATGGTGCAGGGACTGCAGGTCCATGAGAAAGGGCAAAGTCAGTTCCCCCATGGAACTGCTGGGTCCGGCTATGGAACTGATGAATCAGTACCCGAACCAGAAGAAGTTTAAAAGATTCAAAAAAGATCATCCGGCAGGAGAGCAGAAGCTGCATGAAACTGCACACCATGAAGAGGTCATGGAAGATTTCATTGAACCTGTCTCCTTCGGTGAACTGATAATGGAATTAAAAGCAAATTAGTATTATACAGGTGTGAGGCCGGCATGATGCCGGCCTCATGTAATGTCTGATTTACTGTTGGCGCATAAGTACCTGATAGGTCGGTACTGTGATTTCCCTGCCGCCGTATCCGAAGTTACAGTTTGAGCCCACAATCTTTCCAGGATGTTTTCCGCCCATATAGTTTGCCCTGCAGACATAAAGAGTTCTTGATCCCTCTCTGCCCACCGGAATTGCCTGGTAGCCCGGTCTCATTGGAATATTTCCGTTGGAAGCCCCGAACCACTTGTAGTTTGATATATTTCCCTGCTGAACTTTCAGGGTATAATAGGAAGCTGAACGTATCTCTCTCCCGCCGTATCCGTAATTGCATGCATTGCCCACAAGTTTTCCCGGATGGTATGTGCCGTTGTAAAAACCTGCACACAGTATAAGACTGCGTCCGTTTTCCCATCCGCCGTAGATATCTCCGCCAGCTGTTCTGCCGTTTGAACCCTGAACCCATCTGTCTGCAGCGTAGAGTGCTGCGAATGCAGATACAACAATAGCTGCACCTGTGAGTACCTGAAAAATTCTCTTTTTCATGTAGACCTCTTTTGTTTAAATTTTCTGCAATGAATACTGAAAAATTTCATTGCAGATCTTTGACGGGACACATCTTATTAAGTTCTCATTTTTCTATAAAAATTAACTTTTTTTGTACAGGTAGTGAAAGGGGGTAGTTCGCGGCTGCCTGCTTTCTGCATTGATTACTATGATGCGCTGCAGTCATTTGAAAATCTAAAGTGAAGTTGAATTACAATTATTTATCTTTCTTCTTGGATATTATCTTTTTCTTCACACAGTACAAGCCCGCCTGCAGCAAAAACTCCCCGATCTTCAGGTCGTGATCGATGCAGAATTTCACAATAGTCTTATGCTCGTCGCCGGTCAGCCCCTTATCTCCTGAATACTGGTTATCCCCAAAAGCAGGCGAATTCATCATAATCAACAATTTCCAGAAATTCATCAAAAGATTCTGCCTCAGGGTAAGGTTCATACAAATGCCATTTTAAATCTGAGCGCTGCCAGTATAACTTCCATATATTTTTTGACTTAACATAAGTGGCTTTCGATATGGGGATCTCAATTTTTTTACCTGGATTATCCCATTGAGGGCGTATTTCAAAAATGATTACGCTTAATTTTTCTATTATGTAAGTAAGGTCCACCTTGCTTCGGATTTCAACCGGCGGTCTTCTCTTTAGTAAAAGAGCATTCATGCTTTTTTCAATCCTCTTTTTTTGCAGATCATCAAAACTCATAATTAATCAACCTATATTTTAATTCAATTGCTTTAAGGTCTTACTGAATCCTTCAATAATCAGGGCAGCAAAATTCTTTGATATATCTTTATGCATTTCTTTATAAACTGATTCTAATGCACCTTCAGATTGAGACAGTATTTCATCTATAATAGATCTGCAGACTTTTTTGTTAAGGCCGTTTTTTATAGATGTAGTTAGCCAGTGATCAGGTTGGATTTTGCTCCAGAGATAATGTTTATTTTTACCATACACAGCCATTGCCATTTTCAACTTTTGCGGAGCAATAGCGGAACTGTTCCGGCCTAGAATAGGGTATGCCGAAAGGACGTCATATACAGGTGCAAGTGCGAACTTTCCCTCCGGGGCAAGTATTATACTGAAGTTCTTGGCATGTCCGTCAGGGGCTGCAAGAAGCCAGAACAGGATCTGTGTTTTAAAAAACAGGCGCCGGTCTTCCTCAAAATTATCTGACCCCAATAGTAAGTTCAAAACCTCAGTAATCCCCGGCCCTCCATCGGATTCATACTTTAATCCGGGAGATATTCCAAGAGCCTGACACATATCTTCCTGGGGTAATCTTATTATCCAGTCTCCTTTATCCGAAATTTTCCTGTCAAACCGTTCGACTACCAATACTTTCTGGGATCCGAAATGCATAATATCCGCATTTGCAGCCGGAATACCGAAAGCTTTGAACAGTTTAAGGGATATCCATTCGTTTTCTACAGAAGAGGACATATCAATATTCTGCAGGGGACCTATGGGAAGTTTAAAAATATGAGTTGAAGGAGTTGTTCCTTTAGGTATATGCCACCTGTCTCTGTATCGTAAAAATGAGGTTTTTTCCTGCACACCGGCTATGGATATACGAAATTCTTCCTTATCAATTTGGAAATTTCTGTTTTGACCGCTCATTGAAAGTAGAGAATATTCCATTTCTTCTTCATCTACTTCCCGTGAAGATACTTTCCGGACATCAACAGCTTTAATATCCTCAGGTAAAAGCTGAATAGCTCCGACGCAGTCACGTCCGATCTCTTCTAACAGATCAAAGGTATGATCAGTCAGTTTCCCATAACGGGCCTGAATACGTTTACGGATTATTGTAGAATCAGGCAGGAGGTTGTCAAAAAAAGATTCAACAAAATGTCCCGAGTGGTTCTGGGAAGAGGGTATAAGAGGCAAAGAGAGAGATATGGGACGTCTGTTGGGCGATACAAGCCATGATTCAGAATATTTAAGTTCATGAATTCCCGAAGACGAAACACTCCATGTCCCGACACGTTCTCCGTTCATCCAGACACCCAGCGATCTTGAAAGTTTTCTTCTGCCCACTACCATTCACCACCGGATTTTTGTTCAGTCTCTTTTTTGGGTACAATTATGAGATCACAGTCAATGGCAGCCAGTATTTTAAAAAGAGAGGCAATGGTACTTTGAGAATTCCCGGATTCCAGAAGAGAAACTGTTTTTTGCAAGATGCCGCTTTTATCATAAATATCATCCTGACTGAGTCCTGCTTCCTTGCGTAAACTCCTCAACGCAACGCCAAGCTGTGTGGAATTTCGAACAGTATGCTTCATATGCACTCCATACCTCTTAGGGTATATATTTGTTTTATACCCCTTGAGGTATATTTACAATTTATGCCTCATAAGGTATAAATCAAGAATTATTTGGAAAATTTTAATACTTAATTTATCTCAGGAAACTTTCTGCCCCAAAAAGGTATTTGTTATTCCTCATCGGTATATTTTGTTCGTGAATTCACTCATCACGTCGCCACCAATGGAAAATGTTGTCTGCCTGGGAACCCATAAACCCTAATCCTACTTTTTGATTTCTAGTAGCTTCCTGATAAACTCAGTTTCGACACAGGTTTTAGGGCTAAACTATAAAATCTTGTCGCTTTCTTTTAACATAAATGATTAAAAACTATTGAACAATCATAATATTTTTAAATGACACATAACAATAAGTAGTTTTCAATAGACCGATAGACGTTTCCCGGGTGTTTTATGCTAAGTTTACGAATACCTGTCGCCAATAGTAAAAAACTAAATTAAAAACTATATCAGTTCCATTGTAGGAACTGAAGTCCTACATTTTCTGAACATTATATGATAGTTTCTTCTTATTGGCTGCTCACTTTATCATGATATTGACTTAGGGAGACCATATGAAAACACTCGAAGAAATTAAATCCGCATATCAGAAAAAGATTAGGGACGATGATGTCTGCACTTGCGAAATACCTGCTTTATGGGCTGTGGGTATATTATACAGTGCCTGAATTTTACTAAGATGCACAGGATGCCCTTGTCCATTACAGATTTATTCTCATTCATTTTTTTCTTGCATTCTGGTACGGCAATGAGCGGGAGACAGTTAAATCATTGATGAATACTTTGGATAATCTTATCGTAAAGCCAAATCTAACCGATAAAGATCGGGGCTCTGTCTTGCATTGATATTACACATTGGATTTCAATACCGCCCCTGCTGGTCTAAACGGGGAAATAATTCCGGGATAAAAAAATCTCTAAAAGATAAAAAGATTTTTCGAAAGGATAGTCAAAGTCATTAGACATAAAAAAAGACCACCTTGATCAAGGTGGTCTTTTTTTATTGGGCGCTACAGGACTTGAACCTGTGACCCTCTGCTTGTAAGGCAGATGCTCTCCCAGCTGAGCTAAGCGCCCTTATATTTCAATCTCTGTGGATTTACTTGCTTTAAAACTTATCTTTTTTTTAGCCGGAGCAGTTATCTCTTTGCCGGCTATGGGTGACTTTATTTTCCTTTCTTCCTGAATGTTCTGAAAAAAATTTCCGAAACCCCTTATTTCTACTGTTTCTCCCTCCTGAACAGATTTAATTATCCCATCCAGGAAAAGATTCACCACAAGATCAACTTGTCTTTTTGAAAGGCCGGTCTTAAGACTGACTGTCTCGACAAGGATGGTCCTGTTCAAGACTGGCCTATGCTATTTCTTTTAGCTTTGCAACTGCAGCGTTAACTTTCGCAGCAAGTCTTGACTTCTTTCTAGCTGCAGTATTCTTTTTAAGAACACCTTTACCAGCAGCTGTATCAACAATTTTTACGAACTTCTGGAAACCAGCTTCAATTGTTGCTGGATCCTGTTTTTCTTTGGAATCGATAAGCTTAATGATTCCTTTAGCAACAGTTCTGATTGATGATTTTACCTGAGAATTTTTAACTCGTCTTTTTTCATTCTGACGGATTCTTTTTCTCTGCTGTTTTGTATTAGCCAATTTATTACCTTCACTAACGTCTTATGAATTATCTTCTTGATGTAGCAAATATGTTTCAGAGGTTAATTTCAGTCAAGCATAAATAAAAATTTTTCTGAAAAAATTTTAAAATTTTATTCCGCAAAGAGTCTGTTGAATATTTTCTTACTATAATAATACACCTTGCATCGTGAAGTGAGGTTATCATTTTTTCTGGAATACAGTATTACAACGGTTCTGTCCTTTTTGTATGTGTAAATGGTCAGGTCATCCCTGCCTGCTGTTTCGGGCTGGCCGTACCGTTTCTGAAGGTCTGTCTTCAGCTTGTCAAGGTCGCCGTTCTTTGCGTTTCTCCAGTCCTCTGTGGCGGAGTAGAGTTTCCCCCTGTAGAACATGAAGTCTATCATGGGGTATCCGTGAAGCCTCATGATGTTTAAATATTCCTGGTTAATGCCCATTGAGGTGAAGAGGCTGAATATTCTGTTTTTGTACTCAAGCTGTTTGTTGGGGTCAAAGTAGGAGAACTCCCTTTTCCCGGGAATCATTTTCCGCAGCTGGTTCTCATCCATCTCCCAGAGCTCCTCATAGGACTTTGCCGTTGCGGAATCTGGCAGAAGGTTTAGACAGGCAAGGAGTAACAATATTTTAATTATTCTTGTCATAAAAAATATTTTTTATATAACGTCACTTTAAAATATGCAATATTTTTGTATCTTTACAACAAGATATTGTATCTCTTTTAAAAAGCAAGCTATTTATACTATCTATCTTAATATGGAGTCTTGATTAAATGTTCAGAAAACCAACCATTGCAGCTTTTGTACTTTTCCTTCTGATTCTGAGCCTTCCTCTTCTTTCCCAGGGGAAGGGCTCATACGGTATCGTTGAACTCACAGGAACTGTTAACCCTGTAAATACGGAATATGTCATTGATGCCATTAAGTCTTCACAGAAAAATTCCCATAAATTCATTGTTCTCCAGCTTGACACTCCAGGGGGCCTGATGTCCTCAATGCGTGATCTCATAAAGACAATTCTCACTTCCGAGATTCCAGTTGTGGTGTACACCTTTCCAAAGGGCGCCCAGGCCGCTTCAGCCGGAGGGTTTATCATGCTCTCTGCCCATGTGAATGCAATGGCACCGGGCACAGAAATCGGCGCCATGCACCCCGTGAGTCCAATGCTTGACTTCATGAAAAAGGACAGGAAGGGCGACCCCGCAGGCGTGATGGAGAAGAAGGTCTTAAATGACACGGTTGCCTATGCAAAGAGCCTGGCCCAGAAAAGGGGAAGAAATGTTTCCTGGGCCCAGAGGGCCGTTGAAAGGGCCGTATCAAACAGCTACAGCGAGGCGAAAAAACTCAATGTTGTTGATATTGTTGCTGAGGACATGGATGATCTCCTTCATAAACTAGACGGCAGAAAAATCGATTTAAACGGAAGAAGTTTTGTGTTTAAGACCAGTTCTCTCGTGCCTCATTTCTATAAAATGTCATGGAAGCAGGGAGTGGTGAACAGACTGGCGGACCCTCAGCTGATTTTTCTGCTCTTTATCATTGCAATTGCTGGTATTGTCATGGAGTTCAAGAATCCGGGGCTCATTGTGCCTGGAACAGTCGGGGGAATAGCCTTTGTTCTCTTTCTCCTTGGCATTAAGATAATACCAATCAACGCCCTTGGACTCATTCTCATAATAATGTCATTTGTATTTTTCATTCTGGAACTCTATTTTATAAGCTATGGAATGCTCACGGTTGCGGGTATAGCGTCTTTCATTTTCGGCGCCATGATTCTCTTTGATTCCCCGCTTCAGGGCGGAGGGCTTCCGTTTTCAACCATACTTGCCATGGCAATTGTGGTGCTTGCCTTTGTCTTTGTTGTAATAAGGGCTGCCGTGAACATCATGAAGTCGAGGGTCACTACCGGAAAGCATGGTCTCCTTGGTCTTGATGCTGCGGCCCTGTCTGATTTTACCGGCCGAGGGCAGGTCAGGGTTCACGGTGAGATCTGGAATGCAGAGTTTGACGGGGATGTCAGAAAGGGTGAAGTTTTTACAGTTGAAGAAGTAAGGGGCATGACCCTGAAAATAAAGAAAAAATTACTGGAGGACTAAATGTTCGGTTTTAATTTTGATCTGGGGTTTATTCCCACAATCATATTTCTTGTTATCCTGATTCTCATACCTTCCATCAAGATAATCAAGGAGTATGAAAGGGCTGTTATATTCAGGCTCGGAAGGCTTCTTGATGAACCAAAGGGGCCCAAGGGGCCGGGGCTTATTTTTGTTATTCCAATCATAGATAAGTTTGTCAGGGTTAATCTGAGGCTTGTTGCAATGGATGTTCCGCCACAGGATATAATTACAAAGGATAATGTTTCGGTCAAGGTGAATGCTGTTGTTTATTTTCGTGTTGTTGAGCCCAATAAGGCAATAACAGAGGTTGACGACTACTTCTATGCAACTTCCCAGCTTGCCCAGACAACTCTCAGAAGTATTCTCGGCATGGTGGAGCTTGATGACCTTTTGAGCAACAGGGAGCATATCAATTCAGAGCTTCAGTCTGTACTTGACGCGCAGACAGACCCCTGGGGTATCAAGGTTTCGGCTGTTGAGGTCAAGCACGTTGACCTTCCACAGGAGATGCAGAGGGCAATGGCAAAACAGGCCGAGGCAGAGAGGGAGAGAAGGGCAAAGGTTATCAATGCCGAAGGTGAGTTCCAGTCAGCCAGTAAAATGGTTGATGCGGCAAAACTCATGGAGGCGCATCCGATGGCTCTCCAGCTTCGTTACCTTCAGACTCTCAGAGAGGTCGCGACGGAGAACAACTCCACTACACTTTTCCCCATTCCCATAGACTTGATAGAAACATTTATGAAAAAGAAATAATAAAAAATCCCGGCTCTGTCCGGGATTTTTTTTATAAGTATATACGGTGTTTACTGTTTTCCTGTGTACATGGATGTCTCTGTCACTGTAAAGAGGCCCTCGGGCAGTTTCTCGTCGAGATATTCTGTGATTTTCTGAACCATTTCAGGTTTGTCTATTATCTCAACAAGCATGGGGAGATTCTCGGAAATTGTCACAAGTCTGGCACTGTGGAGATGGTGATGGCATCCATAACCCTGGAGTCCCCTGAATACCGTGGCCCCCTTTACTCCAAGTTCCATTGCGTGCCTCACTATTGCATCATATGCAGGGTTGCCGTCAATTTTATCCTGTTCCAGAATGTATATTCTGAGCTGCTGAGCCTTTTCCCTGTTATAGTATTTCATGCTATACCCCCTTGAAAGAGTTAATTAGTATCCTTGAAATGTAGATTCCTGCAATTGTTGCTGCAACACCTGTAATATTTGTAACTATTATGTTCAGGGCCAGGAGCCTGAGCTCTCCTCCCCTTAAAAGATTTACAGATTCCATTGAGAATGATGAGAATGTTGTGAGTGCGCCAAGGTAGCCTACGATGAGAAGGAGTCTCATTTCCGGGGCAAGGAGGGAATTGTCAAAGAATTCAGTGAGAACTCCTATGATGAATGCCCCCGTAATGTTTACGGTAAATGTTCCCCATGGGAAAGTGGACTGTGATATTTCATTTATATATTTTGAACAGAGAAATCTGGTGGCAGCGCCGAATCCCCCGCCGATGAATATGAATATCAGGTTTTTCATTGCCAAAATATCCCTCTTTTTTATATAAGTTATATTACTGTTCCGATCAATGGTCAAGACATATTGCGGTCAGTAAATATTTTCTTATGGTGAAATTTTTGAAAGAGATAAAATACGGATTCCCTCCGGAACATGAAGATGCTGTCCTGGCTCTTATGGAAGATGCTGGAATTACATCATTCTACATTGAAAAGGGTGAGGGCCTTTGTACTATATCTGTCTATGATGCGGAAATGCCTGAAGGATATCCGCTTTACATTCAGAAAATCAGTGAGGTGGAATTATCGGAAGATACCTGGGCGGGATCATATTATGAAGACATTGACGGAGTAATGGCAGGCAGCGGCATATATGTCAGATATAATCCCGAAGCACCCGTGCCTGAGGAGTGCAGGTATGTCATAGACATAGATCCTGTTAATTCATTTGGAGACGGAAATCATCCGACAACCAGAATGTGTCTCGAACTTCTCATGAAACATATTGAGTCTCTTGTGCCCGGAACAGTTCCGGGGCTGAAAATGGCTGACATAGGCACAGGTACAGGCATTCTGTCAATACTGGCCCATAAAATGGGTCTACGGAATATCGAAATGTCTGACATCGATCCGGTTTCGGTTGAAAAGAGCAGTAAAAATCTCAGGAGAAACGGAATAGATTCCCTTAACCCCGTTGTTTCCGACCTTTATGAGCATGAATTTACCGATAAGTACAATATAATTACTGCCAATCTTCTGACCGTGGTAATTGAGGATAATATTGATAAACTTGTGTCCGCCCTTGCTCACGAGGGGGTAATAATTTTCAGCGGAATAGGAAAAAGATGGACAGATGAGATTATGGGATTGTTTGACAGCAGGAACCTTTATGTGAGAGCTCATGAAATTCTTGACGGCTGGAACGGTTTTATGGTAATAGCTGGAATTTGACTCTTTTTTTGTTTTATGCAGGTAACAATTGGGAGTTAGATTAAACAGATATTTAATAAAATTCTTAAATAGTTGTTTACATGACCTGCTTTTTTGAGTATTATAATATGATAAACATGTTAAAATGGTAAAATGTATGCTTTGTGAAAGATGCAAGAAAAGAAATGCCACAATACATATGACTGAAATAGTTGGAAACAACAATTCAGAGGTACATCTCTGCGAACAGTGTGCCAGGGCCATCGGTCTGAACACATCCTCCACCAGTTTTTCACTTACTGTGCCTGAGATGCTCACGTTTCTTGATATAAAAGATGTATCGGGAGACAGTGAGGCCAGAGTATGTCACACCTGCAGCATGAAATATACTGATTTTAAAAGGTCAGGCAGGTTCGGCTGTCCCGACTGTTATGTCTACTTTACACAGGTACATCCTCTCCTTGAGAAAAAGATGTCTGATGGACCCTATACCGGTAAAATCCCTGATAATTACAGTTCAGGAACAGATATTGAAAGAGATGACTGTTCTTCAGTCTATGAGAGAAACCTTTTTCTGGCAGATGAGGAGGAGCTTTCTGATCTCCTTCAGACGGCAGTGAGCGAGGAGAGGTATGAGGATGCAGCCATGCTCAGGGACAGAATCAGAAAAATAGAGAACGGAAAAGTTACAAGAGGTTGATTTGAATATACTTGCTGAAATTGTGAACAGAAAGGGAGATTTCTGGAATGGAAGAGGGCCCAGACATGATACTGTCATATCCACGAGGGTGAGGCTGTCGAGAAATGTTCCGGGTATTCCATTCCCCCACTGTGGAACAAAAGAAAATATGGACAGAATCATGGAACTCCTTGATTCCTGGATTAAAAATGGTAAATATAATGGAAGGCTCAGGGTCCTGGAGATCCCCGAGTTTTCAATTCAGGACAGGCGGTTCCTGAGGGAGAGAAACCTGCTTACTTCGGAGATGGAGAACTCCGATATTTCAGCAACTGTTATTGACAGCTGCAACGAGTTTTCCGTTCTCCTGAACGATGAGGATCATCTGAAGATTCAGGTCATCAAACCGGGCCTGCAGCTTAATGAGGCCTGGGATCTTGCCAACGCCGTTGACAGCGACATCAACCGCCATATGAGCTACGCCTTTTCAGATAAATACGGTTACCTCATGGCTGACCCGTCCAGAAACGGTACTGGTATGAGAATATCCGTGATACTCCATCTGCCGGTTCTTACAGAGAACCAGAGAATGTCAGAGTACCTTCCTTCAATAAAGGACAGTGGGTTCAGCCTTTCTGGTACTCTCGGCAGCGGGAAAATGATCACCGGTGGTCTCTATATTTTAAAGAACATGGAAACGCACGGGTTCTCTGAGATCGATCTTCTGGACAGGGCGGACAGTATCATCACGAATCTCATAAAGCTTGAAGATGATGCACGTGACATGTGGCTTGATGAAGCTTCCATGGAATTTGAAGACCGCGTAATGCGTTCTCTGGGAATACTCAGGTATTCGAGAAAACTTACATATGGTGAGGCCATCGAACACCTTTCAAAAATAAGACTCGGGGTTGTTATGTCCTTGATAAAGGAATATTCTCTGGATGTGATCAATGATCTTATGGTCAATGTTCAGTGGTCACATCTTCAGCTTCAGACCGGGAAGACCTTTTCATCGGTAATGGAAAGTGATAACTACAGGTCTGAATTTGTAAGGGAAATACTTTCCAGGGCGGAGGTGAAAAATGTTTGAATTTACAAAGAAGACCAGAAAAATACTGGAAGTTTCGGCGCAGAATGAGGGGAAGAGGCTCAACTCGGAATCCCTGGGGCCGGAACATATTCTCCTCTCCCTTCTTAAGGATGATGATTCAGTTGCCGCACGCATAATGAAAAATATAGGCATAGATTTTGAAAAGGCTGTATTTCTCATAGAGAAGAATGTGAGACGTGACAGCAATACCATTACAATGGGAAAGATTCCTGTGGGAGAATCATTCAAAAGGGTAATTGAAATATCCAAGGATGAGGCCCAGAACCTGAAGAATTCCTATATCGGTACCGAACACCTGCTTCTTGCTGTTTTCAGGGAGGGTTCCTGTCCGGGAATATCCGACCTTGACAATTCCGGAATAAATTACGAAATACTCAAGGACGAGATATTGAGGGTTCTCGGTGTCAGGCCAACCCCCAGATCACTTCCTTTAAAAAAGGACCAGAAGGGCGGAGCAACCCTTAATGAATTCGCCAAGGACCTTACTGAACTTGCAAGAAAGGGTAAGCTTGATCCGGTAGTAGGCAGGGACAGTGAAATAGCCAGGGTCATAAGAATTCTTTCCAGAAAAAGAAAGAATAATCCAATACTCATCGGTGAAGCCGGAGTGGGAAAAACTGCAATTGTGGAGGGACTTGCCCGGAAGATAATTGAGGATGATGTCCCTTCGGCACTGTCGGGGAACAAGGTTCTTGCGCTGGATCTTTCGGCCGTTGTTGCCGGGACCAAGTACAGGGGGGAGTTCGAGGAAAGGCTCAAGAGACTGGTAAATGAAATCAGCAGTGAAAGCGGGCTGATTATATTCATAGATGAGATACATACACTCACCGGCGCTGGAGCCGCCGAGGGGGCAATCGATGCGGCAAATATTCTCAAGCCGGCCCTTGCAAGGGGGGAGCTGCAGTGTATCGGTGCCACAACCCTTGGTGAATACAAGATGTATATAGAAAGGGACAGTGCCCTTGTGCGCAGGTTTCAGAATGTGCTGGTTGAGGAGCCTGATTTTGAGGATACATTAAAGATTCTTAAAGGGGTAAGGCCCACATACGAAGAGTTTCACAAGGTAAGGTATACGGACGAGGCTCTGGAAGAGGCTGTATACCTGTCCGAGAGATATATTACAGACAGGCACTTTCCCGATAAGGCAATAGATGTCATAGACGAGGCGGGCGCAATGGCCAAATATGACAATATCGATAAACCTGCGGAAATAGAGGAGCTCGAGGAGAGTATTGAGAAGCTCAATGCTGATAAAATCGCTCTTGTTCAGAGTCAGGAATATGAGGAAGCGGCAAGTGTCAGGGACGTTATAAGCGAAAAGAAGGCGCAGCTCAAGAAGATGACAGATGACTGGCTCTCGAGGACTAACTCGTATGAACTTACAGTTCAGGCAGGGATCATTTCCCGTGTAGTTGCCGAAATGACAGGGATTCCCGTTGAGGAAATTGAAGAGGATGAGCTTGAGAAACTGGTTACCATGGAGAGCTTCATAAGGAAGAGGCTCATTGGACAGGATGAGGCCCTTAAAGTTGTATGCAGTGCGATCAGAAGATCCAGAGCGGGATTCTCCGCAGCAGACAGACCCAACGGTTCATTCATATTTCTGGGGCCAAGCGGTGTTGGAAAAACAGAACTTGTAAGGGCTCTTGCGGAATTTCTATTTGAAGATGAGAAGAGCATCATAAGACTCGACATGTCAGAATATATGGAGAAACATTCGGTTTCAAGACTGATCGGTTCTCCTCCGGGTTATGTGGGGTATGAGGAGGGAGGCCAGCTCACAGAAAAGGTCAAGCTCAGGCCCTATTCCATTATACTTCTTGATGAGATTGAAAAGGCCCATAGGGATGTCTTTAATATACTTCTGCAGATTCTTGATGAAGGAGAGCTTACCGATTCATCCGGAACGGTTGTGAGTTTCAGGGACACCATAATAATCATGACCTCAAACCTGGGGTCTTCTTCCCGCAAGGGAAATCCGCTCATGGGATTTTCAAGAGAGGCCATGGATGTACAGGAGAACGACAGAATAAGGCAGGAGCTGAAAACCTTCTTTTCGCCGGAACTGTTAAACAGGATCGACGAAATTGTCATCTTTAAAAAACTGGCAGAAAAGGACATGGAGGCCATAGCCGATCTTATGCTCAGTAATCTTGAGGACAGACTTGCCCATAATGATATCACCATAAACTTCTCCTCCTCTGTGAAGAAATACTTTTCGGGAAAGATAATCCGTGAGGGAAGCAATGCCCGGGTCATGAGGAGGTATATCCAGAAGGAGGTTGAGGACGAAGTGGCAATGCTGATTCTCAAAAAAAGGGTGGAAAGAGGAATTATTGTCAGTGTTTCAGTCAGATCCGGCAAAATATCACTTTCCATGAAAATGAAGCTGGGGAAAGAGAGTGTTGCTGAGGAAATATCTGCTGAAACTACAGTTTTGAATAAATAACTTGATTTTTTATGAACCACTGTAAGATTTGTATAAAAATTACCTACAGAAACAGTTAAGGATTTTAATATGGGAAAAACAATAAGCGAAAAAATATTTGAAGCACACAGGGTTGAAAGCCTTTCCGGAGATATTAATGTGCTGAAACTTGATGCTGTTTTTTGTCATGAGATTACCACTCCCATCGCAATAGACGATCTTGTTGCCAGGGGTAAAGATAGGGTTTTTGATCCTGAAAAAATAAAGGTTGTTATCGATCACGTAACTCCGTCAAAGGATACAAAAACAGCCCAGCAGGCAAAGACTCTCCGAGACTGGGCAAAGAGAAACAACATAAAGGATTTTTTTGATATAGGAAGAAACGGTGTATGCCATGCTATTTTCCCTGAGAAGGGTTTTTCAAGGCCGGGTTATACAATAATCATGGGTGACTCCCACACATGTACACATGGAGCATTCGGAGCTTTTGCCGCGGGTGTGGGCACAACTGATCTTGAGGTCGGTATACTCAAGGGAGTATGTACATTTAAAAATCCGGAAACAATCAAAATTAATATAACCGGAGAACTTCCGGCAGGAGTTTATTCAAAGGATGTAATTCTTTCAATAATTTCTGAGATCGGGGTTAACGGTGCAACAAACAAGGTCATTGAATTTACAGGCCCGGTAATCAAAGAAATGTCAATGGATGCCAGGATGACTCTTTGCAATATGGCAATCGAGGCCGGCGGTACCTGCGGAATATGTTACCCCGATGAGACTACTGTTGACTATCTCTGGAAACATATTAAGGATGAGTATTCTTCCAAAGAGGAGGCTCTTAAGGAATTTTCAAAATGGATCTCCGATGAGGATGCACAGTATGCAAAGGTAATCGAATTTGATGTATCAAGACTTGAGCCTGTTGTCACTGTGGGATACAAACCCGATGAAGTTAAAACTGTCAGTGAGATGGAAGGCACAAAGGTTGACCAGGTGTATATAGGTTCATGTACCAACGGAAGACTTGAGGATCTGAGAATTGCTTCTGAAGTAGTCAAGGGTAAAAAAATCAGCGATGATGTGAGGGCCATCGTATCTCCTTCAACGCCGGAAATATTTCAAAAAGCTCTTGAAGAGGGCATTATAGACATATTTATGAAGGCGGGGTTCTGTGTCACAAATCCCACATGCGGTGCATGCCTTGGAATGAGCAACGGAGTCCTTGCTCCTGGTGAATCCTGCGCATCAACAACTAACCGTAATTTTGTGGGAAGAATGGGGAAGGGGGGCATGGTTCATCTCATGAGTCCAGCCACTGCAGCAGCAACAGCAATTACCGGAAAAATTACAAATTCCGAACTATTTAAAAGAGCTTAAGGGGTCGAACATGAAGAATTTTGATGGAAAAGTACTGTTCCTTGACAGGTCAGATATAAATACCGATGAAATAATACCTGCAAAATACCTTAATGAGATCACAAAGGACGCCCTGAAACCTCATCTCCTTGAGGATATTGAACTATCAGGATTTGATGTTACAAAGGATATTGAAGGTAAAAAAGCAGTTGTTACGAGAGAAAATTTCGGATGCGGTTCCTCAAGGGAGCATGCTCCATGGGCCTTTGAGGTGAACGGCATAAATGTAGTATTCGCTGAAAGTTTTGCCCGTATTTTCAGACAGAACATGTATAACTGCGGAATGATGGCTGTTGAGCTTTCAAAGAACGATATAGATCAGATTTTTAAGAAGTTTTCCGGCAAAGGCGATGTTGAAGTAAAGGTTGATTTTGAAAATGGAAGTG
>QKCL01000019.1 GCA_003246895.1 Spirochaetota bacterium | reverse complement strand
TAATCATACCCTAAGGATCCGTTTCCAGCAGCGAAATAAGCAAATTTACCCCCTGGATGTATTGCAATATCATTTAGAGAAGTATAAGCAGAGGTGTAGGAATTAATAACTGAAAGTGATCCGTCTGTATTTATGGAATGGGCATATATTGCGATTGAGCCGGCGCTTGCTTCAGTAACAGAATATAAATATTTTCCCGATGAATCTACTACTGTTTTTTTCGGATTTCCTGATAGTGATACTGCTGTACCGATACTGCTATAACCATCTGAAATATCAAAAGCGAGTATGTTATCTTCCAGAATATAAAGAAAATTATTGCCGGGATCTACAGCAGTGAAAACGGGATTGCCGGAACCGGTACTAATCGACCTATTATAGGTCAATGAACCGTCTGACTTAATTGTATATACAAAAACATATAAATCTGCCGCCAGACCATATTGACCATTTGCAACATAAAGATATGTACCATCCGGGTCTACTGTGACTGCCATGGAATCAACTCCCGTTGAATAATTAGCTATTAATGTTAAAGCGCCGGTTGACTGATCCATGGAATATACATAGACAGAACCGTCAAGTGAACCCGAACCTGCACATGCCACATAAAGATATTTATTTGATGGGTCTGTTGTCATCTGTACAGGGTAGTCTCCTGTGGCATAACTTCCTATACTGGTTAATGCGCCGGTACTATAATCAATTGAATATGCTGAAATGGTATCTGCACCTGAATTTGAAACATATGCATAATACTTGTAAGTTTTTGACCCCTTAATGTCCTTCAATATATCATCGAATCCGGATTCACACGATGAAAGAAGAAAGGCCGCCAGGCAGTATATCAATATTCTTCTGATTTTCATAATCACTTCTCCTACATTTAAAACTTCAATCCGAAACCGGCAAAGCCTTCATAAAAGGGTTTGCCGCTGTTTTATAGATAAAATCCCGGACCATTGTATACCGTAGTTAATATGACCTTACGGGCCTGGCATATCGGGAAAATCCACTATAGCCTTTATCATTGGAACCCTGACCGCCACTGCCCCAATAAAAACCATGGAGATAGGCCATATTATAATTCATCTCTGATGAACTGTAATGATAATTATCCGTCCCATAACCGCTGAGAAGGCCCAGGAGATATAAATTTGTGTATATCAAATGCAGTTCATCTTTTGAAGGCAGAAACCAGTCGCTATAGCCATTATTGCTGTATGCTGTACATTGCGCTGCAGCATAGTTTGTATCAGATGAACCGTAACCAGTTACCTGAGCAATAATCGCAATTGTATTTGCTTTCCCGGTACCAACGGCTGTTCCAGTTGTTCCTATGAGAGTACTTATCAAAGGACTTATAGTCCACATATATTTTCCTGCATCAGCAGGCGCTGCTTCCAGATATCTCCAGTCTCCATTGGGATCACCTGTTGTGTACTCACCCCTGTCATAAAACACCAGTCCGCCGCCCGGGCCTGTATAACCGCATGTTTTTAAAGTTACCTCATCTCCATAAACAGTGCTTCCGGTTGAACTCGTTGCATATGCCCGGACATAATACACAACACCTCCTGAAGTCAGACCTGAAAGGCTGCTTGAATAAGAACCTGTGCCTGAACCGTCAGTGGTTTTTGAATCACTTATTGTCGGGTTGCTGCTTGTACTCCAGCATACACCACGTTCAGCTATGGTAAGCCCTCCATCATCGGTGATATTGCCTCCACCTGTTGCGCTTGTAGAATTAATACCTGTAGCAATAGTTGTCGTTAAAGTAATTTGTGGTGGAATTGTAACTATAAAACTGTATATGACATTACCCTTTCCGTCGCCCGATGTAACCTGAATCTCATATTTTATTGTCTTATTTGCAGCACTCTGAAGCCCGGTTAATATTTGTGCACCTGCCAAATCTGTCCAGGCTCCTCCATCTATCCTGTACTGCATTTTTACATCAGATTTAACTGATGCTGCAGTAATGGTAAGAGTGTCCACTGTGGACTCTTCGTTAACAGTATAACTCGTAACACCTCTTCTGAAAGCTGGGCTTAAGCTCCCCACTGATACTGTCACACTCTGCAAAGCGGCATCGGCTTTATCACTATCACTGGCAACTTCTTCAAATCCGCCTTCGCATCCGAAGAGAGAAAAGAACAGAAGAAAAATCATTATCCATTTTTGAAATTTCATAATCCCATCTCCTACATTTCAAACTTCAATCCAAAACTGAAAAAGCCCTCATAAAAAGGTTTTGCCCCTGCACTTTCATAAATTATACCGTAGTCGGCACCAACAGAAAAGGTAAACCTCTCCCCACCTGCTGCGAGAGATATTCCTGCTGCCACAACGGGGTCTATCACTGTTTTATCTGTCTCCCCTGCAAGGCCTGTGTACTTTACCTTCGAATAAGACTCTCCTGCCTTAACAAAGGGGAAGAATGAAAACCAGTCGCCCATGAAAAGATGATACCCGGCGTATGCTGTCACAGGGATCATGAACATACTGTCCGTATTCTCCTCTTCCTTCCCCTTGAAGGCGTAGTATCCCAGATTCAGCCCGGCTTCAAAATTCTGGTAATAGATATTCCGCAGACCCATGCTGAGCTGCCCGCCGTAGCCGGGCCCGAAGAGTTCGCCGAGGTCGCCTCTTATTACAAAGACCGACGGTGCGGCTGATACCACAAGCTGCTTCGGCATAAATACCCTGACCATGTCAGATTCACTGCCAAGATCGTCCTGTGCGGCAATCTTGATCTTGTATACAGAAACCCCTTTGGGCACGGTAAATTCGGGGCTTTTAACTGTTGCGATTTTACTATTGTCATCGGCCCTGTATATGTTATACCCCTTGACCCTTCCATCGGGGTCTATGGCTTCTCTCCACCTTACGACTACTTTGCTATTCTTGATTTCACGGGTAATCCCTTCGGGCCTTTCAGGGGGGAGATTTTTTGTCTTAAACTTCAGCTCATTGCTCGGCTCAGACTCGTTCCCGGCTGAGTCAATTGCGGTAACAACCATGAAGTACTGGGTATTGCTTGTTAGATTTTTCAGTGTAATTGAAGTACTGCCTGTGCTGTCCACGGGTTCATATCTGCCGGCCTGATTTTTTCTCCTATAGAGTTTATACTTTTTGACAGGGTCATATGGGGGGAGCCATTTGAGGCTTACCCTGTCTGTTTCAGGTTCCCCCTCTATCTGGAGACCGGAAGGGTTCTTCTCCGCCATAAAAAGAACTTCACTCCTTTTAAGAGTGAACTCCTCGGGCCTGTAAAGCTCCCTACGGAAAGTATAGGTTTCCCTGTCCTCATCGACGAGGTGTGCTACTATACCCTTTCCGTCCCGTTTCTGAACATATATCTTTCCAAGTTTAAGTTCAGTGTAGAGTATTCTCATAATATCTGCACGCTTTACATGTTTTGTCTTTTTATCTGCAGTGCGTACAGTTACGGCACCGGCTGAATCTGAAACAATGCGCCCCTCGACAATTGAGCCGTCCTTTAAAAATACGGCTTCCGCAAAGAGAGGCGGTTCCAAAGCAGACGACATAAGAATTCCCATAAATGCTGATGCAATGATCCTGCATGTTTTAATATATTTCATTTCTGTTTCCTTAAATATTCCGGACGAAAAATAGGTAGGTAATGATTGCTGTATTTATACTCAGAAAACATTTTCAATAAATCTTATAGTATTATTTTTAATCACGTTCTTCATACACAGGCCCCAAGACCCCGAAAGCATCCGACGAATATTTATTACATTTTTGCCAAACACGGTTACTTCCTTTAAATTTTATTTATATAAAACCCCATGGGTTTATGTCGACCAGATTTATAAACATGGACCTGTTATTTTACATTGCCGTATCATTAATATATAGACAGAAACATTCATTAACGGATATATTACACAGTGATTTATTATTAACACCGGGCCATAAATGATAGAAAGCATATTAAAATACAGTGAGTTCACCTGCGGTATAATACTCCTTGTTTTTGCAGTAATTCAGGTAGCATATAAAAACCGCCGGTTCATAAACCTCAACATGGCCGGCCTCTATTTCTGCCTGTCCTATGTAATCATCTCCCTCTGGTCTTTCAAGTCAGGGCTGATTTTTTACATTCCGCTCCTCATTTATACTGACATCTCAATGGCCTATGCAATAGGTCCCTTTGTATACTTTTATATCAGATCAGTCCTCGGTTTTCAGACAAAGCCTGGTTTAAGCTACCTTGCACATTTCATACCGGCCATGACTGTTTTTGCCTCCATAATTACTGTAAACACAATGAACCATACTTCTGTGGAATTTTTCCGGATCAGTTCAGCTGCATACCCGAACTATAACATGCACTTTCTGATAAGGGGATTTGATTTTATCTCCAACTTTTACATGATTCTCTACTTTATTGCCGCCACAAGGGACATACACATTTACATAAGAAAAGGCAGCGGCAAAGCAGCAAGGGAACTCCACATAATATTCTACTATATGTTTTTCATACTCCTCTTCAGCTCCATGATGATTATCGCCAGTGTAACCGGGAACCGTGTACTTAATATCACGGCAATATATCTTCTGACACTTGCCGGGGTCTGGTACTTCATCTTCTCCTTCCGTTACCCTGAATTTACACAGAAGGCCATTAAGGAGGCAAGAACCATACGCTACCGAAATACATTTACCGGCGGCACAGACCATTCTGCAGTTCTTGAACGCCTCCATGAACTTATGGATGAGGAGAAGATCTACACAGATTATGAACTCACCCTGCCGAAGCTCAGTACTGAACTCATGATCACAACCCACCAGCTTTCAATGCTCCTGAACTCTGAAAAGAAAATGAACTTCAGAAGTTTTATAAATTCATACCGCATAAATGAGGCCATGAACCAGATGGCTGAATTCCCTGAAAAGAGTATACTTGAAATCGCCATGTCCAGCGGGTTCAATTCAAAGTCTTCATTCAATTCAGTATTTCTTAAACTTACAGGAAAAACCCCCAGTGACTACAGAGAGAGTATCAGGGGTTAGTTTCTGTCATTGTGAGGAGCAGCACCGTAAGGAACCGGTCGCGACCGTTCCCTTACACACTCTCCCCTGCGCCTGTACTGTAATTACTGAGTCCTTGTATTTCTGACCTGGCTTGCCTTGACCGCGACGACACCCCTTGTGGTCAGGATACTGTAAACAGCTCCCCTTGAAGTGATTACACCGGTTATCACCCTTCCATTGTAAAGAGTCACTACATCAACCCTTCCGAACTTTTTCTTCATATCC
Source organism: Spirochaetota bacterium (assembly GCA_003246895.1). Classification (GTDB taxonomy): domain Bacteria; phylum Spirochaetota; class UBA4802; order UBA4802; family UBA5550; genus SZUA-423. Next base: position 64,298 of record QKCL01000019.1, on the reverse strand, counting down.
GCCAGAGACATGCCCTTGGAACTGTCAATTTTCTCATCAATTGTCTTTGTACTCTCTTCATTATCCCTGAAGATTTTTTTCAGTTCATCAGGTGTCTTTTTTTCTATATTCTCCACAGAAGGGGTTATCCCGAATTTCGAGCCTTCCAGCTTTTCACTGCTGTTTATCTCCCTGACCTCTACCTTCACGGAACTTTCACCTACAACACCTGTTTTCCCTGAAGCTACAATCTCCTCCTTACCCTTCTCGGCCATGACACTGACAGAGCCTCTGACTACTGCAACAGTAGTATTTCCGCCGTCATATTTTGTAATAAACTGTGTTCCCCTGACAGATGCAACAGTTGTCTTTGTCTTCACAGTATACCTTTCATTCTTCTTGAGTTTGTCAAGGCTGGAGAGTATTCTTCCCTGATTCAGAAAGATCTCCCTGTTTGCAATGTCCTCCACAGACTTGATAACAGCCTCTGTACCCGCCTCAATCCGCACAGTAAGCCCGCCGCTGCCGCTCAGTATGAGAAGGGATTTTTCTCCGACCCTGTAGATGTCGCCGTCAGTAACCACGGCTTTCATGGAAACTGCTGATTCTTTTCCTCCGGCCTTTACAACCCTCACGTCACCCGCAAAGAACGAAACATAAACTCCGCCTGATGCCGCCTGCTTGCCGCCACCGCATGATACAGTAAAGACCAGTGCTGAAACCATTACAGATAATACCAATTTTGAAAAATTCATAATGCAACTCCTCTTGACTTACTTTTTTCTTGTAACTGTATTTTTTATTTCTCTGGCCGGAATATGCACAATACCCCGGGCAGTCATTACTCTATAGTTTTCACCCCGCGACAGAATAACCCCCCGGTACCTTCTGCCGCTGTAGAGGGTTATTTCATCGACCCTGCCGTATTTCTCAAGGGCCTCTTTGAAACCTGAACCGCCTGAAGCGCTTCCAAAATACTTGACCACGCCTGAAGCGGATGAAGGGTCCCCAGAATCGGTGCTGTCAAGTTTTCTCAGAACCTGAAGCCTCTTTTCAGAAAGTGGAAGAACCTTTCCATTACTGAAACAGAAACCTGCCTGAACCTCATGTACAGTGCCGGTTTCTTTATCTGCAGCTGTAACGGTTCCTTTCAGTACTTCAACCAGTGAAGCCCCTTTCCCTGCGGTAACGGCAAAGGAAGTCCCTTTAACAGTGGCGATTACACTGGAAGTTTTAACACTGTACACTGCTCCGTAGGGGTTCCTTACCCTTGAAAAAAGAAAACCCCTCTCAATATATATAGATGTCTCATTCACTGAATATTTATCAAGACTGAAAAGAGTTTCCGGTCCTGCTATGAGAACGGCTCCTTTGGGTATGGACATGACAGCACATGAACCGGAACCTGTGAGAAACTTTTCTTTTTCCCTGATGTATTTATCATGGAATAGACTGCCCGATTTATCTGCTGCACGTGATAATGTGCCGCTTTGTGAAACCAGTCTCACCTGTTCTCCGGCAGTTCTCTCTGCCACGGTACTGTCATGGCCGTAATTTCTGTATAATGCAAAAGAAAAAACCATAATAAATACAAAGGCCAGAGCCCCCATACCCTGAGCAAATCTCAATGCTGAAACAGGAGTCAATGAAAAACCCAGATGCTTCAGCATATAATAAAACTTCAGTACTGCTTTGATCCGGAACCTGTCTCTGCCCTTTCCGGAAAGTATCTTCACCAGCCCCTTTCTTCCGGACAGGTATATCCTCCCCTTTTCCCGGGATGTTATTCTGTGAACAAGCCCGTACCTGACAAGGACGCTTTCTATTATCTTCTTCTCTTTCACAGCAGGTCCCCTGGGTCGCTGATTCCTCTGGTTCTGAGCTTTTCCAGAAGCTTTGCCGCAAGAGCCCTGTAACGGTATATAACCTGTTTGTAATTCATATTCAGATGCCTTGCTGTCTCCCTGAATGTGTAGCCGTACATTGAAACAAGCTCAAAAATCGCAGCATCCCTGTACCCGGATTCTTCAAGAACCTGATCCAGGCATTCCTTGATAATGACTCTGGCGTCACGGAAACCGTTCACATAGCCCATTGTAACATCATTGAGTAGAACATCTATATCCAAATCACTGTTGCTCTTTTTCTTGTAATGGTCCATGACCACATTTTTCAGGCATCCGAATATCCATTTCCTGGGCTCATTGACCTCTTCTATTTTATCATGGAGCCTTAAAAACACCTCCTGGGAAATATCCTCTGCGTCGTGAAAATTTCCTACCCTTGAATAGACAGAACTGAATACCAGTGAAAAATACAGGTCATAGCACTCAACAAACCTTCTGGTACTTTCCGATGAAAGCTTTTCTGCAACACTCACTGGTCCGGCCTTCCTTATATATATAGTTGAACATGTGCGGATTAATTCCCCAAATTTTCAGGTGAGATATAAAAAAAGTCAATATTTTTATACTTCATTAAAGAGAGCTGCCGTTATTTGAAACTGTATTAAACAGTTTTTTGCCGTACAGGGGGGATATTTTAAATTCGGATGATATGGACTTTTATCATTGGGGAGTGTAACAGAGCCGGCGGGTTTATCACCGGGACCGTCATTTTTTTCCATCTGTCACATCAAGATATATCCTCTCTGACTTTACTGTTGCATATCTGCGTTTTTCCGGATCAAAGAAATCAAGTTTGAGATATCCCACGTCCAGTTTCCCTGTTACAAGAGGAGAAATATTCAGCGAATAAGTATTTCTGACTCTGACTTTACCGCCCTCTGTAAATTTCCTGGTCTTCTCCTCCATGATAATACAGTTGAATCCGTAACCTGGAACCAGAACAGGCCTCCTTCGGCCATAGATATTTCCCGTACCCTCCACAGAGATAGTCAGTACAGTCATTTCCGAGAGATTAACCCTCCTGTTATTGCCTGAAACCTTTATTCTGAAGTTCCCGACATGGCCTGAATAGTCATGGGGCCTGCCCTTTGCCGGAAGTGGAAGTACTTTAATTTTTCTTTTTTCAAACATAAGGTATCTAATGCGGCTGAACCCGGAAAGACCTGAACCCCTGTCATAGGAAATAACTGCAGAACCGGTACCGGTTTCCAGTGTTCCGGTTTTCTCGGGGATGCATTCGAAAGTGCAGATATGCCGCCGGACCATCTTTTTCCCGTTTATCATTACAGTCTTCAGGCCGATGTTCTCATCAATTTTCTCCATCATCAATGCCGGAGCAACAGGTACGTTTTTAATGTCGTCTATCTTTATTTCGTCACTGCCGCTTGTATAGATATAATATCGCAGCAATACCCGTTCCCACAAATAGACACTGGTTTTTGAGATTTCAACAGCAGTACGGATTCCGGTCTCAGTCTCTTCAGCAGAGAGCAGAGGTTCCTGAAGCATCACTGTCACTAAAAGAAGAAATCCTGCAGTTCTTTTCAGGATATTTTTTCCCATGGTCATTCTCCCTTAATCTCTTTTATTCAGTTATTGATACTGTAAATAAATATAACCATTTCAGATCTGTGACGGCGGAAGCATATTTTCAGTTCTGATTTTAATTAAAAAATGTGTCATTCAGTCGCCCCGTAGGGAACAGTCGCGACTGTTCCCTACGGGGGTACGGGTCCCTGCGGGTGACTTCACTTCCCTGAATCTCTTTCCTGAAAGACCTCTTTGGCTGCAAACATTCCGTTAAGGGCAGCTGGAAATCCCGCATAAACGGCCATCTGGATTATGACCTCCTTTATCTCCTCCTTTGAGCACCCCACATTCAGAGCGCCGTGTATGTGGACTTTGAGCTGGGGAATGGTACCCAAAGCCGTAAGAGCGGCAACTGTTGCTATTTCCCTGGACTTCAGGTCAAGGCCGGGCCTTCTGTATATGTCTCCGAATGGAAACTCGATCGTATAACGCGCCAGGTCCGGGCATACATCTTCAAGGCTCCTTGTCACTGCCTCGCCCGCTGCCCCGTCAATTTCCATGAGCTTTGCCATACCCTGTTCATACCGTTCGTTCATATTAAATCCTCCGTTTTTACAGTAACATAGCACATTATCCCTTGACCGTATTTGCAAAGAATGACATAATATTCTCAAATCAGGACATTTATGGAATACAGTTACGGACCGGACATAAAAGACACAGAGGCCTTTTCGAACCACGGGAAACTCAAAAACTGGTCCACGGAAAAACCACACAGCCACAGATACGACCAGATTCTGTTAATAGAGAGCGGTGTTTCCATACTGGAAGACGGCACAAAAAGACTGCCCCAGTACAGCGGCATGGCCGCGTTTATCCCCGCAGGGGCTCCCCACCGCACAGAGGTAACCGGAACCGGGGTAAAATACAGATCCATATACATGGGCACCTCTTTTTTTAAGGCATCCATGAAGGAGATTGCCGTGTTCTCCCCTTCACCCCTTGCAGTTTCGCTCGTTGACAGGCTCTGCGGAAGGAGACTCGAACCACTTGTATCGCAAACAGAAAGAGACTGCCTTAAACTTCTGGTACGTATAATTAAAGAGGATGTGTCGGCAAACAGGTTCCCCCTGACCCTGCCGCTGCCGAAAAGGCAGGAGAACAGACTCATGGCCCATTACATACATGAGCACTACGCAGAAAATACAGGGCTGGCTTCCATTACCTCTGTTGTCCCCGTAACAGAAAGACACGCTTCAAGAATATTCAGGGAAGAGACGGGCATTACAATAAACAGCTACCTCAGGCTATACCGGGTATTCAGGGCATCAGTACTCCTTGAAACAACAGACAGGGCCATTACGGAAATCTGCTACTCATGCGGGTACGAGTCCCTGTCGTCACTCTACAGGGACTTTTCTTTATATTTCCCGGTCTCTCCGGGAGAATTCAGAAAGAAAAGGTAATCAGACCTTTACAGGCTTTTCTCGGAGTTTCCATTTCATTTTCAATTTTTCAGCATCATCCGGTATCATTATATCCACCCTGATCTTTTTCTCCTGAACCGAAGCCACAGACATACCCTCAATTGAACCGATACAGCATCCGCATTCGGCAGAATACTGCCTCATATATGTTATATCGGTCTTCTTCAGGTTCATGACATGGATATTGCCAGCCTTATATCTTTCATATCTGTGGTGACATTTTTATTTAAAAGATTACAGCGGATAGACGGGAACAGTAAATTAAATGGGATAGATATGCTTTTGGGTTTCACAGGGAGATATCTCAATAACTGAGGTTTTACACCATCAGCCGCCGCCTACGGGCGGAAACAGCGCCAGAACATCTCCTTCGCTCAGGACATCCTTCAGTGTCTTTCCTCTTCCGTTAATCATGATTATAGCCACATCTTCAGGCGGAATGTTAAATGTGCGGACAACATCTTCCACTTTTGTGCCGGGGGCTGTCTCAATGGTGCTTTCCTTTTCCCGGTTCTCTCTGAATGTAGCAAATAAACGTACGGTAATTTTCATCTGTTATACCTTTCAGGACTCCTCATCCTTCTGTATTTTAAAATTAGACTCATTGCCCTGATTTTTACTGTAAAAGCCTAATGCTATGCGGTAGGGCCCGGGACACCCAGGTGGAAGAAATGCGATGCGGTCACCCGGTTCAATCATATGCTCAAGCTCATATACAAATCCGTTTATGAAAATGACTTCAATGTCTTTACGCTCAATGCCCAGTTCCTGCGACAATGCAAGTCCAGATATAGGCTCATTGATCTCATAATAAAAGGGCATGCTGCCATAGCGTTTTCGTAAAAAACTATCCAGCTGTAAAAAGCCGCGAATTTCAAGTTGTTTCCCTCGATCCGCCATGGTTGAGTCCTCCTAAAAAACATATCCCGCCGGACAGAACTCCGGCAGGATATGTGAATACAATTAAAACTTCATTACTTCATCTATTTCTTCAGGTGTGAAATCCCATACTACATTATGAGGTGCTATAGGTTCATATTCCATAAACTCAGGCAGCCTGTCATCCAGATTGGTAAAACCGGCTTTTCTGTTAAATTCAAGTTCAACCTTAAGCACAGACTTGCCCAGCTCATCCACGTCGGCAGAAGTAAGGCTGATGCCGTATTGAGCATTGATCATATCGATGAGGGCCTGATAGCCGGCAGGATTATCTGCTATACCGAAGTAAACGAAGAGACACATTCCTGTACTGTCCACAGCTGCGGTACCGATCTGCATTGCCCTTGCGTATTCGATCTGTCCGTCTTTTTTCAGCGGATCAAGGTCTGCACCCACTTTAAGAATATTACCGGAAATACAGTAACCCGCAGTATGGTCCGCACCCATGGTTGTTGTTGCATAGGTCAGGCCGATACCCTTTACGGCTCTCGGGTCATAAGCAGGAATACCCTGATCCTTGACAACGGGAACCCTGTATAGGCCGCAGACTTTACCGACAATTGCAGTTCCCCCGGCAATGATTCTTGAGAGAGGCTCTCCCTTTGCAATTCCCTTCACTATTTTAAGAACAGCTTCGCCATCGCCCCATGGAATGAGTCCGCCCTCCATGGCTGTTGCAACTGCCACTGCTGTTTCAATACTGTCCACTCCAACATCATCCATTGCACGGTCAATATATGCGATGGCATCCAGACTCTTAATACCTGCATCTGCGCCGAGGCCCCAGATTGTTTCATATTCGAATCCGCTTGTGATATACTTGCCCTGCTTGTCAGCATACCATTGGGAACACCTTATGATGCATCCCTTATGACAGCCATGTGATACTTTCCCCTCACCGCCGCGTTCAGAAATAGTAGCGTTCATTGTCTCACCGGAAATGTTATCATTATGGTCTATTCTTCCGGCAGTAAAGTTATGAGCAGGAAGTCCGCCAGCCTCATTCAGAATATTTACCAGTACATCTGTACCGTAGGCAGCCAGTCCCTGTCCGGCAACAGGATGGTCAAGTAATGCCTTGGCAAATACTTTTGACGCAGCCTGAAATGCTTCAGGATCGGCGATGGGTACGTTCCCTGCCCCTGTGGGATCAATAACAATCCCCTTAACCTTCTTTGAGCCCAGAACAGCGCCTAATCCGCCGCGTCCGGCACTCCGCATGTTGCCGTCGGGATCTTTAAATGAAATATTTGCCGACGGCATTCTATACTCCCCAGCCGGCCCGGCCAAAGCCATTCCCACATGGTCTCCGTATTTCTCATTCAATATCTTAATGGCATCATAGTTACCGCATCCGTTAAGAATTTTTTCCGGAGCTTCTTCAATGGTCACGCCATCCATTGCAACTTTAATAATATAGAACTTGTCGCCCTTAGGCATGCCTTCAATAACCAGAGCCTTGATGCCCATTTTGGCCAGCATCTGTGAAGATGAACCGCCGGAATTGGATTCCTTGATAGTACCGGTCAAGGGGCTTTTAGCTCCCACTGATATACGACCGGAATTAGGTGCTGACGTCCCGCTTAACAGACCCGGTGCAATAATCAGTTTGTTATTCCTGCCCAGGGGATGACATGAGGCCTTTACTTCGTCATTGACGAAATTTGATGTGAGAGCCCTGCCGCCTAATCCTGCGTACTTTTCAGGGACATCTGTTGTAGTTGAAGACAGAGTTGTCATGTCGACGCGAATGAATTTCATCATTTTAATACCTCCTATTGGTTTGGTTGGCTTCCGCAATTGCTGCAGAAGCATTGGATAACAGTATGCAACTTGTTATATCCAAATCCTTTCCAAATAACGGGAGGCAGTCCAGTTTCCTGTTCCACCCATTGGTTAGCACCCATAGCCGAAACCTTAGAAATGCCAACTCGGACTGGTTAACTCTTTATATTATACCATATAATATGGTATAATTCCACATAAATTTAACAATTAAACTTCAATTTTTATTGTTTCTACCTCATTATTCAGTAAATCAATAGAAATCATGGAATTTCTTAAACTTTTTCCTTTATTCAGAATTGTTTTCACGCATTCACTGACCTCTATGCCTGCAACAACGGCCGGTGTAAAGGAGGGATTGCCCAGGCGGACTTCCTCCCCGCGCCTTTGATGATAGTCAAAAAGCAAAGGATAGGTAACATCGCCGGAATGAATGGTTGCAACCTGGCCGTACCAGCCGGCTATTGCTCCATAAATATATACTTTCCCCATTTCCTGACAGGCCCCTGCAACAATTTTACGGACAGCCATATCATCCAGCGCATCCATGACAATATCACAGTCACCAATATGGGCCTGAACATTATCAGCAGATATATATTCAGGTATGGGTACACAGTTTATCTCGCTATTAATTGCCTGAACATGGAGACCTGCCGCCAGGGCTTTGTTCCTGCCTAAATTATCCGGATTGGATAGAATCTGACGGTTTAAATTGCTTTCATCAAAGACATCCCCGTCCACAACTTTCAGATAACCGAAACCGGCTCTGGCCAGCATCTCGATAATATAACCGCCCAATCCGCCGCAGCCAAGGACACATACCCTTGCCCGGGACAGTAACTGCTGCTCATCTTCAGTGATACAATCACCGTTTCTCATGTATCTGGCGCTGCGTCTTGATGTCATGGTTTCACCTGAAATTATTATCAGTTAATGGTTTCTATCTGATCCCCGACATGTATCACGCCGCCCACGATGACCTTTGTAAAGATACCCTCTTTCGGCATAATGCACTGCCCAACGGTTTTCTTGATCTCACACCCGTCATGGCATTCCTTGCCGATCTGGGATACCTCCTGAACGGTTTCTCCTATCTTCAATCGTGTACCCACAGGCAGTTCATGGAGAATAACACCTTCAGTTGTAATATTTTCAGCAAATTTTCCCGAACACAGCCCCTTTACCCCGGTTGCTGTCATCTTGTCTATACTCTCCTGAGCCAGCAGGGAGACCTGCCTGTGCCACTTGCCTGCATGGGCATCTCCTTTTAATCCGAAATCAGCAATAAATTCTCCGCTTGAGATGGGCTCCTTGACAACACCCTTTTTTTCGCTGATATTAATGCCCGACACCTTGCCTAATACTTTTCCCATTATTATCTCCTATCCGCCTATTCCAAACATTGACCTGGTCACATACTGATGATGCTCCAGATGATGCTCCGCAGGTTTTAAACTAATATACTCTTCAACCGCTTTCATAATATCTCCATGATCATCCATGACGACTTTTAGGTCCAGTTCATGGTTTGAATGGAGGCAGTACCTGAGCTTTCCGTCTGATGTTAACCGAATCCGGTTGCAGGCACTGCAGAACTTACAGGTAATGGGACGTATAATCCCGACTTTACCCTTACCATGAGGCAGCCTGTAGTAATCAGCAGGAGAGGACCTGTCCTCTTTTTCAATGGCCTCTAATTCAGGGACCTCTTCAAGAACACTTTCACCTGTCATAAAATTCCTTTCACTCCAGGAGGCTACTTCTCCAACTGGCATTAACTCAATGAACCTGACCTCCATATCGTCATTTCTTGTGAGCTCTACAAAGTCTACGATTTCGTCGTCATTAAAATCGCCGATTAGAACTACATTCAGCTTGATGGGAGTCATGCCCACCTCTTTGGCTTTCCTGATGCCCCTTAAGACCTTTTCCAGATCACCCCCCCGGGTGATACTTGCATATTTTTCAGGATTCAGGGAGTCAAGGCTCACATTGATCCGGCAGATACCTGCATCTTTCAGCGACTCAGCCATCTCTTCCAGACGCTGTCCATTGGTCGTCATTACCAGCTCCTTAATCCCATCCATCTTATTAATGGTTTCGATGAGAGAAATAATGCCTTTTTTTACCAGAGGCTCACCCCCAGTGATTCTCACTTTATCAATTCCCATTTGAGAGAGTGTTTCAACAATTCTCAGGATTTCATTAAACCGCAATGTCTCACCATGGCCGAACTTTTTAACACCGGCTTCAGGCATGCAGTATTGACACCTCAGATTACATAAATCTGTTACTGAAAGCCGTAAGTAATTGATCTTTCTGCCTGCACCATCGATCACCGGTTCACCTCTCCCTTATTGATTTCAAATTCATGCTCTATGCCCTATATATCAGTTATATTCAATAAGATATACTGTTTATTTATGGATTATACCTGTCAAATTACTAACGTCAAGTTCTATTATTGGGAATACAGGATACTGGCCTTGCCATCATTAAGTTTTTTATTTGTTATCCCCGGAATCTGTTATATCTTTCTCAATATCAACATTCCCCGCAAGGAGCACGGCCCATGAGCTTTAAAAAAACATTTTTCTTACCGGCATTGTTTATACTTCTGGCTGCCCTGAAAAGCAGCGCAGTAATACCGTGGAACAGTGACTATGACGAAGCACTTGAGCTTGCCAGAAAGGAGAATAAACCGGTATGCTATATCGCTTTTTCAGCAAAATCACGTCAGACACCGGAATATTTTATATCTCAACGGCCGGGAGTTGAAGAACAGTTAAAACGCTTCGTACCTATACTTGTTAAAACTGAGTACAACACACCGGCCTGGTGGCGTTTGTGGAAATTCCTGAACCGTTCCGGTCTCAACAGCGTCAGAATGCCTACCCTTTTTGTACTAACACCACAAGAGGAGATAATTGTCTGTAAAGACAGTCCGGGGAAAGATATGGCGGAGATTTTAGACAAAGCAGCAGCAAGCTATGAGAGCGGAGAATTTGCCAAACGCCCTAAAATTGAGTGGTTAACATCAGTTGATAAAGCCCTGGAAGAATCCAGACAGCAGAACAAACCCGTTTTACTGTTCATATATTCCGAAAACTGCGGGTTCTGCAACACCCTTAAAGGAACAATCCTGAAAAAATCGGAAATCATAGAACTCTCAAAATCATTTATTGCAGTCAGCGGTGACGGTAAAAAAGACCGTAACCTTTCAAACCTTATGTGGAAAAAACTGAGAGAATCTGGCCGAACCGACCGGAGAGCAGGCTATCCCTTCATTGCCCTTCTTTCTCCCGATGGTACTGCAAAGGAATGCATTGTGGGCCTGAAAGAAGCAGGAGATCTGAAAGAGAAGATGGAAAAAATAAAAGAACTCTATCCGGGCGGAACCGGAAACAGGGAAGAAAGTTTTAAACCGCCCTTTCTGAAGGGGGATCCCAGATAATTAAAAGATGTCCCGCATCGGTTCACTAAATGACAAACCCACGCTCGAGTGTCGCGATACAATGATCTGCATAAAAATGCCGATTATCACTCGGCAGCCGTGTTTCTCACAATAACCTGGCCCCAGGTGCAGGCGAAACCGGTGTATCGCAACACCTAACATAGTCCCTCCTACCTCCCAATATCTACAGCACTCATTTTTCAGAACATTTATATACAATGTGTTAATAATTATAGCTCAATCAAGCCATATAACCTTTGACATATTGACGTTAATTTGGTGTAATGGTGCAATATATAAACAAATCAGATCAGGATGTTAGCTCCGGATGATTTGATTCATAAAAAACAATTTAAAATAAAATATAAAATGTCGATTCTGAAGGGACTTATGACAGAAAATAGAGTGTATAAAGAAAACTTCAGTAGTGGGGGAGCAGATGTACAAAAGCATTCTATTCACTTTAACCATTATTTCAGCAATTTTAGTCATCCCACCGGCAGGGCATGCTGAATATATATTCAAAAAAGACGGTTCCATAATTCAGGGGAGCATCATAAGAGACGGAGCAAAGGCGGTTACTTTCAGGAGATCGGATAACCGGAAACTGATAACAGTACCCCAATCCGACATTATGCGTATCCAGTACACTCAGCTCTACATGGGCAAGGTCTTTATCCGTTTTACAAGCGGTAAAGTCATTGAAGGGTACATGGTGGATGAAGACCAGGAAACCTACACCTTCCGCAAGGACCTCTATAAGCCTGAAGAGTTTAAGATAAAACGTACAAAGGTAATGTTCCTTACCAGATCAAACCCCACAGACCTTGCGGCAAAGGCAGGCACCACATGGATCGAACTGAAGTGGAACCCTCCATTTGTAAAACCGGAATCTTATATAGTCTATCTGAAATCATCTTCAGAGAAAAAATTCAGAGTAGCTGGAAAGCTGGAAGATACAAGTTTCAAAGTCACAGGACTGAAGAGCAACACAAAATATTCAATTTATGTAACTGCCATAGACAAGGAGAAAAAGGAATCCCTGCCCAGTGACGAGGTCAAATCTGCTACGGTGAACATAAAACCCACCGTGCCTGATTTATCCATATCCCAGTCTTTTGAAAAGAATGGAAAGCTGAAAGCGGTTCTCTCGTGGAACCCCTCCACAGATGCGGACGGTTCTGTTAAAGGCTACAACATATACAAGAAGAAGGACGGCCGGTTTGTGAAGATATCTCAGACCCGGAACACATCCCATTCTATACCAGGACTTGACTACAAGGATACTCACATTTTTCTTGTCCGGGCAGTGGACGACCTGGGAACCGAATCAGAAAAAAGCATTACAGTGAGTACACTGAAAAAAAGGTGGGGACTCTCCATGGAGGCTGTTTATTTCATGCCCAAGGGAAACTTCGCCGACATTGCCGATTCCGGCATGGGCGGACTTGTGAAGGCGGAAATCTCAAACCTCCTCACAAGAAACTTACACATAGGAATCGAATCAGGATATGTTCAGAGCGGCGGCTTTGAGGAGGAGGTTGAGTACTTCCGGATGATCCCGGTAACAGCATGTTGCGGATATTCCTTACACCCTTCCAGGCTTCTCACAATTACCCCCGCACTTTCAGCGGGGTATGCATACCTGGAAGTTTCATATATGAAAGGCGGCGGTTCCGTTTACAAAACCGAATCAGCCTGGGAACCCATTGCATCGGCAGGCCTTGACATTGATTTCAATTTTAACAGAAATTTTTCAATTACCCTTGGAGGCAGATACGGAGCCCTTTTCGAAAAGGACGGAGAGATGTATTTTACTTCATTCAGAGCCGGTCTGACATGCCGGCTCGACATGTAACAGCAACAAGGAGCATAGACAATGAAAATACGAATCTTTTTATCATTCATAATATTATCAATCTGCGGACTCTGCGGCTGTGATAACCTGCTGCACGATGTTTACAATGATATAACTCAGCAGAAAAGCTGGTACACATTCCTGGGAGGCTCCGGAAGTGATATTGCATATTCTGTAGATTCGACCTCCGACGGCGGCTGCATCGTCGCAGGATTTTCAAATGCTGATATATCAAGTCTGAATGGAAAATCACCGATTAACAACTATACCTCAGATAGGGACATGCTCATAGTAAAACTCGATTCAGCCGGAAGTGTCGCATGGTACACATTCCTGGGTACTTCATCACTTGACCAGGCCCAGTCTGTGCAGCAGACCTCCGACGGCGGCTACATCGTCGCAGGATACGCATGTGCAGACATATCAACCCTTAATGGAAAATCACCTATCAATTCCTATAGCGGATCATCTGCCGACATGTTCATAGTAAAGCTCGATTCAGCCGGGAATGTCGCATGGTACACATTCCTGGGAGGCTCAGGAACTGATTATGCATATTCTGTAGATTCAACCTCCGACGGCGGCTACATCGTCGCAGGATGTACAAGTGCAGACATATCAAGCCTGGGCGGACAAACACCGGTCAACTCATATAGTTCAGGTTATGACATGATTACCGTAAAACTTGACTCAGCCGGGAATGTCGCATGGTACACATTCCTGGGTGGTTCAGGAACTGATAATGCGAGGGCTGTAACGCAGGCTTCTGACGGAGGCTACATTGTCGCGGGATATACAAATGCAGACATATCAAGCCTGGGCGGACAATCACCGGTCAACTCATATACCTCAGGTAATGACATGATTACCGTAAAACTCAATTCAGCCGGAAGTGTCACATGGTACACATTCCTGGGTGGTTCAGGAACTGATGTATCATATTCTGTAGATTCAACCTCCGACGGCGGCTGTATTGTCGCAGGTTATACAATGGCAGACATATCAAGCCTGAATGGAAAATCACCGATTAACAACTATACCTCAGGTAATGACATAATTACCGTAAAACTTGACTCAGCCGGGAATGTCGCATGGTACACATTCCTGGGAGGTTCAGGAACTGATAATGCATATTCTGTAGATTCAACCTCCGACGGCGGCTGCATTGTTGCAGGATACTCAACTGCAGACATATCAAGTCTGGGCGGACAAACACCGGTCAACTCATATAGTACAGGCAGCGACATGATTACCGTAAAACTTGACTCAGCCGGGAATGTCTCATGGTACACATTCCTGGGTGATTCAGGAAATGATTATGCCTGGTCTGTAAATCAGGCCGCAGACGGAGGATATCTTATCGCAGGATACTCAACTGCAGACATATCAGGCCTGGGCGGACAAACACCGGTCAACTCATATAGTACAGGCAGCGACATGCTCGTAGTAAAACTCAAAGGCGACGGTACAATCGTCCCGCAGGAGTAAAGGAGTTAGATCCGAGGCAGTAGAATTTTTTTAACCTGCTGCCTTACAAAAATACAGTTACGGTATATACAACCCATGAAAAAAAGTACGGAACGGCCGCGGCCGTTCCCTGCCATTCACTATCACTTTTCACCAGACAGCAGACAATGAATAAAATTTAATCAATCACGGCGATTTACTGCTGCTTACTTAAAATTTGCTGATTTCCTGACACACCCCGACACACCCTCTATTAGACACAACGGAGCGTCTCTTTTATACTCCGGAGGCAGGCCTCCGGGAACTCCGTTATTTCTGCCTATCTCTGGGTTCTGGTATTCTTGACCTGTTTTCCGTTAAGAGTCCTCATCCCTCCCGGTGTGAGTATACGGAAAACCGCCCCTCTCGACCTTATTACACCCCGAATCACCTTACCGTTATAGAGAGTAACGATATCTATCTTCCCGTATTTTTTCTTCAGGTCATCCAGTGTGAGACGTTTAGGCGCAGATATTTTGTTTATATTTTCTTCAATCTCACTGCTCTTTTCTTCCACACCTTCAAAGGCCTTTTTCAGGTCTTCCGCTTTCTTCTCTTCTATTTTTTCAATGTCAGGAGTTATGGCGAACTTGCCCAGTTCAAGCTTTTCAACAGCATTATTGTCTCTGATGATTACTTCACCCTTGTCTCCTTCAACAATTCCGGTCTTATCCGCAGGCACGGACTTTTCACTGTTGCCTGCAATCGCCTTAACAGCCACAACTCCCCTGAAAACAGAAACAGTTGTTACACCCTTCTCATACTTTGTGATAAACTCAGTCCCCCGAACAGAGGCGATGCTGTTGGGAGTCTTAACCATATATATCTGCCCCGACTTCAGGGCCTTGAGTCTGGAAAGTACACGTCCGTTTACAAGGGACAACTCCCTCTTCTCAAATTTTTCAACGCTTTTAATTACTATTTCCGTATCGGGTTCAATACGGACAGAGAGCCCCTCGCTTCCGTTCAGGACAAGGAATGATTTTTCACCAACACAATAGGTATCTCCATCCTTCACCAAAGCCTTGAGCTGCACAGGAACCTCCTGCCCTCCACTTCTCTTTACCTTGACATCACCTGCAAAAAAAGAGATATAGACTCCCTTTTCATTCCTGTCACCACACGAAATAAACAACAAAAAGGAAACAGGAATAAGCAGTAATTTGCCTTTGAAAGCGTTCATCTGAATTCTCCATATATATATTTATATTTTTTTCAGCAAAAACAGCCAATGAAAATACAGCATTTTCATGCGCCGGTACCATTTTCAGAAAGTATCATGCCATAAAAGGCTCTCTATATCAAGGAAAGAATGCAGTAATATACTTTTTTTAAGTTTCTGCAAGCAATACTATTATTCCATACCGGATAAAGCTTTTATATAAAATTTTTAAACCACCAAGATTTAAGATGAAAACTAAATGATGAAGGAATACGTCATTCTGAGGAGGTTAAATGCGGACACGACAATCTCCATGCTACAGTTTTCAGTATCTATCTGATTCAGGTATTTTATACGTTACTTCACCGGAGATCATCACGCCCCTCGGGCTCATTATGACATTTCAGACGCCGCTGTCTTATCCGTGAATATCATTCGTGTCCGTGGTTACTTATTCTCCTGCCAATGAAGAAAATTACTGGACAAAACCTGTTTTATGCTTAATTTTTAAGCGCCATCTTCGTATCTATAAAAAAGGAGTAAACCATGGCAAAAGTGAAACTGAACCCCATATTTACCCGGCTTTCAGGCAGAATGGGCAACATTGTATTTTACCAAATCAACGGAAAGCTCTTTGCAAGGCGTTATGTTGTACCTTGCAACCCCGGCACAGAGAAACAGAGAGAGAACCGCTCCCTCTTTACCGCTGCAGTAAAGGCCTGGCAGTCTCTCCCGGGAGAGGAGAAAGACCGGTACAACTCCATTGCCTTACGCAGAAAACAATCTTCTAATGGATACAATCTTTTCATATCGCAGTACATGACAGGAAATATAAATAAAGAAACAGAAACAAAGGGTCCTTCTCAGCTGCAGACAGCCTCCTCCATGGGATTTTCTTCTTTTCAGAAAGCATACATCTTCGATGCCTCTCCGTTACTCAAAGGGTACAGCTTCAGTGAAGCCGGTTTCATGGCCGATACCGGCTCCTGACAGGCATGAATTCCCCGTAGGGGAAGTAATATTTACTTAAACTTCTCCATGAAGACTTCCGCTATTTCGTTCTTCATTTTCCCCACATCGTCACTGTAGAGGAAATCCCAGTCCAGCCACATGAGCTTCTCTATACCCTTCATGTAATTCTCGACACCTGCATTTGTTGTGGGGAAGAAGGCGTTTGCACAGGTTTCACCCATGACCTCTCCTGTGAGAAAATCGGTCAGAGGTTTCACTCTTTCAGCAGCCTCCTTCTTCACAAGCATCTGAACAGGGCTGATTATGGCTCCCTCTTCAGGGGCAATGATCTTTATTCTGTCCCTGTGCTTTATGTTCTCGGAAAAGAACAGAGGCATCACATACATTGGAGGCACATCGCTTTTACGGCTGTCGATCATCTTAACCATTTCGGCCGGGTGCAGTCCCAGACATACAGAATTTGAAAGCTTTTTTACCCCCTCAAGGCCGAACATTTTATAAAACGGAAGAAGTACGCCATTGCAGAAAAACCTGCCGTCCCCTCTCATGACAAGAGTATCCCTATACTCTTCTTTAAGAAGATCTTCCCACTTTTCAGGAATTTTAAGGTCTCCCATGAGTTCTTCGATTACAACAAGCACCAGGAGGTTCGATGAAAGCATTGTGAAATATCCCTTCGGGTCTCTATAGTCAAGGCCTTCATAAACACAGTTCATGGGGCCCGAAGTAACATCAACGAAGACCCCTTTCTCTGCGAATTTTTCAAGGAAAGATTTATGATAGAAACTGTTTATATCAGAACTCACTATTACATCGGGAAGCTCATCAGGGTCGGTTATGCTGTCTATATATTCATGATATGATATCTCATGGTTCACATTCCCCTCTGTCAGAAAATGTATGGGGGAGTTTCCGGCTTTGTTATAGTCTGCGATAAATTTTTCAAGTGTCCTGGTAAAGGGCATCTTCATGCCGCACGGAAGCAGGGCCAGGAGAGTCAGTTCCCTCTGTCTCTCAGGATTTGATGTTATGCTGAATGACTGAAGCTTCGAGTTCTCTTCAATGGATGTGTTGAGCATATCAACGAATATCTCACTGTTCAGCTCCTTTGCATTAAGGGCTGTTTTAAGTTTCAGCATGGAACCGAGTTTTTCAAGGACCTCCTTGTCTTCAAACTTGCCCAGGCCATGATTCCTGAATATTGCCATGAGAAAGGGGTAAGAAGAAAGAATCTCCTTCACAGTCATATCACTATTAACATGCATTATTATCTCCTTAAGTCAGATTATTACAAGTATAACATTCCATAAAACTCAATCACCAATTTTTTAAATCATATTATTACATGTGTGTTAATATTGCAGGCACAAAAAAGGATGTCCGGTAAATTCCCCGTGACAGTAAACATCTACTGCCCCAAGGAATTATACCGGACACAAAATTTAATGTTGGAGATTCTGCTGTAAGCCGGGTAAATACATTTCAGGCCGGCTTCCCTGCAAGGGGCATTGCAAATGCCCTGATTTTATCAGTTGAACCGCTGAAGCTTGTTCTGCCCTGAATTCCGAAGAGATTCCTGATGGCCTCTTCGGACAGAACTTCATATGGAGTTCCTTCCTTAATTGAATTGTCTCTGCCCATGAGCAGAGTTTTGCCACCCAGATAGAAAACATGATTGGGATGGCGGAGAGTCATAACCACACCCACACCGTGACCTGAAATATTTTTCAGTTCATTAAGCACATTGCTCTCATTTAAAAAATCAAGCCCCGAAGCGGGCTCATCAAGCACAAGGAATTTCGGTCTGCAGCATATGGCCTTTGCAATGAGAACCAGTCTCTTCTCCCCGCCGCTGAGTTTCAGAAAATCCTTTTTTGCCAGATGCCCCATTGAAAGCATTTCCAGTGTCTCCATGGCGATTCTGCGGTCCTTTTTCCCCGGCTCTGAAGATGACGGGATCCATGGAGACCTGCCCATGAGCACAACATCAATTACAGGGAATGGAAACGATAAATTTGTATTCTGGGGTACATAGGAGAATATTCTGTCTCTCCTGTCACATTTTATATTATAGATATTTTCACCATTTATTCTTACCTCACCTGTGAGAGGTTCCTGAAGCCCCAGGAGAGTTCTTAAAAATGTTGTCTTGCCTATGCCGTTAGGCCCCAGAACAGAAACCATCTCCCCCGATTTGAAGGAGAGATTAATCCCGGAAAACAATTTCAGGGGTCCGTAACCGATATCAAGATTTCTTGCTTCAACTTTCATGTACACCCTCCTGAATATTTTATTAAGTGCAGGCATTTATAACAGGGAGCCGGCTTGGGGATAATTCACACAGTATGAGATCAACTACAGCTGTTTATTCCCAGGAGGTGGCCGGCTCCCTTTATAAAATACAAAACTTATCGTGCCGCCTGCTTCAGATCTGTATTCCGATATATTAAATCCAGGTTTACCTTTGTAACAGATCATTTTAACTAATCTTAACAATACAGTTACAACAGCCAACCGGAACAGTCAACAATTAATATAAACAAACACAAACGAACATAAATTAATTAACATCATATTAACATTGCCAATAAAAACATTCAGAAACAAACATAAACAGCATATCAATGGAATAAATCCGTTTTTTTAATTGATTTTTACTGCAGGACACGTTAAAAATCCTCACAAAAGATTAAACAAGGGCTATAAAATGAACAAGGATACATCACTGACTCCCCAGGAAGTTGCAGATATACTGAAAATCGCAAAAACAACTGTATATGAACTCATAAAGAGAGGGGAACTGCAGGCCTACCATATCGGCAGAAAGGTACGGGTAGACCTGAAAGATGTTGAAGCATACAAGAACCACAAAAAGAAATCCACCATTTTTGAAACAGCAGAACAGCCGCAGCCTCATGATGAATTTATCAGCGTCAATAGCGATTCCCGGGACAGCACCAGAACGAACAGCAGAACACTGATAATTTCCGGCCAGGATCTGATGCTTGATATTCTCTGCAGGTATCTGGAAATGTCTCCGGCCAAGATAAAAGGCCTGAGATCATACCATGGAAGCTACAACGGACTCTATGCCATGTATCAGGGTGAAGTTGATGCCGCTGGAGTTCACCTATGGGATGGAGACACCGACACATACAATCTAAGCTACGTTAAATCACTGGTGCCTGGAATTCCCTGCACGCTCATACACCTGGCCTGCAGAAATGTGGGATTTTATGTCCAGAAGGGTAATCCGAAAAAAATAAAGGGATGGAGCGACCTTCTGAGAAGCGACCTTACGGTTTTAAACCGCGAAAAAGGTGCCGGGGTCAGAGTATTGCTGGATGAAAAATTAAGAAAAATGAAAGTATCATCAGCTTCAATAAACGGTTACCAGAGGGAATCACAGTCACATCTTGCAGCGGCAAGCATAATATCCCAGAGAGGGGCGGATGTATCAATAGGAAATGAAAAAGCTGCACAGCAGGTTCAGGGCATTGAATTCATCCCTCTCCAGACAGAAAAATACGAACTGGCCGTAAAAACAGAGGATTTCAATACAACAAAATTCAAGGTTCTGTTTGACATCATAAATTCTGAAGATTTCCGGAATGAAATAAGTACTCTTGGAGGGTATGATCTGGCAAATCTGGGAAAAATAACCGGAAGAACATGACAAAAACTTATTTTTTAAGAAAAACCCTTATGGAAAAAAATTTGACATTAATCCAAATAAACTCAATATTAAATATCCATAAATACAAGAAATGAATATCAAATAAGTGTAAACTCTCCTTCTGGGGCAGTGCAAGCTGCCCAGTTTTCTTGATACAAAAACCAGACTGCCTGAACCTTTTCGAAGTCTCCTGTTCCTACAGGAACAGAAACTTACATAAGAATATTAAACCCTGTAACCCCTTGGAGTAATGATCCAGCCCTTATCAGTAACACTTGTACTGTTGCCTATCAGTACAATGCTGAACATGTTTATCTCCTCATTGAGGAAATTATCAAGATCTGAAATTACTATTTTCTCATCTTCACGTCCAACAGATGTGCATATGGCCACGGGAGTTGTACCGGGCCTGTATTTTCTGAATATGGCTGCCGCATCTTCAATCTGGGTAACACGCTTCATGCTTTTTGGATTGTAAAGAGCAACAGCAAAATCCGCAGAGGCAGCCGCCTCAAGTCTTTTCAGAATTACATCCCAATCCTGAAGAAGGTCACTGAGGCTTATTACCGCGAAATCGAGCATGAACGGAGCTCCCACACGGGCGGCAGCTGCTGTTGCCGCTGTTATTCCGGGAATAAATTCAACATCCAGATCAAGATTCTCAGCTGATATTATTTCAAGAACCAGTCCGCCCATGCCGTACACTCCGGCATCTCCTGAAGAAACCACAGAAACCACCTTCCCTTTCAGAGCCTCTTCAACTGCGGCCTTGCACCTGTCAATCTCCTTCTTCATCCCCGAGGCTATTACACTCTTGTTACGGGTGATGTCCTCAATATATTCAATATATTTATGATATCCGGCAATAGAATCACTCTCCTCAAGAGCCTTAACTGCCCGTGGTGTCAGGTCCAGACGGTTTCCGGTCCCCAGCCCCACAAGATATATTTTTCCCTTACCTGCTGACATAGTCCACCTTAATCGCTATTATTATTAATAAGAATTATTGAAAGATATTCTTTCTTGGTAATTTTACCCTTTAGAGACCTTAAATCCCATTCTATACGCTGTTCAGGGAGTCCCACCTTTGCCACAAAGACACTTCTGTTGACCAGATTGTTTTCTTCAAGTATTTCCAGAATCTTTTCAAAATGGTTGCCCACCTTCATGATGGCAATTGAACAGTCGTTCTTCACAGCCCTTTTGAGGACATCCATTTCATCATCTGCGGGAATTACAAGTACAGGATTTTTTCTGTATCCCAGAGGGAATTCGGCAATAGAAGACACTGCGCTGAAAGCAGGGATTCCCGGCACAGTTTCAATTACGACTTCAGGAAGAATTTTTCTAAGTTCCCAGACCACATATATGTATGTGGAATAAAAGAGCGCATCCCCCAGAGTAATGAAACACACATCATCACCCTTTTCAATAACCGAAGCAACATCCCTTGCGACATCATACCAGTACTTCTGGAGCCCGTCGCTGTCCTCTGCCGCATGAAAAACTACTTCATGTATTTCAGCCTCTTTCGAAAAATACCCGCCTGCAATGTTATGGGCTACACTATCCCTGCCCTTATGGCCTCTCGGTACAAATATATGTTTTGCCTCAGAAAGCAGTCTGGCGCCCTTGACTGTCATTAATTCGGGATCACCCGGGCCGATTCCTATTCCATAAAGGGTTCCTAAGGTCATGTCTGTTCTCCTGTTATACCAGCTTCAAAATTCCCGGGAATTGGGGAAAATCATTTATTGACAATAATTTTTCTATAAACAATAATTTCAATAATTATTTTCCATAATTACAAAAGTTCGTTTTTTTATAACATGCAAAGACAAGAGGCAGAATGGATTTCAGGACCCAGGTAAAAACCGCTGAATCAGCAATAAAAATCAGCCACAGCACAACATATTTAACAGCAGGCTCCTGCTTTGCAGAGAATATTGCCGGAAAATTAAGAAATTATCTCTTTAACGGAGCATCAAATCCCCATGGAATAATATACAACCCCGTATCAATAGCACTGTCACTGACAGAAACTGCCTCAGGAAAAAAATACACACAGGAAGATCTCCTGGAAAACAGAGGCAGATGGTACAGCATGAATCACCACGGGTTTTTTTCGGACAGAGACCCTGAAAAATGCCTTACAAAAATAAACAGTTCAATTGAACAAGCCCGGTCATACCTGAAAAACTGCAATGCAGCCATAATTACCCCCGGCACGGCATGGGCATACATTCACAGAAAGACATCATCCATCGCGGCAAACTGCCACAAAATTCCACAGCATGAATTCACGAAAAGAATGCTCACAGTATCAGAAATATCAGCTGCCCTCCTCTCCTCCATTAAAAAAATAAGAGAAATAAACAGCTCCATCTCCTTCATTTTTACTGTTAGCCCGGTCCGGCACTGGAGAGACGGAGCGCATGAAAACCAGCTGAGCAAATCGGCCCTGTTCCTTGCAATTAATGATATAATCGCAGGAACCTCCGGAACCGGATACTTCCCATCATACGAAATACTCATGGATGAACTGAGAGACTACCGTTTCTATGAAAGGGACATGATACATCCATCACAAAGCGCCATAGACTACATATGGGAAAAGTTCTGCCAAAGCCACATGAACCCTGATTCAATCAGCATAATGAAGGAGATAGACCAGCTCAGAAAATTCATTAGTCACAGGCCTCTTGACCCTGATCCTGAAAGCATCAGACTTCATAATGAGAGAATAGACATGAAAACAGATGAATTCATCTCCAGACATCCGGATATAGATACATCAATACTGAAACAGGACAGAGGGAATATCTGATATCCTTCATTAGTTACGTCCGGAGCAGGCATACTCCAGAGCAGTCAGGATAATTTTGAAGTTCACAATATTTTAATCTTTCTTTTTGCCTGTACATATTATATATTATACCCGTTCGCATAACTTAGAAGAGGTTGACCTTCGATAATGAAAATTTTTAAACAAACGGGAAAAATTATTGAAAACCGGCTTATGATTTTTTCCTTTGTCATTCTCTTTCTTGTCTTCATAATCATAACATCATTTTCATTTCTGTCCAGACACAATCTCCAGTCATATCACAACAAACAGATCACGGAGATTAAACTTGAACTGGAAGGATACTATTTCAACAGCCTCCAGACAGCCGTATTTTCACTCTCAAAAAATAACGAAGTTGTGAATTTACTGAAAGGGGCTACAAGACCCGACAACAAAAACATCCTCACAGTATTAAATACTACAAAACTGCTCTATGATGCGGCTATCGTATATACCATAGATAAAAAAGGGATTGTAAAGGCATGCTCACCCTATGACAACAATCAGACTCTTACAGGCCATAACTTCTCCTTCAGACCGTATTTTAAAAAGGCCATGTCCGGAAAAAAATATATTTACCCGGCCCTTGGCGTTGTTACAAATGAAAGGGGAGTATATTTCAGTTCACCGGTCTTCTCAAACAGCAGAAAAGAAATTATCGGTGTAATGGTCATAAAAATGGACATGGACAAAGTGGATCAGATTCTGAAAGGATCCCGTCACCCTGTTTTTCTTCTTTCACAGGACGGAATAATATTCGCAACAAACATTTCCAAATGGCTCTACAGATCAGCTCTCCCCCTGAGCAGAACCGACATTGACATAATAAAAAAATCAAAGCAGTTCTACAACCAGCCCCTTGACCCCATGCCCGAACTCCTGAACAGAAACACAGTACGCCTTGACGGCACAGCCTACAATCTGCTCAAGGAATCCATCAGTTATACGGGTTGGGATATAATCTATCTTGTTGACAGCAGCCACAGTGCCTCGCTTACCAGGGAACAGATCTTTACAGTAATATTCATACTCATGGGTATTCTTCTGCTGCTGGTACTTATATTTTTTCTTCTCAAATCAAATGAAGAAAGGAAAATCGCCGAGTTAAGGGCACTTAAAAACGAAGAAAACTTCAGGAACCTCTTCAGCCTTGCTCCTGATGCCATAGTAATCACCACAAGAGAAGGAAAACTGGTATCATATAACGAAAATTTCAAAAAAATATTCGGATACAGCGACAGGGATCTGGCTGACTTCAACATTTCGGGGTTATATAAAAACCCCGATGATGACAGAAATAAAATAATAAAAGCCCTTGATGAACAGGGCAAACTGAAAGACTACTTTGTCTTGTTCATAGACTCTTCCGGCCATGAAGTACCCTCAACTATCTCTTCCAGCAATATTACCTTCCGTGACAGGGAGAGCGTAGAAACAGTCATCCGCGATATGAGGGAGATAATTAAACGGGACAACCAGCTCCACCAGATACAGAAAATGGAAATGATAGGTACACTGGCGGGAGGTCTGGCCCATGACTTCAACAATGTTCTCGGCGGAATAATAGGCACACTGTCTCTAATGGACTTTCACCTCCATGAAACAGAAACATTCGAAAAAAACAAACTCCAGAAATACCTTGATACACTTAATGAGGCAAGTTCAAGGGCATCGGAAATGATAAACCAGCTTCTTCTCATTTCAAAAAAACAGAACCTCTCTTTTGTTACCGCAGACCTGAACCACTGCATTGACAACGTAATACACCTGTGTGAGAACTCATTCGACAAATCAATAAATATTTCATTTACCCCTTTCAACGAACCCGCTCTCTCCGAAATTGACACAAATCTTATAGAGCAGTCAATACTTAACATAGCAATTAACAGTTCCCATGCAATGACTATAATGAAAGACAACGAAAGCAAATGGGGAGGAGATCTTGCTCTCACCATTGAAAAGATAAACAGGGATTCCCCTGCTCTAAAGGGAAATCCGGATATAAGGCCCTCCGATTACTGGAAAATTTCAGTTACAGATACGGGAGTGGGAATCCCCAGGGAGAACCTTCAGAAAATATTCGACCCGTTTTTTACGACAAAGAAGGGGAAGAAAAGCATAGGGCTTGGCCTTTCCATGACATATAATGTAATCAAGCAGCACAACGGATTCATAGAAGTCAATTCCACTCCGGGGGAAGGTACAACCTTCAGAATATATGTTCCGGTATCGGACAACAAGACAGTTTCGGCCAGGGTAATCAGTAAAACCGAAACAACAATAGTTATGGGAACAGGTACTGTGCTTGTTGTGGATGATGAGAATCTCATGCGAAAGACAGCCAGAAGAATACTTGAAAAATGCGGCTACACAGTAATTACCGCAGAAGACGGAATGACAGCAATAGATATATTCAAATCCAGAAACAGTGAAATCAACGCCATACTGCTCGACATGGTCATGCCGAATATCTCCGGCAGGGAAACGTTCCTTGAAATAAACAAAATAAACAGCAAAGTTCCTGTACTTCTGGCTTCCGGATATTTAAAAGATGAAAGGATTGAAGAACTCCTGAACCTTGGCATCAAGTCCTTTATCCAGAAGCCCTATACACTCTCGAGTCTGTCAAAATCCATTTCAGAAATAATAACGGAAAAATATTAAACATTCACATTATCATGATATTATTTTTTTAATTACCACGCTGAGAGAGTTAAGCACAAAGGGCTTCTGTATGAAATAGACACCTTCAATTTTCCCCTTGCCGTCCAGAACGAATTCTTCACTGAAACCCGAATTAAGAAGAATCCTGCTGTCAGGTTTAATCTTTTTGATTATTGCAACGGCTTCAAGCCCGTTAATCTCCGACATATTTACATCAATTACAGAAAATACCACTTCACCCTGTATTTTTCTATAAAAATCCAGGGCTTCTGAGGCGGAGGAAAATGCATGGACCTCAAATCCCAGAGACCTGAGCTGGTCACTTGTTGTTTCCAGAACCATTAAATCATCATCCACAACCATGACAGCTCCTGAACCCTTGACCATGTCATGATTCTTCTCCTCACGAACAACCGGAGTTCCCGGGGCAACCTGAAAGAAAAGATTTACAACAGTACCGAGACCCTCCTCAGAGTAGATTTTGACAAACCCCTTATGATCCTTCACTACACTGTTAACAGCTGAAAGCCCGAGTCCCGCACTTCCGCCCGATTTGGTCGTATAAAAGGGCTGGAATGCCCTGTTCATTACCTTCTGGGACATGCCGATTCCGGTATCGGCAACACTGATTTCAATATACATTCCAGGCTCCGGATAAAATGGTTCATACTTACAGAAAGAGGAATCAAGTTCAAGATTGGTGGTCGAAAAAGTAAGAACTCCCCCGTTCGGCATGGCCTCGGCCGCATTCATTTCGAGATTCAATAAAAGGCTCTGGAGGAGAGTACTGTCGCCTATTACCATGGCGTTTGATGCAGCAAATGATTTGACAATGGAAATTTTCTTATCAATATTTTTTTCCAGAAAATCAACAGATAGATCAATTAACTCATGAAGATTAACCTTCTCGGATAGAAAACGGTCCTTTCTCAGGAACCGTGTAATTTTTTTTGTCAGATCCCTGGCCTGATAGGCCCCGTCCATTATCAACTCTGCATATTTTCTGCTGTCTGAATCCCCTTCCATTTTTTTAAGGAGAAGTTCCGCATTCCCCAGAATACTTACAAGCTTATTATTAAAATCATGCGCCACACTGCCTGCAAGGAGACCCACAACTTCAAGTTTCTGGGACTGCTTGATCTGGGATTCAAGCCGTTTCTCATAATCAATATCCCTGACAATTCCATAAATTTTCTTCCCTATACCCCGCCGGAGAAAGACTATATGAACAAATGTTCCCCTGCCCTGGGGAAGGTCCAGAAACCATTCTGCCTCAGCCGTTCCCGTAGACAGGCACTTATCCCTGATCTCTTCAAGAAACTGGACAGACCTGTATCCGTCAGGCTGTTTCTCCGGAGAAAACTCAAGTATGCTTCTTCCGATAATATCACCGCAGTAAACTGCAAATAAATTTGCAGCACTCATATTGCAGTCTACGATAACACCATCCTGAATTATAAGCAACAGGTCTTTGGACGAATCAAATATAAGTCCGTACTTTTGCCTGCAGTATCTTGTCCTTACAATAAACACTACTGAAATAAAAAAAACCATAACAGAAAGCATCAGCACTATTTCATTCATACACTCACTCTTTGAGTCATAGATGTTTATAAAAAATAATCATTAGTACCGTTAAAATCAATTCTTTTCAATGAACTTCCTCAGGGAAAAGCAGCTTTTCCCCTGAAGTAAGAAATACAACACCGTACTCAACACCCTGCTCATTCCTGAATCTGTCTGAAAGCGGTATATAAAAAATACTTTTTTTAAGCATTGTTGAAGTAAAAAAAATGCCGTCAGCTTCAATCATGTTGTTGCTTGATTTCTCAATAAAATAACGGTATCCGGTTTTTCTTGCGTTCTCTCTTATATGTTTCTTTAATGCTTCAGGGAAGTGGCATTTTTTTGAGATCCTCACCCAGTCCATGGCAAGAAGATCGATGAAATACTCAAAATCCCGTCTTTCAACCCTATCCTCCATATATTTCATAAGAAGCATGCCTACAGAATCAAAATCCCTGATAAAGTCGGCCTTCCTGAAATAATCAAGCCAGAGAGTTTTATACAGTTCCCAGGGACTTCCAGCTTTCTCCAGCATAAAATTCAGGGCTGTTGAAAATTTTCCAGAATTAAAGATGAGTTCAGTAATTTTCGAAACTCCTTTGACCATTGCGAAATCTTCCATGCCGATCCATTTATTGCACATAACTTCATATGGAGGCTCAGTAGACCATTCCATGCCGTATTCCGATGCCCTGTCGTACATTTCAGTCCCCGGAAGAATTTTAAGTATTCCGGGCTGAAAATGATCAGCCCCCAGCCCGTGAACCATGTTAAAAGAATATATATAACTCTCCAGATCCTCAAAGGGAAGCCCGGCTATTATATCAACGTGACAGTGTATGCTGCCGATTAGGCAGACTCTCAGTGCATTTGTGATAACCTTCTCCAGATTAAAGAGCCGGTTTATTTCCTTAAGAGTCCGAAGATTCATGGACTGTATCCCGATTTCAAACTGAAAAAGCCCGTCCTGCACACTTGAAAGATACTCAATATCTTCTTCATCCAGCAGTTCCGGATGTACTTCAAAATGAAAAACAATCCCTCTTCCTGAATATTTTTCAGCTATATATTTCCAGATCTGAAGTGCTCTCCCACGAGGGCAGTTAAATGTGCGGTCCACAAATTTTAATGTTCTGATATTATGTCTGCATATCTGGTCAAGTTCATGAAACACCTTTTCCGATGATTTGAACTCCGTTTTCTGATCCCTTCTTGAAGAAAGACAGTAGGAGCAGTTAAAGGCACAGCCCCTTGAGCTCTCATAATACACGATTCTATGACTGAATTTTTCAAAATCATTATCAATGTATGGGAACGGAATCTCATCAAATGGAGGATTGGGATACCGGACTATTTTATCCATGGAAGCCGAATCCATGGAGTCAAGAATTCTTTTTAGTGATTCCTCTCCCGGCCCGGCAATAATATAATCAATTGCAGAAAAATTATCTATCCATGCCTGCGGCGTATAACTTACCTCAGGCCCGCCAAGAATAACACGTGGGGTATCTGCTAAACTATCTGAAAGGTCTTTCAGAAGCTGCTTAACAATTATGGAATTCCAGATGTAAACCGACAGAACCAGTACATCAGCGCAGGACCCTTTTATATCACAAAGAATTTTTGATAAATTCTCTTTTATTGAATATTCTTTTATATCAATATGGTATTCTGGAGAGTCTATATATTGCCGAAGGTAATGTAGTGCCAGATTTGAGTGGCTGTACCGTGCATTAATGCCGATCATTAATATTCTTTTCATTTTCACAAAAATACAGAATGTCGGTTTTTTATCAATACAAATAATCCTGAAAAGGTTATTCCCCGCTTTTCAGATCATCATCATAGGAATATGTATTCAGTATGTCATTGGCATCGAGTATATCTATAACCTTCTGGACTGTACGATTCATGTTTGCAACCCTCAGCTCCCTGTTGTTTGACTTAAGCAATTTGGAGAGAAAGATAAGCACTCCAAGACCTGAACTGTTTACATAACCCACATCTTTCATGTCTATTACCAGATTGAGGTCCGGATTTTCCTTCACCAGATCGCTGATAAATTTTTCCGCAACAGGTGCAAAACCGATATCCATGGGTGCATCTGGATAAACGAATAAATCTGTTTCTGTTTTTCTATACTTGATTTCCATAATTTACACTACATACAAAATATAATATTTGTCTATAATTTTTTTAAGCCTGAAATACATCTCTCAAAACAGCAGAAAAGGTTTTCCCGGATCCTGTCCGTCCCAAAACAGCTTTTTAAATCGCCTTCCATCATTCTTCCATATTAATTATCTGATTATATTCTGAGAATTATTTTCCTTTTCCGGATATTTTTCTTATTTTCCTAAAGTAATTTAATTCATGGTAAAGTCCAAATGAAATTTTCAAAAAAAATATTTCTTATATTATTGGCTGTATTGCTGACTGCTGTATCGGCATTCTCTGAAGAAAAAAATAAAATCACGATAGCTGTTTTTGAAGCAAAGCCCCTCTCCTTCAAAACCCATGAAGGTGATATTAAAGGAATATTCCCGGACATTCTGAAAAGAATACTGGATGAAAAATATGAACTGCATTTTAATTACTTCACATCTATCAATGATGCCTATAACTCGGTTCTTAAGGAATATTCTGATCTTATCATGCCGTTCAACAGAGACACTGAAAGAGAAAAGCATTTTGACTTCAACGATATCTCCTTCACTACCACATGGTCCCGTATAAACATAAACCGGAGAAGTTCAATAGAGAATATTCTGGATCTTAAAAATAAGCGTATCGGAATACAGAGAAAGGATCTGAATGGCAAAAACTTTACTGAAATGATGAAATCCTTCAGCATACCATATTCAGCTGTGTTTTTTGACAGCTATGAAGACATTATTTATGCAATCGGTTCAGGTAAAATTGATGCAGGTGTTTTTTTTAACAGATACCCTGTAAATAATAAACATGTCAAACCGTCGAATATTATTTTCTCCCCTTCAGCAAAGTATGTTGCATGCAAAAAAGATTCTGCCAAACTTATACCTGTACTGAAACTGATTGACACGGAACTCAGAAAAATCAAGGAAAACCCTGAGAGCTACTATTACCAGATACTCGAAGAATGGACAGATAAGCATGAACATCAGGAAAGGCCCTTGTGGCTTTCAGCTACCATAATAATAATGATAGTCGTTCTCAATGCTTCAATCCTGCTCTTAATTGTATTCAGACATCTCATAGAAAAAACCAAAAGAGAGCTTACAGAAAGCCAGATGAATTACAAGACGATTGCGGATCATACATTCAACTGGGAACTCTGGTATGACGAAAATCATAATCTCAAATACTGTTCACCTGCATGTGAAGATATTACAGGATACTCTCCCGATGAGTTCTTTGATAATCCCGATCTCCTCCGGAATATTATCTGTGAAAACTACAGGCCCCTGTGGGATGACCATATATTCAATTCGGAAGCACTCTATGAAAATGACTTCCTTAAAAATCCCATAAACTTCTGTATAACCGCCAAAGACGGAAACAAAAAATGGATAGAGCACAGATGCAAAAAGATATTCAACAACAGTAAGCATATAGGATACAGAAGCAGCAACAGGGACATTACCAAAAGGATAGAAGCATACGAGGAACTTAAAAAAAGCGACCAGAGATACAGTTCTCTTTTTTATGAAAGCGGTTCTGTAATGTTTCTTCTTGATCCGGACACTGGTAGTATTCTGGATACAAATGAGGCCGCCGTCAAATTTTACGGTTACAGCATGGAGCAGCTTAAATCCATGAATATTTCACAGATAAATACGCTTCCGGAAGAAGAAGTCAGACTAAAAATGAAGGATGCCGTGAAATACAAAAGAAAATTTTTTCAGTTTAAACACAGGCTCGCTAGCGGAGAGATAAGGGATGTTCAGGTATATTCCGGATATGTGACCTTCGGAGATAAACATCTGCTCTATACAATTATACATGACATTACTGAAACAATCAGCACACAGGAGGAACTTGCCAGCAGTGAGAGTCTCTATAAAACCATATTCAATGCAAATCTTGACGGGATTATCATTTTTTCAGATGATAACCGCATTGAATTCGTAAATCCCACAGCCTGCAGGCTATACGGCTACCCGGAAAACGAAATAACAAAAATGACTCTATTCGACCTTGTTTCTCCTAAATCACACTCAATATGTTCGGATTTTAAACAATCTGTAGGCAAGGGCAGGGAATTCAAGGGCAGCATCATCTGCAGAGGGAAGGGAGGTAAAAAATTCTACGCACAAATTTTCGGCAATCTTGTAACGTTCAGAGGCAGGAAACTCTATTTGTGCCTGATCCATGACATTACAGAACGTAAAGAATATGAAGAAAGACTCATAAAGGAGAAGGAGAAGGCCGAAGAGAGCGACAGACTGAAAGGTGCCTTTCTTGCCAATGTAAGCCATGAACTTAGAACACCCTTAAACGGCATAATGGGCATGCACAACCTCCTAAAAGAAACCAGTCTGGGCCAGGAACAGTTGAACTATCTTGAAATGGCTGAAAACGCGGCAAATAATCTCTTCACAATAATAAGGGATCTTCTCGATCTCTCAAGAATAGATACCCATAAGCTGAAACTCCACTATACAGAATTTGACGTAATAAGACAGTTTGAGATGCTGGGAAGCCTTTTCTCCGACAAAGCCTCAAAAAACGGAATAGACCTTGTTTTTGAACATGAGGAGAATGAACTTTCGTGGATTGGAGACAAAGCAAGGATTTCCCAGATCGTGATGAATCTTATTTCAAATGCAATAAAATTTTCAGATAATGGGAGGGTTCTTCTTAAAGTCAGAGGCGGAAAACTTCTGGAAATTACCGTTTCAGACGAAGGAATTGGAATCGCTCCGGAAAAAATCGAAGAAATATTTAAACCCTTTCATCAACTGGAAAACCCCTACACTAAAAAAGTCCAGGGTATCGGAGCAGGCCTTGCCATTGTAAAAAATATCACTGAACTCATGGCCGGAACAATTGAAGTAACATCAAATCAGAGAAAGGGAACCACATTCACAGTAAAGATACCTCCGGGAATAAAATCTTCAGCAGACATATCTGAACACATTATTGATGAAAACAGAAACAAAAACTTCAGAAAAAAAATAAAAACAATTCTTGTTGCTGAAGATGACCGCATAAGCCTCCTCTTCATTAGAAACATTCTTCAGAAACATGGATATGATGTATTGGAAGCCTCAAATGGAATTGATGCAGTCAAAATAGCTCTGGAAAAGAATCCTGACCTAATACTCATGGATATTGGACTGCCGAAAATGAACGGCCTTGACGCAATCCTTAATATCCGTAAAAACAAAGAATCCGGAACTATTCCTATAATTGCAGTTACCGCCCATGCACATAAAGACGACAAGACCCGAATACTCAAATCCGGAGCTGATGAGATTATAACAAAACCCTATGATAAAAATTATCTTTTAAAACGTATTAATAAATACAGCGGCCAGAAGTAAGGCTCCTGCACCGGACATTATAATTTTTTATCATTAATATGATTTTCCTATTAGCCCGCAAAGTGCCCCATCACCTTCTTTCGGCAGAACAGATCTCTCTGTTATTATCGAATAAGTGCTGGTGTTTTTAATCATGCCCGGTTTTCCGTCAAAATCTTCACCAGACCACTTTTCTGCAGGCCCCGGAAAAGCCCCCTGCCTGTTGAGGTTTATTGCGCCTAAACCGTAGAGTAAAACAAGGCTCAATGACAGAAATACAATAATTCTCATTTATCCGGCCTCCTGATATTTTTATAATCACTTCAGATAAACGGTTACTATTGGACTAAGTTAAAGAAGATATAAAATTTCAGTTAATTGTTCGCATAAAAAACCCCTGAAAAATCAGGGGTTTTTAGAAATATATGCGCGTCTGGAGGGATTCGAACCCCCGACCTACGGATTCGTAGTCCGGCGCTCTATCCAGCTGAGCTACAGACGCATTTTATAGCTGAAATCTGTTTGTATATTTTGATACTATTGGAAGATTCTTTTTCTCTCCCTTTTTAATACTCAGAGTTCCCAGAATACAGAATATACAATATACTGCATAATGAAAATAAATAATGGAGATAACCCCCAATTTCACAACCGGGGAATTGATAATACCTGAAATCAAGAAAAGGCATGAACAGACAACCGCAGTATATGCAGCCATCAAAAACGCCTGCTTTGAATGAAAAATCAGGAATTCGTCATCTTTTTTAAGAATAGCGGGAAAGAACCAGCCAATAAAAGGGAAATAGGTTAAATATGGAAATTTTGCAAGGAGTTCTTGTCGGGTCATGTCATCCTTTTATTCGGAGAGGGAGGGATTCGAACCCTCGGTACCAGTATATAGGTACAATTGCTTAGCAGGCAATCCCCTTCGGCCTCTCGGGCACCTCTCCCTACTCAAAATAAAAAAATATTCGGAAAGTGAGGGATTCGAACCCCCGGGGCTATTAACCCAACGGTTTTCAAGACCGCCTCCATCGACCACTCGGACAACTTTCCGTGAACTAACCTATAAAACTGATCTTTCTTGTCAAACAAAAATATTTGCAATTCAAAAAAATTCTGAATAAGGGAAGTTCAAAATACACACCCGGATCAGAGTACAATCTCTGTGCCTATGCCTGAATCTGTAAATATTTCAAGAAGAACCGCGTGCTCCAGTCGTCCGTCAATTATGTGAGCCTTCTGCACACCCGATGCAACAGCCTCAACACAGCAGTTCACCTTGGGAATCATTCCGCCGTTTATCTCCCCGGATTCAATATTCTTTGCCACTTCTTCAGTTGTCATTGTAGATGCAAGCTTCCCTTCAATCATTACACCGGAAATATCTGTAAGAAGGATAAGCTTTTCAGCTCCAAGGGCTTCAGCTATTTTCCCGGCAGCCGTATCCGCATTTATATTATAGGTCTGGCCGTCCTCTCCTGCTCCGATGGGGGCAATCACAGGAATATACCTGTCTCTCTCCAGAATTCTGATAATTCCCGGATTCACTTTTTTCACAGCCCCGACCTGGCCTATGTCAATTTTCTCATTGTTTTTTCCGTGATATTTCTTGTCCGCAACAATGAGCCCTCCGTCCTTCCCGGATATTCCCACTGAATTCCCTCCGGCTATATGGATGTTGTTGACAATCTCCTTGTTTACCTTGCCCACCAGAACCATCTCCACAATATCCATCGTTTCACTGTCGGTTACACGGAGCCCGTCCACAAACTCTGTCTTCTTCCCCACCTGTTCAAGGAGCTTTCCTATCTGGGGGCCGCCGCCATGAACAACAACCGGGTTTATTCCCACAAGTTTGAGCATTGCCACATCCTTGGCAAAGGACCTCTTTAAATTCTCGTCTATCATGGCATTACCGCCATATTTGATTACAACAGTCTTCCCTATAAATTCCCTGATATAGGGAAATGACTCAAGGAGAGTATTTATCTTTTCAATGTTTTTCTGCATCTGGAGCCTCCTGAAAACTGTAACAGATTACAAAACAGCATGAATTTAGTCAATTATTTGATATGAACATAAAAAAATGATTAACTCTCTCCTGCCGGAGAAAAGACAAAAAATTAGTTTAACAATAAATTAATATAATTAACATAAAAAGTTGCAAACGTTAGCGGATTGTTGTATATATATAATACACTCATTACTACAGGGTACAGATGATTAACTACAACGGACATGAAGAACTCATAAGAAAGGTCTATGATCAGGGGCAGTCCCATGTTTTCAGATACTGGGACATGCTCAATGAAGAAGAGAAAAAATCACTCATGAAACAACTGAATTCTGTTGATTTTAATCTCATGAACAGGCTCTTTAGCGAAGAGGACAGAAGTCATATAACAAATTATACGCCGGCCCCGACTGTTCGTCCAGAAAAATTCTGCCCTGAAAAAATAGACGAAGCATACAGAACCGGAGAAGAACATATCAGTTCAGGAAAGATGGCCGCTTTCCTTGTTGCGGGAGGGCAGGGATCCAGACTTGGATATGAAGGTCCAAAAGGAATATTTCCAATAGGCCCTGTGAGCGGCAAAAGTCTTTTTCACTTTCATGGAGAAAAGATCAGGGCATACGAAATAAAATACGGCGTAAAAATACCATTTCTGGTGATGACATCCGTGGCAAACCACGATGAGACTGTTGAATTCTTTAAAAAAAACAGTTTCTTCGGCCTGGACAGTGAACTTGTCTTCATATTTCCACAAAACATGATACCCTCTCTTGACCTGAACGGGAAACTGATCATGGAATCAAAATCCTCAATTTTCATGAACCCTGACGGACACGGAGGCAGCCTCTCGGCCCTGAAATCCTCAGGAGCCCTTGAAAGTTTAAATAAACTCGGCATTGAAACAGTATCCTATTTCCAGGTGGACAACCCGCTTGTAAAAATACTCGATCCCGTCTTTACCGGTTTCCACATAATGGAATCGGCGGAGATCTCCAGCAAGGCGATACCAAAGGCCTATGCCGAAGAAAAAACTGGTGTCTTTATCAAAACCGAAACCGGCAAAACCGGAATTGTTGAATACTCAGACATGCCCGATGAAAAACTAAACGCAACTGACCAGGACGGAAGGCTGCTCTATTCCGCAGGTAATACGGCCATACATCTTTTCAACACAGATTTCATAAACAGAATAACAGATGTCGGAGATCCGGGCCTACCCTATCACAGGGCCATAAAAAAAATAGAAGCCTGTATCGATGCAAAACCTCAGGAGATTGAAGGGATAAAATACGAAAAATTCATCTTTGATGCTCTCCCAATCTGCAAAAAAGACATGATTTATGAAACAGTGAGGGAAGAGGAATTTGCCCCGGTAAAAAATGCAGAGGGAAAGGACTCTCCTGCAACTGCAAAGGAACTTATTTCCAGTCTCTGCCGGCATTGGCTGACCAGGTCCGGTGTCAAAATTCCGGAGAGAACAGAAATAATTGAAATATCACCTCTCTTTTCAGTTGACGGAAAAGACATAAAGCCGGAAACAGTTATACCAGATTCTGAAAAGGTATATCTGGAAAAAAATGTCCATATTTGAAATTCTCATCATTGCAGTTGCCCTGGCAATGGATGCATTTGCCGTATCAATATCATACGGCTGTTCATCTGAAAAGATGCCATGGAAAAACATTCTTACTGTTGCATTGTCTTTCGGCATTTTTCAGGCCATCATGCCCATTGCCGGATGGCTTGGCGGGAATCTTTTTTCCGAAGAGGTTCAGACCTATGCTAACTGGATTGCATTCGGCCTCCTTTCATATATCGGCCTGAAAATGGCATCTGAAGGCATCAGAGAGAGCAATGATCCGCCCCATTGTGAAAACGTTATGAATTTCAAAAGACTTATGGTACTTTCTGTGGCAACGAGTATCGATGCACTTGCAGTGGGCGTGAGTTTCTCGCTCATCGACGAAGGAATCATTCTCCCGTCATTTTTAATCGGCATAATTACTTCCTTTATATGTATCTACGGTGTAATAATGGGATATAAACTGAAGGAGCATATTGGCCAGAAAATGGAAATTGCAGGGGGCATACTCCTCGTGGGAATCGGACTAAAAATACTTCTTTCCAGATGATTCACAGAACCTTCTCCTTCAACTTTTCAAGCATTATCCATTATTGCACTATTTTAAAAAAGCATTGACATTTAACCACAAAAAAATTGACATATTTAGTGCTATAAATATTTTGTATTCTTTTTATGAGTTTAAATGAATCCTGTTATATTTATCCGGAACAGGCATTTAGATATGCAACACAGGATGGTATGTAAACATGGAAACCCTATTTATTGTGGTGTATCTTGTTATTCTGCTGATACTCTCTGTATACGGCATTAACAGATATCATACGATATATCTTTTTAAAAAATACAGAAAAAAGAAAATCAATCCGGAATCAACATTCAAAAAGCTTCCCAAAGTAACTGTTCAGCTTCCGGTTTTTAACGAAAAATATGTTGTTGAGCGCCTAATTGACAGTGTAACTGAACTGGATTACCCCAGAGAACTCCTCGAAATACAGGTCCTCGACGACTCAACCGATGAAACAGTAGAAATTGCCAGAAACAAATGCCTCGAAAAGGAAAACCAGGGCTTCAACATAAAGTATATACACAGAACTGACAGAAGCGGATTCAAGGCTGGTGCTCTTGAAAAGGGACTTGCAATGACAGACAGCGAATTTATCGCTGTATTCGATGCAGACTTTCTCCCTCCAAAAGATTTTATAAATAAAACTGTACACTATTTTACAGATAATAAAATAGGAATGGTTCAGGCAAGGTGGGATCATGTAAACAGGGGATATTCTCTGCTCACTGAATGTCAGAGCATTCTTCTGGATGGGCATTTCATGATCGAACACACAGCCAGAAACAGATCGGGACGTTTTTTCAACTTCAACGGCACTGCCGGGATATGGAGAAAGGCGACCATAACAGATGCAGGCGGATGGCAGCATGATACGCTCACCGAGGACCTTGATCTAAGCTACAGGGCTCAGCTGAAGGGCTGGAATTTCATATATCTTCCCGAACTTTGCGTACCTGCAGAACTGCCGGTAGAAATGTCGGCATTCAAGTCCCAGCAGTTCAGATGGGCAAAAGGTTCCATTCAGACATGCATGAAACTTGCGGGAAAAATCCTGAAATCCGACCTGCCCTTCAAGATTAAATCAGAGGCGTTTTTCCATATCGGGGCAAACTTCGCATATCCCCTAATGGTTCTTCTTACAGTTCTCATGCCGCTTTCAATTATTGTAAGATACAAAAACGGCTGGCAGAATATAGCCTTCCTGGATCTGCCCGTCTTTATATTTGCCACACTGTCGGTTTTTCTTTTCTATTTCTACACAGAAGTCATTGTACTGAAGGAAACACTCAGTGTCCAGAACCGGTCAACAGGCAGTATATTCAAATATCTTCCATTTGTTGTTGCAATCGGAATAGGCCTGAGCATAAACAACACAAAGGCAGTAATAGAAGCCCTTTTCAAAAAACAGAGCCCGTTCAACAGAACACCGAAATACAATGTTTCAATGAATGAAAAACATAATGTAAAAATTCACACAAAAAAGGTAGTAAACAATTCATACAGGCTGAAAAAGATAGACTGGGTTTCAATTGTTGAATTCTGTCTTGCTGTATACATGGCCTATGCGCTGTTTTTCATTGTGTCAAAGGACCTGTTCATTTCTCTGCCGCTTACAATGCTTTTCTTTATAGGCTTTGCATACACATCATTTCTTTCACTGCTACATGCACCGCTGAGCTTTATCTTTTCCCGTAAAAGCTAGCAGAGAAAGAAAAGCCGCTGGAAATCTCTGTAATCCTCCGTTGTTTTTACATGGAAGGATTACAGATTATCTGCACCCTCTTTACTATACTTCATAAAATTCTTTATACGTTCCTTTGTTGAAGGATGAGTGGAAAGAAGACTGTTTCCTCCGCCAGAAGCACCATGCTCCTTCTGAAGCCTTGAAAGTATATTGGAAAAATTCACCTGATCTATCCCTTTCATCTTCAGAAAATTCAGAGCATACATGTCAGCTTCCCTTTCAAAATCCCTTGAATACCCCCTGTTTATGAGAAGAGCCGGGAAAGCGGCAGCCACCGATGCATAGGACAGCACGTCTCCTGTAACAAACATCACCAAAAGGGAAACAACGGAATCCTGCAGAAGCATTCTCAGTCCATGCCTGTTAATAACATGGCCTGTTTCATGGGCCAGCACAGCAATGATTTCTTTTTCATTTCCCGAAAGCCCTATAAGTTCATCTGTTATTACAACCGCTCCGTCAGGCAGTGCAAAGGCATTTGCCCCCACAATACCCCCCTTACGAACAATGAGCCTGAAGTCAAAATTTCCGGATTTCTTTACCGTATCAGTGACAAACCTGAAATTATTCTGAACCCTTGAAATTTTTGACTTTTTTAGTCCGGATTTTTCAAGAAAACCTGAGTCGAGTGAAGTTTCAACTTTTACACTTATGGCCTTCAGATACTTCGGAGGAATTGCAAAGGCAACGGTTTTTGCCATAACCGGCACGGCAAACTTCATGGTGCAGAAAACAGATATGACTATAACTGCAAGAGCTGCTGCAAAGTATCTCCACCTGGATTCCATAATGTGTATAAAGGATGAAAAGCGCCCTCCTCCGGTAAGAATATAGAGGCTGTCAACGGAATCATTATCTTCTGTTTCAAAGACGATATTTTCCGGAAAGACAATTCTGCGGGGAGTATTCCCAAGCCTGGGCTCAATCCTTAGATCTCCTGAACTGCAAACACTCCGGCTCCCGTCTTCGCCGCAGAGGATGACCTCCCCTGTTTCATGAACAGTCAATGTCCCGCCTTTTTTTCCTGACACCACACTGTCATAGATATTTCCTTCAATATTACAGTGAAATGTCGATTTCGAAAAAGTCACCGATCTCCTCCCCCAATGCACTTATTTTTTCATCTTCACCGGCTTCGAAAAGATCAAGAGACCCTGACTTGCTCACAGACAGATGCTCAACCCTGTACCTGTAAATTCTGATCATGGCCCATGGTATAAGCAGACCTGCGGAAAGCAGAACAAGAAATATATTTGAAAAATAAATTTTGACCACATCCATTGTCTTCTGACTGCTGTAGAACTTCTTTTCACCAAGAGTTGTATGGCCTATCATGTAATTGAAAATTGAAACCTTTATAAAAAGATAAATTATCAAAGAAAGAAAAATAAACAGAGGATAATAAATGAGTATAAGAGTCTGGGGACTTAAATGCAGCCCCGCAAGAAGCGGAGTGAATATTCCGGTTATGAGCAGGAGAAAAAGCATAATGAAAAAAGCCACAACAATTGCGATTATGTGGCAGACATAAAAATAACCGGCCGTTGCGTCAGTTGAAAAACTGGTTTTACCGAATCTGGTCTTTTCGATCAGGTACTTCTTCTGAAGATACTGCGAAAAGGGCAGTATGAGGCCGAATGTAAAAAGGCCGGCTGCAGACATAACGACCCAGTATATGAATATGTCCAGCCATGTCCCGTCAAACCCGAACCGGATGTTTCTGTAGGAGGTGCTTCTCATATTAAACCTGAGGCTCTTCATGACAAGCCATGGTAAAAATACAGCATAGACAACCATGAGCAGCACCGGTACCGCCATCATCATTGGCAGACTGAATGTGGGCAGAAATTTCATTATAATGGAATACAGGGTAATCAGAAGAAAGGCGATGATCCGTCCCTTCAGAATGGCAACAGGATTTGCATCATAAAAAAAAGAAGTCCCCTCAAGAACCGTGTTACCGTAAAAATACTTCCTTGTTCTAACCTTTGCCCATGCTGAATAGATACCCAGAGTCATGATGCTGAGCCCCACATTGACTATCCATATTCTGAAAAACTCCATTGCGCTTCCGTTGAATCGAAACGGATTTTTTTCCTCTGTGTTTCCGCCTCCCGGTACCTCTGCTTCCACTGGCTCCTGCATCTCAGACATGTAATTCTCCTTGATTTATAGCTTCCGAATTTATATTATTGTAAAATGGTAAAGTCGATTAAAAAAACGCCTAACTCCCAAAAAACTTCATTATTAAAGTTAAGGAATTATTTCTCATGGAGGAGATTGAATGAAACTTCGCATTAAAACAGACGGACTCATTAACATAAGGAACGGGCTCATATCTCCCCCATCACTGATAAAAATTAAAGACGGAATTATTGAGTCCATTTCACCTCTTAATGAAACAGATGATGTACCTGATGAAAACATCGAAACAATCGATGCCATGGGAAAATTTGTTCTCCCCGGACTCATTGACAGCCACCTGCACCTGAATTTTTCCGGAAGCGATTCCCCCCTTGATGAGATGCTCAGTTCAGACGATGAAACTCTCTATGACATGAGCCTGAAAAATGCCAGGATTGCACTTCAGAACGGAATAACAACAGTAAGGGACTGCGGTTCAAAAGGGGATACATGTCTGAGGCTCAGAAACGACATATTGACAGGCAGGGTCACAGGACCCAATGTACTCACATCAGGCAGGGCAATTACAACACGGGGCGGCCATGTATACTTTGCGGGAATCGAAGCAAATACCGCAGAAGAGGTTTTTGCCGCGGCAGAAGAACTCTTCAGTGAGAATGTGAATTTCTTCAAGGTCATTATTTCCGGAGGGAATATGACCCCGGGCAGTAACCCCCTCATTGACCAGTACGGCAGTGAGGAGATCTCGGCACTTGTAAATTTTGCCAATGCCCATAACAAAAAAGTCTCAGCCCACATCCATACTTCCGAAGGGATGAGAAAGGCCTTTGAAACTGGTGTACACATAATCGAGCACGGAAGCTGGAGAAAGGGTGACGGAATTGATATTGATGGAAACATACTCAATCTCATGGCCCAGAACGGAACCGCATACTGCACGGCCCTTCCAAGCATTTACTCAAAAGATCCCGAAACCCTGTATACAAAAAAAGAGGATATCGAAAAACTGAGGAAGCTCCAGAAAGACAGAATTGAAGCCACAGTAAGGAACATACAATCGGGCATGACAACAATACTGGGCACAGACGCGGGAACAAAGGGCAACGGTCCCGATGAACTGGTGAACCATGCCGCACTCATACATAGAGTGACCGGACTGAGCTGCCTTGATGTAATAAAGATGATGACCCTGAACCCTGCGGAGGTTCTCGAACTCAAAAGCAGGGGATCACTTGAAAAGGGTAAAGTCGCGGATATTCTCATAGTTAAAGAGAACCCCCTTGTAAAAATGGAAAACCTGAAAATGATTCATTCGGTCATAAAGTCAGGAGAAGCTGTGTTCATGCAGTTTCAGTAAACCGTATTACAGGGCAAAATTCAACAGTCGGAAGGAGAATGGACATGGTTAAATATCTGATCTGCATTGCATGCGTTATTTTCATCACCTTAACAGGAAAACTCTCTTACTGCGAAGACTACGGATACACCCCAGAACGCTTTTATGCAAACTCAATTTTCAGTTTTCAGCTAATGGGCGGAGTAGGAACTGCATGGGGTGAAATCATAGACAAGGAATTTGACAGCTTTGTCCTTAACTATGAATGGGATGACGGAGACACTGAAGCTTCAAGACCCAACCACACATACTGGCTCCTTGGCGCATTTGCCGATGTGACTCCATTTCACAGAAAAACATCTGCAGGGTCACCGGTTGTTCTGGGCTTAAG
This sequence comes from Spirochaetota bacterium, assembly GCA_003246895.1. GTDB lineage: Bacteria > Spirochaetota > UBA4802 > UBA4802 > UBA5550 > SZUA-423. The sequence continues at coordinate 21,672 of QKCL01000019.1, read as the reverse complement.
ACTGGGCATAACTGCAAATTACATAAACCAGGATACATCCGTGGGAAATAACAGTTTTCTGGAGGAGCTTCTCAAGGCTTTTTTTGAAGACGAGGATGATTATGACGACGACTACGAACTCGACCAGGACAAGCACGAGGTCGTGTCATACGGTGGGATGCTTCTCAGGTATAAGGCCCTCACCGCAGGGCCTGTTCTGAAGTATTTTCCCGACAGCAGCACAAATATATGCATTGAGCTCTATTTCCTTTACGGAAAAATTTTCGACGGAGTACTCACCGCCTTTCCATCAAAAAGGGATTACGGAACAACATTCGATGAAAGTGAGTATGTAACAAAGGTGAGAGGAGAACAGATTATTCTGGGTACTGCAGTTTCCACAGGGCATTTCAGCATCGGCATTTCATACATATACACAGGTCTTAAACTCGACAACAGGCTCCCGGTATACGGAGGGGAGATCGGTGAAAAAACTTCAGTTCACACCATTCTCTTATCCATAACCGGAGGCCTCTATTTCTAATCCTGAACTACCCTTCCCTGTGTATGACCCTGCCAGTTGCCTGACATGTTGGTGTAACAGTTACCTCATGTATCTGCACATGTTCAGGTACTGAAGCGGTATATAGAACAATATCTGCAATATCATCCGGAGACAGAGGCTTTAAACCGTCATATACCTTTGACGCCTTTCCCTCATCACCCTTGAACCTTACTGTACTGAAATTCGTTTCCGTCATTCCGGGCTGGATATTTGTGACCCTCACTGGCTTGTCAACAACATCCATTCTGAGGCCGTCGCTTATGAACTTTACAGCAGCCTTTGTTGCGCAGTACACAGCACCGTTAGGGTAAGCGTGAATGGCAGCTGTGGAGCCTATATTTATAACGTGGCCGTATCCTCTCTCTATCATTCCCGGAACAATCATTCTTGTAAGGTAGAGCAGGCCCTTTACATTTGTGTCAATCATTGTGTCCCAGTCATCGATATGGCCGTCCTGAACCTTTTCGAGCCCCAGGGCAAGCCCCGCGTTATTTATCAGTATATCAATGAATGAAAACTCAGCCGGAAGAGATTCAACAGCCCTTTTCACATTTTCCCTGTCTGTCACATCAAGTTCAACAGCGTGTACGGGGCTGCCTGTCTTTTCAGAAATCTCCCGCGCCACATCCTGGAGCTTTCCAAGGCTCCTTGAGCCTATTACGACCCTTGATCCGGCCTGGGCAAAATATTCGGCACATGCCCTCCCGATCCCGCCGCTTGCCCCGCTTATAAAAACTGTCCTTCCTTCGAGTCTCTTCATAACCCCTCCGGTTTCTGTAATTTACCGGATTATAGATACTGCAGATAATAATGCAACAAAAAGAAATCTACAGTTTCTTCAGAATATCTGAAAGATATGGCATGAGCTGCTTCTTCCTTGAAAGGACATCCTTCAGAAGGAATATTCCGTCCCCGTGTTTTGGATAGTTTATCTTTTTAACAAAGTCCTCACTGCCGCTCACAAAGAAATAGCTGTTGAAGCTGTTCAGGTCTGTGACAAGGAGTGACGAGAAGAGCAGCCCCTTTGACTCCCTGAGGTTATCAAGGTACTGTGAAATTTCTACTGATCTTTCCATTATCTCGTTTGTCGTATTGACCTCAACCTGGCTTACTGTGAAGGAGAATGATAGTTCATCATAGGATTTCATGTCCATGTTCACTATTTCATCAACGGGCTTGCTGCTGATGACTGACGCTGCTGCGGCGATCTCCCTGCCGTATTCATCTATATCCAGATCGGTTATTTTGGAAAGGTAATCTGCAGTGTCCCTGTCAAGTGGTGTTGTTGTTGCAGACCTGAGAACCAGTGTGTCAGAGAGAATTCCCGCAAGTAAAAGTGAAGCTATCTCCTTCCTCACAGGAACCATACTGTCCCTGTAGAGGTTTGCGATAATGGTCGATGTTGAACCGACCGGCCTGTTGATAAAAGTTATGGGGTATGATGTTGGGGGATTGCCCAGCCTGTGGTGGTCTATTATCTCGAGAATCTGCACATCCTTCACACCGTCTACTGCCTGTGACAGTTCATTGTGGTCAACAAGGATTACACCAACATCAGGTTTCTTCATGAGGTCTACCTGTGAGAATACACCCGTTACCTTCATGGAATCATCCACAACGGGAAGCGCCCTTGAGGGGGAATCGGCAATATGGTCCCTGACACTCTTTACATAATCCTCGGAATTTACAGGTTCCAGCTTTTTGTCTCCCACAAACTCAACGGGAACCGAGTAAAGGGAAAGCCATGATGCGCTGGACGTCTGATATGGCGTTGATATAACAGAAACTTTTTTTTCCTTGGCAAGGTCTTTCAGCTCCCTTGAAATGGTCTTGCCACCTGTGAGAATAAGGGCCTTGACCCCTTTTTCAATGCAGTATGCCTGAATGTCCTCACGGTCTCCGGTAAATACAATGGAATTTTCCGCAGGCATTATATCGACAAACTCACGCAGGGTGGAAACATCAGATGCGGCAACAAGTACCTGTACCTTGAAGATTTCATTTCTATTATACTCCACAATTGCCTGGCCGTTCAGTGTTTCAATGAGATGGCCAAGGGAAGTGGAGATAATGCTGTTTCTCCTTGGATCAATCCTCTCCATCATGTTTTCAACAAATGTGTTATCATGGAGGCAGGAGATGTATCTGCCCTCATCATCCACAACAGGAAGCATCCGGAACTGGTTGCGGTTCAGAATCTGCATTGCATGCCAGAGGGGGGTATTACGCGGAAGAGTTACAGGCTCCACTGTCATGTGGTGCTTCACCTTGGGGATGAGGTCGCTTATGAATTCCGGATGCTGAATCCCGAACCTGCCCAGAACATACTCTGTCTGGGGATTAACCTTGCCGGATCTGGCCGGCACAACATTATCATAGCCCAGGGCTTTTTTGAGTTCAGCATAGGCAATTGCCGAAACAATGGAATCGGTATCGGGGTTTCTATGGCCAATTACATATATGTTTTTCATAGTATTATTCCTGTGACGATTTTTATCCCTTTTAAAATGGAAAACCGACCCGTCATGTCAATTACTATAAAGGGACTTCTGAAAATTAACATACTCACCCGCTGTACAATTTATGAAAAGCAGGTATCAGTAATTATCATAAATATTTTTTTGAGTCCATCATTGGGATTTTATTTGAATATCCTGAATGGGACTGTTAATTTATAAATGACGTATATCTGCGCCGGAATTATACATTGTACAATACCTGCATCATTCATGCAGCATTAACATAGACGAGGTACAGCTTTGAAGGAGAAATACAGACTAAGACTTATCCCAATGGACACAAAAAATCCAGAAACCCTGAGAATATACAGTGAAGTGGAGAAATCCTGTGAAAGGCTTAACGCCTATGCAATGGACTTTTTTGAAACAGTGAAAATTCTGAAGGAGAACCTTGCATCGGGCAGAAGCAGTGAAGGAGAAATAGACTTTGTACTTGGAAAAATAGATGAACTAAACGCAGCAATGAACGAGATTAGCCACTCCATGCCTGAACTGGTGGAGCTTGTTAAATTCAACTGAAGACCTATCTCTTAAGGATATACTTTCCCGTGAGAAACTCCTCCTGCATTGGATTCAGGTCAAACTTCTGGCTGACCTCCTCAATGAGTTTGAGCATATCAATTTCGGGTTCTGCCTTAAGAGTGTCTGAAATATATTTTACTGCATCACTCAATGATTCATCCATTACTGTTCCTCCCTGTTACTAAAATACTTACTCTGTATGTATTCATCAATTGAATCAGCCACAATTTTTGAATATTTTACGGCCTCAACAACAGTCTTCCCGCCGGTAACAACATCTCCTGATGAGAATACCCCCTCCAGGGTTGTCTGTCCGTGGCTGTCAACCTTGACCAGCCCTGAAACCCCTGTATTTATTCCCTCTGTGTTGGCCACAATATTGTTTCTGGGCCCCTGACTTATTGAAACAATTACTGAATCCGCCCTGTAGAAGGTTTCAGTGCCCTCTATTTCCTTTATTACTATCCTGTCCTCTTCATCCCTTGATGTTTCGTTGCTGCAGCAGATAAGCCCGTCATCAACGATCTTTTTGGGAGATGTATTAAACAGGAACTGAACCCCGTCAAGCCTGGCGTATTCAACCTCATAAGGCCTTGCAGTCATCTCCTTCTCGCCCAGCCTGTTTACAACAATGGCCTCCTGGACACCGCGCCTGAGAGCAGTTCTTGCTACATCCATTGCAACATTGCCCGCGCCTATTACATAGAGTGTTTCACCAAGATTGTAGGCCTCGGGTTTTTTCAGATAATCGATTGCGAAGTGCACATGGCCGAGGCTCTCTCCCGGAATGTTGAGTTTGTTGGGCTTCCAGACACCGGTACCTATAAAGATGGCCTTGTATCCGTCACGTTTAAGGTCATCGATTGTGAGATTGGGGCCGATGAGTGTATTGGGCCTTATTTTAACTCCCATTTTCAGCAGCTTTTTCTGAATCCTGTCAAGGAAAGGTTTTGGAAGCCTGAAATCGGGTATGCCGAACTGGAGAATGCCGCCGATCTTTTCGTATGCCTCAAAGATGGTAATGTCATATCCCCTCTGGACAAGGATAAAGGCAAGAGTAAGGCCCGCAGGGCCGGAACCGATGAGGGCAACTTTCTTATTCGGATCAGTAACCTGTCTTTCAGCTTCCAGGTTCAGAAAATAATCGGATATATAGTGTTCAATGGAACTGAAATGAATAGGCATACCCTTGTTCCCCAGAATGCAGTGTCCTTCGCACTGGAACTCATGAGGGCAAACCATGGCGCATATTATGGAAAGGGGGTTATTGTTGAAAAGAACTTCTCCTGCCTCCCTTATCTTCCCGTGAAGAAGCATGTCAATTACCTGAGGAATGGGTGTTGAAACAGGGCACCCCTCCACACATCTGGGTTTTTTGCATCCCAGACATCTTTTAGCTTCTTCAATTACGTGCTTGGCCATGGCATTCTCCGATAAATCTATAATTTCAAAAAACGGACAGCGAAAAAATATGTAAACAAAAATGTATAAATACGTCAATCAGTAATTTTATGTCACTTCTCATGAAAGAACACAAAGCAATTCACTACTCCCCAATAATAATAAGTAAATTTATCTGCATTTCCAGTTTTAAGTTATAAATCAGGGAACACGCAAGGGGGCATAGGGGATCCACGTTCCTGGATCGCACCTTTGCATCAAAAAGACGCTTCCGGTAGTTAAATCGACACATCATTGCATCAAATCGACATTCTCGAGAGTTAAAACAACACTCCCGAGAGTCAAATCGACACTCCAGAGAGTTAAAACAACACTCCAGAGAGTCAAAACGACACTCCAGAGAGTTAAATTAACACTCGGGACCATGAAATTTACTCTCTAGAGTATAAAATCAATGGTCCCGACCATGAAACGGCCTCCGTCCGGCTGACAATCGGGCTTGTGGATTGAATACAAAAAGATCCGGTGTGTGCGCCTACCATATCCCGTAAACTCGAAAAATCACCCCGTGACGGAAAAATATCATGTTGTCACCCTCGAGACTCATCTCTCCCTTGCCCGGGAGATCTCCCCAGGGCCCGGAAATCAATCCCCATACCAGATCGTACCCGACCGCGAAGGTGACGTGCCCACCGGAAAAAATATTCGTCCAGCAGATACCGATTGTGGTCTCATTGTCAAGATAGCCCGCTCCGACAGGATAAAATTGAGTTCCGGTGGTTCTTTCCGGATCATACCCGGGATTCATGTCCAGCGCCCTCGCCACCGCCCTGTCGCTGAAAGCAAACCTGTTGTATAGGTTAAACCTGTCGTGTGATGCAGCGAATATATCAAATCCCTGCTTTCTATTTTTGTCTTTAAGCATATCAAAGCCAAACACGAAACCGATGGACTTCAGCCTGAATTTCTCGTCATACACTGGATTCCCACTCTGAAGATATCCGCTTACCGGCTGGACATCGACTGAAATCTCCATCGGAACAGTAAGCTCGGTATAGGTAATGCCGGCAAACCAGCTCTTTAACCCCGGAATCAACTTTTCATCTCCGTTGTAAACAAGATCGTAGCTGCGTATTCTGTCATCAAATTTAAAGTTTCTTTTCATATCTGAACCTAACGGTCCGGACCACTCTCCGCTTCCGCTGATACTACCTTCGGAAATCCGCAGTGAGACCGATGATATCCCTATATACCCCAGAATTGTATCCAGTCTGCCTGTTATATTTTCCACAGAGGCATAGCCGCCAGAAGAAAAAATCCCCAGTCGTAAGTTCGCCTCATATGTTATCGATCGCGTTCTGTCAAAATCATATTTGAGATTAGTCGGACCGGCCTGTATGAAATGCCAGTATGTCAGCGGAATAACGGATATGCCAGCCTGAATATTAAAAAACTGTTCCGTCATATCCCTTTCGTCTTCCATCGTCGATGTACCCTGGGAGAATAGCACCCCCTGAATAAGCAAAAACATTGTCACCATAAATACCAGTTTCATACAAACCTCCAGCGATTTGCACGCATACAGAAATCGTGATAACCAGATGACAGGATACAGTACAATTTTAACAATATCGTGGTTACCGCTATTTATTCTATTAATATAATGAAGATCCTGCTCAAAATTTTAATTATTAGAGACCAGGTTATAATACAGAAATTCTTTTGCAGGGTATTCACACTGACCATATATATGAAAAATAACGTGTATGCTAAAACCGGCAGCCATTCAATTCTGAAATCTACCCTTGCCCCCATGAGCCCTGAGAAATTCAGAGACCTCTTCTGTCCAGTGGTGCATGCCGGCATAATCAACGGCTGTGTACCCATTTTTATCCTTAAGGTTTATTTCACTGCCGGATTTTAAAAGGAGTTTCAATATTTCCATGGAATCTTTTTTTCTGTTTGGGTTTTCTGTACCTGCCGCGAGCATAAACGCGGTTTTCCCTTCCGAACTTTTCAGATGCACATCAGCGCCGGCTTTGAGAAGAAGCTGCACTGCCTTCAGGTTGGAAACGTTTGCTGCATTCATGAGTGCCGTCCTCCCTTCCCTGTCCTGAACATTCACCAGTGCCCTCTTTTCCAGAAGGAGGCTCACCACTTCATATGACGGGCTTCTCCCGGGTTCGTCCCAGTATTTCAGGGCGATAAGTGCAGTCTTTCCGCTGTAATCCTCCCTGATATTGGGGTCAGCACCGGCTTTCAGGAGCATTGCCGCGGTTCTGGTTTTTTCACTCCCCTTAAACAGTGAAGAACTGCAGGCAGCTATCAGTGCCGTACCGCCGGGATTTTCCCTGCGGTTGACGTCAGCTCCCGACTTCAGCAGCAGTTCAGCTATACTGTAACGGCCGAAGACACATGCAGTGACCAGCGGCTTCAGCCTGCTCCCTTCAACTCCGTCAGCCCTTGCACCGGACTTCAACAGAAGCCTGACAATTTCAATATGACCGTTTGTACATGCACTGATCAGAGGCTTTCCTCCGCCCAGATCAGGGTCTACACCCTTCTCCAGAAGAAATTTCACTGTCCCCATATGGCCGTGCCATGAAGCAGCGGAGAGGGCTGATCTGTCGGGATCCTCCAGAACAGTTACCACTGCACCTTTACCCATGAGATATTTTATCACTTCAAGACGGCCCTTTTCGGCTGCCCTGAGCAGTGCAAGGTCACCGTACCGTCCCGTCTCCTTCACATCCTTTAAAACAGATTTTACCCTTTTCAGATCCCCGTCCCGGGACGCCTGGACCAGTTCTGAAACTGAATATGAAGGCTCCTTTTCAGATGCAGGAGGATTTGAGCAGGAGAAACTCATCAGGGCTGCGGAAAACAGTAGTGCAGTGTATACATTAAGATGCATCAGTTTACCAAATTTCATGATTGCATACTCCGGTTGTTTTTTCAGAAAACATTATATATAAAGACAGCAGTATAGTAATACATTACAGTGAGATATCAAGTATTTTACATGAAAAGATTTCTGAGGCCCGCTCATTTGCCAATTGGGCAATGCGGGTCACCCAGGAATGGTGTACCTGTCATGGAGAATGAGAGGCATTTGAGTCCCCCGTTGCATGAATCCCTGTAATAGCATGACCTGCACATGGCAGGTATTTCTCTTTTCCTCAGTTTCTGCAGGAGAGTGCTCTTTTCATAAATTTCAGCTATGCCCTGATCATGGACATTCCCTGACAATAGAGGCATTCTGCGGCAGGGATAAACATCGCCGTTTGGCATTATGCAAAGAAGATTGTTCCCGGCGGAACAGCTGTATGGAGCGCCGCCGCATTCAATAAACTGCAGGGCCCTGTGTGAAGCTATTTCTGTTTTCTGAAATGGGTTCAGCCCTCTTTTTCTTTTCTCCTTACAGATAAATCTGAAATATTCCCCGGCTTCTTCCATGCTGAGACAGAGAGGGTCATCCTTACCTGAAGGGATATACCGGTCGGTCCAGACCTTGAATGCGCCGGATCTTTTCGCAAGTCCCGCGGCATGTGAAAATTCCATGTAATTTTTTGAGTTTGCAGTAAAAGAGACCATGAAAGGAATGTTATTTCTTCTGTAAAGTTTCATGGACTCCTTCACTTTCCCGTATGTTCCCTTTCCACGGATCAGTTCATGTGTCCTTTTCGATCCTTCAACACTGACCTGAACAGACGAGGGACTCAGCCTCTTCAGCTTTTCAAAATGATCGGGACCTGTAATGAAACCGTTTGTGAGAATGCCGAAGGTGAACCTTTTTCTTTTTACGATTTCGTTGAGAAGATTAAAGAAGTCGGGGTGGAGAAAGGGCTCTCCTCCTGTGAGGTTAATGTGAAATCGTTCTGTTCTCCTGAGCCTTTGGGTGAAGTTTTCAATACTGTCCAGAATCTTCATCAGGTCATGAAAAGGCGTATGATTACGTTCATGACTCTCCTGATAGCAGTGCAGACATTTAAGATTGCAGGCGTCTGTTATGTGCCACTGGAATGTAAATTTTGCGAAGGAAGACATTCCCTGTTTCTAATCTCCTCCGCAGCCGCCGCAGCCGCCGCCGCAGCCGTCTCCTGAACCTCCGTCACCTGAACATCCCCCTGAACAGGACGCGCACCCTGAACCGGTCCCGGACGATGACTTTAAACCTTTGTCAAGGAGGGCCACATCACCCAGCTCCCCGAGAATTGCACCGCCCGCAAGTCCGGAGATTCCGAAAAGTGCAGCGCCGTAGAGAAGGTCTTTGTTTGAAAGTACTGACTTTCCGGATTCTGCCTGATTAAGATGACTGAACCTGGTCCTGGACCTCTCGAGAAGTCTCTTCCCGGATTCTGTGGCGGACATGCTTTTTTTTCTGATCATGAAAACAGCGGCAATGACTGATATCACCATCAGTATTAGCAGAAAAGTCACAGGTTTCTCATTTGAAATTCCCAGAAAAAGTTTTATTCCTCCGAATACAATCAGCAGAATCACCGCACCCGCCGATGCATTCCGGTGCCGGTCTATCATTGCAATGTCAGGGAGAAGGCCGAGATTTACAAGCCTGCCGCGTTCAGCAGCTGTAATGTTTTCAGCACTGGCGGCAAAACCGCTTCCGGTAAGATCTTTCAGGAAGGTATCAGTTCCCGATGCCCTGTCATATATTGAACTTTCAATGGAGTTAAGCCCTTTCCGGTCACCTTTTTTCGGAATTATCTTTACCTTTCCGTCTTCCGATGAAACGTCTACCAGCCCCTTCTCCCAAAGTGAAAAAACAGCTGTAACCACTGCCCCCCTTGTCCCGTTTCCAAGAATGGACAGCTCAACCGGCGACAGGCTGGTCGGTTCCACAGGCATACCGGAATATCCGGCATTTCCAGCGGCTAATTTTTTCATTATTAAAATAACAGCAACGGCGTAGAATAAATATACCGCAAGAAAAACAGGTCCCGGTATGGATTCGATAAGATCTAACATCTATTGTCTCCTCTGTATATTATTATTTTTTTTTTCTGAACTTCTGAATTCTTCAGCTGTCAGTACCGTTGCTATAATGAGAACTACTGATATTCCGGTAAAGAGCATAAAGAAAGAATAAAAAGATGATATTTCACCGGCAAGACCTTTCTCCATTTCCCTGTTTCCGGGAATCAATGTACTGACTGATGGTTTTGCAGGAGAGTAGTAAACCCTGACAATTGTTCCCACAGGGTATTTTTTCAGTATTTTTTCTGCGTCTTCCCGTTTGATTCCTGTACCGTTGTTGGCATGGAGGAAGCTTAACTTTTTTCCTGAATAATTCTTACCGTTCACAATGTAGGAGTATGCAGGTTCTGCATAATAAGCCGTTTTAGGACTGTGTGACAGACGCCCGCTTTCCACTTCCGCTATATCGTGGCCGGTTATCCTGCCGGAAACTGACGGCCATTTCATGCTGTCAATGATCATGGGCAGTTCCTTCTGTTCATATTTTACGGCAAGAGACCATGAGGAATGTGCAAATAATCCTGTGACCAGTGCAAGTGCACCGGCAGTGTATGGAAAATTTTTTTTGATTACCCCAAGAATTCCTGTCATTCAATTACCCCTGAAAACAAAATTCAGTTTCAATACCGGCAGAAAAGTTCTACTCCGGCTCCTTCACTTCTCCTGTCATGCAGTTGACCCTCACTGCATGGTTAAAGTATGCCCACCATGTTTTGTAGGGATAGTTGTCACGTGCAATGTAATAATACCTGCCCTTAAGGAGAATATAGTCATCCATGTTAAGCCTGTGTGAAGGAAAGTTTCTCACTGCATTTCTCAGTTCATGGGTTCTTTCAAGGAAAGGTTCCGCAAGTTCATATGCCTTCTCCGGTGAAACTGTGCAATCTCTGCACTGTTTAAATCCGTTCTGTTTTGAACCGACAAATACCGGGTCTGAAAAAATTGAGGGAAGAAAGACGCTGCTGCAGGATACAGTGAAAGAGAACAATAAAGCCATTAGTATTGAAACATTTTTCACGGCAACCTCCTCCATAAAATTTAAAAGTCTAAAGTTGAAAGTAAAAGGTACAAAGTTTTTAACAGGTCCGTTCAACTTTACACTTTTATCTTTAGACTTAACCAAGCGGTTCAGGTTTGGAATAGTAATACCCCTGAATAATTCTCAGTGATGTTTCTCTTATCTTTTCAAGCTGATCCTCTGTTTCAACACCTTCAGCCACAATGTCATATCCGTATATGTCTGCAATATCACAGAGAATCTGAAACAGTCTGAAAGCTCCCGGATCATCAATTATTTTATCTATGAAAATCTTGTCTATTTTCATTTCATCAAATTTTATATTTGTAAGATAATTGAGCGAAGAATAGCCTGTACCGAAATCATCAATTGCTATGCGGACTCCAAACTCATGAAGGCGGCTGATTGTGGAGGAGACTCCGTCAAAATCGGTGATGAAAACGTCCTCAGTAATTTCAATTGTTACATTCCCGGGCGGAATATTGTAACCCTTGACCGCTTTCTCTGTTATTTCATAAAAATTCCTGTCCACAAAAAATGACGGTGAAATATTTATGGATACCCTGATGTCGTCATGATATTTTTTTACAAGTTTGGGATACTCTCCGAAAACAGTCTTCATCATGTATTCGCTGAATTCTGTCATGAGATTGAGCTGAGACATTGCGGGGATAAAAATCCCGGGCGGTATCACTCCCAGTTCCTGAGAATTCCACCTTGCAAGTGCCTCAACACCCACTACCCTGCCCGTGACATGGTCCACCTGCTCCTGGTAGACAGCAACAAATTCCTTCCGGTCAATTGCTGTCTTGAGATGCCTCTGCATACGTACTTCATTTTCCACAGAAAGTTTCATGTAGTCCCTGTAGACCAGCAGTGAGAGATCATTTCTCTCCTTGGAAAGCTTCATTGCTATCATGCCCTTTTCATAGAGCACATCAAAATCTGAACCATTAAGGGGAAATTCAACCATGACCTTATGCATGTCAACTATCTGATTATAGCCGTGCCTCTCAAGATGCTTTCTAGCTGTTTCTTTGTGTAAATTTATTTTTTCAGATACATCCTCAGCATCCGAATCTTCAAGCCATATGGCAAATTCGTTGCTGCTGGTTCTCCCCACATGGAAACTGTCACTGCTGATCTGATGAAAATAACTTCCTATGAGTTTTAATATATGGTCGCCCTGTTCATATCCCAGTGTTGAATTGATTATCTTCAATCCGTAAATGTCAAAAAGCAGCAGGTAAGCCTGGCTGCATCCGTCTTTAATACGGCCGTTGACCAGTGATTTCAGTCCGTTGGTATTGAGCAGTGAAGTCATTTCATCATGGAAGGCCAGATATGAGATATAACTGTTCTTTTTCTCTATATCCTCCCCTGCTGACCTGAGGGAAGCAATCATGTTGTTGTATCCATCAATGAGAAGTTCAACCTCATCATGGGATGAGCTGGCTTTTATCTCTGAAAGGTTACCTTCAGCAACACACCCCATTCCATTTACCACATCAGTAATAGGCCTGGTTACTGTTTTAACGTAAAAAATTATTATTGCTGATATTATGACTGTCACAATCAGGACCATAGTGAATGTAATAAAGAGTATGTAATTTGCCGAACTGTCAAAATCGCTTTTATAGGATGCAGCAACAACAATCCAGTCCCATTGGGGAAAGTATTTTCCAAATGAAATCTTTTCTTCACTCACATTGGAATCAGGAGAATACCAGGAGTAGTACATGTATCCCCCGCCGTTCATGGCAAGCTCTATCTGTTCCTGTACCAGATATCTTTTGCGGTTATTAAGGTCCCTGACATTCAGGACATTTTTACCCTCGAGTAAGGGGTGCATCACCTCATTGCCTTTACTGTCATATATAATGAAATAGCCGTGTATTCCAAGGTCTATTCTGCTGAGTTGTGTCCTGGTCCCGTCACTGTTCATGGGGCCCAGAAGAATATTCTTTACGGTTTCCTGTGCAGTTTCCCTGTCACTGTAGCCGTACTTAACCCGGTCATATTCGCGGCTGATTATGTCCATGGCCATGAGCACACTGTTCTTCAGTATCGTCTTCCCCTTCTCTTCAAGGGCATCCCTCGAAATCAAATATCCCGTTGAACCTATGACAAAAACTGAAATAGTGAGCAGAACTATAAAGAACACAATGAGTTTGCTTCTGAATGAAAACCTAATATAGTCAAGCACCTTCAAATTAGCCGCTCCCCCAGTCATAATGAAATCATAAAATGTTCATAAGATATTAGTTCAAAATTGAGCATGGCAAGTATACAGAAAACGTTTCGATTATATAATCATTACAGAAAATCCGCAACTCATAAATTCAAAAAGCTGTTACTTCAAGGTAAAAGATTACTTCAAAGGCCGGTATTCTGTAAATAAATGCGGCATATAACGTAGTATTATGGAGCGGGACTTCCCTCTGCTGCACAGAGGGTAACATCTACTTAAAATCCGCAATTTTATGGAGCTGAACATTAAGCCTTACATTCAGCCTGTCCGAAACTATCAGTCCCGAAAGTTCAGATGCGCTCATTGTGCCGAAGGCTGGAGAAAAATTAACAACACATTTCAGGGAAGGCATATTCTCCTTCATAAATCTTAGAGAGAAATCATAGTCTGCCCTGTCTGAAATAACAAACTTCACTTCATCATTTACACCAAGTCGTTCAATATTTTTCATATTGAAGGAGTTCTCCTCTCCGCTTGAGGGGGTCTTCACATCTGCAATGATGCGAACCCTTCCGGATACTCCAGTAAAGTCAACTGACCCGTTTGTCTCAACCTGCACAGAGTAACCGGATTCTGCAAGTTTCTCCAGAAGCTCAAAAGATTCATTCTGAAGGAGAGGTTCGCCGCCCGTAACTGTGACATGGTCAAAGGGTTCCATGGCCCTGACCCGTTCTACGATTCCGGAAACTGTCATCTCCTCCCCGTAATCCATGGCTCTTTTTGTATCACAGAACCTGCATGAAAGGTTGCATCCCGTGAGCCTCACAAAGACCGAGGTAAACCCCGCCATTGTGGTCTCCCCCTGGAGTGAATAGAATATTTCATTTACCCTGATCATTTTTTGCAAGCCCCTTGAGTACTTCACTCTCTTCAGCTTCAAGGAGCTCATTCACCCTGTGTACCACAGATTCAGACATAACAATATCCTCGGGCCATTCCCTTGAGTGCCCGTCGGCCTTACCCTTTCTCGTTGCATCAACCACCACCCTGTCTCCTTCTTTCACTATATCCCGGATAGGGTCCACATTATTGAATGCCTTCCACAGAAGAAGCGAACCGTCACAGATATCCATGTCATGGTCAAAGAGAACGAATATTCCCTGCCCCCGCAGAAGCCTGCTTTTTGTGAACTTCTCCATGAAGTACTTTGAATTTTTCACTCTTGTCTTTTTTATTGCCGAACACACAATCCTTCTCTGAATGTTTTCAAAATAAATTTTAACATCCTGCACATTTTCCTCAAGCCCCATTACCCTCTCAATGAGTTCATCATTACCCATCCTCTTTGCCATGAATGGCTCGGCTCTTTCAACCTCGCCGGCAATCCGCTCCGTTGCATCTATTCCCATCTTCCCGCCGTACAAAGGCTTATCTGCCGAATGGTCAAGAACGTCCAGGACACCGGTTGTAATGACAATATCAGAATTAAAATCGATTCTCTCAAGCACTGTCTCCATGAGCCTGATTGGATTTTTAAGAAGTTCTTCATCATCTATGAGAAGAAGCATCTTCGCAAAGCTCATCTGCCCTGAACCCCATAGGCCGTTCATGACCCTTGTTGCATGATGGGGAAACTCCTTGTCCACTGCAACAACTGCTATGTTGTGAAATACCCCTTCCCATGGGAGCCAGTAGTCCTTTATCTCCGGGAAAATAGTCTTAAGCATTGGCAGAAAAATTCTCTCAGTGGCAAGGGCCATGTAGCAGTCCTCCATTGGAGGCCTTCCCACAACAGTGGCGCCGTATACTGCATTCTTCCTGTGTGTCACTGCAGTTACATGAAAAACCGGATAGTAATCGGCAAGGGAATAGTAGCCTGTATGGTCGCCGAAGGGCCCCTCAATACGTGTCTCTTCCGGGTCAACATACCCTTCAATTATAAACTCCGCCTCCGCCGGCACTTCAAGGTCAACTGTTAAACACTTTGTCATCTTAACCCTTCCCTGCCTAATGAAACCTGCAAGGAGCATCTCGTCTATTCCCCTGGGAAGGGGCGCACTTGCGGAATAGGTTACGGCAGGGTCTGCACCAATTGCAACCGCAACTTCCATTCTTTTGCCGGCCTTTCTGTACTCATGAAAGTGATGCGCTCCGTCCTTGTGTATGTGCCAGTGCATTCCCGTGGTATTTCTGTCAAAGACCTGCATACGGTACATTCCGCAGTTTCTCCTGCCGTCTGTGAGCCCCTTTGTGAATACAAGTGGCAGGGTCACAAAGGGGCCGCCGTCCTGGGGCCAGCACTTGAGTACAGGTATATGGGTAAGGTCCGCATCTCCCCCCTTAAGCACAACCTCATGGCAGGGTGCCTTGCCCCTGTGTTTTCCGGGAAGAAATTTAGAAAACTTAACCAGTTCAGGGAGCATCTTCAGCTTTTCCCAAAAACTCTGTGGAGGCTTCATGTTTATAATGGAGGAGATTCTGTCTGAAAGTTCACTGAGACTTCCGCTGTTCAGGGCCATGGAGATCCGTTTCATGCTTCCGAACTGGTTGGTGAGAACTGGAAACCGGGACCCCTTGACATTTTCAAAGAGTATGGCCCTGCCTCCGCCCGGAGACTTTGACATGCGGTCCGTGATCTCAGTAATTTCAAGGTCACAGGACACCTCCCCCCTGAACCTTACAAGTTCCCCCTGACGTTCAAGTTCATCAATGAATTCACCGAGATTTCTGAAATTAACTGCCATAGCCGCATACCCCTCTTATTAAATTCCCGTGCCTGAAAAATAAAACCCATGGTGAACACTGGAAAGTCTTTATATCAAGTAAAAATAAAAAACCATTTCTTCAGATTACTCTATTATTTAAAAGGATATTTTAGTTGACTTTTCAAACAAATGTTTTAAACACTTGTTTAACATATTACAGGGAGCTCCCATGGACAGCACAGATGAAAAGATACTTCTCACAACAATTACCATGATAGGCCAGGAGGGCATAGAGGGCATTACTGTTCGCGGAATAGCATCCCGGGCGGACGTAAACGTAGCCTCAATCAATTACCATTTTAAAAGCAAGGATAACCTCATAGCCGAGAGCCTCATATACTTCATCGAACTGCTCAGGGAATCCATGAAAATTCTTAAAGACGATACACTCAATCCACAGGAACGCATGGAGGCACTCATAAAGGACTACATGAACCTGAACAGCCGTTTCCCGGGAATAGTAAGAGCCATATTTATAGAAATGTCCTCGGGAAGAGATACCGACCTTACAAGAAGAATAATCCCCCTCATGAAAGAGAACATCTCACTCATGATAGACTTCATGTCCCGGGCAACAGGCACAAAGGACAGGGAGCTTGCCATGATGAGTGTAATGGACCGCATGTCCAGTATTCTCATGCCCATAATAATGGACAGGCTTTTCAGAAAAATGTTTTCCCTTGACCTCAACGATCCATCGACGCTTCAGAAGTACACAGACCTTGTCATCGGAAAAGGGGGAGATAAATGGAAAAAATAAGTGCATTCTTCATTAAAAGAAAACTTCTGGTAACAGTACTCGTCACAGTTGTCTTTCTCTACGGAGTGACTTCAATATTTCAGATAAAGAGGGACGCATTCCCGGAAATCACATTCGGCAAGATCATAATAACCACAATCTATCCCGGTGCCTCTGCAAGGGACGTGGAGATAAATGTCACTGTACCCATAGAAAGGGAATTACAGGAGGTATCGGGTGTAAAGGACATCTCCTCAGCATCAAACGAGGGGTATTCAACAATAATTGTCAGCGCAGATGACGACGCAACCACGGATGAAATTCAGCAGCTATACAACGACGTTGACAGCGCCATCAACAGAATCGACGACCTGCCGGCAAACCTTGACGGCCCCCCTGTAATACGCAAGGTCACATCCCATGATAACCCGTTCATGGAGATAGCATTTACCGGAGACTATGAAACACTGATAAAGGTCCTCCCTTCCGTTGAAAGGGACCTGAGAAAGATACCCTATGTTTCATCAGTGGATGCCATAGGACTCCCTGACCCTGAAATACATGTCCTCATTGACCCTGCGAAAGCCAGAAGGGAATATGTGGGGCTGAAGATGATAGCCTCTGCGATAAATGAACGGAATCTCGAGGGTTCCGGCGGAACGCTTGAGTCATATTCCAGCGAACAGAAGGTTGTTTCAATAAACAGATACAGCTCCATGGATGAGGTTCTGGACACAAATATCCGTACGTCCAGGGATTCAACAAGATTCGGGGTGAAGATAAGGGACATCGCCGCAGTTAAGACTCTCCCTAAAAACGACAAACTCATGGTGAGAAACAACGGAAAGCCCGGGGCAACACTTGTGCTGAAGAAAAATGCAAATGGAGACGTAATAGAGACAAGTGAAAAGGTCTACAGCTACCTGAAGACCATGAAGCTGCCCGACGGCGTCAAATGGCAGATCCTTCTGGACAATTCAAGCCTTGCCAGAAGCCGCCTGGAACTTGCAAAAAACAATGCTATTCTGGGGCTTGTCATAGTCATTACCCTTCTCTTTCTCATATTCGACTTCAAGTCAGCATTCTGGACTGCCTTCGGCATACCATTTTCAATTGTATTTGCCGTGATATTCCTCTATGCTTCGGGCAATACCATTAACCTGATTTCACTTGTGGGCATGATAGTTGTACTTGGCATGCTCGTCGACGACGCCATAGTAATGACGGAACAGTACCACCAGAACACGGCTTCAGGCATGGACAAAACCGACGCTGCGGTGACAGCGGTAAGGCTCATGTGGAAACCGATACTTGCGGGGCTGACAACAACGGCACTTGCCTTTCTTCCCCTTGCACAGATCGGCGGGTTTCCAGGGAAATTCATCTGGCAGGTACCCTTTGTCATCACACTTGCCCTTACCGCATCAATGATAGACGTATTTCTCTTCCTCCCTTCACATCTGTGCCATGAGTCCATGCTGAAAATACCGGCTTCACGGCGGATTAAAAAAGAGGGCGGCATTCAGTTCACGGTGCTTGTGAAAGTATATAAACGCATACTCCTCACTGTAATAAGGTTCAGGTATCTTTTCATACCGGCGGCAGTTGCAGTTCTTGTTTTTTCACTGTTTCTCATGAAGAACTTCGTGAAAAAAGATGCCTTCCCACAGGACGGGGTGGAGAGTTTTACAGTACAGTTCAAGTATCAGAGGGGCCAGTCACTGAACAAGACATCAATGGAAATAGCCAAAGCCGAGGCCCTCATAAAAAAATCCATTGGAAACGGCGAATTTCTGGGAATGAGTTCACACATAGGCACAGACAGCAGGGATATTCTCACTGAAATAGGGTCACAGGAGAATCTTGCTGTAATTTTTGTCTATCTCACCCCCTTGAATGAAAGGGACAGAAACATATTTGCAATAATGGAGAATCTTAAGAAAACCTTCGACAGGAGCACTGTTTCAGAAAACTGCCGTTATATTTTCGAGATTGTACGTCTGGGGCCGCCAATGGGCTGGCCTGTTGAAGTGAGGGTTGTTTCAAACGATGACGATGCAAGGGAAAAAAAGGCCCTTGAACTTAAAAAGTTTCTTTCAAACATAAAGGGCATCACAGGCATAGACGATGACCACATTGAAGGCAAGGATGAGCTGAACATTGTAATGAACTATGACCTCATTTCAAGGACAGGACTCTCCGTGAAAAGCGTACTGGACGCGCTGCGTATATCATTTGACGGGCTCATTGTGTCAACACTGAGAGACATTGAACGTGATATGGACATCAGGCTCAGGCTCAACAGTCAGGCCAGGAGCAACATGGCCTTTATTAAGGACCTTCCGGTAATGAACAACAGCGGCAATCTCATAAACATGGGCGAGGTTCTAAAGATTAAAAAACAGAAGGGTCGGGGGGAGATAAGGCACTTCAACGGAGAGAGGACAACCACAGTATTTGCAAATACCGACAGAAATATCATCTCCGGTGATAAGGTCTACAGTCTCATAGAAAAGGAGTTTAATACAAAAAAATGGAAGGGATACATAGAATATGCCGGAGAGCCTGTTGAGCAGAAGAAGATATTCAGCTCCCTCGGAAGCGCGCTTCTTCTGAGCCTTGCTTCCATTCTCCTTGTAATGGTGCTGATCTTCAATTCATTCGGAAGGCCCTTTATTATTCTCCTTTCACTGCCCTTCTGCTTGCCAGGAGTTGTATTTACGCTGCTCATGCACAATCACCCCATGTCAATGATGTCCGGAGGAGCCACCATAGGGCTCATGGGTGTTGTCATCAACGCCTCAATTGTAATAATCGACATTCTCACAAAAAGTGAGGAGAACGGAAAGCCTCTCGAGAGGGAGACTGTAGCGGAGATGACCTCAACAAGACTCAGGCCCATACTCCTCTCAACACTTACAACAGTGGCAGGGCTTCTGCCGACCGCTTACGGAATAGGGGGATACGACCCCTTCATTTCGCAGATGTGTTCAACACTGGCATGGGGACTGATATTCGGAACAGCTATCAGCCTTCTCATTGTACCCCTTCTCTACATGGTCTTCGTACACGACCTGAAACTGATAAAAATGAGACTGACCGGCAGATAGTGATAGAGGGGAGATTTTTCTATCTCCCCCTCCAGTCCGTGGGCAGGTCGTGTTCGATTGACAGCGAGTTCAGAATTTTGCCTGTAATGAAGTCGGCAAGATCATCTATAGTTTCAGGATGGGTATAGAATCCCGGCGACGCAGGCATTACCACTGCTCCGGAATCGGAAAGCCTGAGCATGTTTCTCAGATGGATTGAACTGACCGGGGACTCCCTTGGGGCTATAATCAGTTTGCGCTTCTCCTTCAAAGAGACATCAGCAGCTCTTTCAAGGAGGCTCGATGAGTATCCGTTTGCAAGGGCCGAGAGTGTCTTCATGGAACATGGAAGAATCACCATTGCATCAATTTCAAATGAACCGCTTGCGATTTTTGAAAACATGTTCCTGTTATCCTCCTGATATATGACAGCTGAGGGATTTCCGGATTTCAGTTTCTCAATGAACGAAGCAAAACCAGTGCCAGTTTCGTATTCAAAGACCTCCTCTCCTTTTTCGGAAACAATCGTGTGAAGGTCAATCTCCATTGAAGACATTTTTTCAATGAGGTTTTTACCGTATATGCTGCCTGAAGCACCGGTAATACCAACTATTATTTTTTTTCTCATACTCTCCCCCCTGTAAGATAACCTGTAAGTACCGCGCCCAGTACAAGCACGGAGATAATACTGTTTATATGGAAAAATGCTATGTTAATATTGCTCAGATCATCGGGATTCACCAGTCTGTGTTCTATAATGAGCAGAGCTGCAATGACTGCCGCGAAGCCGAAGAATGGAACTCCGAAATCTGCAGTAAAATAGACTCCGGCCAGAAAAAGCACAGTCAGAACATGTATCAGGGCGGAGAGCTTCATTGCAAAACCTGTACCGAACCTTGACGGAATTGAATGGAGCCCTTTTTCCCTGTCGAATTCGGCATCCTGACATGCATAGAGAATATCAAAACCCGCGATATGGGTCATGGATACAAGGCCCAGAAACACAACTGGAAGTTCAGGCATGCCAACAAGGGCGATCCACACCGCAACCGGAGCAAGTCCTATTACAAGGCCAAGATATATATGGGCAAACCATGTGAAACGCTTTGTATATGAGTAAATGAAAAGAAGAATAAGCAGCGGGAAGGAGAAATAAAAACATACGACCGAAAGCCTGTATGATGCAAATACCAGCATTGCAGATGAAATCAGAATAAACACAAGAGCCTCTTTCTTTGAGATTCTGCCCATGGGTATTTCACGCACAGCGGTTCTTGGATTTTCTGAATCAATCTCCGCATCGGCAAACCGGTTGAATCCCATTGCCGCTGACCTTGCGCTTACCATGGCCACAACAAGCCATATCATCATATGGGAAGTAACATTTACCCTGCCCCAGGCCAGCACCACTGCTGAAAAGGCAAATGGAAGAGCAAAAATAGAATGAGAGAACTTTATCATTCTCAGATAGGATAATGTTCCGGAAACCGCCGCCTTAATGGGACTCATTTACCGCTCCTGACTGAATTCTTTAAAGGGTAAAGAAGAAACTCCAAAACTGATAGTGTCAAGAGAAATTCAGAATGTTTAGTAAACGGTTAAGCCCTACTGCAATTGGATACTTAATGAATTTAGTAGTAATAATGGGCCTATGAAAGAAGAATTCATTTTCAATTTCTACTCGTGGCAAACCAATTGTGAATACTGTCATAAACCTTCATTATATGTAGATTTCTAGTACTATATTTTCTGGATGAACAATAATTAATTTCAGGAGAGAGAAGTTTAAAGCAGGAGAAGTATGAATTATTAGCACAAAAAAACCCTGTCCGCGAATGGACAGGGTTTTTTTGTAATGTTTTTTGTTTTAATAATATGGTCAAGCCTCA
>QKCL01000047.1 GCA_003246895.1 Spirochaetota bacterium | reverse complement strand
CTTACCCGTTATTTCTTCCGGGCTTAGTGATGAAAAATCTATTTCATCGAGAAGCTTTTCAATTGGATCTTGTGATTTTGCCATAATTTTACCTTCTTCTAAAAATTATATCATGGCTATTTACACAATCTTTTTTACACTCTCTTTAAACATCCGGAATCCTGAAATCGTATCTTTTATATGAAGATAGAGTTTATACCTGCGGAAAGGGGACTTTTCGCTGTCAGGCTCCCATACAGCATGGAATTAATAAACCTCATAAAAAATATTGAAGGCAGGAGATGGGTGCCCGGCCGTAAGGTCTGGGTCTTTCCTGACCAAAATGACAACCTCCGGTCAATACTGGAAAGTATATTAAATAATCCTGCTCTCCCTCAACTGGATATTTTCATCGGCGACCCGGATATACTTAAACTGCCCCATAAAGCAGGAATTGACATTACAGTCTATGATGAACTTGAAAAATTAAAAAAAGAACTTACCGTGAGAAAATACAGCTCCAAAACCATTAAATCATATATTCACTATACAGGTGAACTTTTCCGGTTCTCGGGTAAATCCGGAGAAACAATAACAAGAGATGATGTTATATCATTTATATCCGGATATGTTGAAAGACATGATATCTCTTCATCAACTGTGAACCATATTATCAGTTCACTTAAGTTTTACTTCTCTGATGTTCTGAAGAACAACATTTTGTTTGATATGACGCGGCCATCTAAAGACAAAAAACTGCCCGTGGTGCTGAGTAAAGAAGAAGTACTGAAAATTATGGAGACGACGATAAACCTCAAACACAGAACGATTCTCACCCTGATCTATTCTTCGGGACTTCGGCTCGGGGAGGCCGTATCAATTCAGCTCAGAGATATAGACATAGAGAGAAAACTCATTTCCATAAAAAGAGGAAAAGGGCGTAAAGACCGCAATACGCTCCTGTCCGACAAGTTCATTTCTATATTGAATAAGTATATCAGGACATATAAACCCGGCAAATGGCTTTTTGAAGGGAGTATACCTGAAAAGCACCTGTCATCAAGGAGTGTTCAGAACATATTTACAAATTCCCTGAAAAAAACAGGCATTCTTAAAAAGGCAACTGTTCATTCACTGCGGCATAGTTTTGCCACACATCTGCTCGAACAGGGTACAGACCTGAGGTTTATTCAGGAGCTGCTGGGCCACAAAAGCCCTAAAACCACCATGATTTATACCCATGTTTCCACAAAGAGCCTGAAAATGATCAAAAGCCCTCTTGACACTTAGTCCCTTATATGCCATAATGCGCACATAACTACGAAATGTACTCTATTACGCCATATGGCGTATATGAACTAGTTATGTGCAATGGCATATAAAAATTAATTTATTGCATTTTTTTTAATAAAGAATTATAAAAGGATACAAACTTGTTTTGGGGGGAATTATGGAATATAATGTTCTGAAAGACAAGATGCAAGAAATTTCATCAATAGTTTCAAAGTTTCCTGAATCTGTTCAAGAAAAAGTCTTTGATTTGTTAATCTCATCATTGATTAAACCTGATGACAAAAATAATTTTAAAGCATCAGCGCCAAAAAGTCCAGCACGAAAGAAAACAAAAAAGGAATCAGCGCCTAAATCAAAAAGAACCTCTACTAAAAAAAAGGATTCTTTTACTTTGTTGAAGGACCTTGATCTCACCGGGAAGGCAGTAAATGATGAATCATTTGCCGATTTTATAAAACACAAAAAATTCAAAAGTCATGTTCAATTTATCACTATATCAGTTTATTATTTAGAAAAAATTATGAATCTTGAAAATATCACAATTGATCATGTTTTTACTTGTTATAAAAATATTAGCAAAAGACCGCCTGATAATCTAATTCAAGCTTTTAAAGATGCATCAGGAAAACGATTTGGATATATTGATTTTTCAAACAGAGAAAATATTACAATTCCGCATATTGGAGAAACTCATGTTGAAAATGATTGGGAAATAGGTGATGATAAATAAAGATGAATATTTGAAAAGGATTAATTTATTAGAACTTAGCGAGTTAGATAAAGTTAAGCATTTATCATTTCATTTGTTTTTATTGAATAACAAAAATGAGTTTCAATTCTCGGATGTTCCTATATGGTTTGAGTCTTTAAATTTATCTATTCCCAATGTATCACGTTTAAAAACTAAAATAAAATCAAGCCGTGATTTCATATCGAAAACAAGTGGCAAATCATTTTCTCTTCATGCAAAAACACTCGAACAATTAAAAACTGAAGTTGAAAAATTATATTCTGTTAAGCATAAAACTAAAATTGCAACACATCATTATGTTAATTTAAATCGCATTGATAATCTTAAGAAATTAAATTCAAAATTCGATTTATCAAGATTAATTAGAATGTGTGAAGAAATCAATAGTTCATTTGATGAAAGTAATTTTCTTTCAGTTTGTATGTTACTCCGAGCAATTCTTGATCATGTTCCTCCCGTTTTTGGATGTAATAATTTTTCTGAAATTGCAAATAATTATTCGGGTTCGAAGTCATTTAAAGAAAGTATGAAACGTCTTTCTGAGTCTAGCAGAAAAATTGCAGATATGTATTTACATGTTCAAATACGTTCAAAAGAATCATTACCCAACAATACACAAGTTGATTTTTCCAATGAATTAGATGTACTGCTTTCTGAAATTATTAGAATTCTTTAAGTATATATATGCCACTGCACATAACAAATCTTATGCGCTTCACTCGCTATCGCTCGTTCGGGCTACGCCAAATCGCGGCGATAAAGCTGCCGCGACTTCGCATAAGAAAAACGTTGTACGAAACGGTTAAAAGAATTTCATAGGATTAAAAATGAAACCTTCGATAAAATATTTACTTACAACTGACAATAAAGATTGGAACCAAGCTAATAATGATATATTATTGCTTTCAATTATCATTGAAATGCACGATCATTTTCAGAAAATTAATGATAGCTTTTATAAATCTATGCTTAATGAAGAATTATATAATATTAGGCTTGATGATAAAGAGTACTTGGAAATATTAGAATATTTAATGGAAATGGTAAAGCAGTATAGTTCATTCTCATCAACAATCGTCGGTGTTTTAGCAGAAAGTGAAAATGAAAATGTTAATAATTTTTTATTATTGGAATTAGAACATAAATACTTAGTAAACCCTGATTTAGCTTGTTGTATTATTAAAGGTCTATCTGGAATGCGTATTGGACCTTCAAATCAACTACTTGCAGAGATATCGCAAAAAAGTTCTGATAACGAACTTAAGGAACTCGCACTAAATAGGCTGCAATCTATTTTAATCAATAAAGATCAAGTGTAGTTTTAACCGCATCGCACAACAGCTGCTTGGCATAATTCGCCAAAGGTAGTAAAATCCGACCAAGAAAGTACAAAGGTTGGCGAACTACGCCAAGCAGCGGAACGTTATAAGAAATGCTCAAAGCAATAGGTACATATGAAAATACAATATATAAATATTGATGTACATAACTCAGAACCCGGCAAAAAAAACGCAGGATTCTCAATGCCATCAGAAACACCATTTGGAAATTTTCATGTAAAATTAAAAAAAATAATTTCCCGTTCGGTTAGAACAAACGAGCTAATACAAGATGTATTCACACTTCATTATGAAATTAAAAAAATGCCTTATTGCGAAGTTGATCATTTTATAAAATATTTCATGCTAATTGAAGAAATTATTTATCATCTGAGAAAATGTAGTGATGAACTTATATCTATATTCGATATTTTATCATACTATATCGAATATGGAAAATATCGAGATAAAATTAAAAATGATTGTATAGGTTCGATTCTTAAGAACAAAAATTGTTTTGCAAAAGAGCCATTCAAAGAACATCATAACATACTAGAACTGATGAACGAAGTTAGTAATGCATACAAACACTCATTTATACATTCTGAACTAAATCAGTTTGATTTTGCAGAACCTGTAGTTTATGCATTAGGTTTAGATTACAATAAATTAACAAACGAAATGAAATACTTCAAGGTATCATTGAATAAACTATTATTAGATTTTAATTTATTCTACATTGATATTTCAAATTGGATAAAAAAATTTCCAAATTCTTCGTAGATACATTTACAAGATATATTAATATCATTTTGAGCACTTCTTATAACAGCTCGCAACTGACGCAACTTACCCTTTTCCCTGAAACTCAATAGTATCCAAAAAAGTGTTGATATTCCCTGAATTTATTCTATCATTTGCTCAATGGCGAAAAGAAGCCATTTCAGTTGCGAACAGAACGTTATATCCATTTTTTTGTTTTGGGAAAATTGATAAGAGATCCATATATTCATGCCGGATAATGAATCACTGAATTATATTTATGAAAGAGGCAATTAAATGGCAAGAGCAACAACAAAAGAAGAATTAATAAATGCTGCAAATAAGAATTTTGAAAAGTTGTGGCAAACCATTGATTCTCTATCAGAAGAATCATTGAATACGGATTTTGATTTCTCAGATGATCCAAATAAAAAGGAAGCACATTGGAACAGGGATAAAAATCTTAGGGACATATTGATTCATCTATATGAGTGGCATCAGTTATTACTGCATTGGATAAATTCTAATATGAGAGGAAACAGTACTCCGTTTCTTCCAGAACCATACAATTGGAAAACTTATGGTGAAATGAACGTTGAATTCTGGAAAAAACATCAAAAAACAACTCTCGATAAATCAATTGAGATGCTTAAAAAAAGTCATGCTGATGCCCTGGAACTGATCAAACCATTCTCAGATAAAGAATTATTTACCAAGAAATATTTTGATTGGACAGGAACAACAACGCTTGGAAGTTATTGTGTATCTGCAATGCCGAGTCATTACGATTGGGCTATAAAAAAGCTCAAAGCTCATACTAAGAAAACATCAAAGCTGTAAGCATTTCAAATACATCCGTGTATTTTTAGAATAAATTATAGGCTCATAACCTTCACTTGACAAAGGAAAATCGCCCGGGGCGCTCCTCGCAAAGCTGCTTTAACGTCCTCGGCCCTTCGGGCACATTGCGACAAGAAGCAGCCGCAATGTTTGACATACTGGACGTTATAGATTATATTTTAAGGTAACAATGGATATTAACAATTTTATAACAAAAGAAAGAGAAGAAATTGCCCGCTTTATAAATCCCGAATATCTTCTTGAAAATGAAAAAGAAACTCATTATTCACCATCGGGAAAATATAAACTTGAATTGAACCATTATCTGGATTCCGGACAATTAGAAGATGGTGCTGAATATCAGCATAATTTCATGAACATAAAAATTTTCAGGGGAGACAGGCCAATATATTCCCTGAATGGTACCACGTACTTTTACTTTGCATGGGTTGAAAAGTCCTGCCTGGAAGAATATTTAATCTGTACTGAATATTATCAGGGATACGGAACACTGAACTTAAACACACTTGAATATGATTTTTATTTACCCCTTGAAGCCATGAATGGCATGGGTTATATATGGGCAGATGGACATTTATCTCCGGATTTTAGGAAAATCGCTGTTGAAGGGTGTATTTGGGCTGCTCCTTATCAGATAAAAATATTTGATATCAGTGATCCAATGAAACTGCCCTATCCCTGTTTATTTGAAACGACAATGGATGATGAATACGGCAAAGTAATTGGATGGAAAAATAAAGAAGAATTCCAGTATACTGATTCAAATGGTACCATGATAACTGCTTCCTTTTAAAAAAGTACATATATCCAACAGAACCCTTAACCTGCTTTAACCATCCCTGACTTGCACTGCTTATCCGTGGCTTAATAACTCCCTTACCCTGTTCCCTGAATCTGGTTCATATTTTCAGTTTGTTTCCTCCTCCCCTTTTCACTAAACTTGTATAAAGGATTACCGGTTTTCCTTATCTCTTTAAAGGGAGAATAAACATGAATACTGTTTCCCTGGTTAACGTCGATAAATATGACTGCGCTCTCATTTACAGAGCACTCATGCTGTCGCTTGAAAACCTGAATTTCCCGGTTCCCAGTGATCAATCCATACTCCTGAAGCCCAACATCCTTGCCATGAACCGGCCGCAGCAGCATTCCATTACACACTTCCTTTTAATAGAAGCGCTCATAAGGCTTTTGCAGGAGAATGGAAACAGAATAACCATTGGTGAATCAATTGCATTTTACCAGAAGGGTCTCACTGAAAGGGCCTTCAGAACTTCAAAAATTGCCGCTTTAGCTGAAAAATACAGCATTGAACTTCTCCCATTTGAAAAGGCCGTACTTGTAAAAATCACAGAAAATATTGAATCTCCTATTCCCCTGTATATCCCGAAAGCTCTTCTTGAAGCTGACATGGTAATAGGCCTTCCCAAGCTTAAAACTCACAGCAGCCTGAGGATGACGGGTGCTGTTAAAAACATGTACGGCTCCATGCCCGGCGGATACAAACAGCTTGGGCACATGCGCACGGTCAACGACCTCCAGCTTTCTGATATTTTTATTGATATCTGCGAAACAGTCAGGCCTGCCCTTTTCATAATGGATGCAATCGTAGGCCTTGATGGAGGCCCAAGCGCCGCCGGGAAACCAAGGTTCACGGGCAGAATAATCTCCTCCACCAACCCCTATGCACTGGACACTGTTGCTGCGAAAATTCTCGGCTATGAGCCTCAGGAGATTCCCACACTGGTACGCGCGAGGGAACGCGGCCTCATCTCTGACTTCAGCAGCATAGACATCAAGGGCACAATGCCTCATGTAAAATATAAGAAACTGATAAAGGGCCCAATCTCACATCATAAAAACAGAGACAGCATGTTCGTGACAGATACTTATGTGACACCCTTTATTGACAGAACTAAATGCAGTTCATGCATGGAATGTGCAGAGTTCTGCCCAGCCGGCGCTGTATACATGAATCCTGAAACCGGTGGAGTTCCGGTAATCGATTATTCAAAATGCATTTACTGTTACCACTGCCTCTACTCATGCCCTGAACATGCCTTCCGTGTACGGCCGTCTCTGAAAAACAGAATCATAAACTTCATGCGCTTTCTCCTGCGCATATAAACTTCACAGGGGGTACCGGATATGAGAAAAGAAAACAGCAATGATCTCGTTGTAATAACAGGCTGTGACAGCGGCATAGGCAAAAGCCTGGCCGAAGTTTTCCTTAACATGGGGTTCACTGTGGCAATATCCTGGCTTGAGAAGAACCCCTTTAAAAAGTCTGAAAACCTCCATGATAGAAAAATGGATATTACAAAAAAAACCGACATTGCCCGGTTCTCGGACATGATAAACAGACTGTGTAAAGAGGGCCATGAACTGAAGTATCTCATAGACAATGCGGGTATTGCCATGGGCGGGCCAGTTGAAAACATTCCCTTGGAGATATACAGAAGGGTCTTTGAGGTTAACTTCTTCGGGCTCATTTCCCTGACACAGAAACTTCTGCCCAATGTTATCAGTGCCGGTGGGAGAATTGTCATAAACGGTTCCATGGCGGGACGTATAGCGATCCCCTTTCTGTCTCCATACAATTCATCAAAGTTTGCACTGGAAGGTTTCTGCGATTCCTTCAGGATGGAAATGAGGCCACTTGGCGTTAAGGTTATACTTCTTGAACCCGGGGGAATTACCACTCCCATCTGGACAAAAGCAAAGAAACAGGACACATCATTTGTCACGGAGAGATACAGAGAAAGCATGAATGCATTTGAGAAGGCCTTTATTGACCCGAACCTCAATGCAATGACTTCAGAAAAGGCTGCACTGCTCATATACAGAAAAATTACCAGCCAAAGGCCTGGTGCCAGGTACATCATTGCAGAGAGCATAATAAAGTCATTTCTGCCGCTGCTGATTCCCAAGGGGATATTCGACAGGTTAATCAATAAATTGTTTAAAATGAATTACGGGAGATAAAGAATTAACACCCGCTTCGCTAGATAAACACAGATTTATAGAAGTCTAAAGATTAAAGTCAAAAGTCTAAAGTTTTTAGAACTATACTTTCAACTTTTACCTTTCATCTTTCAACCTATATAATCAGTTTTATTATCCATGGGGCAACAATGGCCGTGGCAACTCCGTTCAGGGCAAGTCCCAGGCCGCTGAATGCGCCGTAATTCTCTCCAAGCAGAGTAACACGTGAAGTACCCACGGCATGAGCAGATGTTCCCATTGCAATGCCTATTGCCTCGGGATGTTTTATCCTTGCAAGTTTCATAAAGGGCAGACCAACAGCTGCACCGAAAATTCCCACAGATACAACAATTACCGCTGTGAGAGCAGGAATTCCGCCGATCTCCGAGGATATTCCCATTGCAATTGGAGTGGTAACAGATTTCGGGGCAAGGGAAAGTGCTGTCTTTTCAGTGCCTCCGAAGAGAAGCGCTATGACAACAACTGTTACAATTCCCGTAACACATCCGGCAAGGACAGAAAGACCTATTGCGCTGAAGCGTTTTTTTACCTTTTCTATCTGCAGATAAAGCGGCAGGCCCAGAGCCACAACAGAGGGCTCCAGAAAGAAACTTATAATCTTTGACTTCTCACTGTAGTCCCTGTACTCTATGCCGTGCAGTTCTATATAAACAATTGTCGCTGCCACTGTAACCAGAACCGGATGGAAGAGAAAAAATGATGTCCTGCTGTAGAGGTATCCTGATGCAAGAAAAACGCCTATTGTCATCATTACAATGAGAACCTGTGAATTCCATACAGTTTCCATTTCAGTTCTCCCCCTTAGTTTTAGACAGAAACTGAAAAACATGGCCTGTCACAAACATGACAAGAAGAGTACTGAACGCGGCTGAGATAAGGACAGGAAATATCTCCCTCTTGATCAGATCAAAGTAGAGAATTACACCCACACCCGGAGGCACAAAGAACAGAGCCATATTTTTCAGAAGAAGGTTTGAGAAGGGCTCCACATGATTTTTCTTGAAAGCACCGAGTTCAAGAAGAAGAGTCAGTATTATCATGCCCCAGATGCTGCCGGGAACCGTAGGTGTAAGGTATGTGCTTATTATTCTTCCGGCAAAGAGGCAGAGAAAAACTATAAAGACAGAAACAAGGTTGAGGTTCATTTGATGCTCCGTAAATTATCCATGGACTTCAGAAGTCCGGCGGCATAGTCTGCCGTAGTGCATTCAGTTCCGCCGCCCAGTGATGCTTCCGCAATGCGGCCCAGAATATCTTTGTTATCCAGTAATTCACGGTACTGTTTTTTTTCAATTAAATAGTCTGAAAATTTTTCATTTTTTATAATTTCCGGCACGGGTTTTTTTCCTGATACCTTCTCTGCAGCCAGTTTTCCGAAACTGTCCGGGTCAATAATAGTCATGTTCTCCGGCACGTATGCGGGGTCTATGTTGTTGATAAAATACAGTTTCCGGTGTCTGCAGGTTACTTTCGCCAGTGACGCCCTGTAGTCGAGAAAGGCCCTTCTTGTATATCTTCCACTGTATTTCAGGGACCTGCTTGACCTGAATATATAGTCGCTGTTGAATGTTTCAGCGGTCCGGAGTCTGTTATTGAAAATGGAACAGTATCTGTTCTGGTATGCTGTGCCCCTTGCATAGATAAGATTTTTTGAAAATGAAAAATCAAAACCAGTCATGGCAATGTATTCAAACCCAGCCGTGATTGCAAAATCAAGGGCATCCCCGGCTACTGAACCGGTTGAAGAATCAACAGAACCTATACTCTCTCCTGTGACTTCATCAAAGAGCTGGGCAAGGGGGTGACTGTTCATTGAGAGAAACCCGCCTGTTCTCCTTATGAGCCATGGAGGAGATACTACTGAATGTATAAAAACTCCGCCATAATTCTCATGGCCGTTCAGGTGCTCGCCGATTATCCCCTGCGGGTCAATGGACACTGTAAAATCAGGCTTCACTCCATGTTCATGGAGGAGAGGTACTGCAGAGTCAACGGCTATGATATATGCATACCCCGCAAGTTCCGCAATTCTTTCCATGAACAGTTCCACCGAAGGGGCGGATGATACTATAACCGCTGCTCTCCCCCTGAACTTTTCACGGAAAACAGAAACCGGCCTTATGGGGTTTGCACCCAGAATGTTGTTCAGGGCATTTCTGAAAAAGAGCTTTCCAAACTTCATGGCTGTGGCCCTGTTGCGCCCTGCCTCATCTATAAGAGTTGTAATCACTCTTCTCACTGCCGTGTAGTATTCCGGGAAAATCCTTAAAGAAGAAAGATGATCTGAAACCTGTACTCCCCTGATCTTTCCAAAATCGATCCTTTCTTTCAGCAATTCCCTTATTTCTTCCGGAGGCTTTCCTGTTATAAAGACTATATTTTCAAGGCCTGCAATGACTGAAGTTGCTGCATTTTTTGATATTTCCCTGTCAATATCCTCCAGAATATCTATTACAATTACGGACCTGTACTTATTCATTACGCCCGTACTGTCTGCATACTGATAGCCCAGCCCGCATCCCAGTACAATGAGCAGATCGTATCTTTCCGGATCAAGGATGACATTCAGTGAACCGGCCTCCCTCATCGGCGATCTCCTGCTGTGAAGGGGCAGCTGTTTCCCCCCCGATTCCGCAATGACCGTATTTATGCCTTCTGAAAGATATTCAATTATATATTCAATTTTTTTCATTAATCTCTTACCGGAATTAAATCTGCATTTTATGCGTTATTAGTGTTTTTTAATTGAATAAAAACTTTATAACTCTTTACAAATGTATTTTCTTCTTTTTATTATCTGTTTACTGATTTAAAAGGATGAGAAATAAATGAAATTTGCAACTGTTACTTTACTATTTGCTCTTATATTTTTATCCTGCTCAGGCGGAAAAGAAGAACAGGAAATGGTTGACCTTAATATAATCAATGAAGACGGGACTATTAATAACAGAAAGGCTTTCCAGAAAGAAATCGAAAAAAGCTCAAAAATGACTGAAAAAAAATCCAATGATTTTAAATAAAGGAGCATACTAAAATGAAAAAACTGAAATACATTACCCCTGTAATGTTTATCCTCGTATTTTTCTTCGTCGGCATGTACCAGCTGTCCTGCAGCAAGGAGAACAAGGGAGTTCTCTTCGGTAATTCGGGTGATTCACCCCTTAAAAACGATGAAGCCACTGCCAAGGCTAGCGACATACAGGGCACATTCAGAAAGATATTTTACCAGTACAAGGACAGTGTTGTTTACATTACAACCGAACAGATAGTCAAGGTAAGAAACCCCTTCTACGATGACCCGGTACTGAGAAACTTTTTCGGTGAGTCCAGGGGAGGAAACGGTTCAACTGTTCAGAAGAAAAGCGGTCTCGGTACAGGATTTATTATTTCAGAAGACGGCTATATCTGCACCAACCACCACGTTATCAACGGAGTTGATAAGGTATTTGTAAAGGTCAACGATGCAAGCTATGAAGCAAAAATTATTGGTTCCGACGCAAGAACCGATATAGGACTTCTTAAAATAGAGCCCCGTGAAAAACTCAAACCCGTTTATTTCGGAGACTCTGAAAAGGTGGAAGTCGGGGACTGGGCTGTCGCAATCGGTAACCCCTTCGGCCTTGACCGGACATTCACTGTGGGAGTAATAAGCGCAAAAGGGCGCCGTGATGTTGATTTCATGGGCGGCTCTCACCTCCAGACAGACGCATCCATCAATCCCGGCAATTCAGGCGGGCCCCTGATTAACATCTACGGAGAGGTTATCGGAATTAACAGGATGATCTATTCAAAAAGCGGCGGATACATGGGAATCGGTTTTGCCATTCCCATAAATACAGCAAAAGGGGTCCTTGCCCAGCTTCAGAAACATAAAAGAGTCAAACGGGGATATATCGGAGTAAGTATAATACCGCTTTCTGACAATGACGCAAAACAGATCGGCCTGGAAAACAATGAAGGTGCTTTTATAGGAGAAGTAATCAAGGGCAGCCCTGCAGATAGAGGCGGTATCAGGGTTGGAGATGTAATAGTCAAACTAGACGGTAAAAATGTCAGAACCATCAAGGACCTTCTCGGTATAGTAGGAGATGCCCAGATAGGCCAGACCATAACAGTAACAGTCTGGCGGAACCACAAACTCACGAAACTCTTTATAAAGATTCAGGAGCGGCCTGAACAGAGGCAGTAATCTGAAAAACCCGGTTTCAGGACCGGGTTTTTTATTTTTTAGTTACCGGATGGATTATTTTTATTAAAAAAATTATTAAAAATAAAATTTAAAAATACCGTTAATGTAAAGGAGTTCCAATATACTAACGTAATTACAGGTGACAGTATGTATGAATACATCCCGGAAAACAACTTGGTTGTTATGTTTCTGCTCTTTGTACTAACCCTAGGTATGTACTATTTCTGGTGGCTTGCAAGGGTAAGCGGCGTCTTTGGAGATGATCCGGTCATGAATATTCTCCTTACCATTTTTACATGCGGAGTATGGGGTCTTTATCTGAACCTGAAGTATCTCCAAAAATCCGAGATATTAAACGGACGGGACAGTAAGTGGTTTATGATTCTTTTCCTGCCCATATTGCCGATCATAATACAGCATAATATTAATGAGAAATTTTTCCCAGGTAGATAAACAAACAGGAGTTTGAAATGATTGTCAGGTGTTCTAACTGTAATTCAGCCTTCGCTGTCGACGATGACAAGGTGAGAGATAAAAAATTCGCATTTAACTGCCCTAAATGCGGTACTGAAAATATTTTTGACAACAAGAGTCATGAAAAATCGTCACATGAAACTGTTTTTGACATGCCCGCTGCTGATAGTCCCTTAGCCCATGACAGCATTTTCCATGAAGAAAGTGAAACTGCAAAAGATGCGTTCACTGTTTCTGACAATGATGATCTGTTCAAGGATTTTGAAAGCACTGAAGAAACCTCAGGCGACGAAACCCTTCATGAAACTGAATCAATATTTGATGATGAAAACCTGTCTGATGATGACTTTGACCTTCCGGAAATTGACCTTGATACAGATGAAGACGACACTGAAAGCTCCGAAGATACTGAGACTCTGGAACTTCTTGATGATGAGATACCGGATATAGAACTGGACGGCCTTGATGAAAAGGATGAGTCAGTTACTCTCCCCTCCGATGATGAAATTCTTTTTGATGATGATTTCATAAGCGAAGAAAAGAATATTCTTGATGACTCCGATATGCCGGATATGGCGTCCCTTGAAGAGTCAGTTTCAGATAAGAATGCTGACCGTGATACTAAAATTACAGAGCAGAGCGAAATAGACCGCATGTTTGCAGCAAGCGGCACTATGGAACCTGACTCCGATGAAGATCTTCCTGAAATTGTTCTGTCCGATGATACTGAAATTGATGAATTTGATTTTGATGAAGATAGTTCCGTGGAGGAGAAATCCTCAGGACTTGGACTGACCATAGAAGAAGATACAGATGATATTTTCGATGAAGAAGAATCACCTGATTCAAGTATCCCTGATTTTTCTTCTGAAGACGAAGAGGATGAAAGCCTCACAATCAATCTCGATGAACTTGATATTGACCTGGAAGGAACCGAGGATCTAACGGACTCTGAAAGGAACATACTCCTTTCTGATGAAGCAGACGAAAGCACTACCCTTGACCTTGATAAACTGGATATTGATATTGAACAGACAGATGATCTTATCGACAGTACTCTCCTTTCAGAATCTGCTGAAAACGATGAGAGCACTACACTGGATCTCGACAAGCTTGATATTGACCTTGAGGAACCAGGTGAAATTAATTTTGAAGATTCAAGCAACCTACTCATCGCAGAAGATTCAGATAGTGGAATTTTGACCGATTTTGATGAGACTAAAAAACCTTCGAAGTCTGTATCAATTTTTGATGAAGAAGATGAGGATGAATCAATAACAATCGACCTCAATAAACTTGATCTTGACCTGGCCGAATCTCAAAACGATACAGCACCCGCTGAGCAGCATCTTCAATCAGATCACCATGATGATACATCAATCTCCATGGATTTTACTGATATTGATGAAGACGACTCGGAAGAAGATCTGAAACTTGACCTTGATTTTGAAGATTATGGTGATGAGGAAGATGAATCCATAACTATCGATCTCGATTCACTCGACATTGATCTGAAAGATAAGATTTCAATTGAGGATGTTTCCGAAGAAGATGAAAAGCTTACACTGGATGATGCGGGACTCACCTTTGACGAACTTGATACCGGTATTCCGGAAGATAATGAAATTAAGGAGAATACTGCTCCATCAGGAAAACTCTATTTAGATTCTGAAGACGAGGATGATATTAAACTCTCCATCACAGATATTGATCCTGATCTGAAACTTGATCAGATAAGTGAAAGTATCACCTACGAAGAAAAATCCATTGCAGACACCATGGATGAACTTCCGGAAATTGATATAGACAAATTTGACGCCATGACTAACGAATTATCTGAAACAGGCCAGGACATGCCGGATGATGAAGATTTCGTTATAGATCTTGATATTGATGATGAATTCGAAGATGAATCCGATTCAATGACATCCATAACGGCACCTGTTTCACTTCCGGTAAAGGATGATGATCTCCTGCCAGATGATTTTGAAGAAGCTGATTTTGATCATTCGGAAATCAGAAAATCCGCCGGTTCTGTGGATTTTTCAATAGACCTTTCGCTCAAGTATTCACGGATCGGAGCCATATTGAGGCTTCTCGGCCTATACCTTATCAGTATGATTCCGCATCTTGTTGTTGCAGTTATATATACCGTTCTTTCAACCATCCTTGGATTCATAAACCAGATTGTAATTTTAAGTACAGGAAGATGTGTTGAGGATTTTTCACAGATAATCGAAAATTCACTCAGATACTATCTCTACATTGAAACATCCATAACAGGTATTGTTGAAGATCAGCCCATTTTTACAGGCAAGGAAGACCTTAATCATCAGATGCAGTTCAATGTTTCATATCCGCTGAAATATTCAAGAATAATGGCCTTTATGAGACTCTCTGTTGCGGGTATGGTGCTTATGATAATTCCTCACCTGATTCTCATGATACTGTTAACAGTCACTGTTCCTTTTGTGTATATCGCAGGTATCATACTTGTTATCTTTACCGGCAGGTGGCCGGGGGTTCTTTTCAATTATCTTACCCGGTATTTCAGGTATCTTGCCAGACTGTCATCATATGCTGTGGGGCTAACAGACAAATATCCACCACTGAAACTGTAGAATATTTCCTGCTGCATTTTATGGGCAGGATCTGTCTTTGATAAATGTCCTTTATTGTTAATTTTTAAGAATCAATGTCTTAAGTTTCAAAAAAAAGAGCCGGTTGTACCGGCTCTTTTTTTTTATTAGTTTGTAAGAATAATTTTTCCGAAATGTGCGGCTGCTTCCATATACTTATGCGCTTCCACAGCCTCTGAAAGAGGGAATGTCTTGTTTACAAGCGGTTTTATTACTCCCTTGCCGACCATCGGCCACACCTTCTCCCTGAGTTCAGACGCGATAAGAGCCTTGAACGATGAAGGCCGGCTCCTCAATGTTGACCCTGTATAAACCAGTCTTTTAAGCATAACGGGCATTAGATTGATCTCCACCTTGGATCCAAGATTAAATGCGATCTGTACAATCCTTCCGTCAGGTTTTGCGGCCTTGATGTTTCTTTCTATATATTCTCCTCCAAGAATATCAAGAATAACATCAGCTCCGCCTGCTTCATCCCTCACAACATTCACAAAGTCCTCTTTTGTATAATCGATTGCCCTGTCAGCACCTATCTCCAGACATTTTTCAAGCCTCTCCTTTGGGCTGTCTGTAACAAAAACCTTTGCTCCGAATGCCTTTGCAAGCATAACAGCAGTTGATCCTATTCCGCCTGCTCCGCCATGGATGAGGATTGTTTCCCCTTCCTTAAGTTTTGCTGACATGAAAATGTTGCTCCATACGGTGAAAAATGTCTCGGGAAGGCTTGCAGCTTCAACAACTGTCAGACCTTCGGGAACCGGAAGACAATGTGAAGCTTCAATACTGCAGTACTCCGCATAGGCTCCGCCATTAGTGAGTGCACATACTTTATCTCCTACCTTCCACTGGGTTACTTCACTTCCCATTGCCACAACTTCTCCTGCCGCCTCTACTCCTAGAAGATCAGATGCACCCTCTGGAGGAGGATAATGCCCCCGTCTCTGCACCAGATCAGGCCCGTTTACACCCGCTCCTTCAACTCTGATCAGAACCTCAGTGGGCCTGATTGCAGGAATATCCCTCTCTGCTGTTACAAGCACTTCGGGTCCTCCAAATTCGCTTATCTCAACTACCTTCATCTTTTCAGGTATACTGCTCATTTATCTACCTCTTCATGTTTATTACTTTATCAGTTACTGCAAATACCGATATTTTCAGATTATTAAAAAAAAAAGTCTTTGTCAAGTTATCAACATCACAGCCTTCTGTGCTGCTGCACTGGTATGCTGCTCCTGCACTTTTTTAAATGATCCATGTTAATTTCACCGAGAATCACCCCTTCTCCAGTGTATATTCTGTTCACAATTTTACCCCAGGGATCCACAATCATTGATGAACCTGATGTGGCTCTCTTACTGGTATGCTGCCCCCCCTGATTGGATGCCAGAAGCCATGTCTGCGTTTCAATAGCCCTGGCTCGCACCAGGGGTTCCCAGTGGGCATCACCTGTCTCTTTGGTAAACGCGGCCGGCAGGACAATTATCTCGGCACCGGATTTTTCCATTTTTATAAAAAGCTCTCCGAACCTGAGATCATAGCATACTGCAATTCCGATCTTTCCAAATGGGGTATCCACAACAACTACATCACCGCCATGCTCAATTTCGTTTGATTCCCTGTATGTACTTTGGCTGTCATTTACATCTGCATCAAAGAGATGTATCTTGTCATAACGCGCGGCTTCCTGCCCTTCACTGTCATAGAGTCTGCATACAGACCTCACCCTGTTTTGAATATCGCTTCCATCAGGCCTTGTTATGCACGGAACGGTTCCGCCTGCTATCCATATTCCAAGGGACTTGGCCGTTTTTGAAAGAAATGTTCTGATTGGACCGTCCTGGTCCTTTTCATCAATTCCGGACTGAACCATCTGTTTCACACTGAAAACAGCAAAATTTTCCGGCAGCACAACAAGTTCAGCACCCTGTCTTGCCGCTTCCTCAATCCAGTGCCCGGCTGTTTCAAGATTTTTTTGTATATCCATGCCGCTGACCATCTGAACAACTGCTACTCTTGTTGTCATATTTAGCTCCTAAATACTGTTTTATTGTAAATACAATATTAAAATAAAATGTAAACTAAAATTTTAGCATGGAAAACCCCCGTTTTGAACATAATTTCCAACAATTTTACTTGTAATAAATAATAATATAAATACAATATGACTGATTTCCTCACGGAAAGACGACTTCACGACTCAATCAAATACAATTTCTACTACAAGTTTACGGAGGTTATAATGACAGCAAAAGATACCTTGAGTATTCCACATGCCAGCCGAAATTCCGGCCTGTTTGACTGGGCTCAAATGCTATCAGGTGCGGCATTGATCATGTTCATGTGGGCTCACTTGCTGCTAGTCGCCAGTGTACTTATAAGCACTGACATAATGAACACAATTGCCGAGTTT
Organism: Spirochaetota bacterium; assembly: GCA_003246895.1. Classification (GTDB taxonomy): domain Bacteria; phylum Spirochaetota; class UBA4802; order UBA4802; family UBA5550; genus SZUA-423. Next base: position 5,022 of record QKCL01000047.1, on the reverse strand, counting down.
TTTGAAAAAACTTATATGGCACAAGTAGGCGGTCCCATGATCGGGATGCTGATGATTTTTCACTTTGTCATAGCTGCCAGAAAAATGCCTTTTTCAGGAAGAGAACTTCTGACTTTCTGGAGACACGCCAAAATGATGAAACATAAAGATACTTGGCTCTGGCTCATTCAGGTAATATCAGCTTTAATAGTACTCGTTTTCGCCACAATACACATGTGGTTCGTACTGACAGATCTGCCTATCACAGCTGCCAAAAGCGCTGCAAGGGTAAGAGAACTTCTTCCATTTTATGTAGTTCTTCTTCCAATGATAGAACTCCACGTTGCAATCGGTTTCTACAGAATCGGAGTTAAATGGGGTCTAATTGGAAAGAAATCGAGAAAATTCTTCCAGAGATTCGAATTTTTAATGTCAGTTGCATTTATCACAATCGGATCTTTCACTCTGGCCGAACTCTATGTTCTCGGTAGTATATAACAATAGAAAATAAAGAGGTTTCGCATGGAAATAATCTATACTGACGTATTGTGTATTGGTGCGGGGCTTGCAGGAGAAAGGGTTGCCATCGAAGCAGCATCTGCAGGTTTTGAAACAATATGCCTATCAATAGTTCCACCAAGACGATCACACTCTGCTGCAGCACAGGGTGGAATGCAGGCTTCTCTCGGAAACAGTGTAATGGGAGAAGGAGATAATTCAGACGTACACTTTGAAGATACAGTAAAAGGCTCTGACTGGGGTGCAGACCAGGAAGTTGCAAGGATATTCGCTGACACAGCTCCCATAGTAATGAGAGAACTTGCACACTGGGGAGTGCCATGGAACAGGGTTGAAGCCGGAAAGGATTTCTACTTCAAGGGCGGCAAAAAGTTTGAGAAGGAAGAAAAGAAGGAAAAACACGGACTTATTACAGCCAGGGCTTTCGGAGGTACAGCAAAATGGAGAACATGTTATACAGCTGACGGTACAGGTCATGCCGTTCTTTATACAGTTGATAACAAAGCTACTGAGATGGGTGTCAAAATGCATGACAGAACCCAGGCTGAAATTCTCATACATGACGGAGTAAACTGCTACGGTGCGGTAGCCCGGTGCCTTAAAACCGGAAAACTCAGAGCATATATTGCAAAGGCAACTCTCATTGCTACAGGCGGATACGGAAGAATTTATAAAGCCACAACAAATGCAGTTATCTGTGACGGTGGTGGACAGGCAATATGCCTTGATACAGGTATTATACCTATGGGTAACCCTGAAGCTGTTCAGTTTCACCCGACAGGTACTGTACCAACAGACATCCTCGTAACTGAGGGCTGCCGTGGTGACGGAGGAACACTCCTTGATGTTAATGAATACAGATTTATGCCGGATTATGAGCCTGACAAACAGGAACTTGCTTCAAGGGACGTTGTTTCAAGAAGGATGACCCAGCACATGAATAAAGGACTTGGTGTAAAAAGCCCCTATGGTGACCACCTCTGGCTTGATATCAGACACCTTGGCGAAAAACATATCACTACAAAACTGAGAGAAGTATACGATATATGTACTCAATTCCTCGGTGTTAATCCAATAACAGGACTCATACCAGTAAGGCCAACACAACACTACAGTATGGGCGGGATCAGAACAGACAAAGACGGTGCAGTATACGGCCTCAAGGGACTGTTCGCAGCCGGCGAAGCAGCATGCTGGGATATGCACGGATTCAACCGACTTGGAGGAAACTCACTTGCCGAAACAGTTGTTGCAGGTAAAGTAATAGGAGAAAAGGTTGTTGAATTCCTTAAAGGTACTGAGGTTAAGTTTTCCACTTCATCAATCGATGATGCTGTTTCAAAAATTCAGGAAAGAATAAAAAATCTTGAGAACGGCAAAAATGGAAATGAAAATGCACTGGATATTAGAAACGCAATGCAGGAAATTATGATGCAGGACGTTGGTATTTTCAGAAATGAGAAGGACCTTAAAGACGGTGTAGACAAACTTCTGGTACTTGCAGACAGAGCAAAACGAATCAAGCTGCACTCATCTGTAAAGGGCTGCAATCCTGAAATGACTCTCGCATTAAGAGTTCCCGGAATGCTGAAACTGGCACTCTGTACAGCATATGGAGCTCTCATGAGAACTGAAAGCCGTGGTGCTCATACTCGTGAAGATTATCCTGAAAGAAATGACAGAGACTGGCTCAACAGAACACTTGCATATTGTGAAGAAGGTAAAGATCTTCCTGTACTTAAATATGAAGATCCTACTCCTGTTTACGAACTTCCTCCGGGACACAGGGGTTACGGTGAAGATTTAACTATTCCTGCGGATATGTCTAAACTGAACATTATCAAGAAACCGTCAAACTAAAGGAGCAAAAAATGAGTAGAACATTAACATTTGAAATATTCAGATATAATCCAATGGATCCCGATTCCAAGCCTCATATGCAGACATATGAACTTGACGAATATGACAGTATGACCCTGTTCATCGCCCTCAACAGGATCAGGGAAGAACAGGATCCTACTCTTCAGTTCGATTTCTGCTGCCGTGCCGGTATCTGCGGTGCATGTGCAATGGTAATCAACGGCAGACCGGGTCTTGCCTGTACTACACAGACAGTGAAGCTTCCCAAAAAGATCACACTGCACCCACTGCCCGTTTTCAAATTAATCGGAGACCTTTCTGTTGATACTGGTACATGGTTCCAGAACGTAAACGAAAAGATCGAGTCATGGATTCATACACAGAAAGAATTTGATCCAAAAGCAATTGAAGAGCGCATGGAAAACGCTCTGGCCAATGAAATATTTGAACTCGACCGCTGTATTCAGTGCGGATGCTGTATCGCAGCCTGCGGTACTGCCAGGATGAGAGAGGATTTTCTTGGAGCTTATTCCATAAACAGGCTTGCCCGTTTCTACATAGACCCCAGAGACGAGAGATCTGATCAGGAATTCTATGATATCATAGGTTCAGATCAGGGTGTTTTCGGATGTCTGGGACTTCTCGGATGCGAAGATGTTTGTCCTAAGGAGATACCTCTTATTGACCAGCTGGGAATGATGAGACGCAAAATGGCTTTACGTTCACTTAGACAGGGAAAGTGCAGCTAATTTTTAAATTAAATTTTTTACAATTACAAAGGGGCTGGATTTTTCAGCCCCTTTTTTTATTTATTACAGCTAAAAGATTTGACCGGATAAATTTTACATTATCAGTTATCATTGTATAGACCATAAGAAAAATTCCAGTCAGGCAGGAGTGAATCATGAAACCCAACAGATCAGTTCTTTCAGTTCCAGGCCATATTGAAAAAATGCATATAAAAGCAGCCTCATGCAAAGCCGATGTCATAATGCTTGATCTTGAGGACAGCGTGCCGGAATCAGAAAAAATAAATGCCCGGAAAACGGTTTTAAATTCGATAAACACTATCAACTGGGGAAATAAAAAACTGACCATTAGAATAAACGGCGCAGATACAGGCCATTCATACAGAGACCTCCTCATACTGGAAAATACTTCCTCAAATGTTGAATCCATAGTAATTCCGAAAGTAAACAGTTCAGCAGACATTCATTTTGTAAGCAGAATGGTTGATGGAATCGAGTTGAATAAAAAGAACAGTGCCCCTGTCGCACTTGAGGCGATTATTGAATCAGCTTCAGGTCTTTTGAACATCTATGAAATTGCAAAGGCATCTCCAAGAATGCATGCCCTGATATTTGGTATTGCAGATTATTCAACTTCAATAGGAGCCAAACTGGTCTCTATATCCGGTCATGGTGAAAATGAAGGAGAAATATATCCCGGCCACAGATGGCATTACCAGCTGAGCAAAATTGTTCTTGCTGCAAAATCAAATGGATTACTTGCCGTTGATGCAGCTTATGGTAATTTCAGGGATAATATGGGACTTGAAAAATCTGCAGTTATGGCCACTGCCCTTGGCATAGACGGCAAATGGGCAATACACCCGGACCAGATAGACACCATAAACAGAATTTTCAGCCCATCCTATGATGAAATTGAAATTGCAAAAAAAATTATCAGAGCGAGCCTTGAAGCAGAAAAAGAGGGCCGCGGGGCAGTTTCTGTTGAAGGAAGAATGGTTGACATAGCAACTTTAACTCTTGCAAGACAAACCTGGTCTGTCGCAATAAGACTCGGCCTTGCTGATGAAAATTCCCTTTAATACTAAATTTTCTTTACATATGAATAATGTATTTTAAAAATATAAAAAAAATCAGGAGTCTCTTATGTTCACAGTTAACACAACATGGGATAAATCTAAAGGAGATACCATAAGCCCATTAATGCCGGATAAATGCTGCCACTGCCTTCGTGATGCCTCCGGCACTGTCACAGTTGAAGAGGATGGAATAAAACTTGATGTACCATACTGTGATGAGCATATTAGTATGGCAAAATCCTATTATGAAGAGTACTATAAAAGCCCTAAAAGAAAATACATTAAATACTTTTCCTGGATTCTTGCTCCGGTCGCATCAATTATTTTTATATTTTACTCACTTCCTGAATCAAATATTATTACCGGTAAGGATGATCTTATAAAAATGTTTGCAGACTCTCTGGGAATAGAGTACACTCCCGGAAATGCAATTAACTACGCTGCAATTCCATTCTGGATAAAAGCCGTTGGTGCCGCTATACTTGCCGGAATGCTGCTGAAAGTAATACCTTATCTTCTAGACAAATGGTTAATATTACATAAAGGCGCCCATAATCTCGGTTTCTGGAAAAACAGATATATCATTTACATTGTACCGGGTCTTACTGAAATCAAAAAGAAAAAAAATAGAAGTGAAGCTTCAACTATAGATTATTCTGTTTCCTTCTCCACAAGAAATTTTTATGATCTCTTTAAAGAGAAAAACGGAATTTCATAATCCTATACTTTCAAAATTCATTTTTTTATAAAAATGGAATCAGAAATCTGATAATTATCATATCTTCGATAAAATTGCAGCTGCCCAATCCATAACCGGCGCAGCTTTTTTATTAACC
>QKCL01000026.1 GCA_003246895.1 Spirochaetota bacterium | reverse complement strand
TCTTTAAAAAAATAAATGAATTTGCCATTGAATAAAAAATAAGAGATTAGATATGAATATTAATGAAAATATATCTGAAAATAAGAAAGAGTTCAATTTCTCCAACAAAAGCAGCAGTATCATTCTTGATATAATTGTTGAAAAACTCTTTTTTATAATTGGATTTACATGCCTGCTGGTTTTATTTCTCATAATGCTCTTTCTTATTAAAGAGGGAGTTCCTATTTTTGAAAAACTCAGTATATCTGATTTTATATTTGGAAAGGAATGGTATCCAACCAGCGAGAATCAGAGATTCGGTACTTTTCCACTAATACTTGCTTCAGTATCTGTAACACTTCTTGCTTCGTTTATAGCTGTTCCTTTCAGTTTGGCAATTGCTGTATATCTTTCAGAAATGGCTAATTCAAAAGTTAGAGAGATTGTTAAACCATTGATAGAAGTCATTGCGTCAATTCCTTCAGTAATAATCGGCTTTTTTGGAATGGTTGTGGTTGCTCCATTTCTACAGACTCAATTTAATATTGATACAGGTTTGAACCTTTTTAATGCTTCACTTATGCTGGCTTTCATGGCGGTACCAACAATAGCCAGTATATCAGAAGACGCAATTTCATCAGTTCCAGTAAGCTTGAAAGAGGCATCCTATGCATTAGGTGCAAATAGATGGCAGACTATTATAAAAGTAACAGTGCCGGCTGCTCTATCCGGTATATGGACAGCTATTATTCTCGGTATATCAAGGGTAATTGGTGAGACAATGGTAGTTTTGATGGTAGCAGGAGGCGCAACAATTATTCCGGAATCTATTTTTGATCCAGTAAGACCTCTTACATCAAACATTGCTGCTGAAATGGCAGAAGCAGAGGTAGGTGGAGATCATTACAGTGCACTGTTTGCAATAGGTATTATTTTGTTTATAATAACTTTTATTTTTAATATAATCGCAGATTATCTTTCTAATAAATATAAATTCAAGGCCGACTAGGAAATATTGTTCATGGAAAATAATACAGTAATAAAATCTAACCAGTTTTTTAAGGTTAAGTCCAGAATCATTGAAAGAGTATGTTTTACTTTGGTAAAACTGGCAGCATTTACAATCATAGGATTTCTGATATTCATGCTGTTTTATATTTTTAAGCAGGGCCTACCGGCTTTATCGCTGGAGTTTATAACAGAAATGCCTGCAGACGAGATGACAAAGGGTGGAATATTTCCTGCTCTGGTAGGGACTTTTTATCTAATGATTGGCAGTTCTCTCATCTCTATTCCAATAGGAGTCATAACTGCTGTATATCTGACAGAATATGCGAAAAACCCAAAATTGGTAAAGATAATAAGACTTGGAATAAACAATCTTGCCGGTGTTCCTTCTGTAGTTTTTGGTCTGTTTGGACTGAGCCTTTTTGTGGTTCTTTTTGATTTTGGAACCTCAATAATTGCAGGGTCTTTAACTCTTGGGGTTCTGAATATGCCAGTGATAATACGATCCACAGAAGAAGCTCTTCTTGTTGTTCCAGGATCTTATAGAGAAGCATCATTTGCACTTGGTGCCACAAAATGGCAGACTATATATAAAATTGTTTTACCCGATGCACTTCCAGGAATCTTGACTGGAATAATGCTTTCTTTAGGAAGAGCAGCAGGTGAAACAGCCCCGATTATGTTTACTGCTGCGGCATTTTTTACTCCTGATTTACCTAATTCGGTTTTCAGTGAAGTAATGGCTCTTCCATATCACATATATGTTATGGCTACTGCCGGTACTCATATTCAGGAAACAAGGCATATTCAATATGGAACAGCAATTGTTCTCATCGGTTTAGTTCTTATGCTGAACATGACAGGTGTTATTTTGAGATACAAATTTAAGAATAAACATAAATAGGAATAATTATTCGATTTTTATCATTAAATTATTAAGCTGTTTATAACTTGACTTTTATTTGTTATATTAGAAACAGCTTAATAATTAAGAAGAGATATGAATAATTTGAAGAAAAAAAAAATAATATTAGCAGTTTGTATAATATTGATTTTCATTCCACTGGCATCTTTTTCTGAGATTTCAGTAAATTCGAATGAATATTATATAAATAAAAAGCAGAGCCTCAAATCGACAAATGGAAAGTTTTATGCCTATATTGTCCTTTTATTTAATGAAAATCCGCATTTTGTCAATATTATTCAGATGGGCACAATCCCTCTTAAGGAGATCAGTGTTGAAGGATTTAATGTAAAGGCCTACAGAAACTATCTGAATACAATCAGGAACACACCCCTTTATAAAGACGCTGAAATAATATTAAAAGTATTTATAGAACCACAGTCATTTAATGAAAAATCATTAAAAGTAATAGAAGATAGATTAACAGAGAGAAAGATTATTCTGAAGTTTTATAAAGAAAGCGGACATAATCGTTCAGGCATATCTCTGGATTACTGTATCTATGGAGATAAGAAAAAGATTGATTTCACTCATCCAATCTTAAAATCAGGTGGAGATGTTTTTATAATAAATCCATATATATATTATGATGAGTTTTCAACCAGTAATTCAACCTTTTATCATGATATGATATATATAGATCATGAAGAGGTCAGAAATGATGTAATAATAGCTTCAAATATAATGAAGGGAAAAGAAATAAAGTCTCTTTTTTATGTCGGTTCACGTGTTACTGATGATATAAAATATTGTATTCTTAAGGCATTTGAGGGTGGGAAAAATATAAAAAATGACATATGGAAAATTTTTGTAATACATGAACTTACACATAAAATTATAAATAATTCATACAACAGTTTTGATCAGGTAACCGGCGAGGAAATATCAATGTCATCTTCGATATATTCTAATCCATATCTGGGACTTTCTACAATGTACAGTTATCTGAATTACAGCAAATTTAATCCGCACAGAATAGCAGCATTGAATTACATCCAGTTTCTTTCAAAAAAGCTGAAAAATACTAAGTATGTTAATAACCCCGGTCTTATAAAATTTATAAATTCCGAGGTTATTAAAAAGATATCCTTCGAGCATGTAAATTCATGCCTTGACAGTTTTAATAAAAAATAGCTATTCAGGCTTCATTGTTGGGAATAGCAGTACATCCCTGATAGATGTTTCACCAGTGAGAAGCATTACCAGTCTGTCCATGCCGATTCCCATTCCTCCCGTTGGAGGCATACCTGCTTCAATTGCCTGCACAAAGTTTTCATCCATTGGGGGAGCCTCATCATCCACTACCCTTCTAAGAGACTGTTCATAGAGTGTTTTTCGTTGAAAAACAGGATCATTTGATTCACTGTATGCGTTTGCAAATTCAGTCCCATTAATTATAAGTTCAAATCTCTGTAGAAATTTTTCATCTTCAGTATCAGGTTTGCATAATGGTGTTGTTTCAACAGGCTGATGAGTAATAAACGTCGGATCAATAAGTTTATCTTCAACTAGAAGTTCAAAGAGTTCATTTATGGCAAGACCTCTAATAAATTCTCCCTTTATTTCTCCGCCGTGTTTTTTTACTTCAGATTCAAGTTCACTGTCGGAAAGAGCCATTACATCAATTCCGGAATATTCCTTTATGGCATCTGTCATTTTTATTTTTTTCCATGGCCCCTTGAGATCTATTTCAGTATCTCCCATTTTAACTTTTGTGGTGCCATTTATTGCTAGAGCTGTTTCTATGATCAATTCTTCTGCAAGACTCATCATATCGTTGAAATCTCCGTATGACTGATAGAGTTCAAGCATTGTAAATTCTGGGTTATGGGTTCTGTCTATACCTTCATTTCTAAAGCACTTTCCTATTTCATAGACTCGGTCAAAGCCGCCGACTATAAGACGTTTCAAATAGGGCTCAAGAGATATTCTTAAATACAGGTCTATATCCAGTGCATTATGATGGGAGATAAATGGAGCAGCAGATGCTCCGCCATATAGCGGCTGAAGTATTGGGGTTTCAACTTCCATAAATTCTTTGGAATCAAGTATTTTTTTTATGTTTTTTATGATACTAATTCGTTTAAAGAAAGTTTCTTTCACATCCTGATTAACAATAAGATCCAGCTGTCTGTTTCTGTATCTCAGTTCCTTGTTTGAAAAGAGGTCAAAGGATTCTCCATCCTTTTCTTTGACAATAGGGATGGGCCTGATATTTTTTGTCAGCAGGGTAAGTTCCGTAATATAAACAGTTATTTCTCCTACCTTTGTCTTTTTAACGGTACCTTTAACACCGATAATATCGCCTATATCAAGTATTTTGAAAAGTGAGTATGGATCGTTGCCGATATTTTTATCTGAAACATATAATTGAATTTTACCCGCTTTATCCTGTATTGTGCAGAAACTAGCCTTGCCCATGATTCTTAATGCCATTATTCTTCCTGCAATAGAAACTATGCGTTCTTCCTCAGAATATTTTTTAAAATTATCAATAATTTCATTACTGCAGTCAGTTACATCATATCTGTATGGGAAGGGATTTACATTGAATTCATTTTTTATCTGTTCAATTTTATCCTTTCTTATCTGAATCAAGCTGTTAGTATCTTCCATTTTATTATCCATTATTATTGATTAGAATAAATAATGGTATTAAGAAGTCTATTTTGGTGTCAAATTATTTTTTGGAGTTTGTGTTCTCTATAGAAAAGAGGCCCTCCAATAGGAGAGCCTCTTTGATGTTAGAATTACTGATCAATAAAGAGGTTTTATTTTTTTATGAATTTTGCAGTAAGAGTAAGTTTGTTTGGTCTTGAAGATTTAATATCTATTTCGTAGCCAAGCTGATTTGCCTTTGCAGAAAGTTCATCTTCGAAGTCATTTGTTTTTCCGGCAAAGAGTACTTCAAGCCTTGCAGCTCTGCCTTCTCTTCCTTTTTCAAGAACTTCGCTGACTCCTCTTATTCTGTTTTTCACCTGATCTTTAAAATTTTTAAGTTCTGCTCTGTCCAGACCAGTTATAAATAATTTTATTTCACGTTTATTTGCGGCTTTTACGAATTTATCAACGATTGTTTTCATAAATGGCCCGGCTTTGAATTTTCCGGTATCATAATCATTTCCGCCGATAATTTGCCTAAGTGCAGCTTCAATTGCTTTTTTGGATGCAGTCTCTGATTCAATATGAAGTCCGGGTGCCTGTCTGCTTATTGAGGCAAGAATATTTCCTGTATAAATATCAATTGCCTTGATTCTGATGATTGCTGATTTTGATTTCATATTGCCTGCACCATATGAACTCAGTGTTTTTGCACCCTGGGATTTGGTTTCAGCTGTACCTATAATCAGAACTTCAGCTCCGGCATCATCAAGCAGGAGATCCTGAACATCTTCTGATACACTTCCGGAAGCAGCCTTTGACATTTTGCTTCTTTCTTTTTTCATAAGTTGCTGAATCATTGCAGCGTCAACAAACTGAAAACCGGAATTACCCATAATTTCCTGAATAATCAGTTCGGTTTCTGTAAATCCGGGCATGTTGGTTTTATTGTCAAATTTTTCGTTAATAAGAACCATAAATTTTGGACGACCATATCTGTTGAGGGCATCTTCTATTGCATCTTCTATTACTGAAGGTTCGACGAGACCTTCGATTGTAACATAATATTCGTTACCTTCCTGCCATTTTTTAATTAGCTCAATATTCTTGACAAGTCCGTATGATTTTGCTTCAACAATATTTGCAACAAGTTCAAAATCTTTCATTATACTTCTTCCTGAGATTGTTTCTCCCAGTACTTTTCTTACCAGCTTTGATTTTGCATCATCTGTTGCTCTGTCTCTGGCAAGAGCAGTGTCATTGTCAAAAATAGTAGCATAGCCGGTAGCCTGTCCTTTATTTGGATTCTTTTCAACTGTTTCCTTTTTTACATTTTTTCCGCCGCCACAGGATAATGTTAAGGAAACAAATAAAGAACACAATAAAATCAAGAGTCCTTTTTTCATAGTTGTTAACTCCTTTTTTAAACAACAATAGCTTATTATTTTATTCTATAAGAATGTATATTATATAGTGTGTAAGTCAAATTATTTTTAAGCAGTAATTTGTAGTTTAAGATGGTATTTGCTTGATTTAATTTTATCATTGTTTATCATATAAAAAAATAATTCCGGATGTATACATTGGAAGATAAAAATTTTCTCCAGTCAATTAAACTTGAAATAAGTAAAAATTTCAAACTCGATCCATATGAAAGGATTGCTTTTCATAGTATTTTCAGTAACCTTAGAACAGAAAATGATAGGAATACTCTCGTTAAGGAACTTAATAATGAAGGCCATGTCAAAATCAGTGCTGTACTGGCTTTGTCCAGATTTAATGACCCTGATTTATCAAGTGTTCTTAAGGAAAATGTAAGTGTAGATTCGAGTCCAATAGAGTTACTTGCAGTACTTGGTTATCTGAAAAATAACGGTACAGTTGCAGATATTTCATATCTTATAGAAATGGCGGAGAATCTTAAAAATATAAATATAGACAAATATATAATTTTGAATATTTTTGAAGTGCTGAGAGTTATTGGTCAAGGTGATGCTAATCTGTATAATTTTTTAAAAAGTCAGTTAACGGACAGTACAAATTCTGAAGTATACAGGCTTGGAGCATTTAATGCTCTTTCGGGTTTTAGCAATATTGATTTTTTTGATGAATATATCAGCGCAGGAGAAGAGAACGCCTGGTATATATTTCAGTCAATATATAAGCTGAATATTAATCTTGTAGATCCCATAGGCAAGGAAAAAAACAGCAGTACATTATCAGAAAGATATATTGACCGACCACTCAATGAATATGAAGAACTCATTCTGAAGATTAAAGTTTTTCTTGGTAAATCTTCATCAAGATTTGACAGTTACTCGAATGATGTAAAAATTTCATATATAAATGCTCTTCTTTCCTGTAATCACAGGGAATCCAATATTTTTGTGCTGAAAGCTCTTGAATCAGGTGACAGGGATCTTATCAGTATGACTTTATATTCACTGTATAGAAACATACACAGACTTAATCTTCCTGAAAAATTATTCAGAAGCCTCATGGCTCTTAATGTAGAGACGGAACATGATAATGATCTGGTAGCAGAAATAATAATAAGATATTTTGAAAAGAAAAATGCAAACAGATCTGATATTCTTTTTAAAGAAAAGGAATTCGGTATTATTTCAGCAACACTTGAAAGTTATTTTGAAACATACAGAAGGGAATTCATGATTCCGGATGTAATGGAAAATGCATTTCCAGAGAATTTTAAGAAAATAAGGGATTTTATTTTAAGAAAACTTAATCCTGAGTATAAAAGAAAACTCAATATGTTTTTGTATGCCCAGGGGAATGAAAAATCAAAACAGCTCATAAACGAATTGTCACAGTGGGTCTATTTTGTAGATGAGAATGATGTTGAAGCATTGAATTTTCTTATCGATATTTTTATTGATGAAGATCCTGTATCACGTGAGAATTCTGCCAACAGAATAGATTCAGTTAACTTTGAAAAAAGGTATCTTCAGTCAAGAATTATAAGGCTTTGCAAAATAATAAGCGCTTTGAAAATTGAAAATGCTTCAAATTCTCTTGTCTATATATATAATTATCTGAAAAAATATCCGGAACCTGAAATTTACGAAGCTGCTACATTATCGTTATGCAGACTTAATTATTCATATATGCTTAGTGAGGTAGAAATAATGCTCTCTGCAGGAAGCCCTGAAGATCAGTTATGGGCTGTAAAACTGCTGGGTATCTTTACTGAAAAAAGGCTTATCAATATTCTTGTTGAATACCTGAATGCAAATGCTTCGAAATCCACAGAAATAGTGAGAGAGATAGCCGTAATAATTTCGGGGCAGAATATTAAAAAGAATATAAATGCAGCAGAGGCTTTAAAAAAAATAGTAGAAAGCAATGATGATGCAATAACTGTCAAATATGCCATACTTGGCATTGGAAGTTGCGGATTCCAGGATGATATTGATTATCTGAATCAGGTATATACCGAGAGTGATAATGCAAAAATTAAAGAATCAGTAGTAAAAAGTATCAGTTCCATCATTACCATAAATGAAAATATAAACAGGCAGAGAATAATAAAATATTCATTTGAATACCTTAAAGACCCAAGCATAAAGGTGCGGATTTTTTCATGTATTGTATTGCTTCAGCTTGGAGAAAAGGAAGCACTCAAGTATATACGTGATATGCTTATTATAAAAAACAAGTCCGTGCAGCGTGAGATTCTATCAATTCTGAGGGAAATAAAATCTCCTGACTTTTACTTTTTTCTTGTTTCTCTTTTAAGAAGTGAATATGCCATCACAAAAGATATAATAGGAATAATAACAAAACTTTCCGCAGATGATCTTAAGGAAATAGATAATTTTTTAAACAATCTTTTCAGAAAATTTGAAATACCGGTTTTTGAAAACATTCCAGTAAAAAAGGAGATATTGAATATAGATGGAGTTGAAAGGGTTACAAAAACTGTTCTTTTTATAAAAAATGAAGACAGGCTGGACTCCAAAAAGGAATTTTCTTCCTATGATAATTTAAAATGGAACATTATAATTGATTCGCTTTTCATTCCTCCCCTAAAGGAATTTAATGGAATAATATCATATAAAGTTAATCATGATTTAACTGCTATTTTTAATGAAGCTGAAGATGCAGTAAAAGCTGCAATGCAGATTAAGGAGAGGTTGAACTGTTTTAACAGAAAAACCGAGATCAGGAAAAATATTCATTCCAGAATATCAGTTTCAACAGGTGAGATAAGCATTATTAATGATGAAATATTCAGTCCAATGGAAGAGGATATAATTGAAATAGAAGGTGTTCCTGTTCTCAATAGAATAATAATTGACGGCAATACGGCCAGAATTATTGAAGAAAAATATCACTTCCGTTCTGTGCCGGAAATTCTTTATTCACAGGGACTTTCGGAAAAGAAACATTATGAAGTTTTATCTGAAAAGACTTTTATTTTTCTTGCAATGGATATTTTTAATAGAAAGCAGGAGAAGATTAAAGAAAAGCATGATCTTGAGAAACATATTCAGGAGCAGGTTAAAAATTTAAGTTCTGAAAGCAGATCAAAAACATCAATTTCCATAGCAAGTGATCTTGAAGATGTCGGCATTAAGCTGAGAAATCAGTTTAACGAAATTGAAAAATATGTAATTGGACGGTCCACGGATAGAGAACTTACAAAAAATGTAAGTAAAATGCTTAAGAATATCTATGACTTATACAGAATTGAAATTTCAAAATTGACTATAAAATAATTACCTTTCTGTAAACCTTCTTGCCAGATTCATTTTATGCTGAATGAGCAGATGCGAATTTGTAAGAAAAAAACGGTCACTTTTAAATTCCAGCAGTTTTTTATATTCGTCATATGCGGTTTTGTAATCACCTATCTTGTAGGAGCATTCGGCAAGATAGTAATGATAAGTTATATCATATTCATCGCCTCTGTTTATTGACTTTAACTTGTTTATGGCTTTTAAGTACTTTTCATTTATAAAAAGTATCTTCGCTTCTCCCAGGATTCCATTTGCATAGTTTTTATCTATCCTGAGGCTTTCATTATAATATTTCAGGGCCATTCTGTACTGTTTTCTGTTGAAATAAATATCTCCCATTAATGTGTATACTTTCAGATTTCTATGGTGAAGTTTAAGTGATTTTCTATAGTAGTCCAGTGATTTATCCAGCCTGTTCCTGCGGTCATAGATATATCCAAGCTGTATATATGTGGCATAAAATTCAGGGAAAATCTGCTGTGCCTTATTAAGGTGGAATATGGCCCTGTCAAGATCGTTCAAATAGATATATGCAATTCCAAGATTATATTGTGTTGGGAGAAACAGAGGAGACATTTTCAGGTTAAATAGCAGCTTTTCTTTTGCTCCTTCATAATCTCCATCCAAAATCATCTGAGAAGCTGTGTTATTGTTTAGTCCTGCCTGATCTTTTCCAGTACAGAATAGAAGATCTTTGTTCAGGTATATTCTGTATTTGGCAATTAATTGGTCCTTAATTTTGTACTGATAAAGATTTATCACCGGTTCTGAAAATGTGTTCACGCAAATTATGATAGGAATTATTATTGTTAATAAGTATTTCATAGTTTACCTTGTCATTTATTTATAGTATATATCAAATTATGTCCATGAAAATAGTTTTATGCGGCCCGAAGGGGATAGGAAAAAGTACACTGGGAAGAAAAATTGCACGGTTTCTTGAAGTGAATTTTATTGACCTGGATGATAAAATTGATGATGATGCAATGGAATTGGCATTTGTTAAAAATATGGAGACAGGAAAGGGGGTTCTTGTTTCTTCAAGGTGGAAAACAATTCTTGATAAAGAAATCCTTGATTTTTTTAAAAACCGGTTTTTTGTGGTTCTTCTGAAAGCGGATACTGGAATATTATGGAGCAGATTCCGGTATGGTGATATTTTTCCAGACATGAATAGAGCTACAGGCTTCAATGAGTTTTCTGAACTGGCCGGCTATGTTTATAAAAGTGTTGAAGAGTATGCTGATATTGTTTTTGAAATAAAATCTCGAAGAAAAAGCGGTATCCATAGAGATATTGGAAATATTATAAAAGAAAGTTATGTTGAAAAAGATAAATATATTTAAAGAAGTTCCGTTTAATAATGGTAAATATAGAAATCCGGTTGTTACAATCGGGAATTTTGATGGTGTACACCTGGGCCATCGGAAGATAATTGAAAAACTTCTTGAAAGGGCGGATTCCATGTCTGGAGAAGCGTTTCTTCTTACATTCAATAATCACCCTAGGGAGCTGTTAAAGCCAGATCTTCCATGCAGAATGATTACAACAATTGAAGAAAAAATTGAAGCCATAGAAAGTCTCGGTGTAAAAAATATCATTCTTCTGGATTTCAGCGAAGAGCTCCTGAATTTAACAGCATGGCAGTTCTATAATGATCTTTTAATCGGCAGGCTTGGTGTTGTCGAAATTGTTATCGGTTATGATCATCATTTCGGAAAAAATCGTGAAGGAAACTACCAGTATTTAAGCGGAGTATCTCATCATCATGGGACTGTGATAACAAGAGTTCAAAAAGAAGTTTTCGAGCATGAAATAGTTTCATCAACCATGCTCAGGGAAAGAATTGATGAAGGAGAGATAATAAATGTGAATCAGCTTCTGGGGCGAAGATTTACATTGAAAGGGAAAGTCGTTCATGGTGAAGGCCGCGGCAGGGGACTTGGAGCTCCTACAGCAAATATAGAACCGGAACTCTCCGCCAAAATAACTCCGGGATATGGTGTCTATGCTGTTGAGGTTATTGTTGAGAGAGGTCAGAAATACCAAGGCGTAATGAGTATTGGAGTTAACCCGACTTTCGGCGGCCATAGAAAAAGTATTGAGGTACATATATTTGATTTTGATGATAATATTTATGGTACTTCAATAACAGTTGAGTTTGTCAAAAAGATCAGGGATGAGATGAAATTTGATAATCCAGCTGATCTAAGCAGGCAGATAAAAAATGACATTGTTCAGGCAAAAGAAATTTTAAAGAATTATGAATAATTTTCTTTTTCGATATTAAATATAACCGCTTTATGAAAAACATTGATTTGCCATAATTTTACCTAATCTGAAATAATACTGGTGTTGAGTATGAAAAAAATTATTAGCAGCCGTAATCGGTCAATATTAGTGAAAGTTGCACTGACCGTTGGATTAATTCATTTAATAATATTTATTCTATCGGTTTCATCCCTTGCATTATTGACCGGAGGCATGAAAAACCGGTTCAGGGATATTGCAGTAGAAAGACATATATCCTTCCTTGTCTGGAATAATATAATTGTTCTGAAAGGTTATATGGTAATTATAACAGGATATATTATTCTGCTGTTTCCTGCTGTTAAATTATGGCTTGGAAAGAAAAATGTTACTTTCAGAGCTGTTTGCTGGAGAACATCATTTCTGACACTGAGTATTACATTTTTTCTTGCACTCAGGGTTATTCATTTCAGGCCGTATTTTCTTGGAAAAGTAAATCTTGACCACTATTACTACAAATTTCTCATGGCCATTCCTGAGTTTATGAGGGAGAAAACAGTATATGGCGCTTTTACAGTACTACCACTCATAGTTCTGCTTTCTGTAATTACTTATTACATATACAGTTTTCATGCCTTTACAAGATCAAAGAGAGTAGCAAACAGATATCTCATGGCTGGATACGGCTTTGTGATTGTTTTATGTGTTTTCATTTTTTCCAGGAGTTTTTTCCCGGCACAGGCAACTGTGAAAAACATTGGAAATACGAATGTACTTGTTCTGTTAAGTGATTCTCTGAGATCAGACCACCTGTCTGTAAACGGATATTTCAGAAATACAACACCAAACATTGACAGAATTGCAAAGGAATCGGTAATTTTTACAAAGTGCATGACTCCAATTGGAAGTACACTTGAATCAATTGCATCCATGATGAGCAGCCAGTATCCGCATACTCACGGTTTCAGGCATATGTTTCCTGGTAAAAAAGCTGTTGAGCAGTTCAACACAAAGACAGATACAATTGCAGAAGAACTGGGTAAGTCCGGGTATAATACCATTGCCATGGGTGACTGGTGCGGATCGGTTTTTAATGTAATAAAATGCGGTTTTGAAAAAAGGGTGGTTTCTGATTTTGACAATTTTAAAGTATACATGTCTGAGGCTGTATTCATGCAGCATTTTATTCTCCCCCTATATTTTGATAATGAATTCGGCTACAAACTGTTCCCTGTTCTTGAGGCCTTCGCAAGTTATCTCACTCCGAGGGTTGTTACAAACAGGGTTATTTCCGAGATAGACAGGCAGTCGGGAAGCGGTAAACCCTATTTTATGACTGTGTTTTATTCCTGTACACACCTCCCGTACAGTTCGTCTTACCCGTATTATAAAATGTATTCTGATAAAAATTATAAGGGGAAAAACAGGACTCATCTTAATTTTCCGGTGGATGATTTTATAAACGGAAATTTTCACGGTAATTTCGGTGCAGGAGAGGAGAAGCAGCTTGTTGCTCTGTATGATGGAGCTGTAAGTGAATTTGACAATTGTGTGGGCAGGATAATAAAACATCTTGAAGAGACAGGACAGATAAATAATACAATTATAGTAATAGCCAGTGATCATGGTGATGATCTTTTTGAGCCCAACACAACTATCGGCCACGGACTTACATTTAACGGAGGAGATCAGTCTACAAATATTCCTCTGGTTTTTTATCATCCTGATATGAAAAATAAATCTAAAAGAATCAGCAGAATCTGCAGGAGCATAGATATTGCACCAACCATACTTGATATTCTTGGAAAAAAAGTTCCTGATAGTTATGAAGGGACATCATTGAAACCGTACATCACTGGCACCAGTAAGGATTTATCCCTGGCATATTATGGAGAAACAAGTTATCTGTTTTTCAAAAGAACTGTTCCCGGAGAGGATACTCTGTATATTCCGCCAATGGACAGAACAACATACATTGATGAAGGTTTTGACTTTCACATCGTCCTTGATGATAAATATTTGGGAGATGTCATAAAGACAAAGGAACGGGTTGTGCGCACAGAAAGGTACAAACTGGTTTATACTCCTGGAAAATATCATTCAATTTATCGGCTCTATGATATAAAAAAAGATCCCCATTGCACCAGAGATATCAGTAATGATAATAGGCTGGTTTACGGCAGAATGAAGAAAGCTCTCCGCAGGTGGATGGACCAAAGGATTGAAACTTCAACAGCAGATATAGGTGTGGATAAGAGTATTTAGCTATTGCTGTAGATCATGCTTATCTTATGTGCAATAAATCTTTGAAATTTATTGCACAATGGTTTTCTGTTTGCTTTTAAAGTATTCCAGGGCTCCATCAATTATTAACCTGGCTGCATCTTCAGGATTTATAACTGAACCGTCGATTACAAGATGATAGTTCTCCATGTCTTTCCAGGCCTTTCCTGTGTAGTACCTGCAGTAATTTTCCCTTTCCCGGTCCATTGTTTCAATTTTATGCTTTGCAGCCTCCTTATCGGAATATGTTCTTTTCATTATCTCATTGACCCTGAATTTGTAATCTGCATGTATAAATACATTGAAAGAAATATCTTTCAGAACAAAGTTTGAACACCTGCCGACAATTACACAGGATTCCTTTTCGCCGAGATCCCTGATTATTTTGCTCTGCACCAGAAAAATGGCATCCAGAGGGGGAGTCTGATCATTAATATATGAATAGTTCTGTTTATATAGACTGTGCAGAAGAGAGTGGGCCAGTTTCTGTTCGTTCTCATCGATATATTCTTTTGTAAATCCGCTTTCCTCCGAGGTAATTGCAATGAGTTTTTTATCATAAAATGGAATACGGAGAATTTCCGATACAATACGACCTATTTTGCGGCCGCCGCTTCCATATTCTCTTGAGATGGTAATTATAAGTTTATGGTCTGTGATTCTCTTTTCATCAGGAGCATTCTGATCCGGTTTACTGCCATTAACCAGAGCATCAATAAATTTAATTTTTTTTGCATAGAATCTGACTATGTATCCCACAAGGAGTGCTGCGGCAACAGTACCTTCTCTTATGCCGTTGACTTTACCCATAAGCATATAAGATGATATAATACCGGTAATAACCATGGAAAGATCTGTGCCGATTTTTGATTTTCCAAATTCTACACCGAATACCTCAGTGAAAGCAAGGGCAACACCCTCACCCGGCAGAAATGTAAGCTTTGCCTTTACTTCAAGAAATACACCAAATGCGATAATGATGCAGCTCAGCAGGCAGAGTGCTATTTTAACAGGATAGTTTACGGCGTGAATGAAGGAGAGAAAATTCATTGAAACATCAATGAAAACACCAAAAAGAAAAACAACCGGCAGCTGAATGAGCTGGAAAAGCCTGTACTTTCTTCTGAGAATTACTATCTGAAGAACAATCAGTATAATATTCATTATGATAGTTGTCTCACCCATGGTCAGTGGAAACTTTAAACTGAAAATATATGGAATGCAGGAGATTGGAGATACGCCAAGATCTGCCTTGACTGACAGAGCAACACCAATAGACATTATGAACAGGCCAGTTATGAAGACAAGAGATGAAATAGTATATTTTTTAAACTGGCCAGAAACGTAAAACAATGACATCATAAACCTCTGATATGAAAATATTTTTTGTCAAAATTTTGAGGGAATAAAAATATAAAATTGTCCAATTATCTCTTTATTATTTTGGCATTATTATATGGTATTTTATTTTGTCATTATGCAGTGTCAAATTTTTATTTTTTAAGTGTTTCAGGCCTGCAATATTGCCTTGACATGAACATCTTTCAAAATAATCCATAACTATTCAGTTTAAAGGAAACAGTAATGGCTCTTATAAATATAGAAAATCTTACAATAGCCTTTGGAGGCAACCCGCTTCTTGATTCAGTGAACATACAGATACATGAAGGAGAAAAAATATGTCTTCTTGGAAGAAACGGTGAAGGGAAATCCACGTTCATGAAAATTATTCAGGGTGAACTTGAACCTGATTCAGGAAATATCATAAGAAGCAGCGGACTGAAAACTGCTCTTCTGACACAGAATGTGCCGGAAAATCTGAAAGGATCAATTTATGAAATTATAGAAGGGGGAGCGGATGCTCTCCATGATCTCCATCATCATGATGAAAAAAAGGCAAGGCAGCTGATAGATAAAACAATATCACTCCTTGACCTGAATCCCAACACTGAGTTTGAAACACTGTCTGCAGGAATGAAGAGAAGGGTACTGCTTGGAAGGGCTCTCGCTAATGATCCTGATATACTTCTTCTTGATGAGCCTACGAACCATCTTGATATGGATGCTGTCAGATGGCTTGAGGATTTTCTGTCAAAATACAGCAAAACCGTTTTTTTTGTGACACACGACAGGGCCTTTTTGCAGAAAATTGCCGACCGTATAATTGAACTGGACCGCGGAAGACTCTATGACTGGAAATGTGACTACAGTACCTTTCTTGAAAGAAAGGAGGCCTGGCTTGAATCTGAAGAGGCAAAAAACAGGCTCTTTGACAAGAGGCTCGCAGCAGAAGAGGAATGGATAAGAAGAGGCATAAAGGCAAGGAGAACCAGAAATGAAGGCAGGGTCCGTGCGCTTAAAAAGATGAGAGAGGAGAGAGCTGTACGGCGAGAGGTACAGGGGACAGTCTCCATGAGCCTTAACAGCAGTGAAAGATCCGGAAAGGTAGTAATAGAAGCAAAAAATGTCGCCTACGGTTACGATGAGAGAATACTTATTAATAATTTTTCAAAGACCATTCTAAGGGGGGACAGAATAGGGATAATAGGCCCCAACGGGCTGGGCAAGAGTACACTAATCAGAATTCTGCTGAAGGAGATAGAACCACTGAAAGGTTCAGTTGAAACCGGCACAAGACTCGAAGTGGCGTACTTTGACCAGTTGCGAAACCGTATTGATGACAGCAAAACCGTTAAGGAGAATGTGACCGACGGGAATGAGATTATTGAACTCAATGGAAGATCAAAACATGTAATCGGCTATCTCCAGGATTTTCTGTTTCCTCCTGACAGGGTTGTGGTCAAAGCGGAGGTTCTTTCTGGGGGAGAGAAAAACAGACTGCTCCTTGCCAAGATGTTTACGAAGCCCTCGAACTTTATTGTCATGGATGAGCCCACCAATGATCTTGACATTGAAACAATTGAGCTTCTGGAAGACCTACTTGCGGAGTATGACGGCACCATACTTTTCATCAGCCACGACAGGGAATTTTTAAATAATGTTGCCACATCCATTTTTTCCTTTGAAGGGGATGGGGTTATAAATGAGTATGCAGGCGGTTATGATGACTGGCTCATACAGAGAAAAGTAACCAGTATTGAGGCGCCAAAAGAGAAAAAGGCTCCACGGGAGAAGAAACCCAGGGAGAAGACAAAACTCTCCTTCAAGGAAAAAAATGAACTGGCTGAGCTTCCCGGAGTCATTGAAAAAATGGAAGATAGAAAAAGTGAAATTATAAAGCTCATGTCTGATCCTGGATTTTATCAGAACAGCGGAGATGAGGTCTCGAGCCTTAAATCTGAACTTGACCGGATTGATGCTGACATGGAGAGGCTTTTTGAGAGATGGCATGAACTTGAAGAAATTGACAGCCTTTCAGATAATAAATAATTCTATGCCCGTAAAACGGGTATTGTAATATTAATAATTCATATGCAGAGCGATGATCAACAGATAAGGGATGTAAGATATCACAGTATAAAGGGAACCCGCATTGTAAGTGCCAGGTTTTCAAGATATAACTATGAGTGTTTTCAGAAGCACAGTCATAATGCCTATTCTGTGGCAGCTGTTGTTGAGGGGAAGTCAAAGGTCATAATCGGGAACAAAGAGTATATTGGGACTGATGGTGATGTCGTTATTATAAATCCGGGTACTATACACAGCTGTAATCCTGCTCAGGATACATGCTGGTCCTATTACCTTTTTTACTTTGACAGAGACTGGTTTGAGAAAATGTATATGAATTTTGCCGGTCTCGAGAATATTGCAGAAGTCCATTTTAAAAATAATGTTTTTAAATCTAAAGAAATAAGTGATACTTTAATTGATCTCTATTCTTTGTTTGAAGAAAATGAAATCCTGCCGGTTATATTTGAGGACAAACTTACTGAACTGCTTGGAAAAATTTTTACCCTTACAACAATTGAAGAAGAAAGTGAAAATAAGAATATTCCAGAGGCCCTGGAAGCGGTAAGGAATTATATTGAAGACCACTACGTGGATAAAATTTCTCTGGAAGAACTTTCAGACTTTTCCGGTATTTCACAGTTCCATCTTCTTCGTCTCTTTAGAAACTATACAGGGCTGGCTCCCCACAGTTACCTTCTCCGCCACAGGATAGAAAGAAGCAGGGAAATGATTCCTGGAAATAATTCAGTTGCTGATGTGGCAATTGAATGCGGTTTTTCTGACCAGAGTCATTTTATCAGGTATTTCAAGAAATATGTAGGCTGTACTCCCGGTGAATATGGTGCTGGTAGTACGGAGCATCGTTCTTCTGGACCGCTTAAATCCGGCATATAATATTTATGCAGGAAGAAAACACTTCTTCTTGTTATAAAAACTATTCGTTTTCTCTATGTTTTCCGGCTTCCTTGAAGAGGCTCAAGGCAAGACCTGCTGTTATTAATAACGTACCAAGCCACACCATCCAGATGAGCGGTTTAAATGATACTGTAAAAACTGCAGAATCCGGCGGAAGAGTTATATTTTTTTTAGGAGAAATATAGATTTCAACTGCCCTGCTTTTGGCATCTATTGACTTAAGGGAAACTGTCTGGCCTGTACCGGCCATCTTTACATCCATGTCTTTTCTGCCTGCAGCGTCAAATGAAACAGATGGGGAATACTTCTTTCCATTGATCTCCAGCAAAGCTGAAAGGGACATTGAGTTTGCATTCATTTTGTGTATGATGAATTTAAGGAATTTCACCCTGTAGTCTGATATTGAATGAGTATGGCCTTCCTGAATAATTCCGGTTGAATAGGAAAGTTCAGAAAAATTATATGATTCCGGAATTACATAATAATCTCCTGCAATACATGAATAAATATATGGCTCCCTGTAGAGAGTTCCGCCCTTGCTCTCAATATAGTAAGGGAGTTCTGCACTGACAGACCTATTGTCTTTTATAAAATTGATGAGTATTGAAGAAGCGTTGCCCTCCCTGTATCCGCTCAGTTTAATTTGAATATTTCCTGCCGAAGATTTAGAACCTTTAGTTACTGTAATCTTTTCTGACCATTGAATTGAAGACGAAAGAATAACGCCAAAGACAAAAATTGCTATTCCCATATGGGAAAGGTTTTTCGCGAGCATGGCTTTCCGGTGGAGTTGTGATGAAGTCACTAAAATAAGGAACAGGCATATCAGATAATAGATTGAATCAGTTAAACTGAATTTTATGTAAACAGAGATGAAAACAGTTATGGCAATTGCAGGAAGAATAAACAAAAGCAATGCCTTGATCCTGAATTTTTTTATGCTGTATTCTGTTATAATCAGGGAGAAAATAATAATTATTCCCAATGGTATGGATAATCGGTTATAGAAAGATTCTGTTACAGATATTCCATTGCCGGATAATGATGTAATTATGGGAAGAGATGTTCCAATGAGAATTATAATGGCATAGGCTGTGAAAGAGATCATGCCATATATAGAAGAATTGTCCTGGCTGAGAAAATTATCACTTATTTTTGCTGAATTTATATTTTTAAAACCTTTTGCAAAAATTACCGCTGTTGACAGAACAAAAAATATAAAAATAATACCCAAAGCATTTGCAATATCTGTCTTTCCGAATGAATGAACTGAAAAGTCGGAAAGTATTCCGCTCTTTGTGAGGAAGGTGCTGTAATATATCAGTACAAAATATAGAAGTGAAAACAGGAGATTAGTTTTTTTGAATGCCCCCCTCCTCTTTTGTATGATAATTCCATGAATAAGAATTACTGATACTATCCATGGGACCAGCGATGAATTTTCAACTGGGTCCCAGCCCCAGAATCCGCCCCATCCAAGAACTTTATACGACCAGTAACCGCCCATGAAAATACCTGTGCCTAGAGTTACTGCACTTACTATTATCCATGGAAAAGCAGTCTTTATCCATTGATCAGCATTTTTGCGTATAAGAGCCGATAGAGCCAGTCCAAATGGGATAACAGCAGTTGCATATCCCATGAAAAGTACAGGCGGATGCATGATCATCCATGGATCCATGAGAAGAGGGTTCATGCCGGTTCCATTTTGCGGGATTTGCCCCGGAGAAATTGAATCTGGCATTTTATCCCATATAAACATGAAAGGGTTTTTTATAAGGAGTAGTACAAGTAAGGAGAATTCTATAAGAATTATCGCTATGAATGGAATTCTGTCGGAAATTTTTCCATATGTTTTTATAAACATCAACACTGAAATTTTTATCAGTATCAGCCACAGGAGAAAGCTGCCTTCACTTCCGGCCCAGAAAGCGGATATTTTATAGGGAATACCAGTTTCCACTGAGGAGTTACTGTAAATGTAAGCGTAACGGAAATCATCTGTAAGGAGATAACCAAATAACAGAACTGTCATTATTAATACCAGAGAAGATGACAGCAGATACATATTCTTAAATAATGTGAAAGAACTGTTTTTTTTATTTAGCAGAACAAGAAGCATGGCCGGAGTTATGATTAATAAGGCATAGAGTATTGCCGAACCGGTATTCATTTTTTTTTCTCCGTATATTTTGAAGGGCACTTTACAAGCACTTTGCCTGCAATAAATTTATTATCCATGAATTTTCCAATTACTACAACTTTGTCGGCATGGTCAAAATTAAGTGGTTTAATTCCATTGTATGATACAGACAGGATATTGTTCTTGTCATCTGTTATATTGAACTGGAAACCGGTTTTTGATTCCCTGATTGTCTTCTTGTCAGTGCTGCCTATTATCTGTACTGTTTTTTCGGGATGGGATTTGGCATAGCCGAAATCAACATAGGGACTGAAAATATCATCGCTGAATGAAAGAACAGATATTATCATTAGTACCAGGGCAAGGATAAACACTGGAATATGTTTATTTTGCATTTAGATCCTCTTCGATTTTTTTTATTCTTCTTTCAAGCTTAAGAAGAATAAATATTATACCGATCCAGATAATCATTATTGCCATTACGATTTTAAGATTCAATCCAGTTCCTCCATATGTACTTCAATTTTTTTCAATCTGTTCATAAGATTCAGAATATATAGATACAGGATTGTAAAAGAAGCTGTTGATAATATTAAGGTTGCCTTCATATCTGCTTCAAGATTAATTTTATATTCAGCATTAATAACCGGGTCAGGGTGTAATGAAGGGTAAATTCTCGGTATTATGAATACAAAGAAAGGCATTGAAACTGCACCAAAGATCAGATATGAGCAGCTTATTTTTTCTTTTCCATCTTTTTCTTCAAGTGATGCATTAAGTGCAAAATATGCCGCGTATATCATCAAAAGAACAAGCATGGAAGTCTGTCTTGGGTCCCAGTTCCAGTAACTTCCCCAGCTTATTTTTGACCAGATCGATCCGCTGATAAGTGTTAAAATGGTAAAAATTATACCCAGATAAGCAGAGTTATATGCGGCAATGTGGTTGATCATATTTTTTTTATTACTGAAGAGATATATGAATGAAGCAGCTCCTGCTGTAAGGAATGCAAATACTGATACCCAGGCAATGGGAACGTGAAAGTAAAGTATTCTGCTTGATTCTCCCAGCATATTTGCAGGAGAGGTGTATATCATTGACATGTATACAGAAACAGGCATCAGTATAAACACTGTTTTATAAAGGTGCATTAAACCTCCATCCAAATAAATCTAAACAGAAGATATGAAAGACATATTACAAGGCCGGAAAAGGCAAGTAAAAAAACAGCATTGCCCAGATATGGCGCTACATCAGTTTTAAACGAACTCTCTGTCATTTTTATTGATGTCCAGAGTACCGGAAGCAGCAATGGAAAGGTAACTGCCGTTAGAAGTGACCCCTTCCCTCCTGCTTTTGAAACCATTGCTCCAAGGATGGTTGTGATTGAAACAATTGCTGTTGATCCTGAAAAAACAGAAATAATGAAAAAATGAATATTTGAAGGAGAAATCTGAAGAAAAAAAAGATACATAGTGCAAATAATGGATGAAAGAATGATGAAGTAGATCAGATTAAATATCAGTTTTGACAGATAGACAGATTCCGGTTTATGATTAAGCATCAGAAAAAGGGAGGTCCCCTCCTCCTCTTCTCTTGTAAATATATGGGACAGACCGTTCATGGCAGAAAAAAATATTATAATCCACAGGAGTATTGAGTGTATATTCTCATCTAATTTTATCTGTGAAGTAATGAGACTGATCGCTAGGGTCGTAATTGCGGAAAAGGTAAATGATATGGAGAAGGCTGTTTTGCTCCTGAATTCCATGAGAAGGTCTTTTTTCAGGCATCTTACTATACTGTTCATGCTAATTCCAGATTTTCACTGCAGATTTTTTTTTCTTCAATATCATTTGTGGCAATTACAAGTATTCCGTTATTTTTAAAGTCGTGAAGAATACTGTATAGTATATCCTTCCCCTTTGAGTCGAGGTTGGTGCCCGGTTCGTCAAGAATCAGTATATCAGGGGAATTAATCATGGCAATAATTATTCTCAGGCGCTGCACCATACCGGATGAAAACAGTTTAACAGGTTTATTTTTGTGTTCGATGAGGTTGAATTTTTCAAGGAGGTTCAACGATTTTTCCTCTGAAAAATTTTTCATGGAGAATTTTATGTTTTCCATGGCATTCAGTATTGGATACGGATTTACAGCCGGCCCGGTAAAACCTATATAGTCGTTAAAGTTTGTAATATTAACAGGGTTATTATTTCTTAGAAGCTGTACGTCTCCGGAAGAAGGCTGTATCAGCCCGGAAATGACTTTGAGGAATGTTGTTTTACCTGATCCGTTTTCACCTGTTACAGAAATGGAATTTCCATTTACAAGTTTCAGTGAAATATCCTTAAAAAGCCTTCTGCCCGTATATTTTTTGGAAATTTTATTGCATGTCAGTTCAGTATTATTTTTCATTATTCTGTTTTAATTTTTCAAGATGATGTCCGTCGCAGAAGGGTTTGTTTTTTGACCATCCGCATCCGCAAAGGACATAGTGATCCTCTGTTTCAGGTTTCTCTCCCTGATCATCATTTAATTTAATTCCTCCGAGAACCTCAATGGGGCCTTTTTTTGAAGCCCTGATTAAGGGTTCACCGGAATAAAATTCGCTGTATCTTTGTCCGCCAATTGAATAACACAGGGCCCCTGAAGGGCAAAGCTTAATGACTTCAATTATCTCATCAACTGACGCACCATTTGTGTTGATCCATGGACGTCTGTCTATATTGAATACAGACGGAAGATTATCCCTGCACGAGCCGTCATGTGAACAGACGGCTGGATTAAAGTGAATGGTGATTTCATCTCCTGCATAATTTTTCCACCTGTATTCATGTCTGTCAGGTTTCTTTTCCCAGTCAATGCCCTTTTCCTTGTGAGCTCCGTCACAGTAGGGCTTGTCATTTGACTCTCCGCACCTGCATAGGCCCATTATTGGTTTAAGGGGATACTTTTTTCCATGAAGATTTTCAAACCTTTTAAGATTCACTACAATATATGGGCTTTCTGTTGTAAGTGATATTACAGGTTTTTTATCATCATTCATTATCAAGAAATCCATTGTTTTATAAAACCAGAAATCAGCTGTTTACTGATCTTTTATAAGTTATACTGAAATTGTAAATGTTGCAATAAATAATTTTAAAAGAGCTTTAATTGCCTGTTAATGTGAGATTGAGTCAGGGCAATAGATTCCGTGCCGGACAGATTTCCGTCTATAAAGTCATTTTCAGGTTTATGCAGTTTATATTTGCCGGCAGCTGTTTCGTGATTGCTGTTTGCATAACAGTAGAGGCATCGGTTTATGCATGTATTATATGAACCTATATCAATGCTTGATACGCAGTTACAGTACTGTCTCTGGTGCTTGTCTTTTGCTGCATCTATATCTTTTCCGGAAATTCTTTTTATAAGTTCAGAATCTATGCATGCTGCATTGGGGATACCATGAACTCGCTGAGAGCATATGTTTAATTCTATATTATATGATTCTGATATTTTTTTCATTTTATTAAGAAGTACCTGGCTTTGTAAAATATCAGGAATTCTGTAGCCGGTTCCTGACATATTTCTTCTTGTTTTTGAATAATCTGTAAGAATGCTTGTAATGCATCTTTCAGTGTATCCTGAGAGCATTGATGCAATATATTCAAACCAACCAATATGTTCTTCTTCTCCAAAAGTTTCAGTGAAAAAAACAGGATCATATCTCCAGAGAACTATTTCTTTGCCAATTATGCTGCTGAGTTTTCTGAAAGTATTAATTCTGTAAGTGATATCAGGAAGATTCATCTCGATTGAGTTAGGATACTGATTGAGAGTATAGTTGAAATAGAAGCTGTAATTATGTAATTTTGGTATTTTATCAAAAAATGAATCAGGATTTTTGGTCCAGAAGACAATACAATCAACATCCTTCACGGAAAGAGAAATTTTTTTTACCTGATTTTTATTAAACGGGTTTCTTACAAACACAAAACCTCGAGTGATTTGGTTTAAAAACCATTCACTGTAAAATGCTGGAATATCTGTTCGTCTGCTGGCTGATATTATCATTTTTTTATTTATCAATATCAATTATTGCCTTATTGATTTTGTCAAATGTCTTTGTTATTTTGTTTAGTATAAATATAAAGATGGAAATAGGTATGACATGTATTTATTGCAGTGATAGCAGTACTTCTATTGAATTTGAGATCAAGCCCGATGGCAGTACAACCGATTCAGAGATATTAAAGTTAAATATTAATAAGTATATCAATAATTTTATAGGGAATATTGAAAATGATTACATAATATGCCCTACATGTGAAACCAGATGGAGTGTAATGGTTCATCCCGTTTATATGAGTACTGATTCTCTTCCATGGTCATATATTGTCAGACTGAAACTCTATAATAAGAATTAACTATTATGGTTTTTATACCTTTATCCGATATAAAATATAAAACCATAATATGTGCTCCGAAAAAAAAATACTGATACTTGAAGATGAAATAATTACAGCTCTTTTTCTAAAAAAGGAATTTGAGAGGAGAGGTTACTCTGTACTTCCGGTAATTTCAAAAGGAGAGGATCTTTTTGAAACTGTAAAGAATAACATGCCTGATTATATTGTTTGTGATATTGAGCTTGCAGGAGAATTAAACGGAATTGAGGCTGTCAGGCATATGAAAAAAGATTTTGATATACCTGTAGTCTTTCTGAGTGGCCATATGGATATGGATATAAAAAAAGTGGCGGAAAGCCTGAATCCTCTTGGCTTTATTGTTAAACCCTTTAATTTCAGCCAGATTTTATACCTATTAGAACAGTGAAATCTTCACTTTGTAACCAGATTCGGAGATCGGTCCTTTGATATTCTGTATCTCTTTAATATTCGTTCTCCAAAATGCTCTGATTTTTTTTTGTTTATTACAATTTTCCTATTAATATCATCAATTATAATATGATAGTCACCAGTATTCTCGGTAAATGCTTTTACAAGGCTATCCATATCTGAAATATTTCGGCCATTGACCTTAACTATTACAAGGTTATCAAGATCATGGTATCCGAGATTTATTTCATCAGCCAGAACTTTGGTGAGAAGAACGACCTCTTTTCTGTTTTCAGTTCTTACTCCATTGATATAATAGTTCATAAGTTTCGAAGGGGCACTGAAAAACCACTGATTTCCCCATTCCTGCAGATAATTTTTTGTGAGTGGTTCAAAAACGAGTCCACCGTTGATATAGTAGGTCGGAGGAGTATCATACATTTCAAAGGGCACAAGCCTTGTGGAATTCATTGAAACAGAAAGTCTCATTTTTACATCGATTTCCTTTCCATTTCTGAGAATTTTTAAATTAAGGATATCATTAATGTATTTCCTCTGGACAACATAATCAAGTGAAGTTCTTTCTCCGGGCCTGAATTCAGCTGTGCCGTCATTTGCAATATCAACTCCATCAATTTTCATGATTATATCATCAATTTTAACTGAACCTCTGGCGGGTGAATCCTGCAGCAGTGCAGCAACCCTTACTCCGGAAAATGGTTCTTTGAGTCCGAATTTTCTGCGCAGGTCCGGGCTCTCCATCTTCTGAAAAAATATTCCAATTTCCGGGAATCCCTCATATTTTCCGTCACTTATATCATTTAAAAAATGCATTATTATTGGAGCAGGAACCATATAGCCGAGGTTTTCTCCCCCCCTTGATGCCTGGAAAGCTACACCTATAATCTTTTCATTGAGTATAACCGGACCGCCGCTGTTTCCCGGATTTATGGCTGCATCTATCTGGCATGTCAGGAGATTGGCATTACTGTGTGCATATCTTCTCTGCTCTATGCGTGACACAACACCCTCTGTTATGCTGAGTTCGTCACCTCCTGTAGGAAATCCATATACTGCGACCTTGTCTCTTACGTCAGGAAGTTTTCCAATACTGATGGGTTTAACTTTATTAAAGAATTCGCTTTCATCTACCGTGATGATTGCAAGATCACTCTCGTGTGATATTGCCGAAACGCGGGCGATATACTTTTTAGAATCTCCCGCCTTTTTTACCTGAATAAAGGTGCTGTCGCTTACAACATGGGCGCTTGTAAGAATTCTGTTACCCGGGATGACACAGCCGGAACCTGTACCTTTTGACTGGCCTCTCATCTGCCATGGATTATCATAGTCATAGGTGTTTGCAACAGTAAAGATTTTTATGACAGACTGCTTCAGATTATCCTGAGCACGAAGCCCTGCAGCGGGCAGAAGTAATAGTATTGCAGTATAGATTTTAACAAGTTTCAAAGGTGTACTCCGTTTGGCTGTTTATTTTCGTGTTTTTACTATGACATAGATAATTGCAACGGGCCAGAAAAAAATAAGCAGTATAATAACTATAAATATACTGAATTTTCTTTTTTCCGGAACAGTGCCTGCTTCCCTTGATTCATTTATTATTTCATCAATAATTCTGTTTTTTTCTTTATTTAGGTACTTAATATCGATTGGATTGTTACAATATTTGCATTTAGGAATTGTTGAAAGATTTATGGGAATGTTTTCATTTATTATCTGTCCGCAGCCCGGGCAGCTATGGACAATAATATTTTTTCTTCGGAGCCTGCCGTTAATTATAGATCCTGACTCCTTTTCGTAGACAAAGTAGCCAAGCCTTCTCATGTTAATAAGTTTGAGGTGTCTCAGAATTTCATCCCTTGACATTAGTGTGCTGTTCTCAATATCATCGATAAATACTTCAGGATTTTCAGCCAGAATGTTCCATACGGCCAGAGTCTTCTCTTCATCGCGGCGTATTTTTCTGCCTGTGATAATAAAAAATACAGGTGTCACAAACATTATGGCATCTGCTATTATTCCCGGCGTATTCATGTTTTCTGCAAAAAGATAAACAGTGGTAATAAGGACAGGGAAAAAAAGCAGAACAGCAAGAATTTTCCCGATAATAAGAAGCAGATCGTCTGATTTGTACAAATTAGGTTTTTTCATTTTAATTCTTTTTATTATTCTTGATATATTAAGTATTTATAACAATTTATACATTTTAAAGCAAGTTAAAAAGTCAAATGATCTTAATTGTCCGGATTCTTCTGTGGACAGTTATTCCATTCCTGCTATGAGGTATAAAATGCTGATAATTGACAATCCCTATATTTCTGATCTGTTGAAGGAAACATGCGCAGTAAACAGGTTTCCTGTTCTGAGAAATGAAGTGTCTGATACTGTTTCAAAGAAGCATGAACTTAATCTTCTTGATACATCCGCTGCGCTTGATAAAATTAAATCCGGTGAAATAACAAAAATATACAGTAACTCAGAAAATGCACTGGCATGGCTCAGTGAAAATATGAGGGGCTCTGCTCTGGCCCGGACTGTGGAAATATTCAAGGACAAGGCCCGTTTCCGCAGGGAAATAGCTTCCATGTTCAGGGAATTCAGTTACCGTGAATTACCCATTGGTGAACTGAGAAATCTGAAAATTGATGATATCAGGATTCCATTTATAATAAAGCCTTCAGTTGGATTTTTCAGTATTGGAGTCTATAAGGTTGAAAGCATAGAACAGTGGCCTGCCGTTGTTAAGGAAATTGAGAATGAGATTGAAGGTGTATCCAGACAATACCCCGATGCAGTAGTGAAAGCTGATAAATTCATTATTGAAGATTTTATTGAAGGAGAAGAACTTGCGATTGATGTTTATTATAATGAGCAGGGTAAAGCCGTGATCCTGGATATTCTTCATCATATTTTCAGCTCCGGAAAGGATGTTAAGGACAGGGTCTATAAGACATCGAAGGATATTATTGAAAAGTATTATGATTCATGTAATGCTTTTTTAAATGACATAGGAAGGCTCTTTGGCCTGAAAAATTTCCCCATGCATATTGAATTAAGAATAGATGAAAATGGATTTATTGTGCCAATAGAAGTAAATCCGTTGCGGTTTGCAGGATGGTGCACCACTGATATCGCTTATTATGCATACGGAATTAATATTTATGAATATTTTCTAAATGGTACAGAGCCCAGGTGGGATGACATTTTCAGGGGGAGAGAGGATAAAATCTACAGTCTTGTGATTGCAGACCTTCCCGATGGTATAAGCAAGAAAGATGTCAGGACTATTGACTATGATGGTTTTTTCAATTCCTTTAACACGGTGCTTCATAAGAGAATTATAGAAGATGAGAAATATTCAGTTTTTGCCTTTGCATTTGTTGAAAGCAATAAGGATAATATTCATGAGGTTGACATAATTCTCACTGCAGATCTTTCAGTCTTTCTGGAGTTGAACAGGTAATGCTGTTTATATATGCCGGTGTATTTGTTTCAGCATTTATTTGGCTCTGGATAATATATCGTAATGACAGGTATGAACCGGAGCCGCTGAAAGTAATTATTTATCTACTCTTTGCGGGAGGGTTACTGAGTTCGATCCCCTCATCTCTATGTAATGTTCTTTTTGCTGAGATTACCGGATTTATGGACTCCTTCATAAACAACAAAACTCATCTTCTAGGCAACTCAGAATTAGCTGTTTTCTCGCTGTTTGTTGGTTTTAATGAGGAATTTTTCAAATCCATTGTTACTATTCTTCTGGTAAGGAAATTAAAGGATTTTAATGAGCCTCTGGATGCACTTATATACTCCATGACAGTATCACTGGGATTTGCTGCATATGAGAACATACAGTATGCCATGATGGGCGGAATCAGTACACTGATTCTCCGTTCTCTCACATCTGTGCCTCTTCATATCGGGCTTGCCTCAATATGGGGAATGGGTATGGCAAGGTCAAAATTCATAAATGGAAATCTGAAGCTTTCAAATATTTTTAAGTATATTGCCGTAGCGGCTGTTATACATGCCGTATATGATTTTATACAGTTTAAACTGAATTTTGAATTATTGTCTTTTGCTGTTGCGTTTATGTTTGCTGTTGTGCTTATCAAATTTTCATTATGGAGGATGAAAATATATCTCTATGACAGCCCCTTTGTCGGTGTCTTGAGATGCAGAAATTGCGGTTATGATAATCCTTTAAATACGGTAAAATGTGAGAGATGTGGAGAGTACATGACATTCAGGTTCTACAAAATATGTATAGAATGCGGTACCAGGAACGGAAAAACTGCCGATCGATGCTGTGAATGCGGAAAAGCGTTTTAATAAAGTTTCAAAAATTGGTTGATATATGATACGGGTGGTTTCAACTTGAGATCAGAAATATTAGGAGTACAAAATATGAAGTTCATGAATAAAATTTTAATTTCAGCATCTCTTCTTTTTTTAATAGCTACAACGGATGTTTTTGCTTCAAAAATAGCAATTACTCTCAAGGTGTTCCCACCTGAATATGATCTGAAGATTGATGGAAAAAATGGAAACTGCAGACCTGCAGGAAATTTTTTGAAGAAAGTTTATATTGATACTGGTAAGCACAGTCTTGTTTTTTCTTCAAAGGGATATGATGACAAAAATCTTAATATTGATATAAGCAGAAAGACAGGTCTTCTTGAGGTTAAACTTGAGAAGAAATTTGATGACCTTAAAAAAGTAGCGGTACTTAAAACCGGATTGCATCCCAAATCTGTTGAGTTTACTCCTGATGGCAAATATTTTGCCTCTGCCCTTTTGGAAGATAAGGGAATTGATCTTTTCTCCACAGAAACGTTTAAGAAGATAAAAAGGCTTACAGTACCCGATAAATACTCAAAACGGGAAGGTTTTGTAGAAATTGAATATCTGCCTGAAAAAAATGAGATGTGGGTCTCACAGATGTCAACAAGCATGATTCATGTGTTTTCAATGGATAAATTTGAATATAAACTATCATTTTCAACAAAGGGTGTATGGACTAAAATCATGGCCTTTACTCCTGACAAAAAGCTCGGATTTGCTTCAAACTGGGAGTCTAAGGATGTTTCAATAATAGATGTTGATAAGCATACAGTTATCAAAAAGGTCAGGGTTTCAGGAATACCGAGAGGAATGGTTGTGACAAATGACGGTAAAACACTCTATGTCTGTATTTTTGGAAACGGACAGATTCAGAAAATTGATATACCGAAAATGAAACTTTCCAAAACAATCTCATTCCCCAAAGGGGCAAAGAGACATGTGGTACTTGACCGTAAAAAAAATATTCTTTATATAACGGATATGTACCGTGGAAGTGTATATGTTATGAATGCAGATAATGATAAAGTAATAAAGGAAATTAAAGTCGATCAGAAGCTCAATACAGGTAAACTTACTCCGGATGGTAAATATCTGATGGTATCATCAAGGGGGCCAAACAACAGGGAAACATACCTTAAAAAGGGGCCCAAATTCGGAAAAGTATATATTATTGATACACAAACTCTTAAAATAAGAAGCTGGATATGGGGAAAAAATCAGCCCACAGGACTTGATATCTCGCCTGAAGGAAAATATCTGGCATTTACAAATTTTCTTGATAATGAAATAGAAGTATACAGGATTAATCTTGATTAGCATTTTGAGAAGCAATGGTTGCTGCCATTGCTTCTCTTTCATATGAGAAATGGTCTTATATCTGTAGCTATCATACCTGCTGCTACTGCAGCTTTTAATCCCATATCCCCGTCTTCAAAAACCTGACATTTTTTTGGATCAGCCTTCATTAGTTCTGCACATTTAAGGAAAGTTTCCGGTGCTGGTTTGTGATTTTTAACATCATCGGCAGAAACAATTATGTCGAAGTATTTATAAAAATTCATAAGCTTGAGAGTCATGATTGCTATGTCTTTTTTGCCGCCGGTTCCAACTGACATGGGTAATTTTCCATGATATTTATATACAATTTCAGCGACAGGTTCAATGGGTTTTATTTCAGTGAGGAGATTAAGAAATGTCTCCTCTTTACGATGTGCAAATTCTTCCGGGTCAAGATTTAGATTCAGCTTTTTATTTACTATGGGTACAATTTTATATGTGGGCATTCCTGCAAGGCCGTAAAATAAGTCTTTGGTATATTTAAAACCATATTCTGCCGCGGTAATTTCCCACGCCCTGAAATGTATGGGCATTGAATCAGCAAGTGTGCCATCCATGTCAAAAATCAGAGCCTGGGCATTTTTATCGATATCCAGTATCATATTAACCTCATCATCGATAAATTAAGTGAATGGTCATATGATACATCGGCAAATCTATTTTCCTGTAATAATTGTAAAAGAAGTTCCGCTTTTTCCGGATTTGACAGAAATAGACCATTGGAGCACCATGGCGGCATGCTTTACTATGGATAATCCCAGCCCTGTACCTCCGGTACTTCTCGACCGTCCCTTGTTTACGCGGTAAAAACGTTCAAAAATTCTTCCGATGGATTCCTCCGGAATTCCGATACCCGAATCCTTGACTTTGAATATTATTCCATTGTCCGTTTCCTCCCCGGATACTGTTACTCTTCCGCCAGGGGTATTGTAGTTAAGTGCATTATCTATAAGATTAAAGAAGATCTCCTCTGCCAGAAACTGGTTTCCATTTGTTGTAAAAGTCTGTCCTCTTTTAAAGGATGCTTTAACTGTTAGTCCCTTCTGATTAATTTTAGGAGTAAGAATTTCAATGCAGTTTTCAACTATGTTTTTTATATCAATTCTTTCACTCTGAAAATCAGTTGAGGATTCAATCATACTGAGTTTAATTATATCTTCAATTATTGCATTTTGCCGATCAATATTTTCGATTGCTCTACCAATAAAATCTTTTGACATCTCCTTATTGTCAAGATTTTCGCTTATTGTTTCAAGATATCCCTTGACTATTGCAATTGGAGTTTTAAGTTCATGTGAAACATTGCTGACCAGATCTGATTTTATCTGCTCAATTTTTTTCCTTTCAGAAATATCATGCAGTACGATCAGTATTCCCTGAAGTGATTTTTTGCTTTGTATGGGGTTTAGTACAACATCGAGAATTCTTTCATTGGTGGTATCAATTTCGAATGATGATCTTTGTGCATTCTTCAGTGATATTTCAATATTACTGTTTAGTTTGCGGTTTCTGATAATTTCAAAGTAAAGTTTTTTGTCCATAGATGTATTTATCGAAAGCAGTTCTGTAAATGCATTATTGGAAATGAGAATGTTTTTGTTGTTATCAACCAGTGCTATGCCGTCACTGATGCTCTCAATTGTTATTTTCAGTTTCTCCTGTTCGAAGATATGTTCATTGATTGTGCCAACTATTGTATCGGCCATCTTATTCAGGGCATTCTGAAGAATTCCTATTTCATCATCACTATAGTTAAGAATTCGTTTTTCATATCGTCCCCTTGAGAATTCACCTGCAAATTCAAGAGTTTCATTTATTGGACGGGTAAATTTAATTGATATAAGAGTTATGATTATTATGGATGTTATGATTACAATGATTGATACATTTAAAATAAGG
Organism: Spirochaetota bacterium; assembly: GCA_003246895.1. Taxonomy (GTDB): domain Bacteria; phylum Spirochaetota; class UBA4802; order UBA4802; family UBA5550; genus SZUA-423. The sequence goes on along the minus strand of QKCL01000026.1, from coordinate 37,558 downwards.
CTTTTAAGCCTGCTGAGACTTGTTTCAACTTCGAAGAGCGGCTTTGCCAGCCTGATAAGGTAATCTCCAGACTTCTGTGCATAATAGAGCATGTCGATTTTGAGGGTGTTGCTGTATCTTACACTGGAGCCTGTTTTTTCGTTCAGTGCTGCAGTTATCTCCTGCCTGTAAAGATGGTTATCAAGATGTTTTATATCTTTTACATCTGAATCTGCTATTACAACACCATCGGTTTTAATAAGAGTAATGCGAAGATTCATTATTTCTGAAAGAGTATTGATCTCCTTCTTTAATCGGGAATCAGAGATTTTATTCTCTTTGTTTTTTAAAGCAAGTTCAATAAGTTGAGCGTTACTTGACATCATGTCTCTTATCATGCCTATGTGAGTATCTCTGAGCAGGGCTCCAAGGAGCATGAATACTATGAGCACAAGGCATATAATAAGTGAGACATATGCAAGTATTAGTTTAAAACTGAGTTTTTTTAACATATTATTCTTTAAATCCGTAGCCTACGCCTGAAAATGTTGTGATAATGTTCTTATACGGCCCCAGTTTTTTTCTAAGGTTCATTATGTGAACGTCAATAGTCCGGTCCACAACAAATACATCGTGGCCGCGGACACTGTCTATTATGTTGTCCCTTGTAAAAATTTTTTCAGGGTTTTCCATAAAGAGAGAGAGTATATTGAATTCTGTTTTTGTCAGTTTCACATTTTCTGAATCAACCTTCAGTGAATACTGTTCTGAATTAAGTTCCACTCCCTTGTATCTGAGAACTGTAGATTTGGATTCCTTCATGACCGGACCGGTTCTTCTGAGTATTGCCTTAATCCTTGACTTGAGTTCCTTTATGCTGAAGGGTTTTGTCAAATAGTCATCACCGCCTAGCTCAAGACCCAGGACCTTGTCAAATTCATCTGACTTTGCAGAAAGAAAAATTATCGGTATATTTCCGGTCGTATTGGATGACCTTAGTTCTTTGCAGAAATCAAGTCCGTCCATTCCATCCATCATTATATCCAGAAGAATAAGGTCAGGGATGAGTTCTTTTAATCCTTCCCTGCCCTCCTCTGCTGAAGCAAAAGTATAAACGTCATATCCTTCGTTTAGAAGGTTAACTTTAAGTATTTCTCTTATATCTTTTTCATCATCGATTGCAAATATCTTTTTTTTCATATCCTAACTCATGTTTTTATTTACGGCTTTATGTCTGATATCCTCTCCTTCAATATAATATACAGAACGTTCCGCAATATTTTTTATGTGATCTCCAATCCGTTCAAGAGCTTTTGCCACAAGAATAAGGCTCAGGCACTGTGATACATGTCTTGTTGATTCTCCCATATAGGTGAAAAGTTCTCTGTATATCTGAAGATTGAGTTCATCAAGTTCATTATCCATTTTAATAACATCTTTTGCTTTTTCCACATCTTTTTCAGTGATTGCATCAAAAGACTGTTTAATCATTGAAACAGATATTTCGCCCATTCTAGGAATATCAATTAAGGGTTTTAGAAGAGCTCCTCCATCAATTTTTATTGTCTCTTTAGCAATATTAGTTGAGAGGTCTCCGATTCTTTCAAGGTCCGTGTTTATTTTAAGCATTGCCAGAACGAATCTTAGATCTGATGCTGCGGGTTGCCTTGTAACGAGAAACTTGATGCATTCGTCGTCGATGTCGAGTTCAAGTTTATCAATTAGTTTGTCTTTTTCAATAACCTTGTTGGCAAGGGTAATATCAGCATTTTTTAAAGATTCAATTGAATCAATAATGGCTTCAATTGACAGGTCAGCCATTTCAAAAATTTTTATTTTTATCTGTTCAAGTTCAAGTTCAAGATGAGTTTGCATTATTGTCTCCTGTATAATTTAAAAATAGAAATACCTGAATGAGAAGTATCAGCCGAATTTTCCTGTTATATAGTTTTCGGTCATTTCTTTGTCAGGTTTAGTGAATATTATTTCAGTCTTGTTTACTTCAATGAGTTCACCCATGTAAAAGAAAGCAGTGTAGTCACTCACCCGGGCCGCCTGCTGCATGTTGTGGGTTACTATCATTATGGTGAAGTTTTCTTTCAGTGTCTGTATGAGTTCTTCGATTTTCTGAGTAGAAATTGGATCCAGTGCAGAAGCCGGTTCGTCCATGAGTATAACATCGGGCTGTACTGCTATTGTTCTTGCAATACATAGCCTCTGCTGCTGTCCTCCGGAAAGCCCCATGGCGGATTTGTTAAGCCTGTCCTTCACTTCATCCCACAGGGCTGTACTTTTGAGAGAGTGTTCAACAATTCTTTCTATCTCATATTTATCCTTTATACCGTTGATTTTTAATCCGTAAGCTATGTTGTCAAAAATAGACTGCGGAAATGGGTTTGATTTCTGGAAAACCATCCCTACCCTTCTTCTCAGATTTGTAACATCAAAATTTTGGCCGTATATGGATTCATCATCAATCTTAATTTCTCCGGTAATTTTTGTACCGGGAATGATATCATTCATCCTGTTTATACATCTTAAAAATGTGGATTTCCCGCAGCCGGATGGTCCAATCAGAGCAAGAACTGAGTTTTTTTCAACTGCAAGGTTGATGTTTTTTATAGCCTGATTGTTTCCATAGTAAAAACAAACATCACTGGCTGTAATTTTATTATTCATTGGTTATGTTCCCTGATAATTAAGTTTTCAGAACTTAATTCATACTTTTGGGTTAAATATTGATAAAATAATTATAAAGATTTTGTTAACTTTGACTGCAGTTTAGTACAATTTGCAGTTTTATTATCTGTTTCTGTCTGATAACAGTCTAACGGGGCCTGCTATGCAAAGTTATTATCATCAATATTTATTCAATGTTTAAGAAATCTTTATAAAATCTTCATGTATTTTTTCGAATTTACCATAGAAATCAAAATCCTTTGGAGGAAAAATTAAAAATGAATAAAACGTTAAAAAGATTTCTTGTTGCTTTAAGTGCTGTTCTTATAGCACTTCCTGTTTTTACAGGATGCTCAAAAGATGGTGGGAAGAAAATAGTTATTAAAGGTTCAACTACTGTTCTTCCAATAACTCAGAAAGCTGCTGAAGAGTACAGAAAAACCAACAAGGTTTCAATTACGATTGAAGGTAGCGGTTCAGGGAACGGTATAAAGGCTCTTCTCGATGGAACTTGCGATATTGCAAATGCATCAAGGGAGATGAAAGAAAAAGAAGTTAAAAAGGCCCAGGAGAAGGGACTGCAGACAAAAGAGATTGCATGTGCTCTTGACATGATAATACCGGTAGTTAACCCAAAGAATCCAGTGAAGAATCTTTCTCTTACACAGCTTAAAGGAATTTATGACGGATCTATTTCAAACTGGAAACAGGTTGGCGGATCCGATGCAAAAATAGTTGTAATATCAAGGGATACAAGTTCAGGAACATATGAAGTATGGGAAGGCAAGGTAATGCATAAAACTGATGTAAGAAAAGATGCACTGCTTCAGGCTTCCAACGGTGCGGTTGCATCTGCTGTTGCAGGAAACGACAAAGCAATCGGATATATCGGATTTGGATATCTTAACAGTACAGTAAAAGCTGTAAAGGTTAACAATGTTGAGCCGATTATTGCTAATGGTAAATCAGGAAAATATCCTATATCAAGAAAACTTTATATGTATATAAATGAAAAATCGATTTCTGAAGATGCAAAGAAATTCATCGATTATATTCTTGGAAATGAAGGTCAGAAACTTGTAAAAGAAGCCGGATTTATTCCAATCAATATGTAAAAGCTTAAACATACGCTCCTTGGGGACTCTTTCATGCGAAAGAGTCCTTTTTTATAAAATAAACTTGCCCATTTTCCTATCTGCTTTTTATTCGAGTATATTATTATAATATCAGGATATAAAATGGATTTATTGAAAAATTTGAATAATAATCAGAAGGAAGCCGTACTGCACACAGAGGGCCCCCTTCTTATACTTGCAGGTGCAGGTTCCGGGAAAACCAGGGTAATTACCCATAGAATTGCACATCTCATAAATGATAAAAACGTAAAACCCTATAATATCTTTGCCGTGACCTTTACCAACAAGGCAGCTGAGGAGATGAAGAATCGGGTAATGTCCATTGTAGGCCCTGCGGGGAACAGTGTTTTCATAAAAACCTTCCATTCCGCTGCAGTTTATATATTGAGGCGGTTTGGAGAACACATCGGATTAAGTTCAAATTTTACAATTTATGATTCAAAGGATCAGGAAGATGTTATAAAACGTATTCTCATATCCATGAAGATTGACCACAAGAAAATAAAGCCATCAACAATTGCCTCCAAGATTTCAGAGATCAAGGACAAAGAGGGTTATCTTGAGGGTATGGATCTATCTCATTTTGTGCCCGATTACTTTGCCTTTGATTTTATGGAGGTATTTGAAAAATATGAGGAGGGTCTGAAAAACAACAATGCAATGGATTTCAATGATCTCCTTATTAAAACTGTACACCTTCTGAGGCGTTCAGAAACAGCCCTGTCTGACATGCAGTACATGTGGAGATACTTTATGATTGATGAGTATCAGGATACAAACTATTCACAGTACCTTATTGCTAAATATCTTGCCTCACACAGTAAAAATATCTGTGTAGTTGGAGATGATGATCAGTCCATTTATTCATGGAGAGGGGCTGATATAAGAAACATATTAAATTTTGAAAAAGACTATGAAAGAGCCAGGATCATAACCCTTGAGGAAAACTACAGGTCTACAAAGGGTATACTTGATGCGGCCCATGCAGTGATTCAGAACAATTCACAAAGAAAAAACAAGAACATAATTGCCTTCAGGGGTGATGGAGAACATGTTAAATGGTGCCAGGCCAACAATGAATACGGAGAGGCCGATTTTGTGGCAAATACAATACTTTCCCTGAAAAACAGGGAGAACCTGTCAAACAGGGATTTTGCTGTTTTTTACCGTACAAATGCCCAGTCGAGGATATTTGAGGATGTAATGCGTAGGGAGGGGCTTCCCTACAGAATTATCGGCGGGCAGAAGTTCTATGATAGGAAGGAGATCAAGGACATAATAGCATACCTGAAATTTTTGACAAATAACAGTGATACTGTTTCGCTTTTCAGGATAGTAAACACTCCTGTAAGGGGTATAGGAAATGCTACACAGGATAAGGTCACTGAACTCGCAAGGTCAATGGGTATAAATGAATGGAAAGTAATTGATGATGAACTCATCACAGGGCGTATCCCAAAGGGGCTCTATGACTTTAAGCAGATAATAAACAGTCTTCAGAAGGAAATGAAGAATATACCTGCAGGCCTTAAACTTTCTGAATTTGTAAAATCAATAACAGACAAGTCCGGTTACAGGAAGTCATTAAACGAAGATAACAGTCTCGAGAGCAATGCAAGGATCGACAATATTGATGAATTTATAAATAGTATCTATGAATATGAACAGATGAATCCTGATGCAACACCTGAACAGTTTATTCAGGATATTTCTCTTTATACATCTGAACAGAATCCTGAAGAGGAACATAAGGATAACTGTATTACTCTGATGACGATTCATAACGCCAAGGGGCTTGAGTTTCCGGTTGTTTTTCTTACGGGCATGGAGGAGAATACTTTTCCTCATAAACTCTGCGTTGATTCAGAAGATGCCCTGGAAGAGGAGAGAAGACTCTGTTATGTGGGGATAACCAGAGCAATGGACCAGATATATCTTACAAGCACAGAGATCAGAAGGAGTTTTGCCGGCATAGACTATAAGCAGCCTTCAAGATTCATCAGTGAAATTCCAGCAGAACTTATTGATGTGAAGCACCAGCAGTCAACTCATCATATTCCCGAACGTTCTGAATCATATAATTCCTTCGGTTATGGAAAAAGCAGTTTCAGTACAGGTACAGGCTATAATCTTAAACGTGCTTCTGAACTTAATGTAAATAAAAAATCAGCTGTATCAGAATCAAGACCTTCGCAGTCCCAAACAGATTCTTCTTCGACATTTGAAGTAAATGAAAGGGTCATGCATCCTAAATTCGGAACCGGAAGAGTGGTTAAAATTGAGGGTACCGGTGATAATGTAAAACTTACAATAAGCTTCGGAATCACCAAAAAGGTTTTCATGGAGAAGTATACACCCCTTGAAAAATTAAATTAGTATACCATGCATGGTTTCTTGACGATAATGAAGAAAAAGTAAGGAGTCCATAATGTACAGAATTCTTATATTTATACTATTCTTTATCATCGCATGTTCCAGGGGAAATGTCGTTAATAATTCTGTACAGGATAAGTCTCTCCTTGCTTCGGTTAAGAACTTTCTTTCAAGAAGTGTAAATGACTGTAAAAGTGCAGGGGCGGTAATTGAAAAGCACCGGATTATTCAGCATCTCACTCACCTGAAAAAGATGAACAACGGCGGCAGAAAGTACTATCTGCTGGAGAAGGATCATATTACTGAGATGATAAATGCGGTTACCAAGGGTGTTTATGATGATTATCTTCTTGTAAACAGGAATGGCATCCTCATCTATTCACGAAGCAGTGATGATCTTTTCGGTACTGATATAAGATACGGTTTTGAGGACTCTCCAATATACAAACTTTTTTCCAAAGGTGAGAGCGGGATTCGGATTCATGACATTTCACCATTGAGTTCTCAACGTGGCGGAGCATGTCTTTATGTTTCCATACCGGTCTATGTGGAAGGGAGTTATCATGGAATATTAATTCTAAAGGCTGACCAAAGTAAAATAGCTGGTCTTTCAACAAAGAAATTCTTCATTGTTGATAACAGCGGAATCATAAGAGTCTCCGGCAATACAAATGATATATATAAAAATTACAGTCTCTTTGGAAAAATTGCAGGAGATTCCGGATCCTTTGCTGATAATTCCACAAAGGTGCAGTATTCAAAGCTCAGCTATATGGACCTGAACTGGAATATTCTGGAGATAAACAATTAAAGCTTCGAAATAAAATTACTGATTCTGTCATGAATATTTGAAAAGAAATCAGGAAATTCATAGCTATCTGTTAAAATTTTAGATAGAGCATCTGAGAGTTTTATCAACTTTGTATCATCAAAATGACTGAAGTTGCTTTGAATTATTCCGCATATTAATCCCGGGAGAAAAAGGGTTGAATCACTTTCATCTGTCTTGATGATTTCCCTGACTCCTCTTTTTCTTAACTCCTCATCGCTGAGTATGCTGATATCATTACATTGAATAACAATCTGTCCTGTGCTGAAATATTTATAGTTCTCCTCATTGAGATAATCTCTCATAATTATGACAATATCTGTATTGAGCAATACGTTTTCCGCTGTTGTTGCCAGACCCTTTTCTTTTTCAAAATTCATCATTGAGTTATCATTATCATCGGTGCCGAGAATTTTCATGTAACCGCATTTATAGAGGAGCCTTGTGAGTCGGAATGAACAGGTGTTGAGGCCGACTATTCCTATTGAAGTCTGGTCTTTTTTCATTTTTAATGTTCTGGTAAGTTTCAGAATTATGGTTAGAAAAAAAACAGGTAATTCATCATTCTCCTTCACAATAACCGGAATATCAAATATTTCATATAAATTTGAAATACTGTAATCGTTATTGATGCCATGAAATCGTAGACACCTAAAATTCTGTTCTATTGATTTGACAGATTTGCCGAAGTCATCTGTTGAATTAAATTGTACAGTGAGAGGTATTGAATTCAGTCCGGAGAATCTGTTTACTATTATTGAATCCCTTTCGGAATCTGCATAATTGTGGTGAATTTTTTTTCTGTAATCATTATCATTGAGATTTATACCACCTATTATGGCAGTTGTATTGTAAATACCTGAATAGGTCCTCTCTTCATTGTTATCAATTTTTTCATGAATGATCTTGTTGCCGCTAATTATCTTGCTTTTAAGATCATTGATTGTATCTATTGTATGTTTGCCGCTGATTACCAGCTGTCCCCCCTTGAGATCCTCTTCAAGGGTTCTGGTGATTTCAATTTCACGGAAAAAATCGTCTTTTTTGATAGTTTCTTCAAAAAACTGGTTCAATTTTGAGATATTTGTATATGACAGTTCAAGTGTATATGATTCCCATTTTTTTTCAGTTTTTGCAAGGACAATTAAATTACATGTGCAGTCATATTTTACAGTAAAATTAATTAAATCGGGCAGATGTCCCTGTTTAACTTTCAGTGTTACTATTGCAATGAGTTTCATATTTTTTCACAGTATTATATTTAATACTATATATTCGGCATATTTAATTAGTCTGTTAACAATAATTGAAGTTTGCCGGATCTGTTTAAGACCTGGAGATTGATTGCTGTATATTTTTATGTAGGCAGTAAGAAACAGCCCTGAATTCAGGGCTGTTTTGATTTTAATTGTCCTTAAGTTTTGTAAAAATCATTCTTCCGGCTGTTGTCTGTAGTACAGAGGTAACTATAACCCTGACTTCTTCATTAAGTTTTCTACGGCCGTTTTCAACTACAACCATTGTTCCGTCATCAAGATAACCTATTGCCTGATTGGAATCCTTGCCTTCTTTTATAAGGGTAACGGTCATTTCTTCACCAGGAAGTACAATGGGTTTCAGAGAGTTGGAGAGCTGATTGATGTTCAAAACTTCCACTCCCTGGAATTCTGCGACCTTGTTGAGATTAAAGTCATTTGTTATGACCTTTGCATTCATTATTTTAGCAAGCTGTACAAGTTTAGAGTCAACTTCAGGAATATCCTTGAAATCCATGTCGGATATCTTGACCATTATTGACTGATCCTTCTGCATCTTGTTCAGAATGTCAAGCCCTCTCCGGCCTCTGTTTCTTTTTATTGAATCAGCAGAGTCAGCAATCATCTGAAGTTCGTTAAGTACAAAATTTGGAATTACCAGAATTCCTTCAAGAAAGCCTGTATCACAGATATCAGCAATCCTGCCGTCAATTATTACGCTTGTATCAAGAATTTTATAAGGGATTTCAACATCAGAATCGTTGATTTTAACAGGTATAATTTTATCAAGGAATGAAATATCCTCGTGATTAATTATGAAAAACATCATAACGGCAAAACCGCTTATGTGGTAAATCAGAGGTTTTATTATACCGGAAATTGTTCCGATCGAATCAAGATCTACAGAAGAAAGTCCAATTGAAAGGAGATGACCAATAGTTAGGCCAAACATGAGCCCGAGAATTGCCGCAAGAATCTGTCTTGTGGAAAAGCTGTGGGAGAAGAACTCAATAATTATAATTACCCCTAGAGAGATAACTGCTGCAATGGAGCCTGCAATTATTATAGCCTGAGTTGAACTTTGGCTATAATATAAGATTGTAAATATGACTGAAGTAAGTATAAAAACCGTTCTAAAAATTATTAAAAGCATATAAATAACTCCTGATGAAAATAATATAAATTACTAAATATATAGATATAATTAAATAATTTACAATTATTTTCCTGTTTAATCAAGGTTAGTCATTATTTATTTTAGAAATTGGTTTATATAAAGATTATGCAGTTTATATTAATCTTCATCTCCATTTTCAGGTACGAAAGAAGAGAGTGCTTCAGAAACGATGTTTCCGGCTTCCTCTATGTCAACATTCTTTGACATTGCTATTTCATGTGTAACCAGTTGGTAGGCATTTTCATAAAGTTTGCGTTCCATTATGGAAAGCTCTTTTACGCTTCCGCGCCTGAAAAGATCTCTTGCCACCTCAGATACTTCATAGATTGAGCCGCTTTTGACTTTTTCAATATTATTCTGGTATCTCTGTTTCCAGTCTTCTTCTATTTTGTCGGCTTTTGATTCAAGTATTGTCAGAACCTTTTTAATGTCCTTTTTGGGGATGATACCGCGAATCCCGATTTCATCAGCGTTCGTTACCGGAATCATTACCTTCATGCCATTGTTGATGATAGTAATCATGTAAAATTCGGCTCTCTTGCCCAGTACCACTTTTTTTTCAATGGCTTCAATACAACCGACTCCATGCATGGGATATACTATTTTATCACCAACTTTATACATTTCTATGCTCCTGCATTAATCCCTAAATAAAAAATAAAATAATAACTATAATTAAACAGAATAAATTAATAGGTCATATTTGTCAACTAAAGGATTAACTTAATGAGTTAATCCTTCTTTTTCCATATATCTTTCCAAAACTGATTTCATTTCATAGTGCTTTCCGTCACAAATTTTGCCCGGACCAGCATTTTTTAGACCAATACCTCCGGAAATTTTTGTACACGTTGGTCCAGGTCTCAGGCCGGTGTATGCACAGACCCCTTTACCATAAACACCCTCAGGCTGTTTTGGAAATACCGGAGTTGGCATTCCATTGTATATATCTTTCATGTAATTGGCCCAGATTGGGGCAGCAACACCGGATCCGGACTGGTTTTTCCCAAGAGACATGAACGGTTTATCATAACCAACCCATACAACAGTTGCTATATCAGGTGTATAGCCGCAGAACCATGCGTCTGTCCAGTTCTGTGTAGTTCCTGTTTTCCCTGCAGCGGGTTTTTTGAATCCAACCATATTTCTGATTGTATATGTTGGAGTGCCGTGGTCAATAACCCCTCTCATGAGGTCAGTCATTATATATGCAACAGACTCGGGAATGATCTGAATTTCATTATTTATTTCTTTTGTGGCAATAACCTTGCCTGTTTCTTCTTCTATATTAGCCAGTTCATTTCCATCACGGTCAATTACGTATCTAATGGCAAAAGGTATAACATCTCTTCCCCTGTTCGCGTAAATTGAATAACCAGTAACCATCTCAAGCGGTGTGAGCTCAGTTGTTCCCAGGGCAAGAGAAGGGCTCGGTGTAAATCTTGATTCAGGAACCTTAAGCATTCTAGAGGCATACTCTATTACCCTGTCCGCTCCGACAAGGTCAAATATTCTGATGGAGATTATGTTAATTGATGCAGCAAGTGCTTTTTTTATACTTACCATACCGGAGAATTCACCTTCATAGTTGCCCGGAGACCATGTGTCGCCGCTTGCATCAATATCAACAATAGGCACATCCGGCAGAACAGTTGCGGTGCTTATGACACTGTTGTAAATACCTGAACCGTAAACATAAGGTTTAAATGATGATCCCGGCTGGCGTCTTGCCTGAACTGCACGGTTGAACTGGTTTGAAACTTCAAATTTTGACCCACCGACCATTGAAGTAATATAACCTGAACTGGGCTCTACTGCGATAATTGCACCTTCAACTTTCATGGAAGTAGAAATACCTGAAATCTGTGTTCTGAATGATTCAATGGCATTATGGTTTAATGTACCATCTGACAGGAGAGACAGAATTTCCGCTGAATCAACGAGTTGTTCAGCCATTACTTTCTTAAATTTGGTGTCAATATCTCTTTTAATTACAACACCCGGCAGATTGAAAATCATTCTCAGTGCGCCGTATGCTCCGAATAATCCTCTGTCAACGGCGCTGCTGTACTGTTTGTTCAATCTCGATGATATTTCATCCTGCTTTTCAAGGCCCTGGCTCAGGTAGTGCTGGGCAATTTTTTGTCTTTTAAGGTTAAGAGTTGTATAAACCCTGAGACCTTCATTGTAAACAACATCCTTTCCGAATCTTGAATGGAGTATTTGTCTTACGTAATCTGTAAAATAGGGAGCATTATCTTCCGTCTTTGAGAAAGCGGTTTTTGTAGGGAATTCAGTTCTGAGAGATTCAACAAATTTTGGCCAGAATTCGGAAGACATCTTGTCTGCGCGCTCCTGGGTTACAAATTTTGCGTCTACCATCCTTCTTAGAGTGTCCTGGTTCTTGTAGAAAGCGTCTCTTGGAAATTTTAATGGGGAAAAACCGCTCGGTTTTGATGGAAGTGCTGCGAGTACGGAACCTTCAATGAGGGACAGATATTTAACATCTTTATCAAAGAAAAATTTCGCTGCAGTCTGTATTCCGTGGCAGCCATGGCCGAGATATATCTGGTTGAAGTACATTTCAAGGATTTCTTCCTTGGAAAATTTCTTTTCTATCTGAAGTGCAAGTATTGCTTCAAAAGCCTTTCTTCCGAAAGTCCTTTCGCTTTCAGTAAAAAGTCTTTTTGCCAGCTGCTGGGTAATGGTTGATCCACCCTGAACAATTGTCAGTCCTCCACTTTTTATTGAAGCAATGATATTTTTGCCCATTGCCCGGGTTATGGCCAATGGATTAATTCCAAAGTGGTGATAAAAATCTTTGTCTTCCGCTGCAAGGAATGCATTTATAAGTGTCTGTGGTAATTCTTCATAGGAAATAAGATCGCGTTTTTCCTGAAACAGTTCGGCAATGAGTTCTCCGTTTACATCATAAAGACGAGTGGGGATGCTCGGCTGGAATTTTTTTAAATTATGTATCCCGGAGTAGTTTTTAATTTCAGAAGTTATATATCCGAAAATTAACCCACCGGTTATTGAAAAGAAAATAACCAGCGAAAGGGCGATTTTTTCAATCTTTATAAGTTTGTTTTTCATTTATTGTATCTCAAAATATAGTGTATAATTATATGAACATAATGGCATTAAAATTTAAAAATAAAAACAGATGATTATTAATCAACCATTATTTTTATATAAATTGTAGAGGTAATTTATAAGCAGAATTGCCACTATTGCAATTGAAAGCCACATTAAGATCGTAAAAAAAACGCTGATAAATATTCCAAGTATTTTAAAGATGACTGGAATAATAAATTTGAAAGACACATAAATTGCTATAATTATTCCCAGATATGCCAGCACTGTTTTGATTTTATCATTCATTTATGTAAAAACTCCAATAAAATAATACTGAATACAATGAATAGGAATTGTAGTATTTTTCAAGGAGAAATTTTACTGTAAATCCCTATTTTAAATGATTTTGTGTTAATTTAGAAAATATAGATTGATGCGGGTTCTAATAGAGAGCGGAATGTGGTGTAACGTGACATAATTGAATTGGAAGATGCAAATATGCATATTAATTTTATGAAAAAAGTAAAAAAAAAGTTGTCTATAATAAAAGGATATTTTAAAATAATCACATAGGACATATATTTAAGTACGGATACTTAATGAATTGTTATCTTTTATCTAGGAGATATAAAATGATTATCAACGAAAAAGTCGGAAAGATACTCTTAGCATCATTAACACTCGTTTTTTCCTTAAGTATAGCTGCTACCTCACAGGAAGTGAAAGAGCTAAATCCAAAGGGAAGCGACAATATGAATGAAAACTTTAATCAGTCTGAAAAACCTGATGATTCATATTTAGCAAAATTTCATGCACATGATGTTTCTGGTAAACTCATAAAACAGAATCTGGAACAGATTTATCTTTTAAATGTAATTGTAACTAACTTCAAGGATTATGGCTGGAAGGGTGATTACGACAAAATCTATGAAGAGTATAAAAGAGCGATAGAGCTTTATTACAAAAGAAAAATAATTTTTGCCCGTGTATGGTTTGAAAGAAACCAGAAATCCATTTCAGATCTTATGAAAAAAATGTCTGATAAATACAGGGAAGATACACAAAAAATATTAGATGAATGCCATGCTAAGATTGTTGCACTTCATCTTAACCAGAAGACCAGATCGGATCCGAATAAATTTAAAGAGCTTCTTCAGAATCAGATGAGGCTTAAAATTGCATATGGTCAGATGGATGATGCTGAAAATGAGTATATGGCGAAAAATTTTGAACAGACACTCTATCATTTCAGGGTTGCCAAGGCTTATGGAATTAAGATTCTTGAGGCAGTAGCATATGCTGAGGATTCAGAAGCAGGTAAAGACGGAAATACAGTTAAGCAGATAAAAGAAAAATTCAAATTTCACAAAGCTGATAACAAAAACAGAATTTTTGAAGAAGTCCAGAAGGGTGGAAGTTCTTCAAATACAAGCAACACAAAAACCGAAACAAAAACTCAGTAGTGTTAAATCTTTATTCAAATATATAAAGGGATTCAATTATGAATCCCTTTTTTATTATTTATCATCTAAGAAAAATGAATACCAAAAAAATAATAGCATTAATCACTATATTCATAATAACAGTTTTGCCTCTAAGTCAGGTTCAGCGTGATTGTTTTTCTGCATACAGGGTAGTAATTGATCCAGGTCATGGTGGCGTATTCAGCAAGGATAAAAAAAAACATGGAGACAGATATGATAGATTGTCCGGTAATTATCTGTCATACTTTGCTGAGGGTGCAAATTACAGGCGTCTTTATGAAAGGGAACTCACTTACAGTATAGCAAAGAGGGTTGAAAAGCTGTTATCATACTGTTCGGAAAATGGTGATTTTTCAAAGTTTAAAAAAATTCTGGATAAGTATTCATCGGGAGAGCATAAAAAGATAATCATTGAAACAAAATTAAGCCGTGGCCCCTCCGTGGGCTTTAAAGAAGCAAAATCCATGAATGACCCCAATGCTCCTTTCAGACTATATGATTACCCTGATGGTAAAGGTGCCATGATTAAGGGACGAATTTCCAAAATAAATGAATTTAAGCCTCACATTGTTGTCTCAATCCATAATGCAGAAACTGCTCCTCCTGACTATAAAGGAATGAATGCAGTAATTGCTCCTCCCTATAAAATTATGGAAGATGGCTTGAATAATATGAAAAAGGGTAAGTTTATATCTCCTGTTTCTTATGGCAGGCTTGAGTGCTGGTTTCAAGGTAGAAAGGGTGTGTCTAAAAAAAGAGCTTTTTATGAGGATGTGGCGTTGTATTTTACCGGTTTTGGGCTGAAAAAAAATTATTCTTCAGATTCAGGAAATTTTAAAGGTTACAGATACAACATGGTTTCATGGAAGTATGCGGATAAAGGCAAGTGGTATGAGAAAGCAATGGAACATAAATCAGGTTCTCAATATGCTGATTACAAAACATGCAAAATATCAGGGAAATACTGGGAAAGAGAAAGATCAAAATATGAAGAGTTTAGAAGAGGCAGTAGTTTTCAAAATTTTGGTGGTGATAATTTATATGCATCAAATGAAATAATAAAATACATACTTACATCTCTTGCTAAAAAAGGTTATAAAAAAAGCGACAAGGTGGCAGGTAAGCCATTTGTTTCAGTGTGGTCTGTACCGCTACTGGTTAATGCTATAAGCGCATATATTGAGATTGGATATTTTAATAGGAAATGGGACAAGCAGGTTCTGGCAAAAAAACATGATGAGGTTGCAGAGGGAATTGCAGTTGGTATTTATTCTCTTCTTGCCGGATTGAAGGATGTTAAATCCAGTAAAATAATAAGGCCTTCCGGAAAGGCAATCGATTTTGAAAAATATAAAATAGATAATGAAAAGACTTATTTTGATATGGTAGTAGAATAAATGAAAACAATATACTCAATATTGTTTTTGTTTTTTTCTTACCTATCACTGGCAGCAAGCCCATATGATTTTAACAGATACTTTATAGACGCGTCTGAAAAAGTAAAACCATCTGTTGTAAATATTATAGCCTATACAAAGAAAATTCACAATGGAAACACAATGCTCGTCAAGAATGCGTATGGAACAGGCACTATTATTTCATCCGATGGTTTTATAGTTACAAATAATCATCTTGTAAAGGGGAGTAACTATTTTCAGGTAATTGATTTTAATGGCAATAGATATGATATACAGAAGTTATTTAATAACAGATATTATATTTCAGACTCAAAGACAGATCTTGCTGTTATTAAAATTTTTACTGACAGGGTAAAATTGCATCCCATCAAGGTGGCTGATTCAGGCCTTCTCGTCGAAGGGGAGTGGGTTATTGCTGTGGGGAATCCTTACGGCTTGAAGCAATCAATCACTGCAGGAATTGTTTCTTCTAAAGGGCGCGACAATATAGGTTTTACCGATATAGAGGATTTTATTCAGACGGATGTGTCCATTAATCCAGGAAATTCGGGAGGCCCCCTTGTAAACCTCTATGGAGAAATGGTAGGAATAAATACAGCAATCCGCACTGAATCCGGCGGGTTCCAGGGGATAAGTTTTTCTATTCCGTCAAATATTGTAAAGAGGGTTTGCTCAGATCTTATCAGTTGCGGCCGTGTAAAACGGGGCTGGCTTGGGTTTATTGCCGCAGAAAAGGCTCCGGGGAAGGGAAATTCCGATAGATATATTGAAATTATTTCTGTGTTAAAAAATTCTCCTTCAGAACAGATGGGTATAATTGCAGGAGATATTGTCAGGGAAATAGACGGTACCGGAGTACGCAGTCTCGGAGCTCTTGTCAGAATAGTAGGCAGTAAAAGAATTAATTCAAGAATTGAAATTACAGTGTCCAGGAACGGGCGGCTTAGAAAAGCATCCTGTATTATGAGGGAAAAATCAGACTATTTTAAATTAAAGAAGGGAATGAATTATATTTTTGAAAAATATGGAATTGAAGGTGATGAAAATTCGGATGGTTCAGGCGTTATTATGACATATGTCTCTCCCAGAAGCAGATTTAATCAGCTAAAAAGGGGAGATCAAATCCTCTCAATTAATGGGTACAGAATTTTAAATCTGGAGTATTTTGTTGAAATGCTCAGTAAAATGCAGTCAAAAACACTAAAAATTGAATTTCAGAGAGAGTCAGGGATCTATGAAGTTGAAATATTTAATTAGCATAATTCTCCTCTGTTTTAACACTAATATTTATTCATCAGATGAACTGGTAATTGATACCAGGTTTTTTAGGGAATTTTATACATTACATGATTTAAAGAAATCTGAATATCTGGATAAACTTCAGGATAAGATTGTAATCGCAAGAGGAAATATTAAATCAGTAATTGAAAAGGAATATTTAAAAAGAAAGTACAGAATTACTGTTGAACAGTCTGGGTTTGGTAAAATAAAATTTATTTACCACATTTATCTTAATAACAAAAATACTATTGATTTATTAACTGAAAATTCATTTTTTGAATTTAAGGGACAATTTATAGGCCATACATCAGTTGATACAAAACACAGTATCTATATAATCGATATAATTTATATGGACGGATCAACAATTATCAAATAACAGCATGGAGAATGAAATGAAAGATTTAAAGAAAGCATATAAGACAGTACTTGATGATCATTTTCCGAATGATATTACAATTTCATTTGGTGATCAGAAGCTGGTTTACAGAAAAAGACTCTGGAAGATTGATGATTCAGGAGAAGTAATTGAGAAGGGATTGAGATATGGAGAAAATCCTGGTCAAGAGGCTGCACTGTATGAACTTATTAATGGTAATCTTCAGTTGGGGGGATGCCAGTTTCTTGAGCCCGGCAATTCTCTTGTGAGCGGACTCGATGAATCCATGCTTATTCAGTTCGGAAAGCATCCTGGAAAGATTAATTTAACCGATATTGATAATTCATTGAATATCCTTAAATATCTCATGGATAAGCCTGCTTCGGTTATTGTAAAACATAATAATCCATGCGGTGTGGCCGTTGCAGATAGTATTTCAGATGCTTTCAGCAAATCATTAAGGGCAGACCGAATTGCCGCTTTTGGAGGATGTGTTGCTCTTAACAGGGTCTGCGACAGGGAAACTGCAGAGCTTATCAGTCATCAGTATCTTGAAGTTGTCGTAGCTCCGGATTATGATGGCAGTGCTGTGGAGATATTGAAGGCCAAGAAAAATCTCAGAATAGTAAAAATTCCAAGAATAGACAGACTGGTTCAGTTTAAGGACAGAGTTTTCCCCGAATTTAAATCGCTTATAGACGGAGGGTTTATTATTCAGCAGTCTTCAACAACATCAATAAAATCGAAAGAGGATTTCATAAAGGCAACCTGTGAATATAAAGGAACATCATATTCAATTGACAGAATGCCTACAGAAAAGGAATATGAGGATATGCTTTTCGGTTGGTATGTTGAACAGGGTGTAACATCAAATTCAGTTATATATGTCAAAGATGGTGTTACTGTTGGAATCGGTACAGGTGAACAGGACAGAGTAGGTGTAGCTGAAATTGCTATTTATAAGGCTTATACAAAGTATTCAGACCTGATATGTTTTGATAAATACGGGATTTCTTTTAAAGAACTGGAATTGGCAGTTAAAAAAGGTGAGCGTTCAGAAAGTGAAATAATTGAAATTGATGAAATTACGAATGAAAACATGGCCGGACTTAAAGGCGCTACTGCCATATCGGATGCGTTTTTCCCATTTAGAGATGGTGTAGACACAATTATTGAACAGGGAATTACCGCTATTCTTCAACCAGGCGGATCTATCAGAGATTTTGAATCAATTGTTGCATGTAATGAGGCGGAACCGAAAGTGACAATGATGTACACTGGACACAGAGCATTTAAACACTAAAAAAAGAGGCTTGAGGCCTCTTTTTCTTTAATCATGTTGAAGGAGATATGAATTATTATCTCCTTCCCTTTTTATATTCCTTCATATATTCATCTATGAGGCTTGTTCCGGAAGATCTGTTGGAACCTGAATTTTTTGTAGAATATGATGTTCCTGACTCAGAAGAACTGCTTCCATCTTTAACAGGTTTAAGTCTCTCGGAAAAGAAAGAAGCCAGTAAAGTGAATGGTTTAAATATCATGTTTTTTATTGTTATTAAAATATCTCCAATAAATTCAAAAACAGGCCTTATGATGGATTTCTTTGCTCCACTTTTCTTTGAAGTGACAGGTGATAATGTGGTCTGAGTAACTTCAACAGTTGTTTCCGCAACTTTTGTAATGGCACTGGCTGTCGC
The DNA here is from genome assembly GCA_003246895.1 of Spirochaetota bacterium. Classification (GTDB taxonomy): domain Bacteria; phylum Spirochaetota; class UBA4802; order UBA4802; family UBA5550; genus SZUA-423. The sequence continues at coordinate 18,789 of QKCL01000026.1, read as the reverse complement.
TTCTTTTACCCTGTACATTGCAGGTATAGGATTAGGTCCGGAACTAATTGTAACTTTTGGAATTTTTGATCTGATTAATCCTGAAGATTTTCTGATTCTGTAAGAAGTAGGTCCGGAAGTTTCCGATCCACGGTCAAGTGCGAAAAGAAACAGGTAATAGAAGTACATGAATATGTTAAAGAAAATAAGATAAAATGCAGCGAAGATATCAAAAATACCCCAGAATAACTCTATGAATATTTTTCCAAGGTCCACAATTTTAAAGAAAAATTTAAAAAGATTATCAACAGAAGCATTGGAAAACTGTTTTACCATGCTGTATTTCATAGAGTTGCTCCAACATAAAAAATAAATAGCTTGATAACTATATTATTTAAATTTTAGCTGAGTCAATTATTTTTTAAACAACCTCTGGAAATGAATTATGAAAAAAAAGGTATATTGCGCTTCACCTCTTGGTTTTTCCGAATCCGGAAGGCTCTATCTTGAAAAAGAAATTAAACCTTTATTTATTAAGGCGGGTTTGGTAATGATTGATCCATGGTCTTTGACGGATCCGGTTATGATTAAGAATATTTTTAAAATAAAGGATATAGTAAAAAGACTTCAGGCGCTTAAGGAGATGAATTCTTTAATTGCTGAAAATAATATTAATGGCATAAACGAATGCGACGCCCTTTTTGCTGTACTTGATGGGAGTGATGTAGACAGCGGAACCTCTGCCGAAATTGGATATGCATTTGCGTTGGGGAAGAAAATAACTGCATACCGGAGTGATTTCAGACATACCGGAGATAACGAAGGAGCAACTGTAAATCTTCAGGTAGAGTATTTTATCCGTAAATCAGGAGGAACAATAGTTTGCAGCCTTAATGAGTTAATTGATGAGTTTAAACGTATTTTCAACGCTTGACTTTATTTAAATGATACTGCTGCCTGAAAAGTAGTTTGCCATCCTTGTCGAAAATAAGAACAGTCATTTCATTGAAAAAATTAAATTTTTTCAGATACTTTGTAAGATGAGTTGTTCTGATTATAAGTTTTTCATTTAGGAGATATGGTTTTCCTGTATCAGGATTTACGCCTGCTTTATAATCCTTTGGGTACTTGATATAGGACGGCTTTTTTTCTCCAAACTGACCATGATCATATTCGAAGTTTTTAATATTATTAGGAAATGGAACCAAAAGTTTGATTGGATTTTTGTCTTCCTTTGAGGGTCTTTCAAAACTTGATTTTGGTATATAGCTATTTTCGTATGAAGCTATTGTAAATACATAAAGATCCATTGGATCATCTACCAGATTCTCAAGAATGATTTCGACTTCAAGAATTTCACCACTATCAGAAGGAATGGTTTTGTTAAAACTCAATTGTTTTATTTTAAACAGATCGGTTCTAACAGAATGTACTGGAAAATTTGATTCATTTTTCTTGTTTGTATCAACTTTATCCTGGGCAAAGAGCATTACAGGAATAAGTAAAAAAGTTAAAAGTAACCTGTGCATAACCAAACCTTTTGTAAAATATGTTAATATTTTCGGCACTTTATTATTTTTTTAAAGAATTATTCTTTCAATTCCATCATTTTTAACAACATCCTGAAGAAATTTTTTCTTCCAGTGTTTGCCAAGGAAGATTTCAGCAAGATGTACGGCTAAAGCTTCTCCTTTAACGGAGAGTTTTCCATTTATACGGGATAACCCCTGCACACAACTGGGACATGTAGTGATAATCTTATATTCTGTTTTCTTTCCAGTAATATTCAGAATATTATCCGATTTTCTTTTTCGAAGTGAATTTGAAATATCCGGAGTTGAAAGAGACATTGTGCCCCCCTCTCCGCAGCAGTTTGGTATTAAAACCGGGCTGACCCCCAGAATGCTTTTAAAAGTATTTTCTGTACCAATCGATTTCATCGGGCTGTGGCAGGGTTCATGGTAGAGAATCTGGTCAGTAGTCTTTTTCTTATAGAGTTTTTCCCTTGAAACAAATTCATTGACATCGATAAGTTTTGAACCGGAAAAAATGTTTTCAAGTTGGTATGTTTTCAGCATTTCATGGCAGGTTCCACAGGAAATAACAACGTCTTTTATGTCCATATAGCTGCAAATATCGGCCATTCTGTGGAAAATAACCCTGTTTTCATAGCTTTTTGAGTATGCTTCTTTAACTTTACCGTTTGCTAAAAGCGGATATCCGCAGCATAAAAATTCAGGTGGAATTACTACCCTTATTCCTGCATTATAAAGAAGCGAAACTGCGGCAATGCTTATTTCAGGGAACATTCTTTCTGATCCGCAACCTGGGAAGTAGACAACGCTTTTTTTAATTTTTACACCCGGTTTCTGGAATGCAAAGAAAGTATTGCTTCCCTTAAGTCCAAGGTACTCTCTTAGAGATGGTTTACCGGTTTTAGGAAGTTTTGACTGGAGTATGCCGTTTATCTTTGGAAATATTTTTTTGGTAATGTTTGAAACAGGTTTATTTGCAAGTACACCGAATCTCTGCATCGAGTAAGCAATGTTTAAAAGCGCAATTCTGAACATCTTGTTGGTATAGTAACCCTTTCTTTTGAGATAGAAGAGAGTCATATTGGTGATCATTTTTTTCTCAGATCTTTTTCTCTCAAATAGCAGTTTTCTGATAGCAAGAGAAACCACACCGAAATCAATATCAACAGGGCATGGTGTATAGCAGTTGTGACACATGGTACAATGGTTGGATATTTCCCTGAGCATATTAAAGTTTCTGAAACTCAGATTGTTTGTTGTCTGTGCGTCATATAATACTGCTTCAGTTATCAGAGTTACAGCAAGAATTTTGTTTCTTGGACTGTAGAACATTGTACTGTCCGGATGATGTGTATTACAGACCTCCTTGCATCGTCCGCACCTTACGCATGAGGCAATGGATTTAGTAACATTTTTCATGTCTGAAACTTCCAGAATGAATGCCTCTAGTTCCAGCAGGTTCAATGAAGGAGTATAAATCTTGCTGTGCGGGAAGTCTTTTGTCAGTTTCCCCGGATTAAATAAATTGTCCGGGTCTGCAAGGCGTTTGTATTCGGAATATTCATCAAGAATTTTTTCATCAATGAATTTAAGTTTTGTCAGACCTATCCCATGTTCGCCGGAGATTACCCCATTAAATGTATCTGTTGTCTCCTGCATAATTCTGCCGGCAGTTTCATCTGCTTCCTGCATCATGCGGTAGTCATTGGAATGAACCGGTATATTTACATGAATATTTCCATCTCCTGCATGCATGTGTGTAGCAATGATAAGTTTTTTTGTTTTTCTCTCTTCGATAATTTCATTTACTTCTTTTATGACTTCATCATAGCCGTGAAAATTTTTACAGAATTTGGAAAGAATGCTTTCATCTATTGAATAGGCTAATTGGCCGTCTCTTAAGAGTTCAAATACAGTTTTGCTGCTGCTGCGTACCTTCATTCCTGCAACATCTTTGGCTTTCCTGTCCATGTTGGCAAGATAGGAAATAAGGTCTGCCTTTATTGCTTCAATGGATGCTGAAAAGGATTTAACTTTTGAAGAGAAAAACTGATTATAGCCGTTTGTATCACAGTTATTGAAATAGTCAACAATGCCGTCTATGATATAGCAGTTGTTTTCAATTTCCTTCTCCAGGTTAAGTTTATCAATATAATCTGCAAAATCCGGCAATGATTCCACAGGTATTACAATATCTTCATTGAGCTTGAATGCATTAGTATGTCTTGCAATGGCTCCAAGGTTTTTCCGGTCTTTCCAGAACTGTTCGCGTTTTTCTTCGGAGTCAGCAATGAACCCTTCCGTATTGAAAGGCTTAACAATCTGCAGTATTTTTTTTGAAGCAGCTTCAATATGTTTTTGAGAATTACTTTCAACATCTATCAGAATAACAGCTTTTGGGTATTCGCTGCGGTCAGATTTATTTCTGTAATTTATTGCCTGAACATATTTTTCATCGAAATGCTCAAGTGCAGTCAAATATGCATCTTTTTTGTTTTTGTTAATAAAGGCTTCTTTTATTTTTACAATAGCCTTTGATGCATTAATAAGGTTTGTACCGAAGAATTCAAGACATATTGTCTGTTTGATTTTAAATGGCTTATAAAGAACAAATTTTGCAGATACGATAATCCCGTCTCCGCCTTCTTTCTGAATTCCGGGGACTCCTCTTAATGCTTTGTTTGTAATATCTTTTCCCACTCCCTTCTTTCTTATGTCAAGTCCAGAGAGGGTAATGGTGTTGAGAAGCTTTTCATGTTTTTTCTTCGAAATAAGAAATATGTCAAAAATAACTGTATCGTCTTCCTCAATTTTTCTGTACGGGTGATTATTTCTTCTTACTTCAATTAGTTCTGATTTTGAATTAACAATCTGAAAAGAGTACAGATTGTCTATTGTTGTTCCCCACATTACACATTTGTTTCCGCCGGCATTTTCTGAAATATTGCCTCCAATCGTTGATGCCCACGCCGATGTGGGATCCGTTGCAAAAATGTAACCTTTGCTTCTGCAGTATTTTGTGACTGATTCAGTGATAACACCTGATTCTGTTTCAACTATTGGAATTTGTTTGCCGTCAATATCAACTGACATAATTTCGCTGATATTTCTGAGTTTTTCAGTATTGATAACCATGGTATTGGGGAAAACAGGGACTGCTCCTCCTGTAAGTCCCGTACCGCCGCCTCTTGGAATTATTTTGAGTTTCAGGTTTTTGGCTGCGTGGATTAGTTTTTTTATTTCATCAATACTTTCCGGGTATACAACAACTTCAGGAAATTCAACACGCCAGTCTGTTGCATCAGTTACATGAGCAACCTTTTCATATGCGGAGAAGCAGATGCGCTCTTTAGCAATAAACTGGCTGAGGACATGAAATATTTTTGCCCTTTTTCTTTTCTCCCTAGAGAATTTTTTAAAAAAGTCGTGATCAGCTTTTTTAAATTTTTCAACAAGAGCTACTATCTGCTTGTCATCTTCAGCTTTTTGGAGGATTGAATTAAATCGTACCTTGTGAAGTTTTTTTAAACGTCCCTGTTTCTTTTTATTTTCAAGAAAGTCATTGAATATATAGGGGTTTCGGTCAATTACGAATATATCACCAATGATTTCAAAAATAAGTTTTGCACTTCTTCCGGTTATACGCTGATTTCGTAATCTGTTCAGATGTTCCCATGTTTCAATATCGAAATATTTTAGAATAATTTCTTTGTCAGAAAATGAGGTGTAGTTGTATGGAATTTCTCTAAATTCAAAGCTTTTTTTCATCGAAGGTATCCGTTTTGTTAAGTAAAATATCTATCCATTATGATCACCCAAAAAAAAATGGCTCATGTCAAGTATTTTAGAGTCATTAATTTTATTATTTGGGGAGGAATAAGAGTATTGAATAAGCGGCAGGTTACAGAATAAAAACAGGGCCTAATTTATGGCCCTGTAAAGCATGAAGTATTGTGAGGCTGCTCCTCCGATAATAAAAAAATGAAAAATTTCATGAAAACCGAATCGCCGGTTAAAGAAATTTGGTTTTTTAAGTGCGTAAATAAGTGCTCCAACCGTATAAAATATTCCGCCAATAACCATGAGGCTGAATACACTTTCCGGCATTTTTTTATAAAGCACATTGATCGGTATTGCCACAATCCACCCCATTAGCAGGTAAATTGATGTTCCTATTATTCTGGGTGCTTTCAAAAAAACAAGAGTAAAGGCAATTCCGGAAAGAACAAGTATCCACTGGGATGTCAGAATTGCAGTCTTCATCCACCCCTCAAGATAGAGGGTGCATATTGGGGTGTATGTTCCGGCTATGAGTGTAAATATGGCAATATGATCCAGTTTCCTCCAGACTGAAGTTTCGTTTTCTGATTTTTTTTTAACGTGGTACAGAAAACTTGCAGTGAAGAGAAACATGGCTGAAAGACCATAAACAAGAGAAGCCAACTGAGTATATGTATTGTCTCTTGACATATAGGCAAGAATGATTGTACCTGCAAGGAGAAAAGGAATCATTAGTCCGTGGCTGTATGCTGAAATTTTTTCCCTTTTTAGAGTTGTCATTTTCATGATCCTTATACTATTTTTTATAGTAAAACAGCGCAAAGATGAAAAGGTTGCATTTTTTTGCAACTTTTCTCCCGGAAAGTTGTTTTAATTGTATTATCAACCCAATTTGATTAAGGAGTTTTTTATGTCCATGCCTTCTACAGCAGCGCAAATCATTGTAAGCATAATACCAATTGTCGGGATAGTAATGGGGTGTATAATAATTTTTTTCTATCTCATGTGGGACTATAAACTAAAGACATACATGATACAAAACAATATCTATGAGAAGAAGAGAATTGATCTTGATACTTTTTCACTGATGACAGGTCTTCTACTGTTTACTCTGGGCATAGCCTTAATGGTATTTTTTATTGTTAAAGACGGTTTCAGTTATGGGGCACTTAGCGGATTGATTCCGGCATCAATCGGGCTTAGTATGCTTCTTTTCGTGATTATTCGGTTTCTTACAAAATCGGTGAAATGAACTTTGATATATTAACAGATGAATATATAATTCGTGAAATACAGAAAGGCAGTGTTGAATATTTTAGAATCATAGTTGAAAGGTATGAGAATAAAATATTCAGCATGGGGATGCGTTTTTTTTACAACAGGGATGACTCTCTTGATTTTACACAGGAGGTATTCCTGAAGCTTTTCAAAAATATTGGAAAGTATAAGGAAAAAGCTCCTTTCAGATTCTGGTTATACAGGATAGCCTATAACCATGGCCTTAATATGAAGGGCAAAGTAACGAATTCAGGAACTGACCCGGAGTATAACGAGTTATACTCCGGAGATTTGAGCAGTGAGCCTGGAAAAATATATAATGAGAATGCTCTTAAGGAAGCCCTGATCAGGGCCATCGATGAACTGCCTGAGAGATACAGAATCTGCCTGGATTTTTACTTCTTCATGGGTCTGAAGTACAGGGAGATAAGTGAAATAACCGGTTACCCTGTGAACACCATAAAGTCGGATGTTTTGAGGGCGAAGAAAATGTTAAGGCAAACTTTAAGAGGTACTGCTGCGGAGGTGGAAGATGAAATGTAAAAAAATAATGAATGAGTTCCTGGAGCTGGATAATTATAAAGTTCTTCCTCTGAAGATGAAGGTACACTTTTTGTTCTGCGGCAGATGCAGGCATGAGGCAGCAAAAATTATGAAAGAGCTTGGTAGGTTTCAAAAAGAAAATGTTTATAACATGAGGTGTTCTCTTGTGGATTCAATAATGGCGGAGATCAGGCCTGATCCGGATGAGTTTCCGGCTAGAATTTCAGGTATTAAGTGGGTTTTTGTTGGAACAGTAATTTTCGTCAGTATTTTCATGGTTAACTATAGTAATTCATATATCTGGCTGAAACAGAATTTTGGAGCGGATATTATTATACCCATGAGTCTTGTTCTCGGCGGGCTCTTCAGTATTTATTTGATTATACTCATGGGGGTTAATTATTCGGGAGTAATGAAGGGGGCTGAATATTTCAGATTTTTCAAAAAAGATTAAGTGTAAATTATATTTGACCCCTGACTCAGCAATGGTTTAATCTGACATAATCAAAATAAACCGGGGTTTTTATGAGTAATTATAACACATATTCTAAAGTTCTGGTTAAATCGGTTAGCCATATTTTTAAGAATTTTTTGAAAGACAATGAGATAACAGAAGTTTTTGAAACACAGTGTGCTGATAGCGATCCGCAGGTAGCGGTAGAGATAAGCGGTTCTCTTGAAGGTGAGATAGTAATAAATTTACCTCAAAATACACTGAATAAAATTTCAAAATGTTTTGTAAGTGAGTCAAGAAAGAGACTGACAAATTCTTTTCATGCTGAGGTTGCAGGAGAGCTTGCCAATCTAATAACAGGAACTTTTGCGAATCTCATGCAATATGCAGAACATGATATAATTCTTGCACCACCCGAATTTAATGATGATCCGATTCAGATAAAAACATTATACGAAAATGTAAATGTATCGTTTCAATCGTCATATGGAGGGTTTGATGTAGATCTCTACTACAGATAGCAAGGCTGCCTGAAGGAGGCAGCCTTAAAAATCACGGTGTTACCTGTCCTGATTATCAACTGCTTTGCATCTTTCCTTTGCTTTTTTAAGCAGAGTTTCATGCTGTACTATGTATCTGATATGTCTTCCTGAGCCTATAAGTCCCAGTTCGTCGAAGGCATTTATTTCAAAAGTAACCTTTGTTCCATCCACTTCAATAATTTTTGCATCAACAGTAACAGTCATCCCTTCAATTGTGGGGTTAACGTGTGTTATCTCCAGAAATTGACCCACTGTAATATAGCCGTCCGGTAGCTCAGGATCAACTGCACCAACAGCAGCTTCAATCATCAGTGCTGCAAGAGTAGGAGATGCAAGCAGAGTTTCCAGGGCTCCACTGCCAAAGTTAAGAGCTGTATCCTCTTTTGTGATTTCTTTTTGAATCGATTTTTCCATTCCAGCTTTAATTTGATCAAAATTCATATGAACCTCCTTTTACCTTATAATGAATGATACCAGCGCATCTTTTCAGGTGATGCTCTCCTCCCTGAACCTCTCAGGTGTAAGGTTGATTAGACAACTCTTACATATTAAATAATACATATAAATTTTAACACCGTCAAAAAAAATAATTGAATTTAATTAATTAATTCTACCTTTAATATTCACTTCTAAGGGAATTTATATGGGCGGTGTAACTTTGGAAAATTATAAATGGCAATATGATGAAAACCTTCAGGTCGGTACAGATTACAATGATCTTGAAGAAATAGCGGGGTATGATGAAAGAATGTCCAGATTCAGGGATGTTGAAGGAGAAATTGAAGATATTCTTGACTTCCTTAATCTTGACGGATCAGCCACTCTGACCGATTTAGGATGCGGTACCGGCAGGCTGGTTCTGAAAGCAGCAGAAATCTGCAGAGAAGTTTCTGCTGTGGATGTATCAAAGTCAATGCTTGAATATGTTGAAAACAGATCTAAAAAGGCCGGTCTTATTAATATAAATTTTTCCAATGCCGGATTTCTTAATCATTCATACAGGGAGGAGGAGTGCGCTGTCGTATCCCAGCTTGCTCTCCATCATCTCCCGGATTTCTGGAAAATGGTTGCACTTCGGAATATTTTTGTGAGCCTTAAAGTTGGAGGTAAATTCTATCTTCGGGATGTGGTCTTTTCAATTCCAATGGAAAAATACAAACAGAAAATAGATGGCTTTTTAAAATGGACCGAGGAATCCGCGGGTGAAGAGAATGCAGCAAATTATGCAAGACACATTAAGCAAGAGTATTCCACATTTGACTGGATAATGGAGGAGATGCTGTACCGTGCAGGATTTTATATAGAAGAGGCACAATACAGCGATTCCATGATAGCTGTCTATAAATGCGTCAAGCCCAGGAGCATGGACTTTTAATCATTAAGAATATTGATATTGTGATCGTTTCCCTGCCGTTCCCTGTGGGACTGATCCTCAAAGAAAAGGTCGTTAAAAATTCTGTAGATTACCACTTCCGGTTTCTGCGGAGTTTTTGACCTGTAGATTGCTTCTGCAAGGACGGGGCCGTAAGGATCAAATATTTCTATATCTAGGGCTTCAATATTTCCGGATTTATCTGCTGCTCTGTTCTTCAACAATACAATGGCATGTGACCTTGTCTTTCTGGCGTAATCGGTTATGGATTTTTTATCCGGATTCCTTTTGTTGTCATTATATATTGTGCATTTAAAGAGTTCGTTTCTGAGGTATTTTTCTGTGCTTTGCAGAAGAACTGAATCCGGTCCGCTTACTGAATTCTCTTTGGCTATGATAATCCTGCTGTACTCTTTATGATTAAATTTTCCAATCACTCCCGGATTGAAATCAACATTTACCTGAATACCTGTGCATCCGGTCAGGACAGCAAAGATAAAAAAATAAATTTTCCTGTACATACATCCTCCCTATATGAGAGTAAAAGAGGAGGCCTTCATTACTGCTGATACTCTATCTCCTTTTTTAAGATTCATTTCGTTTACAGCAGAATGCACCACCTGTGCAATTAACTCTCCACCATTAATATTCAGTACAAGGCATACCCTGTTTGATACATCAAAAATATCAGTAATTGTTCCTTCTAGAATATTTCTTGCACTTGCTGATTCCGGCTTATTTTTAAATATAATAATTCCTGAAGATGGAAGCTCAAAAAGTGTACGGGAATAGTCAGAATATTCGGTTGTGATTATTCTGTTCTCATGCCAGTTGTATTCGCAGAGGTCCCCTTTTTTCACAGGGTCAGTCAGTTCAAGAATATTCTTATAGCTGGCTCCAGCGGTTTTCAGGAGATTCCTGGCCATGTCCTCTGTTTTTAAAATTTCGGTTGTGCTCCCATTGCTGAAGGTAATGGATTCTTCAGTCATGATTCTCATCTCCTTGATAGAGTGGGAGATGTAGATGTATGGGACGCTGAATGTTGTAAATATTTCTCCAAGGTACTGAATAATCCTGGATTTTAAATGATGGTCCAGGCCGGTTAGAGGTTCATCCAGGATTATGAGGTCAGGGCTTGAAAGCAGTGCTCTCCCTATGGCAATTCTCTGTTTCTCTCCTCCCGAAAGATTCTGAATTTTTCTGTCAAGGAGATGGCTGAGGTTCAGGGTCTCTGTGAGCCTTTGAAAATCAATATTTCTTTTGCTGTTTTTCCGTCTTTTAAGTCCGTATTTAAGATTTTCCTGTACTGAAAGGTGAGGGAAGAGATGTGCCCCCTGGAATACTACTGCAATGTTTCTTTTGTTGGTTGGAACATTTATTTTTTTTTCAGAAGAAAAGAGAATCTTGTCATCTATGCTTATGGTACCTTTGTCAGGTTTTATTATTCCTGCTATGATAGATGAAAGTGTGGTTTTACCGCAGCCGGAATGGCCGAAGAATCCGATTTTTGAACTTGATGAACTGAATTTGGCGCTTAAATTAAAACTGCCGACTTTCTTTTCTATGTCTACGATAAGATTCATTAGTTGTTCTTTGCCTCTTTATCTTTCTGAAGAATATTGTTGATATAAAGTGCAGTAAGAGATATGGCGATTGAGGCGATGCACAAAGATAGGGCCTTTGTTTCACCTCCCGGGATATTAGTATAGTTGTATATTGCAAGCGGCACAGTCTGTGTTACTCCAGGAATGTTTCCCGCTACAATACTTGTCGCGCCGAATTCACCCAGACTTCTTGCAAACATCAGTGTCATTCCCACTACCATTGATTTTGTGGTTAAGGGAAGAACAATGCTGATTACAGTATCAAGAGATCCGGCACCAAGACTTTTGGCTGCATAGATCATGTTTCTGTCTATCTGATCCATACCCAGCTTTATAGACCTTACGAGAAGTGGAAATCCCATTATTACCGATGCAATAACCGCACCCTTCAGTGAAAATATTATGTTTATGCCCATCTGGGAAAGCATTTTTCCCAGGTAGTAATTTTTGCTGAATGAGAGCAGCAGGAGATATCCGACAACAACGGGAGGAAGAACAAGGGGGAGGTTTATTATGCCGTCGACCATGTTCTTCCCCGGAAATTTTTTAAAGGAAAGGATGTATGCTGTTATAAATCCTAAGGGAATGGATACAATTGTAGCCGATGTGGCGACTTTCAGTGAAAGTATAATTGCACTGATGTCGCCATCGCTGAATATTTCCTGAAAAGGCATCATTTAGTTAAAACCGTATTTTTTCAGTATTTTTTTGGCTTTTCCTGTTTTCAGAAATTTCATGAAGCTCATAGCTTCTTTTTTGTCCTTACCGGTTAAGGTGATCCCTGAAAGGTATGTTACTTTAGGATAAAGTTTTGGTGATACTGTGAACAGGATTTTGGATTTCTGTGAAACCAGTGCATCTGTTTTATAAACAAATGACCCGTCAACAGTGGCATTGTCTGCATAAAACAGGGCCTGTCTAACGTTTGAAGCGAAGACTAACTTTTTGTCTGCAGAGAGTTTGTCATAGAGTTTCAGTTTGGTAAGGGCTGTCCTTGCGTAATCGCCTGCGGGTACGCTGTCGGGAGATCCCATGCCAATTTTTGAAAGAGATGTGAGCTGAGAAGGTTTTTTAATCTTATTGTTCTGGCCGACAAATACCAGTGAGTTGTATGCAAGCACGCCTACAGATTTGCTGTACATCTTATTCTGTTTTTCCAGAAAGGTCATCCATTTCGGATTTGCTGAAATAAATATGTCAACATCTGCGCCTTTGTCTATCTGTTTTGCAAGGGCTCCTGAGGATGCAAAATTCAGGCTGATTGCTGAATTTTTGTGTTTTTTAAGATATTCATCTTTTAGTTCTGTTAAAACATTTGTCATACTTGCCGCAACGGAAACTTTAATTTCTTCCGCTCTTAAGGTGCTCTGAAACATGATAAATAATGAAAGCAAAGGGATAAGGAACTTCATTGTTTTTCTCCTTGAATAGTTTTGTTGAATAATGCTTTTATATCTCTTTATGTCAACTTATGTTCGGTTTTGTTTGTTACAATTGTTTAAAATTTGCAGTTCTCGAATATTTTTATAGTATAAAACATAAATAATGATTATTTTTGTTCGGTTTTGTTTGGCTGTGTTTGTTTCGAAAGGGTCTATTTTGCGTATTCGGGGTAAAGCTTCTTTAGGCAGTCCGGGCACAGGCTGTGACTGAATTCAGCCTTTGAATGTGTACTTATGTACTGTTCAACACTCTTCCAGTTTCCTTCATCATCCCTGACATTTTTGCAGTTTGAGCATATTGGGAATATTCCTTCAAGTGTATTGATCTCCCTCAAGGCCTTTGTCAATTTTTCCTCTGTCTTTTTTCTTTCTGTTATTTCATCAAGAAGAATTGAATTGGACCTCTCAAGCTCCTTTGTCCTTTCCCTGATTTCAGATTCCAGATGATTTCTGTGCATCTGTAGTTCTTCCAGGTATGCGAGAGTTTTTAATGAATCTGAAGCCTGTAAAATGAGGCTCCCGAATGCTGAAACGAAGATATCATTTTCAGTAATTTCTGAATGAAATTCAGCTTTTTTTTCGGAATTTCCTGCGATAATAATGTATTCAATCTGTTTTTCCTCACTGCATAATGGGTAAATAACAAAATTATTTATATCAAGGGTTTCATTGCTGATTTTGAATTCATTACTGCTTCCGTGAATCACTATGGGTGAAAAATTTTTACAGCTGAGTTTTTGAAGGAGAGAAGTGTCCAGATAGATTTTATTTTCAGCCCTGACTTTTTCATCATTGTAGAATCCATCACATGCTTCTATTCGGAAAAGGTTTATTCCGTTTATGTTTTTTAAGACCAGGCCTTTTTCAGCTTCCAGAGAATAAAGTGCAAAATAAACCAGTTTATTAAAGATACTGTTTTTATTGCGGCATGATGAAATGAATCGTCCTGTTTCGAAAAGATCATAGTACAACTTCATCTGCCTGTCTATCTGGGTCTGGGATGCATAAAGATCGTGTTCTGTCTGAAGAAGTCTTTTGACCTGCAGGGCAAGGAGGCTGTTTGTCTCTTCAGTCTCTGTGATTTTTTTTTTAAGTATATTTTTTTCATTATCAAGGGACATTTTGGGCTCTCTTAAACAATGGCGGTTATTACAGTTGTTGAATTGTGGAAGTAGTTTTTATCATTAATAGGTGCTATTTCTCCAAGGCAGTAAAAACCAGCCCATGGAATATCATTACCAATTGAATGCTGCAGTTTGTTGATTGATTCGAGTCTTATATTGTCACGGAGAATAATTTTACCCCTGCCGGCACATTCAAACTGAAAAATTAGTTTGGGTTTTCTTCCGTTAAGCCTTACTTTGAGTTCTTCTCCAAGTGTGCCGAAACTGCTGGTAATAAGATCCGGATCTCTTCTCATTAGATGTATTTTGGTGCCTTCATCGAATTCGGAAGGAATAATAATGGAACCGGATTGGCTGTCTCTTCCGCCGATAATTGAACGTACCATTGTCTGCTCTTTTTCATCTTTGCTTACTACAAAACCAGCGTATATTTCTGCCCTGGTATGTGATTTGTCCCATTTTTCATGCACATCTTGAGTGAGATAATCAGAAAGGACATCATCAGCAACTCGTGAATCGATTTCTTCGATTACATTTCCATGACATTTAGTAATTGTGTGTTCTATTCCAATTTTGCAGCATCCATGAGCTATGACAGATTCAATGCTGATATCTCCTGAAATAACGGCCCAGGAAATTCCATCATTAGAGATTTCATCGTTATAATACTGAAATGAACGGTTAAATTTGAAATTATCAGATGCCACAGCACCCCAGACCGGGAAAAATTCTTTTCTGTCCAGATTCTCCTGGAAGCTTGTGAGAAGCCTGTCAAAGTTAAAATTAAAATCAGGGAACATGAAGAGTCCCCTGCAATCTTCAGAAATGGAATTATTTATATTCTCGGCGAGAGTACAGCCTACACCTTCAGGATCTTTTGAAAGATTCCTGCTCAGGCCATTGATAAATTTGACTTCATCAGATTTGATGGCTATTACAACTACTGAAAAATTCGATTCATCAATAAAACCTGAGGCTACAATTCCCTCTCCTGAGCAGCCGCACAGCGGAGCGGAAAATGTCGCCTTCCTGACGGTATCTAAAAGCGATTTCTGATCATATCCGACCGTTGAGAAGAGAAAAACAAAATCCGGTTTGTCTATTCCACTGGAATAAAGTGCCTTTTCTGAGGCTTCAAAACCGGCCACCTTCGGATTTTTGTTTTTGCTCCAGCCTACTCCAGCTTTTGTTTCCATAGATCCTTTTAATTAATCTGCAGTGTATTTTTAATATCTGCGGCTATTTTTTTGGATACAACAGTCAGCTCTTTTTCTATATTTCTTTCAGAAATAAATATGAAAATCCAGCTTGTTAGACAGCAGCTTCTGAAATAGTTTTTATTTGTCTGATACGTGTATCTTCCTGTACCAATCACCTGCCCCTTTGTTGTATCAATAAAGCGTATGTTAATGGCAAATCTGATTTTGACATTGTCACTGTCGCTGGAGTCGTAAATGTACTGCCCGACACTGCCTGCAATAAAATAGTCAACATTGAGAAGTTTGCCTAGTTTGCTGTAATCTTTTGCAGTGAGGCCGGTGGCTTCCATTGCCTGCTCCTTGATTACTTTCTGTATCTGGTCCCTTTCAACTATCTCCCATGTACGAAATTTTATCATTTCGTTTGTAAGGGCATCTGCTACATTTGTACCGGAGTTTATATTGTTTCTAGCATTTTGAAATGGAAGGATTGCGACTCTGACTTTATCCGTGAGTCCCTTTTGTGATTTGAAATAGAGATCCCTGTCAAATGAACTGCAGGAAAAAACAAATGGAACAAGCAGCAGTAAAAAAACTATTTTTTTCATAAAATCCTCATGAACTGTTAATTTATGAGAATAATATTGTAATAAAATATTATGTTATCAATTAAAAATTGTAATATTAGTGAATATTTTTCAGCTGTGCTCTACCGAATATTTTTCAAGATATCTGTATACTTCCTCCTGAGATTTATGATATGAATCGCCGCTTTCCTTATTCATGTAACTGTTGGTTGACTCCGGGTCAAGAATCCTTGCCTTGACATTATCCTTCCACTGTATTTCGAAAATATCTTTCAGCTGCTTAATGTGTTTTTCCCTTTTAACCGGAGTGGTGACTTCAATTCGTTTGTCAAGATTTCTTGTCTGAAGGTCTGCCGAACCAATGAAAGCCAGATTATTATTGTCATTGCAGAATATTAGAAATCTTGCATGTTCAAGGAACATGTCCACAATACTTATTGCTTCAATATTATCACTGAGGCCCTCCTGGCCGGTAATAAGTGAAAATCTGCCTCTGCATATTATTCTTATTTTTACTCCTGCCTGGCTTGCCTGATAGAGTTTTTTTTCAACGGTTCTGTCGACCAGGTTGTTTGCCTTAATGAGTATCCAGGCATCTTTGTCGTTTTTTGCATTTTTTATTTCATTATCTATCAGTTTGGATATTTTTTTTCTGGTATTGAATGGAGAAATAAGAAGATCTGTGACTTTATCGTTATTGAATGAGTAGCTTTTTTCAAGAAAGTTGAAAATGTAGTCTATTTCTTCATTGATTTTTTTATCGTGAGTAAGAAGGCAGCAGTCTGTGTAAAGTTTTGCAGTATCTTCGTTCAGGTTGCCTGTTCCAATACAGCAGTAGAGGGCATCATCATTTCGCTCTGTTCTTTTTATAAGGCAAAGCTTTGAATGAACTTTCAGCCCTTCGATTCCGAAAAAAACCCGTATTCCCTCTTCCCTGAGCCGTTTGGCCCAGAAAATATTATTCTCCTCATCAAATCTTGCCTGAAGTTCAAAATGAACAGTAACTTTTTTTCTGTTCTTTCTCGCATTAATAAGAGCATTTGTGATACTTGAAAATGAAGCTACCCGGTATAATGAAACCTTTATTTCAGTAACTTTAGGGTCAATTGACGCTTCCCTGAGAAGGTCAATAATTATATCAAATGAATGGTATGGAAAGTATAACAGAATATCCTTTTTCTTGATGGATGAAATAACATCCTTGTTCGGTTTTATGTCATCAATGGGCAATGTTTTCAGTTTATTGTACTGAGGGAGACCGGCGATATCTGGAAGTTTGAGCAGGTCCTTTAGATTGTGGTAACGGTCACCTTCGAGTACGGTGTCGAGTCTGTGGAGTTTCAGTTTCTTTATAAAGAGATTCAGCATTTCAGGCGGCATGGTCTTGTCGTATATGAAACGGATTGGATCTCCTTCCTTTCTTTTTTCAATGCTCTTATTGATTTTATCAACATAGCTGTGGTAAATATCATCTGAGTCAATTTCGAGTTCGGCGTCTCTTGTAATTTTTATATTGTAAGCCCTCAGCGAGGTGTAGCTATCCACCTCGAATATGGATTTAAGTCCAACCCTTACTACATCATCAATGAATATTATTTTCTTTTTTAGCTGTTCCTTTGAAGGAATAGCAATAAATCGCGGCACAACTTTAAGCGGTATTTCAATGATGCCGTATTTTATTTTTACCCGGTTCTTTTTTTCATTTTTAAGCTCCACAGCAAGGTAGAGAGCCTCGTCCCTGAGATATGGAAGTTTGTATCTTGTGTCTACCATTATTGGAAAGATGGCGGGGCGTACTTTGGATGTAAAATAACTGAAGACAAAATCCCTTTCTTCATCAGAAAGCATGGAGTCATCGACAAGAAATGTCCCGGAGTTGTTCATCTCGCTGATGAGGTCATTATAGATACGGTAATGCTCATCTCTCTGTTCCTTTACTACCCGAATTACTTCCTTATGAATTTTTTCAGGGTCATCAATTAGATACTTCTGATCATTTCTACTCATGAGGCACAGTTTTTTCAGGGCAGAAACCCTTACTCTGAAAAACTCATCCTGATTTGAAGAAAATATTCCCAGGAATTTGAATCTTTCACCAAGAGGGTTTCTCCTATCAGCTGCTTCCTGAAGTACCCTTTCGTTGAAGGAGAGCCAGCTTATTTCTTTATTAATATGGGTGATCATTTTTTTCATTCCTGTGGTAGTGTATCTCCGAAGCAGGTTCCCAGGGATCTGGCCATCTTTATTAGAGGGTTGTCTACGGGAACAATCTTGGTTTTGCCGGCCACATCGGCAAGAGGTATTGATATTATTTCATGACTATCATAAGCGCTCATGAGACCATATTTTTTTTCGGAGATGAGCCGCGCAGCGTGCTCACCGAGTCCTGTTGCAATAATTCTGTCTTCAGGAGATGGAGCTCCTCCTCTCTGGATATAACCTAGTTTTGTTTCTCTTGTTTCAAGACCAGTCATCTCCTCTACTATTCGTGAAATGTATGTTCCGGCTGAATAATTTCTTGTTGACCCGTCTTTCTTTAGGGGGATATCAATACCTTCGGCCACAACTATAATGGAATAGGGTTTCCCCCCCTTTTGCCTGTTCTCAAGGTATTTTTTTATGACTTTTTTATTGTACTTGATTTCGGGAATCAGAATTATATCTCCCCCGCCTGCAATGCCAGAATATAATGCAAGCCATCCTGCATTGTGGCCCATAACTTCAACGACCATTGTTCTTTTGTGGGAGTTTGCTGTTGTGTGAAGCCTGTCTATTGCCTCTGTTGCAATGTTCACAGCTGAATAAAAACCGAAAGAATAGTCTGTACCCCAGACATCATTATCAATGGTCTTTGGAACACCGACAACATTCAGCCCTGACTGATAGAGTTTATAGGCGGTTTTCATTGTGCCGTTGCCGCCAATGCAGACCAGGCAGTCGAGACCCAGATTCTCATAGGTCTTTTTTATTTTTTCAGGTTTACTGAGTATGCTTTCTTCATCACTAAGTTCAGGTCCCTTGAATGGTTTTTCCCGGGAAGTACCCAGTATTGTTCCGCCCAGTGTGAGGATACCGGAAAGTGATTTTTCATTGAGTTCCTTGTAGTCGCAGTTAATGAGTCCGGAAAATCCGTCTCTGAAACCGAATACCCTCATGCCGTATTCTATTATTGCACTTTTACCAACGCCCCTTATTGCCGCATTCAGTCCGGGGCAGTCCCCACCGGCAGTAAGTATTCCTATTCTTGTTTCCTTGCCCATAAAACACCTGTCTTAAACATAATACTAATATTTAGAAATATATATGATAAAATTTATAATAAAGAAATGTTAATATTTTTTTATTTTTTC
>QKCL01000029.1 GCA_003246895.1 Spirochaetota bacterium | reverse complement strand
CATATCTCCTGCTGTTTTCTTTTTTTATTCATGTTTTTATTCTGGTGATTTTTATACTTCCCGATGGGAACCAAAGTATATGGAAATTATCTGACAGTTCTCACAGGGAGAGCGCATCCGGCAACAGGGACATTATAGTAAATATTAATCAGAATAACAGAAAAAAAATGTCACCAAAGACTCTTCTTTCTGATCGGGATTCTGAAGCAAGCGGATATGTTACAAAGAGAAGAGGGGACAGGTGGCTCAATAATTCGCTTGTATTTAAGAAACCCGGAACCTCTTCTTCGGGAGAAAAGTCAGTCGTCCGCACGGTCACATCCGGTAAGGAAAAGATCATACTGAATTCAAAGTCTGAGATAGTTGTTGCCCTTCAGGATAAGACAAAGTCTTCATCTTCTAGTCAGTCAAATGGAACAGGCACATTTGCTATACCGGATAAAAACGATGTGACCATGAAAAATGCAATTTATTATTCAAATTCAGGAATTTTTTCATTCAACACGGCTAAGTTTAAGAATTATCAGTATTTCAGAAGAATGAAAGATAAAATCGCGTCTAACTGGTATACTCCGGTCATGGCAAATGCCATAATCCGCGGTTATAGCGGAAATACAAGAATCAACGCAATTGGAAACAGAAAAATTAAGATAGTTTTTTATCTCAACAGGAATGGCGATGTTATTTTTTTGAAGACAATTGATTCAAGCGGAATGTCTGAACTTGACGAATCATGCGAAGATGCAATCAAATTGTCAAAAAATTTCGGCAAGCTTCCGGACAGTATTAAAGGGGATTCTCTGATGATCCCCTTTATATTTGGCTACTATACCCGTTAGTCTACACAATTATATCTTTGAGTGTGATATTTTTAAGTACATCTTCCCTTGCATTTCTGAGACTGTCGAAGATCTCCTTTATTTCGCTTTTGGCTGTACCTTTTCTTGCTGTGCCGGGGAAATATACCTGAGCTTCGTTTATCAGATTGAAAACATCAATGAGTCTGATTTTGCTTGATGATGTGGTAGGCATGTATTCACCGTTTTCAGACACGGCAATGAGATCTTTTGACGAAAACATGTCAATAAAATAGTCCAGATCTGATGAATTGTATGAAAACTTTTTCATTATTTCAGAATATGACGGTGATCCTTTTCCTGATTCAAACTGGGAATAAATGTGCTGCAGCAGCATGAGGCCGTAGTATATGTTTACCTTCGTTCCATCCTCAAGGTTTCGTTTCAGGTTCCTGTAGGTTTCAGGATGCATTAAAGTGAATGCCACTTCCGCACCGAAAAGAATGATGAGTGCCGATGCGTATATCATGAGCAGGAATAACGGTATGGATGCAAGGGCGCCGTAGATGGCGAAGGTTCCTGTGGCAAAAGCTTTGATGTATATAATAAAAATGAGTATGAAAATTACCCATATTGCACCTGTAAAAGCCGCACCTGCAGATGAGTATCTGAACGGTATTTTTGTGTTGGGCATTGTTGAATATGTAAGCAGGAAAAGAATCCAGATAAAGAAAAACGGAGCCAGGAAATTTATGGCAATGGCGAAGAATCCCTTCCCGGATTCTCCTGTCCATACTGTGCCTTCCTTGTTCTTTTCCTGCAGTGTTCCTGAATTGCCTATTGCAAAGAGACTGTTTTTTACTTCAAAGATTGAGTTTATTCTGTATGCAGGCAGTTTCTCGCTTTTCCATGACTTGCCTCCGTCAGATGTTGAGATAAGAACTCCGTTCTCTCCTGCAAAATATCCCTTGCCCTTGTCTGTAAAACAGGATGTGTAATAATTGTATTCCTTGAATTTTTTCTGTGTCCAGGAATGGCCGTTGTTTTTGCTAACCAGAATAATTCCGTCGTTCCCTGCAATCCATGCATCACCTGTTTTTGTGAATTCCACATGATTCAGATCAACAAGTCTGTTTTTTCTTTTAGACTCGTTTATTGTTTTTTTTGTCCATGTGCTGCCTGAATCAACGGAAAGAAGAATTTTACCCTTGCTTCCTGTGATTATTACGGTCTCTTTATTGTAGGCAATGGATGAAAAATTGGTAGAAATGTCATCAAGTTCTTTTACATCCCATGAGACACCGCCGTCCATCGTTGTAAGAATTATTCCATTGTTTGAAGCTATTACTCCCCTCGTCTGATTTATCATGCATATGTCGTTGAGTGTAAAGTTTCCGAATTTGTTTATCTTCCATGTTTTTCCGCCGTCCTGGGTGGTCAGAACAACACCCCTGTCTCCTGCCACCCATCCGTAACTGCCGATAAACTGTATATCCGTAAAATTTATCTTTGAAAAGGCTATGGAGTCCAGCCTGATTTCGTCCGTAATGAATTCGGATGTCTGGGCATCATAGGTGTTGTTGTTCTGGTTTTCAAAATCCACTGATTCGATCTCAATTTTGACAGGCGTACTTTTGGACGATATTTTCTTCTTTAATATGGTTCCCTTTTGTCCAACTATCCACATGTCATCGTTGAATACCTGTGCTGCGTTATAGTTTGGAGATGAAAATACATTGGATAGTTTTGTGGCTACTGTTGTTCCGGCAATAAGCATGACGGGGCCAAGTGTTAGGGCAGCCCAGTAGTATACAACTTTTTGGAAGACAGTTCTTCCCTGTTTTACTTTCATGATGTGGTTTAGGGATTTTTCCAGGGCCCTTAGTGTCGTTGTGGCTGAAAAAATCATTATTATGGCACCGATACCTCCAATTTTCCCTGCATTGTCTATGAGTGCAGAAATGGCATTAAATACCGGATCTATGTTGAGCTTTATGCTGTGCTCAACCATGAACATTGATATTTCCCGGAAGAGTTCTTCTTTTTTGTTACCGGCTCCTGAAAAAATAGAATAAAATGTCAAGAGGACTGTAAGTGCCGGTATGAGAGAAATTATTGCTGTATATGCGATAGCTGAAGCTTTGGTGAGGCAGTCATCAATGAAAAACTTTCTCGTTGAGATAATGAACAGCTTGATTGTGTTCACGAAGCCGTTGTATATTCCGTTTTCAAAAACTCCTCCTTCATAAATTTCTTTTAAATGATTTTTTATTTTATCAATTTTTAATTTATTTTCCTTAAAAACGGCATGTTCTTTGGCCTTATCAGGGGTTTGTGTGCTTTTTTCATTTTCCATAATAATTTCCTCAACTGTTGTCTTAAATAGTACTGCTGCCCGGTATCAAAAGTCAAGTATTTATGAGTTATGAGATTTTAGGTAAAAAAAGAAAATATTACAAATTTGTAGAAATTGAATGCGTCATTAAACCGCAAAATGGTGCCAAAGTGGCATATTTTATGGCAGTAAACCATATATATTGCACTAAATTAAGTCTTAAATTACAAAAACGTATTTTTTGCATAATTTTTATACAAATCTGTTATATAATTTTTGATTTGTGCATTTTGCTTAATATTTTGAATTCAGAAAATATACGTATTTGTTAAAAGCTGATGTCGCTTACAAAAAATGTAGAAAAAACATTTATGTATTTTCCTGGTAGTATTTCAGTTATGTTAACTGATTATGTCATTAAGAATGCATAAAAAATTTGGCACGTATTTTGCATATATAGTGTGTAAAAGAAAAAATGCGCAGGAGGTAAACATGCGACGGATCACTAAAGCTTTATTGGCAGCAACAATAGTTTTAATTGCTGCAACAGGACTATTTGCTGCTGAAGGGACTGCTGATGTAGTAAAAAAAGCAGACCTTGATGCCGTGACAAACAACTTAAATATTGTTTGGACTCTGGTAGCTGCAATTCTTGTTTTCTGGATGCAGGCAGGATTTGCAATGGTAGAGGCAGGATTCACAAGAGCAAAAAATGCAGTAAACATCATTATGAAAAACCTTATGGACTTTTCAATCGGAACAATTGCATTTTTTATGGTTGGATTTGGACTTATGTTCGGAGCAACAAAGAGCGGACTTCTAGGTGGAAGCAATTTTATGATGGATGGAATCATTGGTACTGGCGGAGGAACAGAGTGGGGATATACATTCGTAATATTCCAGACTGTATTTGCTGCTACAGCTGCTACAATCGTTTCCGGTGCAATGGCTGAAAGAACTAAATTCACTGGTTATCTTACTTACAGCTTCTTTATTTGCCTTATTATATATCCGGTATTTGGTAAATGGGCATGGGGTTCACTTTTTGCAGGTGGTGGAAATGGTGCTAATGGCTGGCTTGAAGGGCTTAAAACTGGTGCTTTCTGTGACTTTGCTGGTTCAACTGTAGTTCACTCTGTTGGTGGATGGCTTGCCCTTGCAGGTGCACTGGTTCTTGGCCCAAGAATAGGGAAATACGGCCCAGACGGGAAACCAAAAGCTATACCCGGACACAACATCACACTTGCAGCATTAGGTGTATTTATCCTCTGGATGGGATGGTTTGGATTTAACCCAGGATCTACCACAACTGGTAATGGATCAATTGGACGTATTGCCATGACAACAAACCTTGCAGCTGCTGCAGGTGCGATTTTTGCAATGTTCACTGCATGGTTTATGTTTAAAAAACCAGACGCTTCTATGGCACTAAACGGTGCTCTAGCTGGTCTTGTTGCTATTACAGCTCCATGTAATACAGTTACTCCAATGGGTGCACTTATCATCGGAATTATTGCAGGTATTCTGGTTGTACTGAGCGTAACTTTCATTGATTCTAAACTCAAAATAGATGACCCTGTTGGTGCAGTGAGTGTTCATGGTGTAAACGGTCTTTGGGGTACACTTGCATGTGGTCTTTTCAATGCAGAGAAGATTCTCGGAACAGGTGATGCAAGTACAGGACTTTTCTATGGCGGTGGAATAAACCAGCTTATCAGTCAGTTCATCGGTGCAGGTTCCGCATTTGTATGGGCATTTGGAACAGGTCTGATTCTTTTCATAGCTATTAAGAAAACTATTGGTCTGAGAGTTTCTAAAGAAGAAGAACTCAAAGGTCTTGATATTGAAGAACATGGAATGGAAGCTTACAGCGGATTCCAGATCTTTACAAATCAGTAATTAAAGGAGGGCAATCAATGAAACTTATAGTAGCATATTTTAAACCAGAAAAATTAAATGATGTAAAACAGGCCCTCTTTGAGGCGGATATAAAAAGAATGTCCGTAACTAACTCTCTTGGATGCGGTGTTCAGGGCGGTTACAGCGAAACTTACAGGGGGGTTGAAATTGAAGTAAACCTTCTTAAGAAAGTAAGAATGGAAATCGCTGTAAATGAGGAATTTGTTGATAAAACAATTAAAGCTATCATCAAAGGTGCAAAAACAGGCACAATCGGCGATGGTAAGATCTTTGTTACAAATCTTGAAAGATGTGTCAGGATCAGGACAGAAGAGGAAGGATCCGAAGCAATCGGTTAAAATATAGTACCGAGTTTTACCGATGGAGGAGGGATTTTTTCCCTCCTCTTTTTATATGCGTAGGCTGTGCCTTCTGTTTTGTGCACTAAATTACAAAATTGTTAAATAGTGTGTATCTGTCTGAACTATGAGAAAAAACTGTTTTTAAATTACAACAGAAAGATAGTATTTTCTACTTAACATTTAGAAGTTATATTAAACTGGGATAAAAAGATATGCAGGTTCTAGAAAAGAGACAGACAGGACTTTTGAAGGATATTGGCCAGGAATTTATTGAGAATAGTCATGACTTTGAAAAATTGCTGAATAATGTTCTTAATCTCTTTGCTTATTACTACTCCATAGAAAGGGGCATGATTCATATCTACCATAGGGAAGATGATGAGATCGTCGCGGATGTTCACTATGGTTATTCTGAGGATGAAGTAAAAAGGGGAGTATACAGGCCGGGTGAGGGTATTACCGGTACTGTTGTGAAAACCGGGAAACCGATAGTTATTGAAGATATCAAGAAGGAGCCCAGATTCCTGAACCGGACCGGAGCTAACAGGGGAGATTCCAATACAACAATTTCCTTTATCTGTGTGCCGATTTTGATGAACAGGGATGTAACCGGAACTATTTCAGTTGATATTAAAAATAGTGATAAAAGGCTTCTTGAAGAAGAATTAAATGTGCTTATTACTATCTCAGTGATGATTTCTCAGTCAGTAAAAAGCAGGCTTGATATTATTGAGAATGAAAAAAGCCTTAAAATAGAGAATGACCTTTTAAGGAAAAAACTTTCCGGAACGAATATACAGGGTAAAATTATCGGGAAGTCAAGACAGATAAGGGATCTGTATGAAAAGATAATGCTTGTTTCGGAAACTGATACTACAGTACTCGTTACGGGGGAGAGTGGTACAGGTAAGGAACTAATAGCAGATGCAATTCATTATAACAGCGTACGCGCTGACGGCCCTTTTGTTAAGGTTAACATTGCAGCACTCCCAAAAAATCTTATTGAAGCGGAGCTCTTTGGATATGAGAAAGGAGCTTTTACCGGTGCTGACAGGATGAAGAAAGGCCGTTTCGAGCTTGCAAAGGGGGGAACAATATTTCTTGATGAAATTGGTGACCTTGATCTTGCGCTGCAGGTTCACCTTCTCAGGGTTTTGCAGGAGAGAACAATTGAACGGGTTGGTAGTGCAGAAACAATACCGGTCGATGTCCGTGTCATAGCAGCAACTCATCAGAACCTTGAAGATAAGATCAAAAAAAATGAGTTCAGAGAGGACCTTTACTATAGACTCAATGTTTTTCCTATTTATTCTCCTCCATTAAGAGAGAGAAAGGCTGATATTGTACTTCTGGCTGATCATTTTCTTGAGAGTTACTCAAAGAGGCTGAATAAAAGAATATTGAGAATCAGCACAGATGCAATTGATCTTCTGGTAAATTATCACTGGCCTGGTAACGTGCGCGAGCTTGAAAACTGTATTGAAAGGGCGGTAATCGTGTGTAATGATGAGGTTGTACGTAATTATCATCTTCCTCCATCGTTGCAGATGAGCAGTGATAAGGTCATCTCAGGCGGAAACCTTGAGGATCTTACAAACCTTTTTCAGAGGGAACTGATAATTGACAATCTGAAGCTTGCGAATGGCAACATTTCAAGAGCTGCTGTGCAGTTGGGAACTACCAAGAGAATCATTAGTTATAAAATGGAAAAACTTGGAATCGACTACAGAGACTATAGAAAGAAGTCCAGGTAGGGTAATCCTACCTCCACTTCCAGTCTGTAGAAACTGATACCTCACTATTGCATCTGGCGGCAAGTTCAAGTATGAATTCCCTGTTGTTTTCCGGTTTATCAGATTTTGGAATAATAATTGTTTTGTTCTCTGATGTTCCTACGAGAAAATGATCCGGAATCTCACTGATAGAAGTTATATTCTCATACTGAAATTTACCCTCTGCTTCTCCGTCAAAATAATTCATGGTTTGTGCGGATAATTCAAGAGAGTAGGTTCTTTCTGTCGCAGTGTCAAAGTTTTTGTTTATGTATCTCTCAAACTGTTTTCTGTAAAGCCATCTCGAATATGCCGGATAGAACAGCATCCACGCAAGTGCTGCAATTCCGAATGCCATGAATATTCTGGCGTCTTTTTTTGTGTAATAGAGATATCCTCCTGAGGCTGCATATATTACCGGTATGAGGAACCAGTTTCTGGTTCTCCGCCTTTTAATAATCGGCGATTTTGAGGCTTCAAAAAGCTGAAATGTGAGCAGATCATCTTTTGTAAGAGTGAAATTTATTTTCATTGCAAACTCCTTCAAGAAAAAACCATTATTAATAATTACTCTATATAAAATCAAACAGTTTATGCAGTTTCAAGTGCTTATAAAAAAATAACCTTTATTCCTGAATTAGTATTGTTTTAATGAATCAAAATTCAGGAAATTGCTGAGTATTAATTCAGGTAAAAATAAAATTTTTTTAAATTGAAGAGGTCTATTGTGGAGCATGCTGAAATATATAAATCTGTCTTTGAATGCTTTGGTTCTGTTGCAGAAATTTCTGATGAGGAGAAGCGGGGTTTCATTGAAAGTACAGAAATCAGACTATATAAAAAAGGTGAAGTTTATGTAAGGCAGGGGGAAGTCCCGCGTTCAATAGGTTTCATTTATTCGGGCCTCATGAGAAAGTTTTATTTGAGTCCCGACGGGAGGGAGTTTACAAAGCTGTTCTGTGTTGAAAAACAGTTTGTTGCTGCATTTGCTTCATTTTTGAGCAGGGAAGAATCCTACTTCTCTGTGGAGGCTCTGGAGGATTCAACTGTCGTGAATCTGAGCTATGATTATTTCAAGGCCGGCATTGAAAGGGATGTGTGCTGGTTAAAACTGTATAACAGGGCTATAGAAAGTTTTTATTTAATAAAGGAGAAAAGGGAAGGGCAGCTCCTTACGGAAAATGCAAAAAGCAGATATATACGGTTTCTGGAGGAATATCCGGGACTTGAGGACAGGGTGAAGCAGTATCAGGTCGCATCGTATCTGGGAATAACTCCGGTTTCACTCAGCCGCATCAGGTCTGAAATGAAAGAGTAGCAGAGCCGGATTATATTCCGGCCGGGATATGTCCCTAATCTCCTTCCATATAAATTTTTACGTTAGGAGCAGCAGTAACAGTAGCAGAATTCTTCATGCCTTAATCCCTGCAGTTGAGATCTTTCTTATCCTATGTTAATGCATGTTTTTTTATGATGCCTATCCTTGCGGAAAATGCTTAAAGGATAGTAATATGAAAGGCAGAAATAAAATAGGAAAAATTATCTTATATTTTACAGTCATAACAGCTGTTTGCACTGGAGTGATGATTCTAATCTCAGTTATCACTTCAGGAGGATATTTTGACGAGAAAATTACAGTAAACGATACTGATAGATCGAGCATACTGGACATTGACGACGGTCTTACATTCGCGAGGTTCAGAAAGTCCGGAAAAGTATATCTTATTCTTGTTTCAGAATATTCCGGAGGGAAGGTCCGGGGTACGGTTCTTTATTCCGGCAGGAACGAATCTGCTTCAGACCCAATTGAGTATTTCCGAAAATTCGGATATAACGCTATCAGTGTCATGAAAGACAGAGGGAAGCAGGTTGCTGTTAACGCTCATGATCTCATTGTCCCGGCTCTTTTCGGAAAGAATAATATTGCGGTTGGCCTTAATTATCCTTTGCATGCCAAAGAGGTTAAACTTGACTACACACCGTTCTTTTTTCCAAAAGTTTCAGAGATTACTTCTGCCATTAGTGAAATTAATGTCAATGGTCTTGTGCTGCCCGACTATGAGGCTGAACTTGGTTTTGTCGTTCTGGAGGACATAACAGAACCGGAGCAGAAAGTTGATTATTTGGGATTTGTGCTGGTTAATGATTTCTCTGACAGATGGCCTCTTGTTAAAGTGAAAATAAATGAACTGACCGGTTTAAAACACAATTTTGAAGCCGGGCAGCTGGGCTACCCTCTGGCTAAAAATGGTGAAGGATTCTGTCCCGTGGGTAACCTCTTCATAATTGCAAGAAACTACCGCGAGCTTTACAGAAAGTTTGAAATAAAGTTATTCAGAAATGGTTTATTGCAGCAGAAAGTCCGTACTGAAAGAATGATCTGGGGGCCCGACAGGTGTATCAGGGAAATATTCAGACGGAGAAATCTTGATTACTTCTATGGTGAGAAAAAACTGAAACTGCTGCCTGGAAAAGGAGTAATTGAAAGGGGAACGATAATTCTGTCCGGAACCGGCCGAGGGGTAATTCTGAGGAAAACAAACTGGTGGAATCCGTTTATTTTCCTGTATTCCGGTGAAACAGTGATTATCTGTGGAGATGGCCTTGGTGTAATAGTAAACAATATTACAGATAAAAGGAGATAACATGAAACATTTTCATATCCTCCTTGTGATATCGCTTATTTTTACGTTCCCTGTCATTGGGGAAGCATTCGGGCCCGAACCAAAGAATGGATTTGAGGTTGCAATTGGCCCTGGAGTAAAGTATGCCCCCTTATATCCCGGATCAGACAAACATGAAGTGCTGCCGTATCCGTATGTTAATATTGAATATGTATATGAATCACTTCAGTTATATGCGGGCTTGAAGGATGGTATCGGATTCAGGTTCAACAGCAGGTCATGGGGACTATTTATGTCTTCAGGTGTCGATATGGGGCAGGGAAGGGATCCGGGAGATGACAGGGTTCATGATTTGCTTAAGAATACTCCTGTGCTTAAAAATATCTTTCTTTTCTATGGACTGGCCGGCTGGGAGCATGAGTATGGGGAATTCTATCTGAGAATGGACTACTTTCCTGTTAACGCAGATTATTCAGATGGGCCTGACAGAAAATATGATGCAATGCTCTTTACACCTATTCTGCAAAGCGGATACCCTATTACAGGGAATCTGCTTGTGCTGCTCAATTGCGGAATCTCCTTCATGAACAGCGATTATGCAGCAGCCTATCATGGAAATCTTTATGAAACTGAACAAATGAAGGTATACCATGCTGAAAGTGGAGTAGAGAGTATAAACAGCGAATTGATGGTGCTCTATACTTTGACGGAGAGTTTTATACTGCGTTTTTCAATGTATGGAAAACGGCTTCTTGGTGATGCCTCTGACAGCCCCTACACAAGAAGCAATTATCAGTACGAACTGAATATGACTCTCATGTATTATTTCTGATATTGGGATGTGTGTAATGCTGAAAGTGAAGGAATATTTGTAAAAAAGGCTCATGGTCAATGATACACTGCGAAAACTGCATCTTAGCATTTTGAAGGAGAATGGGGTTGAAGTTAATGACAGATTATAAAAAAAGTGAATAGTTTATAAAGCTTTGTAAAAAAAAGATGATAGTTCTTGCCAATAAAGGCTTCAGTTTCTATTATATAAAATAACTTAAATACAGGTAATTTCAAATTAGGATTTTTTAATGGATTTTAAACCGATACACCCACAGAAAATTTACGAACAGATTGTTGAACAGGTGAAGGAGATGGTCGCTGAAGGGAACCTGAAACCCGGGGACAGGCTTCCTGCAGAAAGGGTAATGGCAAATCACCTCTGTGTGAGCCGTGCTTCAGTACGGGAAGCTTTAAGTGCCCTTCATCTTATGGGTTTTGTGGAGATAAAGCCGGGAGAGGGGACTTTTATCAAACAGAGTGATGTTAATTCCATAATTCAGCCTCTTGCTCTTATGCTTATGATGGAAAGGGATATGAGTCTTGAACTTCTCGAGGTCCGGAAAGGGCTTGAGGTTCAGGCCGCAGAGCTGGCAGTCATGAATGCTACGGATGAAGATATTGAGAATATGGAAGCAATAATCAATGATATGAGAAATGACCTTGAAGACACTCAGATTTATGAGGAAAATATCGGAGAAGAGGCAGACTGGAAGTTTCATTGTGCAATCGCACAGGCTTCGGGCAATACGCTTCTCATGAGACTGATGAATACTGTAGCTGATACTATGAGAAAAACCCTTCAGGCAAGCAGACGCAAGATTTTTCTGAAACCTGGCAACAGGGAAATTCTTTTTAAACAGCATCTTGGTATTTTTGAGGCCATTAAAAAAAGGGATCGCGATCTTGCCAGACGTAAAATGTATGAGCATCTTCATTTTGCTGAAGTGGAGATGAGAAAGTAGCCCGTTTAAGAATCTCAGTCAATTTTATGAATGATATATTTTTTATTACTGTTCCCAGGAGACCCACGTATTCCTTTTTGCTCATGTGCTTATGAATTTTTTTTCATCGCTGTTCTGGTTTATGCTCTAATATATGGTTGTTTCTGTGTTCTTTGTTTTAATATTTGAGCCTTATACCCCCTCCCTTCTTTACTGTACAAATTTAAAAATTGTAAATTTTTTTTTAAATGGCTAAAAAGATCAAAATAGTATTGACAGAATCGCTGTTTTGTCTAATGGTCTGACCACTCGACAGTTGGATAACCTTTTTTTTAGATGGCTTGTTGAAGGAGTTTTCTTTGAGCTGGAATTTGTTTTGGGAAATCGATTTCACTACCGGTTTTTAGTTTTTATTATTTTTTTTCAGTACGCAGTTCGCAAGAATAAACAGTTTCGCGGAGGAGCTCTGTTATACTGTTATATGATAAATGGAACCCGTATAAGTAGAATATAAAAAATAAAAAAGGAGGTCTGAGAATGGAAGTTAATTTAGGCTTAGCATTCTTGGCGTTTATCCCAATTCTTTTTACAATTGTTGTAATGGCGGCTCTTAACTGGCCTGCAAAGAAAGCGCTGCCGCTGGCATGGCTGCTTTCAATTGCCATTGCATTTTTTGTATGGAAAATGGATGTTCAGCACATAGTTGGTTTTTCGATTTTTGGAGCGTTGAAGGCGTTTGATGTTCTGGTTATTATCTTTGGTGCAATTCTGATTCTTAATACTCTCAAAAAATCCGGGGGTATGGCTGCAATAAGCAACGGCTTCATGAATATAACAAAAGACCGCCGGATTCAGGCTATTATTATAGGATGGATGTTCGGTGCGATGATTGAAGGTGCCGCAGGATTTGGTACACCTGCAGCTTTAGCCGGTCCACTTCTGGTAGGACTGGGATTCCCACCTTTGGCAGCTGCCATGGTTGCCCTCATTTTTAACAGTACTCCAGTTAGTTTTGGTGCTGTGGGTACACCTGTTTTTGGCGCAATGTCAACGCTGGCTGGAAATCTTCCTAAAGATCCTGGAGTAGTAGAGGCCTTTAAACTGGCGATGGCAAAATGGGTAGCCTTCGGTCATTCGAGTATAGGAATATTTATACCTCTTCTTGCCCTTTGTATGATGACAAAATTTTTTGGTAAAGAACGTTCGATAAAACCGGCACTCGCTGCCGCACCATTTGCAATTTTTGCAGGGCTGGTTTTTGTAGTGCCATATTTCATGATTGCCGCAATTTTCGGACCTGAACTGCCATCTCTTCTTGGTGCTCTTATCGGACTCCCTATAATAATAATTGCGGCGAAGAAAGGGTTTCTTGTCCCTAGAACAACATGGGATTTCCCTGACCATTCCCAATGGGAAGATGACTGGAAATCAGTTTCATCAGAGACCAGTAATGTCCAACAGTCGAGTATGTCCCTTGTTAAAGCATGGCTTCCTTATATTCTTATCGCACTAATTCTTGTTGTTACCCGTATACCAAGTCTGGGATTAAAGGGATGGCTAGTAGCACAAAAGTTAACCATTGTAAATATTATGGGTATAGAAAAACTTAATTATGGACTCATGTATCTTTATCTGCCGGGCACCATTCCATTTATTCTTGTGGCGTTAATAACACATTTAATTCATGGCATGAAGGGATCTGGTATAAAAGAGGCCTGGACTACTTCATTTAAACAGATTCTCGGTCCTGCAATAGCTCTTGTATTCGGTGTTGCCATGGTTCAGCTCATGCTTAAATCTGGCACAAATGGAGCCGGTATTGACAGTATGATGACAACGATGGCAAAGGGGATCGCGGAAGTAGCCGGTATGGCCTATCCTTTCTTTGCCCCGTTTATCGGCGTACTGGGTGCCTTCATCTCGGGATCAAATACCGTTTCAAATATCCTGTTTTCATCGCTGCAGTTCGAAACTGCAAAGATACTTTCAATGTCTCCTCTTTTGATAGTCACACTCCAGGTAATGGGCGGTGCCATAGGGAATATGGTATGTGTAAATAACGTTGTTGCCGCATGTGCTACTGTGGGTACTTCAGGTGTTGAAGGAAAATTAATCAGAAGAAATGCAATACCAATGGTTATTATTTCTATAATAGTAGGTCTTATATTCGCAGTCATGATTTACAGCGGATTTGATCCATTTCCATTGAGTAAATAATAGTGAGTGCTGCTTGTTCAAGCCGGGGGGATAGGAATTCTTCTCCTCCCGGTTTTCTCTTTCTGAAAGATAAGTCACATTCAGAAAGCGTAGAAAGTAATGATAAAGTGGGAGGGTAACATGTTTGAACAGTTTAAAGCCAGAGCAGAAGCTGTAGGTTCGGAAGTCTACAGGTTTAAAACAAAGAGTGAAGCTCTTGATTTTATCCTTTCATTCCTGAAAAAAGAGGGTGTGGCAGGTAAAGAAGGATCATATGCTATTTGGTCAGATAGATCCTTCAATAATAGAATGGAGCGCGAACCTTTAATGGATAGTGTACCCGGCCTAAGGTTTATTGTAACACGTAAGCTTGCCGCGGATTCCCTTGTGGGAATAAATGAAATGTCATATGCACTGGCAGATACCGGTTCACTCGTTGCAGATCAGGCAGCAATTGAGGAGAGACTCGTATCAACACTCCCCGCTATTCATGTTGCAATTGTTGATTCCGGAAATATTCTGGCAGGAAAAATAGAAGTATTTAAAAAACTTAATCCAGGTAACAGCAAGTATATAGCATTTATTACAGGACCAAGCAGAACAGCTGACATTGAGCGAGTCCTCACCATAGGAGTTCATGGGCCTAAAAGGCTGGTGATTATTTTTGTAGATGATATGGGAGGATCAAAATAATGAAAAAGAAATTTAAGCAGTCAATTAATAAAGCTGTAAATAACGCGGTTCTTACTGGGGCTCTCGGAAAATTTTCTGAAGCCTATAAAGTCAACAGGGCCAAAGCATATGAAGGAGTCGACTTTGAGGCTCTAAGGCAGGACATTGCCGGGAGAAAATCATACTCTGCATCTCATCTTGAAGAGCTTGCTGCGGAGTTTACAAAGAATGCTGAAGCGCAGGGAGCCAAAGTCTTCAGGGCGAATAATGCACAGCAGGCAATTGACTATATTCTAAAAGTTGCAAAGGATAATAATGTAAAAACACTGGTTAAGTCAAAATCTATGGCCAGCGAAGAGATACATTTGAACAGTCACCTTGAGGAAAGCGGTGTTTCAGTAAGGGAAACCGATCTGGGTGAATGGATAATACAATTGGCCGGGCAGCGCCCGTCACACATGGTTATGCCCGCCATACATATGACAAAAGAGGATGTATCTGATCTCTTCAGCAAGGAAGTTAATGAGCGACTATCAACTGATATTCCGAGACTTGTCGAAGTAGCCCGTAACGAGCTAAGGGAGAAGTTTCTTGAAGCAGACATGGGAATTTCCGGTGCTAATATAGCAGTCGCGGAAACAGGGAGTATCGTAATAGTAACAAATGAAGGCAATGCCAGAATGACGACCATGCTGCCGAATATACATGTTGCGCTTGTGGGTATAGAAAAGTTTGTTGAGAAGTTTGAAGATATTGTTCCTATTCTCACAGCCCTTCCAAGAAGTGCCACTGCACAGCTGCTGACAAGTTATGTTTCGGTGATCACCGGGAATACCCCGAACACTGATGGTTCCATGAAGGATTTTCATATTGTACTCATGGACAATCACCGGACTGAGATGTCAAAGGATCCAAAATTTGTTCAGGCCATGCAGTGCATAAGATGCGGTTCCTGCCTGAACGTGTGCCCCATATTCAGGCTTGTTGGAGGTCATGTTTTCGGGAGCACATACACCGGCGGTATAGGTACTATACTTACTGCATGGTTTGAGGAACTGAAAAATTCCGAGGATATTCAGGGATTGTGCATTCAATGCGGAAATTGTAAAGAGGTCTGTCCCGGAAAGATTGATATTCCGGCTCTGATACTTGAGATAAGAAGGCGGATTGCAGTCGAGGAGGGACAGTCCCTGGCCCAGAAAGCAATCTTCAGTGTAGTAAACAACCGCAAAATGTTTCATGCCATGCTCCGTACCGCTTCAGTCACGAGCAAACCATTCACAAAGGGAAGTTACATACGGCATCTTCCGTTTTTTCTTTCGGATCTTACTGAAGGAAGAAGCCTTCCTGCTATTGCCTCGGAGCCTTTCAGGGACCAGTTCAAGAAAATCAAACAGCCTCAGTGTGAAGAAAAAATCGCATTTTATTCAGGATGTCTTATAGATTTTGCATATCCTGAAATGGGCATCAAGCTTGTTAAAGTGCTGAACAGGGCCGGCATTCAGGTATTATATCCTCAGGAGCAGACATGCTGCGGTGCACCTGCAAGGTATAACGGGGCATACGAGGTGGCTGCAAATAATGCGGCAGATAATATAAAGGCATTGATGAGTGAGGATGTGAAGTATGTTGTATCGGCCTGTCCTACATGCACGGCTGCTCTTAAGCATGAATTTATTAGTACATTCGAAAGCCTTGGGCTTACCGAGCACATTGAAGCTGCAAAGTCCCTTTCTGAGAAGACAATCGATTTTTCTGTTCTCACGAAGAAATTAATAGATGAAGGCCGTCTCAAACTTAAACAGGGGCAGAACCCGGGGAAATTAACCTATCATGATTCATGTCACCTTAAAAGGACTCTTAACATATCTGAGCAGCCGCGTGAAATTCTTAAAAAAGCCGGATACCGGATTGAAGAGATGTTTGAATGTGACATGTGCTGCGGTATGGGAGGATCTTATTCAATAAAATTGCCAGAAATTTCAAGACCTATCCTGGAACGTAAACTGACTAATATCAAAAATACCGGAGCGCCTCTTGTTGCAATGGACTGCCCCGGGTGCGTTCTTCAGATTGGCGGTGGATTTGATCAGGATAACTCGGATATTCGTGTCCGGCATACCCTTGAATTAATTGCAGATCAGCTTGAAGACTGAGAATTGAGAAATAAAACTCCGGGGATGTTCCTCTGTTTCTCATGGCCAATGCAGGAATGATACGGCTTACAGTAGACAGACCGATGAATTAAAGAAGTACCAGCGGAGAATTATTACGACATTATTGTTCCTCCATCAAAGGAGACTTTTTAAATACTGTGGACTAAAACTTAATTCTAGGAATACCGGCATGAATGAATCAATGTATAAATATATGAAGGTAGGGTTGATACACTTCATGGCTTTTCCGGATATTATAAATGGAGAAGACCCTATTCTTGGAACAGTAAAGAAAAGAACTGTTGATAATTATGTCAACGGCATAGAGCTGACATGGATCAAGAACAGCGGTGTGAGAGGTGCGGTAAAGAAGATTCTTGATAATTCTCATATGAGCGTGGGCTATGGAACCCAGCCGAGGCAGCTTATAACGGGACTCAATATTAATGATACTGATGAGAAAGGGAGACAGTAAGTGGCTGCTCTTCTGAAGGATGACATAGACGAGGCCTGTGACATTGGAGCACCCGGCTTCGTATTCCTTAGAGGTAAATATGACTTGGAAAAGTTTGATGAGCCCTATGGGCCGCTTCTGAACTTAACCAGAGAACTGTGTGTATATGCATCCGGAAAGGGCAATTTGAAAATGATATATGAAGTTTTTGATTACGATATAGATAAAAAAAGTTTAATTGGTCCGGCAGAAATTGCTGCCAGATATGCAGTAGATATAAAACATGATTTTGATAATTTCGGATTACTGGTGGATCTCAGCCATCTTCCTCTCCTCAGAGAAATTCCCAGGGAGTGTATTGGAATTCTTAAAGAGTATATTGTGCACGCTCATGTGGGGAACTGTGTGGTTTTTAACCCTGATCTGCCTGGATATGGTGACCTTCATTCAAGATTAGGGTTTCCAGGTTGAAAATGATGTTGATGAAATGATCGGTTTTCTCAGAGCCCGTCTTGAAGTGTGATTTCTTAATACAGCGAAACCTCCTGTATTAAGTTTTGAGGTAAAGCCTTTTGGAGATGAGGATCCTGATGTGGTCGTGGCAAATGCCAAGAGAGTATTAAATGATGCATGGGCCAGAGTGTGATGTAAGTTATGTTTTTGGCATATAACAAAAAATTAAGGGGGAATAGAACATTATGAGTAAAAATGTACTTGGTGAGTTGATAGGCATATTAGGGAAGGAGAATGTCCTCACTGAAAAAGAGGACCTTATAAACTATTCATACGATGCTACAGCTGACATGCCTAGCCGGATGCCAGAGGTTGTGGTAACTCCATCAACAAAAGAACAGATAATTGATATTGTTAAACTTGCATCAAAAAATAAAGTTTCGATCGTAACAAGGGGATCTGGAACAAATCTTAGCGGAGGAACTATACCGGTAAACGGAGGGATAGTTCTGTCCATGCTCAGGTTTGATAAAATTGTTGAAGTGGATCCGGCAAATCTAACCGCAACAGTTCAGCCTGGACTTGTTATACAGAGGCTTAATGAATCTGTTGCAGAACATGGCCTTATATATCCTCCAGATCCAGGTACTGTTGCAACTGCCACAATGGGAGGCTCAGTAAGCGAATGCTCAGGCGGGCTTCGTGGTTTGAAATATGGTGTAACGAAGGACTACATCATGGGGCTGGAAGTTGTAATGCCTGATGGTGAAGTTATTCGTACAGGCGGTAAGACCGTTAAAAATGTCAGCGGTTATGACCTTACAAAACTTTTCACAGGAGCCGAGGGAACACTTGGAATAATAACTGAAATTATTGTAAAACTGATTCCTGCTCCAAAATACAGAAGGAGCATGCTTGCCGTTTTTGATGACCTCGATAAGGCGGGCAAGACAATTGCAGATATAATCAGTAACAAGGTAATACCGGCAACTTTGGAGATTATGGATAATGTTACAATCAGAACAGTTGAGAATTATTCCAGAATAGGCCTGCCCGTTGATGCCGAGGCTGTTCTTGTAATAGAGGTTGATGGAAGTATTGAAGAGGTGGTTCTCCGGGAGTTTGAAACTGTAAAAGCAATCTGTGCAGAGAATGGTGCTGTTTCAACAAAGATAGCTGAAAGCGATACTGAGAGAGATGCCATATTTGCAGCAAGAAGGGCGGCTCTGCCAGCACTTGCACAGGTAAAACCGACTACAGTTCTTGAAGACGCAACTGTTCCAAGAAGTAAAATCCCTGATATGCTGAAGGCTCTTAAGGGAATTGCAGAAAAATACAATCTTCAGATCGGTACTTTCGGCCACGCAGGGGACGGAAATCTCCACCCAACCATATTAACAGACGAATCCAATACTGATGAGATGGAGAGGGTTCATAAAGCAGTTGATGAAATATTTGACGTTGCAATTAAACTCGGCGGTACACTCTCCGGTGAACATGGAATAGGTATGGCCAAATCCAAATATATGGAACTTGAATTCGGTAAAACCGGTGTCGGTGTAATGATGAAAATAAAAGAGGCCCTTGACCCGGATAATATAATGAATCCCGGAAAGATATTCAGGAGGGATGCATTATGACAATGTTTGACTCTCTGAATGAGGTAAAAGAGGAATTGCTGAAATGCATGAAATGCGGAAACTGTCAGGAGGTCTGCCCTATCTATCTGGAAGAACGCAAAGAGGGAGCTGTAGCCAGAGGTAAGATAAGACTTGTTGATGCCCTTTTAAACGGCAACCTGGATTATACTGATGGGCTGGCGGAGAAGCTGTCACTGTGTCTTACATGTATGGCATGTGTTGCTAAATGCCCCTGCGGCGTTAAAGTTGATAAGATAATATTCGGGACGAGGGCGGCTATCGTCAGAAACAGGGGGCTTCATCCTGTGAAGAGAGCCATATTCTCTGTTCTAAAAAGACCCCGGCTTTTCAATTTAGGAATGAAGACCGGAAGCATGTTCCAGGGCCTTGTTTTTAAAAAGCATGCTTCCTTGACAGGATCCCATCCAAGATTTCCATTCGGGCTTGATAGAAGGAGAATTATACCCCCTCTTGCAGATAAACCTCTTAGAAGCCAGCTTCCTGAAGTAGTCAAGTCTGAGAACCCTGTGCGGACAGCGGCATTTTTTACAGGCTGCAGCATGAATTTTCTTTACGACAAGGCCGGTCTTGACCTGGTCAGTGTGCTTAAGAATAACAATGTGGAGGTAATAATCCCCAAAGATCAGCATTGCTGCGGAATGCCCATACTTGCACATGGTGATGCTGAAACTGCACTTGAGATGGCAAGATCCCATATTGATATATTCAGCAAGCTTGATGTTGAGCATATCATCACATCATGCGGTTCATGCGGCACAACATTTACACATCATTATGTTGACCTTCTGAAAGATGATCCGAAATATGCAGAAAGCGCAAAGGCTGTTGCGGCAAAGATTATAGATATTTCCGATTACATGGTGAAGATTATCGGAATCGATGAGTCAAAACTCGGTGCTGTTAATATGAAGGTCACATATCATGACCCCTGTCACCTTAACAGGGGGATGGGGGTCAAGGATTCTCCAAGGGAGATACTTAAAAAAATACCTGGTCTAGAGTTCGTTGAAATGAAAAATGCCGACAGGTGCTGCGGAAGCGCTGGATCGTTCAGCCTGACACATTACGATCTTTCAATGGACATACATCGGCATAAATCAGATGCCATCAGGGATACCGGAGCTGACTCTGTAGTTACAGGATGCGGGGCATGTATCATGCAGCTGGCAGACGGAATGAACCGTTTTAACATGAATGTTCCAATGTATCACACCATACAGATACTTGCAAAATCCTACGAAGCCAAGGCGAAGTAAACAAGCGTGAAGTCATAAATGCTCGGGCTGTTGAAATCGGATTCTTAAGACCGATTTCAACAGCTTTTTTTTACAGGTATTGGTTCTATGGCCAAGTACGTACTGTTTCTCCCGGGGTTATAACCGGTAATTCAGCGATCATGTAGTCTCAATCACTATTCTCCTTCATAATTAACCTTTCTTTTATATTCTGACCATTTGTTAATTGAGTAATCTTATCAGGTGAAGTTTAAAAAATTCTTGACCCTTAAAAACCAATAGGTATAGTTTTATTACCCTTAATTAAAGGAGAAAGTCTGAACTCCTGAAATTAACGGCTTGTTGGTTTAATTATATGAATCCGGATAGTAACATAAAATTTCTTGAAAGGGTGGCTGCCCGAAAGTCTGCTTTGAGGGCTGAACTTGTGAAGTCTGATGATAACGGACTGCTTTCGGTGACAGATGATATTCTTTACGGAACCATAACAGAAGATCTGAAAGATGAATTTTTGAATGGTTTTGAAAAGAGTCTGGTGTACTCCCTGAATAACAAGGACGTCTGCGCAGTTCTCTTTACATGGTATTTTTCAGGAGACGCGACAGGTGAGGCAGTGGCGTCTGCTCTGGGGCATTTTAATACAACAGGAGATTTCTCCCGCAAACGCCACGACCGTGAAGTATTCCCCATAATTGAAATGGAGGTAAAAAGCTGGACCACATTTGCTGAAAATATTTCATCTATTCCGGTTGAGAGAGTTTTTAATGAGTGGGCGGAGGTGATGAATTTTGATCTGGAGACAGCTCTGGAGGAGAGTCTTGATGCATATAAATTTTATCTTTACCTGATGGCCTATATGGAAACACATATATTTCAGACTTCAATTGAGGTCATGTGCCGCATTGACTCTTCGCTTCTTGATGAAATTAAAAGACAGAAGAATCAATTCTGGATTACCATGACATCATATCCCAGGGGCATGGTGCCTGTCCTGCATCTATAGTTGTTTCAGAAGCGTAACAGACCTCAGTCCCCTTTGGACCGGGATTTTGCAGCAGAACGATTCTAGCCGATTTTTATCATTTCAATTGTTTCTCTTAGAGATACGGTCATATCAACGAGTTCTTCAATATTGGCATTCATCTCCTCTGCTCCTGATGCGATGGACTGTGAGGCAATATTTACGCTGCCAACTGAGTTTGCAATTTCAGATGCCGCAAGTTTCTGTTCTTCCGTTGCCATGGTAATCTCTTCAGTTTTTATTTTTACTTCAGAGACTTCACTGTTTACAATATTGTTTGTCTCAAGCTGTTTGCTGTTGTAGGCATCAATGGAGGAGATGATCTCCGTAATATCAGAAATCTGGCTTATTAGCTGTCCAATGGCATTAACTGATTCTTCAACTGTTCTGTTGCCGCTTGTAATATCCTCCATGTTCCTCTTTATGAGACTGTCTATTTCCTTTATCTGTGATGCAGTCTGCTCGGCAAGCTTGGAAATCTCATCTGCAACAACCGCGAAGCCCCTTCCTGCTTCTCCTGCCCTTGCTGCTTCAATGGCTGCATTCAGTGACAGGAGATTTATCTTTTCTGAAATTTCGTTTATTATTTTGATGATATCATTCACCTGTGTTGAACTCTGATATATCTTGTTCATGTTTTTTTTCATGAGGCCGAGATATTGCTCTCCTTTCTGTGCACCGTCTGTCATATTATGGGCAAGAGACATGGACTGCTGTATGCGTGAAGAGGTTTTTTCTATTATTCCCGAGAGTTCCTTCATGCTCCAGATTAGGGAGTCTACACTTCTGCTTTGGTCCACGGCGCTCATGGAGACATTTTCCATGCCCGCTGACATCTCCTCAACTGTTGCGTTTATCTCCTCTGCTGCCGCAGCCTGTGCCTGGGCATTCTGTGAAAACATGTCGGATGTAGCCCCGAGTTCCTCGGCAGACGAAGACAGTCTCATAAAAGCCGTGGAAATGTCCTGTATCATGTTGTGCATCATGTCTCTGAATGCTGCCAGTGATTTCATGAGGCGTCCAATTTCTGTATCATCATCTTTGTCGGCATTGACCTTTACTGCAAAGTTTCCCGTACCCATTTCATGCATGATGTCTATTGCCTGATGGAGTTCTCTGATGATTCTGTTTATTATGAGCAGACTTATTATTGCAGATATTATCATGAAAATCAGAGCAGTGATTGAAAGAACTGTTCTGATCTCATTATAGGCTGCAAGAAATTCCTGTTTCTTTACTCCCGCGTAAAGTATTCCCGCAACTTCACCTGATTTGTCAAATATCGGTGAGTATGCTGTGAAATAAGGCTCTCCAAGAATTGTTGCAAGGCCGCTGTAGTATTTTTTATCCCTAAATACTATATCATGTACTTTTCCCTTGAGCTGGGTTCCTATTGCTCTGGAACCATCTTCTTTAAGAACATTCGTTGAAACCCTTGTATCACCCTTAAAGATTGTTGCTGTGCCGCCGAATATTTTTGTCAGAGTATCAACGTATTCATAATTGCCGTCTATTGAATAGTCACCTATCATAAGTTTTCCGTTTTCAATTCTGAATTCGGAACCGTGTTTTTTCAGCATGAGTTCAAGTGTGTCAATTCTCTGTTTAAGCGAGGCTTCTGCCTGTCTGAAATTGTTTTTGTCAACGGCAGAGAGGCTTACGTAAAGACTTATTCCCACAGAAAAGAGAACCAGTGCAGTTGAAAGAATAATAATTTTCTTTCGGATGGTAAGTTTTTTAAATATCATTTCATGATCCTTTGAGCTTTAAAACTGTTATATTATTTTAATTTATATAACA
>QKCL01000070.1 GCA_003246895.1 Spirochaetota bacterium | reverse complement strand
ATTCAAATACTGGAGAATTGTCGTTTGTAAACGCAATTGCTGGGAATGCTAAATACTGTAACTCTCTTAGCGTGGATCCTTCTGGAAAATTTCTGTATGTTCTTAGTGGTGGTACCCCCTATAATATATCAACATACTCAATTGATTCATCAACAGGTGCTTTGACTGAAATTATCGGCAGCCCTATCAGTTCTGGATTAGTTCAAAACTCGATTATTACAGTCAGAATGTGATTTTGTTTTTGACGAATACCCGCTGCTGCAGGGAACAGTAGTCCCGGGGGAATGGTGTGTGGAATGGAACGGCCCCGGCCGTTCCATTCGAAAGTTTCATCACTTCGATAAACTCAGTGCAGCGCATGTTTGCCGGGTTATGCCGGTATCTCAATGCACTGACAACGTCACCACTCTATGACCGGGCATCGTATCGAGGCATAGTGCATGACATGTCATTTCGACGACCAAGGGGAGGAGAAATCTTTGTTCTGTTAAAGGACAGGATCCCTCACGTTTGTTCGGTATGACAGAGGCGTTCGTTTGAAATGACAGGGAGTACGTTCGGCATGACAGAGGTGTCGGTTCTGGACTATGACAAAAGTTTTTCCCTCGGCCGGTTTTCTTTGACTCCATGTCCTGTTATATTAATTACATGAAAACAGATATAAAAACATTATCCGGCAGGTGTGTATAAAAATGGAGCGTATAAAATGCATAATAACCAGAAGGGTGATCATATGTGAGGTCATTGCCTTTTCGGCGATAATTCTGCTCCTCTGGCTTGACGAGATACTGGACATTCCCCATGTCCTTTTGGGAGCGGAAAAGACCCCTGTAAACCTGACTGAGTCAGTATTTGAAAGCATTCTGATAATCATGGTCGCAGGAGTTGTTGTTTATTTTACCCTGAGGCTTCTTCATGAAATAAGAGTTCTGGGGGGTATTCTTCCTGTCTGTATCTCCTGCAAAAAAATAAGGAGCAAAGAGGGTGAGTGGGTTCCATTTGAGATATATGTGAAAAACAGGTCAGAGGCTGAATTTTCGCACAGTATCTGTCCCGAATGCACGGAAAAACTCTATCCCGAATACTGCGATCAGAAAAAGTGAGGGAAAGTTATTTCTCCTTCTTTATAAGCTGCTCCCGGTTTATTATAAAGAGCCTGCTGTCATACCTGATAAAAATTCCTGTTTTCCCCGATTGAATGTCAACTTTACCCATCTCCTTTGAATCAATTGAAAGATCGGCCTTCTCAATATTTTTTAAGTCTAACCGTGAAAAGAACTCGGAAAGATCTGCAGTTACAGGCCTTTCAGATGCAAGTTTGATGCTGTATCTGTAATTATCAAGTGCAGTAATATCCATGGCCTTTGAGGAGTTCATGTAGAGGGTCATGTCTTTTCCCGAGGCCCGGTACTCAACTGTACCCATGAGTTTTCCCTGGTGAAGAATATCCATGTACCCGGTCTGCGCCCCGGAGACGTTAAAGAGTATCTGAACTGCAAGAACAATTGCCTTTATGAATCCAACATCAAGCATCATCGTACCTTCCCTGAAATTGTTATACTGTAACTGTCACCATACAGTCTGAAAATACAAGCCATTTTATGAATTGACACCTCTTCTTTTTGGTGTCTGAATCATCTTCAGGAATGAAATATGGAACTGCACACTGAAAACAGGTCTCCCGAAAGGGTTTTTGCAATGGACATGAGGTATCTGAAGCCACAGGAGTTCAGCGAAGAAACAGGGCTTGGGCAAAGCTTCAGGTTTCTTTTCTTTGAAAAGGGAAACGGTTCAGTTTGCATTGACGGAAAACCGGTTTCTGTAATATCTCCTGCGTGCCTGCTCCTCCACGAAAGGGAGGTCCTGGAGGTGAGCCCGGATAAAGGGTTCCGGATTCACGGGCTCTTCTTCTCTCCTTCAATTATAAACTCTTCATTTAATTTCGAAAATGTCAGGGACGCATCATCCGTAACTGAACAGTCACAGATTCTTGACCTCTATTTTCTCAGGGGCTTTCTGGAGAGGGGTGAAAAGTACATAGGTGTTCTGCTAACGGGTCCCGGCACAGCCCTGAAAATTCTTGAACTCCTCAGAAACATAAACGATGAGCTTACACTTCAGAGAGACGGATTCTGGCCCTGCAGGAGCAGGTCTTTTTTTCTGGAACTCATGAACCTTCTGGGCAGCCTTGTTCAGAATCCACTGGCCGGAGGCAGCCTGCCGGGAAGTGACGAACTGGTAAGGTCTGTGATGGAATACATCAACTGCCATTACCATGAGAAGATTACCATTGGGGAGATAACCGGATTCTTCGGCACAAACCGCACTACTCTTTCCGAAAGGTTTATGAAATCCGCCGGTATGTCTGTAATTTCATATCTTTCAAAGATACGGATCAATATGGCATGCCTTCTTCTGCGCGATACAGCACTTCCCGTGGCGGAAATTGTCTACCGCACCGGATATGAGGACGCCGCCCATTTCGGCCGGGTCTTTAAAAAGGAAACAGGCCTTTCACCGTCGGCATACAGGGAAAAAAATTCAGCACTCTGACAATCCGCATATATTTGCTGATTATCCGCACTTCCATCTTCAAGCCTTAAATGCCATATTCATTTTAAGAAAACTGAGAATTTGAGAATTAATAAGTAATATGGAGGAGATATGGACGCGTTACTGCTCATAGACATTCAGAATGATTATTTCAGGGGCGGGAGATTCCCCCTGAAAAACATGAAGAGGGCTGCTGCAAATGCAGCGGTACTGGCAAAAAGATTCAGGGATGCAGGCATGCCTGTGGTTCACATCAGGCATATTTCTCTGAAGGAGCCCGCTGCATTTTTTGAAAAAGACACATTCGGATCTGAAATAAACAGTGCAGTTTCACCTCTTGAGGGTGAGAAAGTTTTTATCAAACACTATCCCAGTTCATTCAGGGAAACCGGCCTCGGAGAGTACCTTGAAGAGAAAGGGGTAAAGAGA
The DNA here is from genome assembly GCA_003246895.1 of Spirochaetota bacterium. Taxonomy (GTDB): domain Bacteria; phylum Spirochaetota; class UBA4802; order UBA4802; family UBA5550; genus SZUA-423. Next base: position 37,459 of record QKCL01000070.1, on the reverse strand, counting down.
CTGCACGTAGCGGGCGCCATGACAAACATGTGTGTTGATACAACGGTTCGTGCGGGGTTTGATCTGGGCTATGAAATGATTTTATACTCAGATGCATGCGCGGCCAGGGGCTTTTTAGGGACTTCTCTGGTTCATAAAATCAGTATTAAAACTCTGGGTTCTGTCTTTGCCGAGGTTAAAACTGCGGGCAGATAAACCTTAACCGCAGGGGCAGCCGGGGTATTTGGGCAGGAAAAATGAATTTTTTTTGCCTTTTTTTGAACTTTTTTTTACCGAACAACTCCGACCAGCTCCCAACAACTCAGGAGCAGTCCCATGGGCTGTTTGTTGAGATTGGCACAAAACTTGCTTAGTATTTTTTGCGGGTAAAAACCTGCGCAGGGAACATCAGCGGTTCAGAGGAATCTTCAGCCTGTTAATCCTGTTGAAGAAATTCCTCCCCCCATGCGCACATTTTTTTCAGTACAGGAACAAGAGTCTTTCCCTTCCGGCTAAGTGAATATTCAACTCTCGGCGGCACAACGGGGTACACTTCCCTTGCAATGAGTTCATCCTCCTCAAGCTGCCGTACTGTCTGCGTAAACATCTTGTCCGAAATCCCCGGGAGAAGGCGCTTCAGGTCTCCGGATCTTCTGGGTACCTTTATGAGATGAAAAAGAACCAGGGCCTTCCATTTGCCTCCGATGAGGTCCAGGCACAGTTCTATGTTGCAGGTATAGGTTTTTCCCCTGTATGTGATTTCTTTTTTTGACATACAGGTATTCTTAGCCGTAAACCCTCTGCTGTCAATATAAAAAGTTCTAAATAGTACTTTTTGGTAAGTACTATCCTGAAAGAAAAGTACTTGAATAATTAATATATACAGATACTGTGTATTTCATGTAGGAGAAGATGCCATGGATACAATGAAGGCGATTCTTGAAAGAAGAAGCATAAGAAAGTATAGAGACAGTGAAATTCCTCAGAACGATATAGATGAAATACTGAAGGCAGCCATGTATGCACCAAGTGCCGGAAATCAGCGGCCATGGGAGTTTATTATAATAAAAAGCAGTGAAATGAAAAAGGCGGTCTGTGAAAGCCTGCCCCACGGGAAGATGCTGGCTGATGCGGCTTTCGGAGTTGTTGTATGTGCCGATCTTTCAAAGGAGAAGTTTCCAGGATACTGGGTCCAGGACTGTGCAGCGGCTGTCCAGAATATGCTTCTTTCCTCACACAGCATGGGCATAGGTTCTGTGTGGCTTGGAGTTCATCCTGTTGAAGAGAGAAAAGCCGCTATTTCAAAGACCCTGGGGCTTCCGGAAAATGTTGTGCCCATGGGGGTAGTGGCTTTCGGCATTCCGGACCAGAAGCCTGATCAGCCTGAGCGCTTTGACAGGTCTCTCATACATGAAGAGAAGTGGCAGAAGTAATACGAAGGATATAATTATGAAATACAGAGCCTATTATGTGACTGAAGATAATGATAAATTTAAAGGAAAAGTGACTGAACTCGATACTGCTGATCTTCCTGCGGGAGATGTTCTCATCAGGGTGGAATATTCATCCCTTAACTACAAGGATGCCCTTTCTTCACGGGGAAACCGGGGAGTAACAAAAAACTTTCCCCATACTCCGGGAATAGATGCCGCCGGCACTGTTGAGGAGAGCGGTTCCTTCTTCTTTAAAAAAGGCGATGAGGTAATTGTAACAGGATACGATCTGGGAATGAACACTTCCGGCGGGTTCGGGCAGTATATAAGGGTGCCGGCAGCCTGGGTTGTGAAGAGGCCTGAAAATCTATCCCTTAAGGAAGCAATGATATACGGTACAGCCGGTTTTACTGCCGCACTTTCAGTTTATAAACTCACAGTTACAGGCAGCGTGAAGCCCGATGACGGGGAAATTCTTGTAACAGGCGCCAGAGGCGGTGTGGGCAGTCATGCCGTGAGGTTTCTTGCAAAGGCCGGTTACAGTGTCACAGCCGTAACGGGCATAATGGAGAACCCAGAGAAGGAGTTTCCTGAAGATGAGAAGTTTCTCCTTTCCATTGGAGCGAAGAATGTAATTCCAATGGAAGAGGTTGATGGGGATGCAAAGAGGCCAATGCTTAAGACAAAATGGGCGGGAGTGATAGATACGGTGGGCGGGAACGTTCTTTCCACTGCCATCAGGGAAACAAACTACAGCGGTTCAGTTACAACCTGCGGCAATGCAGCAGGAACAGATTTTTATGCCTCAGTTTTTCCATTCATACTCAGGGGTGTTACGCTCTTCGGCATAGACTCTGTAGAGTGCCCCATGGATTACCGTCTCGAAACCTGGAGCAGAATGGCAGATGAGTGGAAGGGTGACAATCTGGAGGAGCTCGCAGTGGAGTGTACTCTGGATGAACTTGATTTTTTAATAGATACAGTTTTAAAGGGAAATCTGAAGAAAAGGCGTATAGTTAACCTCAATGCCTGAATCTCCTTAAGAATTTCCATGTTGATTGTGAAAGCGGCCCCCTGGGGGGGCCGCTTTTTTATTTGGAAAACTAAAGACATTTTTTCCAACAAATGGTTTGTAATGTTTTCTCGTTACTGTCATCCTGAACAGTATCTGTCATTTCGAGCGAAGTGAGAAATCCTATCCTTCATTTACAAAAGATTCCTCACCTCTTGGTATTCGGAATGACAGTGCACTTTTGTCATATCGAAGGTCTTTGCTCTTTGCGGGACCATTTACAGGTCCCTGAACAGGATTTCACAGTTGTCAGATGTCAGGGGGATCTTCCACAATCAACGGCCCTTCTGCCTGTCCTTCTCCCTGATGAACTTTTTCATGTTCTTCATTCCTCCGATATCTTTGAGCATGGTGTTGGTCTTTTCGTTTTCTATTTCCCTGGAGCTGAGTCCGTCATACCGGGATTCCTTCCTGAGCCTCAGATAGTTTTCGTACCTCCGCCTGTCAAGTTCTCCTGTTTCGACTGACTTCAGCACCGCACATTCAGGCTCACCCGTGTGGGTGCAGTTCCTGAATCTGCACTGTATGGCAAGGCCTTCTATGTCAGAAAAAGTCTTTTCAATATCGCCGAAGTCCACTCCAAGTTCACGCATGCCCGGTGTGTCAATGAGGCAGCCTCCCCCCTGAAGAAGAAAGAGCTCCCTTGATGTTGTGGTATGGCGCCCCTTGCCGTATGAACTTATTTCTTTTGTTTCACCGGCCTCTCTCTGGAGAAGGGCGTTTATGAGAGTTGTTTTCCCCACACCTGAAGATCCGGCAAAGACGACAGTTGTGCCGGGGCTTATGTGACTGCCCAGTCTGTCTATTGTCTCCCTGTCATCTTTAGATGTTACCAGAATATCCGCGCCATTTGCGGCACTTTCTGTTTCCGAAAGCCTCTGTTCCCAATCTCCGCAGATGTCGCGTTTTGTGAGTACTATGACCGGAACTGCATTTGATGACCATGTGACTGATAGGTAACGTTCAAGGCGTGATATGTTGAAGTCCCGGTCAAGGGACATGCATATGAAAACCGTTGTGACATTTGCGGCAATACCCTGTACTGCTGAACCTTTGTCCCTTTCCCCTGTGGTCTGCCTTCTCTGAAGAAAGCTTTTCCTTTTAAGGCACTGGTGTATTATTGAAACACCCTCCCCGTGAATGAGCATGACGAAATCTCCCACAACAGGGTATTCGTCCTTTTCCGAGACATAGAGAAACCTGCCGGAAAGTTCAGCGGCTGTTGCGCCTTGGGCTGTAATTACATTGTAGCTGTTTTTATGCTGGCCCGTAACTCTGCCGGGCATCAGATTTTTGTATTCTTCGGCCTGGGATCTGAAAAAATCATCAAAGCCGTAATCTGCAAGATTTACCATTTCTATCCTCCTGTATTTGTTTACGGAAACAGAAGGCAGGAAAGATCAAATCATCTCTGCACTGCCCTCCGGCAGCACGCAATATCCATTTCTAAAGGAAGATTTTTCAAAAAGACTCCATCTGTATAATTTTGCTTTTACTATAAATAATGCCAAAGGAAATTCAAGAAATTTTCTTCAACAGGGATCTTTAATGGAAAATTATTGTTTAGAGGCGGCCGGGACGGGAATGAAGTCCCGTTTATAGTATGTTATTTTGTTTTGGGTATCTAATCTCCTTCAAATATATTTAATTTCATGGTAGAGGCGGAATAAGACTTTTTTTTTGAATAGTATGTGTACAATCGCTATTTTGATACTGTTTTCGCACCGGTTTTATGGAGTTTTTAAAGTTCAGGTTGGAGAAAGAAATGGTTTCAGAACAAGGTTATGCCAGAGTGAAGGTCTCGGGGGAGGCCTTCCCCGTAAGAATTCCTGTTACATCCCGGTCAAAGCCTGAAGTGAGCCGGCATATACAGGATAAATGGCAGGGAATTATAGATTCCATTGCCGGGTGCTTCAATATCCCTGCCGCTCTTATCATGTCTGTGGGGGAGGAAAGAATAAGTGTATTCATCTCAAGCAGGACAGAGGGCAATCCCTATTCTCCCGGTGATTCTGAAAAACTTAATATGGGCCTCTACTGTGAAACTGTAATGGGAAGTGGGGAGATGCTTATTGTTCCTGATGCAGAAAAGGATCCTGCATGGGACAGGAATCCTGACATAAAACTTGGAATGATCTCCTACATGGGACTGCCTGTACTCTGGCCTGACGGTGAGGTCTTCGGCACAATATGTGTGCTCGATTCATGTGAAAATTTTTATTCTGAATCATATATCTCCCTCATTACTGTAATCAGGGACAGTATTGAGAAGGATCTGGAAGATCTGATTTTAAAGTCAAGGGAACTCGAAGAATCTCATGAGAAACTGGAAACAACCATAGCTGCCCTGAACAGTGTAAACAGGCAGCTTGAAAAATCCCTGAGAGAAAAGGATCTGCTGTTAAGTGAAGTGCATCACCGGGTAAAAAACAATCTCCAGATTATAATAAGCCTCATTGATCTCCAGGCAATGAATGAAACCGGAGACATGATACATTCCAGATTCCGGAGCATAAAGACCAGAATACAGTCCATGGGTATTCTCCATAATATTCTCTATAAATCGGGGAATTTTGAGAGGGTCAGTGTGAAAGAGTACACAGAAATGCTCATGAATAACCTTGAGATTACATTTCACGACAAGAGGAACAACTACAGGTGGGAAGTAAATATCGATGACCGCCTCATAGTAAATATTGATACTGCCGTAACAGTGGGGCTAATTATTAATGAGATAGTGACTAATTCCATAAAACATGCCTTCAATGATATATCTAACGGAGTGATTACTGTACAGATCCTGCAGCTCAATGAAGGCACATTCTGCATGAAAATCAGGGATAACGGCTGCGGAATACCAGATGAGGTTATTGCCAGTCCCAGGGGCCTTGGCCATGAGCTCATTGAAGTCCTTGTGGAGCAGCTTAACGGATTTGTTGAACTGTCCCGCAATAAAGGCACTGCATATACCATTGTTTTTGACCGTGTTGATAAGGAGGATGACCGATGGTTAAAAAAATACTCATAGCCGAAGATGAACTCCTTGTGGCAACTGTTACCAGAAAGAAGCTTGAATGCTGCGGATACAGGGTCTGCTGTATTTCAAAAACAGGCAGAGACACAATAAGATGCGCCTTTGAAAATGACCCTGATTTAATGATAGTGGACATATATCTGGAAGATGAAATTGACGGCATTGAGGCTGTGAAGGAGATTCACAGGTCAAAATTTATTCCTGTCATAATAACCACTGCATCAAATGATTCCTCCACACAGGAGAGAGCCTCGGAGGCAAATATTCTCAGATATCTGAACAAGCCCTACAGGTTTGAGGACCTGCTTCAGACAATAGATTCAATATGCTGATAAAATACATTTTAAAGGCCCTGGAACAGTACTGCAGGCTCTATTCAGCTATTTATTACAAATTCAGAGGCCAGGCGGTTTGAAGCATTTATTTCCCGGATCTTATTTCTGTAACGGTTTTCCCTTCGATACCCCAGTTATCCATCTCCACCTCCTCAATTACCACAACTGTGGTGGCCGGATTTTTTCCAAGCACCTTGACAAGGAGGTCCGTTACACCTTTGATAAGCTGGGCTTTCTGTTCGGCACTGGGGGCTTCGTTTCCGCCGGTTACTTTTATGTTTACAAATGGCATGGGGTTTCTCCTTATTTTTTGAATATAATAATGCTCTGTTGCACAAAAGATATTGTTTTTTATCAGTCCCATTTAAAAATGGCAATTTGAAATTTTATCAGTCAGATTTTTAGTGTATATTCTGATCAGGGAAATCTTTGGAAAAAATATGGAAAATATAAAAACGCTTACCTGGGGAAATAATGGTGTTCTTTCAGATGAGAAGGGCAGGCCGGCGGTTCCTCCGGTAGGCTGGATTTTTCTGCCTGCCGGTGATGCCGCGGTGACCAGAAAAGTTACTTCAAAGGGCCTGTACTGGAAAGTTGTTTTCAGAAAGGGCAGGAGAATCATGTCAAAGGGGGTATGGGCACCGGAGGAGATAGTAAAACATGCCGTTGAAGATGTCCGTGCCATGAGGTCCGGCATGGAATATCAGAGCAGGCTCGAGTCCGGGCGGAGATACCGGCAGAAAAAGCAGGAGGCCTACAGGATTCTTTTTTATGAAGAGGTAAAAAAATTTCTTTCTTTTCATATGAAGTTCAGGGAAATGGAGGAGATATTCGCCGGAGCTGTCACGGAACACGCGGTGCCAGTGGGGAGCGGAACCGTTGCACGCACAGAAATGATTCCTGTGCAGGAGAGGGCGTCAAGGGCCGTAATCGCCTGGATGCGTCATAAAACAACGGCTTACGATACCATGACTATACCGCGAATAAAGGGCATGCGGCGTGAAACACGAAGGCTCCTTGCGAAGAAATCGTCTGAAGTGCTTGAAAGCTACAGACGCGGTGATGATCCGTCTCCGAAGTGTCCGCTTAAAACGGCAATTGATAACTTAACAGAAAATAAAAGCATGATAAATGGAACAGGTATGTAAATGAAAAACAGGGAAATATTCATGGGCAATCTAAACTTTGATATGGCGGAAGGTGAAATCCGTTCTATCTGTTCGGAAGCCGGAAATGTCGAAAGTGTGGTAATCAAGAAAAAGAAGAAGGGGATAGCCTTTGTAACAATGTCAACGCCTGAGGAGGCAGAAAAGGCAGTGGAACTGCTTGATGGCAGAAAACTCTACGGACGTAATATCAGGGTGAGCCTCAAACTCAGGCCCGGTGCCGCAAAAAAGAACACAATAAAGAGATATACCGAAGATGGTGAAAACATTCACAGGGAAAAGGTCAAAAAGGCCAGGGAAATTAAAGAGCGTGCCGAGAAGAAGAAGAGCGACAGGGAACACTGGGAATCCAAATACGGAAGCAGAATGAAGAAGCCCGGTTTCAGGGGCAGAGATACCGGTTCTGAAACAGAAAGGGAACATTCCGGTTCCGGAAGGTTTTCAGGAAACGCAGGAAGATACAAAAACAGTGAGGAATCCGGTGAGGGACAGGGATCTTCTGACAGAAGCAGAAATAAATATTCCGGCGGGCGTTCTCATGGAAGTAGCAGTGAGTACAGCAGCGATTTTTCACGGAGAAGAGAAGGTTTCGGTAAAGGCAGGAGAGATGATCATGCTCAGTCCGGTAAAAAGCATGGATCCGGATTCAGAAAGGAAGGCAGATACAATGATGACCGTGAAGGAAGGGAGAGCAGGCCTGAACGCGGATCCCGTGGTACACAGAATTTTTCTGAACGGGTGCTGAAAGGGGAAAGATCCGGTCATGGTGACAACAGAAAAGACAGAAGGGACAGGGAATTCTCAGGTGACGGATATGAAAGAAATCAGCGTCCGCGCCGGGTCAGCGGTTCTGTAAACAGGCAGACAGGACGGCCTTCAGGAAGGAAAAAGGGATAGAATCATGCTGAATAATGATATACTCAGAAGACTCAGGTATGCCCTTGACATGTCAGGAAATACAATGTCTGCGATATTCAAGCTTTCGGGCCATGGAATTGCGCCATCCGAAGTTTCCTCCATTATGAAAAAGGAGGAGGAAGAGGGCTATCGTAAGTGTACGGACCGGGAACTGGAAATGTTCCTGGACGGGCTTATAATAAATTACAGGGGTGTTCCTGAAAATCCTGAAGGCCTGAAGCATAAGCCCGGAGGAGCCATGGATAACAATGTGGTGCTGAGAAAACTCCGTATAGCCATGGACTTCAGGGAGAGTGATATGCTTGAGGTATTCACGTTTGGTGGTTTCGAACTTTCAAAGCATGAACTCTCCGCACTTTTCAGAAAAAAGGGGCACAAGCATTTTAAACCATGCGGAGATCAGATTCTTAAACGGTTCTTTTCGGGGCTTGCAGTTTATCTAAAAAACAGATCCGGAGATTGACAGGCTTCCTAAAATCTGAAGACCTCCATGACGGATACGATGAAGCATACCTGTACTGCTGAATTGATAAGTCCGGCAAAGAGAACCCTGCCACCTTTACTGACAAATGATCTGAAGTCTATGAGCAGGCCGATTGCCGACATTGCAGTAAGGAGCAGTGATTTTTCTCCAATGGCCGCGGCCTTCAGGATATATGGATGTACAATGCCCAGGGAATTTGCTCCTGCCAGAATGAAGAACACTGTGATAAAAAGCGGAATTTTAAGTGAACTTATTATTCCGTTTCCTTTTTCTGAACCTCTGTTTACATAAAACTGGAGAGCAAGTACAACAAATCCCAGCATCAGGACCCTGTACATTTTTATGATTGTTGAATACTGCCCCACCTGGTCGCTGACGGAGAAACCTGAAGCAACAACCTGGCCCACGGCCTGTATTGATCCTCCTATTAGCATCCCTGACTCAAAGCTGCTGAAATGCAGGGCGGAAGCGATTGCCGGAGCGGTGAATATCCCGATTATGCCGAGAAGGTTTACGGTTCCAACAGTAATGGCAGTCTCCTCCTTGTCAGGCTCCAGTACCCTTGATGAGGCCATTATTGCGGATGATCCGCAGACAGCATTCCCTATTCCAAGCAGTATCCCTGTTTTGTGAGATATTCCCAGTGCACGGGAAATCAGAATACCTGCACCAATTGTTACCGCTATTATGGAGATTACCAGGGCAAGCACCCAGGGTCCGAATTTTGAAAGAATCTGAAAATTAATACCGGCACCCATGAGTGCGATTGCCGCCGGAAGAATTCTTTTCTCTGCAAACTTTATGCCCTCTGAAAAGGAATCTGTCCGGAAAATATTCCCAAAGGCAATACCCAGAATAAGGGCTATGGTGACACTTCCCAGTGAGTGAATGTATTTTGATGCAAGAAATGATACTGAACCGATAGAGGCGCAGAGCAATAATCCTTTAAACATGCTGTCTCCTGTTTTTCAGTTATACAATCATATTATTAAGGATAAGTAAAACAAATAATACTTATTATGTATATAAGATTATCTTATTGAATATTTTCTGCAGAACTCGGTCAGAGTAATGAGCGTTTTTTTTGAAGGTCTGTCTTTGAGAGAGACAAGATGAAAGTACCTTTCCATTGTGAGTCCCTTTACCGTGAATGAACAGATTCTTCCGGAGGATAGTTCATTTTTGATTGTAATACGGGAAACGGCAGATATGCCCATGTCCGAAATTACAGCCTGTTTAATTGCTTCGGTATTTCCGAATTCATATCTGATGTTGAGCTTGATTTTTTTAGCCATGAGCTTCTCTTCTATTATGGCTCTGGTTCCGCTTCCTGTCTCCCTTATTATGAAATCTTCCGATGAGAGTTCACCGGTTGTTAATACCCGGCTGTTTTTAAAACGTCTGCAGGAAGAGATGAAAACAATTTCATCTTTCCAGATTTTTTCTGAACAGAATCTGCTGTCTATTACATTGCCCTCCACGAACGCAATATCAATTGAATTTTCAAGAAGCATTTCCAGAATACTGTCTGTGTTTCCGATTTTAAGTGAAATATCATAGCTTTTCTGTTCTGTATTGAAGGCGCCAATCAGTTCAGGCATGATATATATTCCGATACTTGTGCTTGCCCCGATCCTTACGGGATTAATGCCCTTCAGTTTGGACAGTGATTCATCATGTATGGACAGTATTTTCTTTGCATAGGGCAGGTATATTTTACCATATTCAGTTAGGCTTATGCGTTTGTTGATTCTATCAAAGAGTTTGACTCCAAGTTCCCTTTCAAGTTCCATTATTGTCTGGCTTACCGCAGACTGGCTCATGAAGAATTGCCCTGCAACAGATGTCATGTTCAGCTCCGAGGCCACTGAAACAAAGATTTCAAGAGATTTTATATTCATGCTGTCACCCGGATATTAACTAAGAGGTATATTTTAAGACCATGCCGAAGTTTTATAATTATTTAAGTGATGGGGTAAATAATTACAATTCATATTTTTTACAGAGACAGGGAAAGTGTTTCCGATCTCCCTAATATATTCTATCTGCCTGGACTGACACTGAGATAATCGTCAGTAAATCAGGTTAAGTCAGTATTTACTATTATTTTAAAATAACTGAATGCTGGTTTAATTAGTAATGTAATCACCTGATATATCCAGGTTTTGGTTTTCAGAAGCCTGCAATATTATGTGCAATAATTTTTGAATCTCGCCTGATTATCAATACTATATATGTATCTTCATGTCGGAGCAGTCCATGGCAATACATGTTTTTGATTCAACACCTGAACTGGCTGCAGTTCTGAAAAATATCTCAGGAAGTCTGCAGGATGAGATCTTTTTTTATGAAAATATTGAATACCATAATACTTCAGAAAAAGAACTTCCTGAACTGGTTTTTGTAAACATTGACCAGTTTCCGCAGTCACTGACTTGCCTTTTTAATACGGAAAGCATATACAGAAATATACCGGTAGTATTTACAGGGGAACAATGCAGTGGTGAAATCAAAAGAGCAGTATATTCCTCCGGAGGAAAGGATTACCTGTATCCGCCGTTTATAGAGGAAGAGTTAATTGAAAAGATCTCATGTATAACCAGCCATAACAGGGATTTAGTTAATCTGAAAATATTATCAGAAATTGACAGTCTCATCAGATCTGAGACTGATATTGAAAATGCACTTGGAGCCATACTTGATCATATGCTTTATATATTTGACTGTGACAGGGTATGGCTTATGCCTCCCCGTGGTTCTGATGAAACTGCATGGGTTGTTCCTATGGAAAGAACAAAAAAAGAATTCCCGTGTATATCTGCAGAGGATAGTGAATCCGGCATGCTGCACCTGCTGCAGTCTGTTCAGGATTCGGGTGACCTGTTTTACGGAAATATAAAAGACAATCCGGAATTTGATCCTGACGGCAAATTATCTGTTAAGTCGTATATGGTTAAGGCTCTTCATCCTGAATCTGAGAAATCCTGGGTATTCGGAGTGCATAAGTGTTCAAATAAGCGGATATGGCTGGAGAATGAAAAAAAGCTATTCCATGAGATTGCTGTAAAGGTGGAGTATGTCCTCAGCAGAATGATACTCTACAGGAATCTGAAGCTGAGTGAAAAGAAATACAGGGATATATATGAAAGTATTCATGATGTTTATGTAGAAACATCGCTCGACGGGACATTCCTTGAACTGAGTCCATCTGTGGAACGGGTTATGGGGTATAAAAGGGAGGAGTTGATCGGACTATCGGTACTGGATTATTACCATGACATTTCACAGAGAGATCAGTTAATAGAGGGTACAAGGCGGAATGGAGAAATTCTGGATTATAATGTAGATCTGATCCGGAAGGATGGATCTGTTCATCCTTTTTCTATCAGCTCGACTGTGGACAGGGACAGCAGGAATAATCCGGTTAAGATAAAGAGTATATTGAGAGATATTTCAGAAAGAAGAAGGGCTGAAAAGGCAGTATGGGATACCAATTTTATTCTGGAGTCTGTAATAGAACAGTCTCCTGTCCCCATAGTTCTTACAGACGCTGTAAAAAGAAATGTCCGGATTTATAATTCAGCAGCAGGTGAAATACTTCAGATTGATCCAGAAAGTTCTGATGTGGATGAGCTGAAAATGACTCCTTGTTTATATAAACATTTTTACTCCGACGGAAAATTAATGCCCCATGATGAGCATCCCGCATTCAAGGCTATGGAAGGCCATTCAACCCATAACCAGGAACTTATCGTCGAGCGTGCTGATGGAACAAGAAGATGGATAATGATGAATGCCATCCCTATTTACAACAGGGATCATGAACTGGTTTCCGTGCTATCTATTTTTCCTGACATTACTGAACTGAAACTTTTGCAGATTGAACTGCAAAAGAGCACCGCCAGATTCGATATGGCCATGGAGGCCAGCCGGGACGGGCTCTTTGACTGGAATCTCCGTACAGATGAAATTTATTTCTCACCGGGATGGAAGAGCATGCTTGGCTATGAGCCTCATGAACTTCCCGATGATATCTCCATATGGGAGAGCCTTGTAGATGATTCGCAAAGGAATCCAGCTGCTGACGTGATCAGAAAAATCCGGGAAGGAGAACTGGATCATTTTGAGAAAGAGATACAGATGAAACACAGGGATGGCCATTTTGTAGAGATTTTTTTAAGGGGGAGAGTTTTCTTCGATGCAGCCGGCGTTGCGGAAAGAGTCGTTGGAACCCATGTTGATATTACTGCTTTAAAGAATACAGAGAAGCGGCTTCTTGAAAATGAAGAGCGTTTAAGAAGTATTTTTGACAATTCCCCTGTGGGCCTGGCTCTTTTTGATTCTGAATACAGATATATAATGCTGAACGAAAATGCCGCTTCATTAAATAAAATCCCGGCAGACAGGAGGATGGGAAGAAAAGTAGCAGATGTAATATCAGAGAAAGCCTCAAGATATGTTATTGATAACTTAAAGAAAGTTTTTGAGACAGGAGAACCTCATAAGATTGATTTCAGCTGGGTCATCAATAAAAATACGGGAGAAAGGAAATATCTTTCAATATATCATTTTCCGGTTAAAGATGATGAAGGAGATGTTGAATCTGTCGGCGTTATTATAATTGATGTGACAGAAGTGAAAAATGCAGAGAATATGGTCAGGGAAAGTGAGAGCCGTTTGCAGGCCATATTCAGCAATGTACCGGTAGGACTTGTCCTCTTTGACAGGGATTACAGGTATCTCATGGTGAACAGGGCTGTTTCAAAAATTGACGGTTTTCCTGTTGAAAGACATATCGGTGCAAGGTTTTCTGACCTTTTCCCGGATATCTCGGAACTCGCCGAAGAATATATCAATGATGTCTTTAAAACAGGAAAGGCAATGAGAAATCTTGATATCTCTCTAAACTTTGCTGAAGTCTCTGATTCTGTGACACATTTGATTGTATCATATTTTCCGGTCATGGGTGTTAATAATGAGGTTGCCTCAGTTGGTTCTGCAATTATTGATATTACTGAACATGTAAAAACCAGGGAACTCTTAATCAAAAGGGAGGCAAAGCTTCAGGCTTTTTCCAAATCAGCACCAATTGGTATTGCCCTTATTGTGGGGCGTATGATTCAGGAGGTAAATGACCGTCTTTGTGTCATGACAGGATACAGCAGAAATGAGCTTATCGGCAGGGACACGTCGATACTCTATGCTACAAGGGAAGCATTTGAACAAGTTGGGGATGAGAAAAAAAGGCAGATCATGGAAAATGGTACGGGAACGGTAGAAACTGTTTTTATAAATAAAGAAGGAAATTCAATGGATGTTTTGATAAGTTTCAGTGCCCTTGACCCGGAAAATATACTGGAAGGTATAGCATTGACGGTCCTTGATATTTCAAAACTAAAAAAATCGGAAGCCGAAAGGGTGAATCTCCAGAGTCAGCTTTTACAGTCCCAGAAAATGGAATCTGTCGGCCGTCTTGCAGGCGGCGTGGCGCATGATTTTAACAATATGCTCAATTTTTAACAATATGCTCAATGTAATTCTCGGGCATGCTGAAATGGCTCTCATGAAACTCACCGAAAAAGATTCTCTGTATAAACGGTTTAAAGAAATACAGAAGGCTGCTGTGCGTTCCTCGGATCTCACCAGGCAGCTTCTGGCGTTTTCCCGTAACCAGAGTGTTGCTCCGGAAATAATGGATGTGAACAGAACAGTAGAGAACATGCTCAGTATTCTCAAGAGACTTATTGGAGAAGATATAGAATTGATTCTGGAAAAGTCTGAATTATTAAAGACTGTACGGATTGATCCTGCACAACTGGATCAGGTGCTTGTAAATCTCGTAGTTAACGCAAGGGATTCCATAACCGGTACAGGCAGGATAACAATTGAAACCGAAAATACATCAATATCCAAAGATTACTGTGAACGCAATATTGAATTCTGTGAAGGAGAGTTTGTCATTATATCTGTTACAGATACAGGGCATGGTATGGACAGGGAAACACGTGAAAAAATTTTTGAACCGTTTTTTACCACAAAAAAAATTGGTGAAGGAACCGGACTGGGCCTTGCGACTGTATATGGAATTATCAGACAGAATAACGGTTTCATAAATGTTTACAGTGAACCCGGATATGGCAGTGTTTTCCGCATATACCTTCCATCGTGTGATGAAAAACCTGAAGAAGGGACTCTCCAGGAGAATAATTATAGTGAAGTTAAAGGCGGTACTGAAACTATTCTTTTTGTTGAGGATGAAAACAGCATACTTGAACTTGGCATTGAAATGCTCACCGAACTCGGTTACAGTGTTCTTTCTGCATCTACACCGGGCAATGCGCTTTCATTAACGGGGGATTACAGCGGCAGTATAGATCTTTTAATTACCGATGTCATAATGCCTGAGATGAATGGACGAGACCTTTCTATAAAACTGTCATCACTTTATCCTGATATAAAAACGCTTTTTATTTCCGGTTATACTGCAAACATAATTACACGTCAGGGAGTCATTGATATGGGGGCAAAATTTCTGCAGAAGCCTTTTACCAAGCACAATCTTGCAAGGAGAATAAGGGAAGTCCTTGATTCTGAATGACATCAGGTATGGAACTTCCTTAATTACCGGGTTTATTGAATGCACTATCACCCGAAACCTGCTTGGTCATGATTGATCTATGGTATTTTCTAAGAAGTATAGCCGTTGACTTATTGACATATTTTCGCAGAAGAGGTTAATTTTCCAGTGGTATGGTATTTTTTTTGAATAACACTTTTGGCGTTATTATATTTTTTGTACTGGATACTGATGTAGTGACTTTGAAGATTCAGTTAAAAATGGTAAAGCGATGAGTGAAATACTTTTTTCAGAGACAAGAATAGGAAGCAGAAATATAAAAAACCGCATAGTTATGGCCCCCATGACAAGGAGCAGGGCTCTGAATAATGTTCCAAATGAACTTATGGCAGAATATTACGGACAGCGGTCAGGAATGGGGCTCATTATCACCGAAGGCACCGCCCCCTCTCCTAACGGTCTCGGGTATGCAAGAATACCCGGAATATGGCTTCAGACTCAGATCGCCGGATGGAAGCGGATTACAGAACTGGTTCATGAAAATGGAAGTGTAATTTTTCTCCAGATAATGCACACGGGCAGAGTGGGGCATCCTGAAAATATGCCTCAGGGGAGTGATGTTCTTGGGCCCTCTGCAGTTGCGGCAAAGGGAGAAATATTTACAGACACTTCAGGTCTCATGCCCCTCCCTGTTCCGAGGGAGATGAACCTTTCGGATATACGCAGGGCAAGGGATGAGTTTGTCCGGGCTGCGGAGAATGCAATGGAAGCGGGATTTGACGGTGTTGAACTTCATGGAGCAAACGGTTATCTCCTTGACCAGTTTCTGCAGCCGGACTCAAACAGGCGGATTGATATCTACGGCGGATCCGTGGAAAACCGGTGCAGGTTTGTACTTGAAGTGGCTTCATCTGTTTCAGAAGCGGTGGGGAAGGATCGGACTGGAATAAGGCTTTCTCCATATGGAGTATCCAATGACGTTTCGGCCTTCCCTGAAACTGAGGAACAGTATGTATATCTGGCCAGTGAAATAAACAGAATCGGCCTGGTATACATTCATCTTGTGAATCACTCTTCCATGGGGGCTCCTGAAGTGCCCATGGAAACAGTTGAGAAAATCCGCAAGGCCTTCAGGGGTAAACTTATTCTATGCGGAGGCTATGATGCGGAAAGAGCGGCTTATGATCTTATGGAGGGGCCTGCTGACCTTATTGCATTCGGAAGGCCTGCAATTGCAAATCCTGACCTGGCCCTGCGCCTTGAGAGTGGAGCAGCACTTAACATTCCCGACAGGTCAACTTTTTACACACCCGGGGAAAAAGGTTACACAGATTATCCATTTTTGAATCATGCTGAATAAATTATGATGACCTATTGAGAAATACTTTTCACTGTATAATGGGATTTGATGTATAAAAGTTACTTTCCATATTTACTCTGGTATTAACATTGCAAGATGTGGATTCTTCCTCTGCGGAAGATGTTTACCGGAAAAATATCATGACCAGTTTTCAGTGCTAACCCTGTTTCTGCCGGTATTCTTTGCAGTGTAAAGAGCCCTGTCTGACCTTTTCATTATATCTGAAATATTTTCACCATGAGGGTGCATCTCTGTAACACCGAAACTTGATGTTATTTTTATTCTGTCATATCCTGGAATCTTCCGCTGACTGACACCCTCCCTTAGTCTCTCGGCAAGTTTTTGGGCAGTTTCAATTCCTGTTTCAGGCAGGAGAACTGCAAATTCCTCTCCGCCGACCCGCGCAAAGAGGTCTGTTTTTCTGAGCATAGCAGAAATATATGCGGAAATCTCCTTCAATACTTTGTCCCCTGCGTCGTGTCCGAAATTGTCGTTTACTATCTTGAAGTGATCTATGTCGAACATTATGAAACTCATTCTGTGACCGTACCTTTTTGATCTTTCAGCCTCGAGGGAACAGGATTCCATGAATTTTCTCCTGTTGAGTATTCCGGTTAACGAGTCTGTGGTGGCCAGTGTTATCAGCTTCTCTTCAGCCTCTTTTCTCGCAGAAATGTCTCTTATGCTTCCAACGGCATACCAGCTGTTTTTTATCTGGAATGAAGAAACGGAAAGTTCTGAAGGAAATATCTCCCCCGACTTTCTTACTGAATTCACTTCTCTGACGCTGTTGACTATGGGGCCCTGCCCCGTACTTTTGAAGTGCCGAAGCCCCTCTTCGGCCTTTTCCCTGTCTTCAGGGGTAGAGATTATTTCGTGCATTTTTCTGCCGAGTGTTTCAGCCTCACTGTAGCCGAACATCTGCTCGGCAGCAGTATTCCAGAAACCAATGATATCATTGCTGTCTATCATTATTAGGGCATCGTGGCTTGACCTGCTCATAGCACGAAGCCTGCTTTCACTCTCAAATAGTGAGATGTTCGCTTTGTGTCTCTGAATCCATATAAAGAGAATGGATATGTATATTATTGTAATAAGCGAATGGAGAAGCCACCTTGAAGGGCTTTGTGTAAGCCACCCTGCACGAGGACGGGCTGATATTATCCATTTCGTATGCGGAAGGTTCAGGGGCATTGAAATGAGGCTGCTGCTTCCGGAAAGTTCCGGATTGCCCATGATTTTATTTTTAAGTAAATTATTCGCACCGGTTTCCTTTTCAATGAGTATATCAATATATGAGTCTGATGATTTGATGCCGCTGTTTTCTACTATGGTATCAAAGTCAATTACTGCGGAAACAAGGCCCCAAAAAGTTCTGCCGTTATTAATGAAAACCGGTATTCTGGCCGCAAGGCCGGTACCTCCCTGAACAAGTTTTATGGGGCCTGCTATGACCATGGATTTTTTTACTCTTGCTTCATTTGCCTCTTTCCACTGTTCCGGAATATTTCTGTAATTCAGACCCAGGGCCTTTCTGTTCTCCTCCATCGGATATATATGTGTGATTATAAAATCAGGAGCCACTGCAATATTTTTCAGAGAGTCACTGTTGGATAGCAGCATGCGTGCCATCCTGTTAAAAACTTCACGGCTAATTATTCCATTGTTTACGGATATGTAGGATGCCATTCCGTATATTATGTAGAGATTTTTGTTCAGGGTTTCTTCGATTTTTATGCGGCTATTGGATAATTCCAGGTATACACGTTCCTTTTGTATATTCAGGTAACGGTCCAGAAAAAAATTATTTATGAACATATCCGACGATACAGCCGTGACGGACAGCGCGGCAATAAATAAAAATGAACGGAAACCGGTAATTTTAAATTTTATGTTTCTTTTCTGTGACATCTATGAACTCCATGAGGGCAAGGATACATTTTTTTGTTTTTTAATCAAGTGAAATGCAGTAGATTTCAGTTATATATAAAGTTACAGAATTGTAATTAATGAAGGTATAATTCTGTAATTTAACCCGTAACAGTTGTGGAAATATCTTTCTCCCCCCTTTTTCCATGGACTCGGTGCAATAATAATGGTTATTTCATTTGACTTTTATTATTTTTAAAATAATTTTGAAACGATTTTTAATTAAGAAGTGGTGCCTATGAAAAAGAAATATTTAATATCAATATCGTTATTATTACTTTATCCTCTGGTATTTGCATTTTCAGAGTCTGGAGTTGAGCGTATTCTAAACAAGGATAAGCAGATCAGGGAGGAGATAAAAAGGAAGGATGAGGAACGGCGAGCCCGCATTCTCAAGAAGTTTGAGGATTTCAAGAAAAGAGTCGAACAGTTTGCGCCAGGCATGAAACTGAAACTGCCTGTGGGCCTTGACTATGCACAGGATATAGGTAAACTCGATGCAGAAGCCAAAATAAAAAATCAGAAAGAGTACTATGCCTGGACAGCTGAAAGTTATAAACTCAGATCCCTCCCTTATGACAGTGTAAGAGAATTCACGGCAACAGTAAAGAAGGGGGACAGGGTTTCGGTACTCATGAAACCTGCCGCGACAAAAATAAAACAGTATAAGACCCTTACAAAGAACTGGTTTCTTGTAAAAACATCAGATGGAATTGAGGGATATATTCCGGGTAACCTTCTCCTGAGGAAAAAACCTTCAGCTGAGGGGGGCAGTCTTGGATTTTTAAACGGACGACCCATGATCAGTGTTGATAATCCTGCAGATTGGCAGGAAGAATCCAATGACAGCGGCATGTTTGTGCTGGCCCAGTTCAGCACAGGGAATGATACAAATGTAAATACACTTAAGAAAATGAAGGTTTCCGCTTCAGTTCTTAATCTGAGGGACTCTCCGGGTACAACATCCGAAGTTACAGGAAAACTGTACAGCGGCGATGTCGTTGAAGTGCTGGAATACACATCCTACTATGATTATTATGCAGGTAACAGGGGGAGATGGGCAAAGGTCCGCATGGATTCGGTTACCGGCTGGGTATTCAGCTATTATCTGAAGGAGATCGGTTCAGACCCTGTGGATAACAAACCGGAGTATACATCATATCTTGAGAAAGGTAGAACTCTCTATGTAAAATCAGATATTCTCAGAGTCAGGGATGCCCCTGATGATATGGGAATCGTCGTTTTCAGCCTTGAAAACAGGCAAAAAGTTACCATAACCGATATGGAGAGTGATGAGATTACTCTGGGCGGAAAGAAATCGAAATGGGTAAAGGTAAAGTACCTTGATTATGAGGGCTGGGTATTCGGAGCTTTCCTTTCTACAGACAGCAGTTCAAGGGAGGAAGGGGATGATATAAACAATCTGTTCCAGGTCCCCATTGAGGAGGGCAAGTACTTTATATCGAGTAAGTTCGGTAAGAGAATACTTAAAGGAAAAGTCAGCAATCACACAGGTGTTGACCTCGCGGCACCATGCGGTACGAAGGTTACTTCTGCGGCAGACGGTAATGTAATACTTGTTGTTAATAATAACAGGAACTGTACAAGCTGCGGTTACGGAAATTATGTAATTGTTGAGCACAAGAACGGATTCAGGACAGTGTACGGACATTTAACATCAATTTCTGTAAGCAACGGACAGAAATTGAATTCAGGTGATAAGGTCGGAACCGTTGGGAACACGGGGCATTCATACGGGTGTCACCTTCATTTTGAAATAAGAGCATACGAGGAGTTTGTTGATCCTCTGAAGTATATACATCAATAATATTCAGGCCGGTAAAAGTATGAAAAAAATATTTTCCTTAGTTTCAGCGGCGGCAGCAGTTTTTGTGCTGTCTGCCTCTCTTTTTGCCACAGAGGCCCAGCTTCTTAAAGCGGCAAAATACGGTAAAGACAAAGATATAAGAAAATATCTTGATAGTGGATTAAGCATCAATACTGCTGACAGCAACGGTCGCTCCCTTCTTATGACTGCTGCATTATCCGGCAAATATTCCACTGGTGAATTTCTTGTAGACCAGGGAGCTGATGTTAATCAGCGGGACCGTTATGGGTCATCTGTTCTTCATGTTCTTGCAGCAAGCAAAAATAAAAAGGCTCTGGGACTCGTCGGGAAGGTTTTAGACAGAAGTGGAGATTTTACAGCACTTGATTATTCAAAACGGAAAGAGACTCCTGTAATAATAGCTGTAAAAAAAGGAAATGTCCCAGTACTCGAGCTTTTTATGAAAAAGGGGCTCAGGTCTGACTATACAATTGACGGAATCCCTATTGCAATATATGCCTACGGGATACGTCAGACAAAGGTTGTAAATTTTTTGATAGGCGCGGGATCGGGTCTTAACTCGACAGATAATTCCGGCAATACACTCATGCACCTTGCGGTCATGAAGAACGATATGAAAATGGTTAAATTTCTCACAGGGAAGGGGGCTTCCAGTGATCTGAAAAATTCTTCAGGCATGACTCCTCTCCTTCTCTCCGCTGAAAAAGGGTATTCTTCTCTGACAGATCTGCTGGTGAAAAGCGGTGCCAATCTCGGCAATGTTGACAGCAGGGGAAGAAACATAATGCATATACTTGCCATGGGAAGAAACAGGGGAAAGATGATAATGTCACTCTCCGGCCGTTCCGTAAAAATTAATGCAGAAGATGATTCAGGCAGGACTCCTCTTATGGAGGCAGTTGAAGCAAAGAGATGGGAAAATGTTAAGTATCTAATAGATGCAGGTGCTGATTTCAGATTTGTAAACAGTTCAAATGAAACTCTCCTTCACAGGGCTATTAAGGCGGGGCAGTATTCGATTGCAAAGCTGCTCGTTGAAAAGGGAATAGATCTAAACGCAAAGGATGGTGCAGGGCGTACAGCCCTTCATGAAACAGTTAAGCTTTCGGGAAAACTGTGGAGCGGTCTTGCGGAGCTTATAATCCAGAAAGGCGGAAAAGTAAATGTTTATGATAACAGCGGGATGAGTCCGGCTGGTCAGGCAACAGATTCAAATAATACCTCCGCGTTTATTGTACTTTTGAAAAACGGTTTAAATATAAATACACTTGAGAAGGGGACAGATCCTCTTGTACTCTATGCCTACAAAAAGGGCAGAAATTCAATTTTTAAGGAACTTTCGAAGGCCGGTGCCAATACTTCCCTGAAGGACGGAAACGGGGATTCAATTCTGCATCTTGTTTCAGCTAAAGGGGATCTCAAGTTTTACAAAACCCTTTCTGAAAATAATCCGGATCTGAATATAACAAATAAAGAGGGCAAGACGCCCATGCTCCTTGCAATTGAAAATAACAGAATAGCCTTTGCTCTTGAGCTTCTGAAAACACCTGAGAAGATAAACATGAATCACAGGGATAATATGGGCAGGACAGTGCTTCACTATATGGCCATGTCAAAGGATTCATACAGGCTCTTTTCAGTTGTTAAGGAATTGTCTTCATTCATAAAGACAAGGGATAATTCAGGGATGACAGCGCTGGCTGTTGCAGTAAAATACGGTATTACAAAAAATGTCAGTTTCCTGCTTGATTCAGGAGCAGATCCCAATGGTATAGATAGTGCCGGTGGACGGCATGCATCGGTGGCATACGATAAAAACTCCTCCATAATGAAAATGCTTGTTGAAAAGGGAGCTGACCCAAACAGCACAGATTCCCAGGGCAAGAGCATTCTCTACAAGGCAATTGAAAAAAATGACTATGCCACTGTAAGATTTCTTATGGTCAAGAACGTCAGTGTTAATAAAGCCTATGGATCCGGGGAGTATCCTCTCATCCAGGCCGTTGAAAAATATAGAAATGCCATTGTTAAATACATGGCCGATTCAGGGGCAAATGTAAATGTAAAAGACAGTTCAGGGAATACACCGCTTCTTGTTGCTGTTATGAAGAAGAATCTGGAGATGGTTAAATATCTCGTTGAGAAGGGTGCGGATGCAAAGATAAGCTCCCCCGACGGAAAGAGCCTTCTTAATATAGCCTATACAATGAACAGGTCAGATATATTTAATGAACTCATTAAGGGAGGAGCTTCAACAAAGGAAACCTTTGAAAATGGGAACACATTCCTTCATCTTTCTGCAATGGGGAACAGAATAAGCTTCATTCGATATCTTGCTGCCGGCGGCGCCGATGTAAACAGCCGCAACAGTGAAGGGAATACTCCTTTGATACTCGCAGCGGAGAAGGACTACAGCGGTTCTGTGAAGGCGCTTATTGACGGCAAGGCGGACGTGAACCTCAAGGACAAAAACGGCGAGACTGCCCTTGCAAAGAGTATAATTGCAAGGAACGGGTATTACTCCGCGTCCTATCTGGTGAAGGCAGGTGCAAATATAAATGACACAACAGGTTCCGGTGTGCCTCTCCTGCATTATGCCGCATCAAACAGAAAGTTTTCCATAGTGAGCCTGTTTCTGAAGAACGGTGCCAATCCGGATATACGCAACAGCAAGAATGAAACTCTCATAATGATGCTTTCCAAGACTCCATATAAAACAAGCAAGGATATTTCGGATTCCAAAACAGCGGCTAATCTGATCAAGGAACTCACCGGGAAGGGGTCAAATCCGGATCTTGCAGACAAATATGGAAGAATCCCAATACATATTGCAGCCATGCAGAAGAATACTCTCATTGTTCAGGCTCTTGTCAAGGGGGGAGCTAAAATTGATGCCGCAGATACAAACGGCAATACCGCCCTGAAGAGGACAGTTCTGAACTTTATCGGTGACTACAGAACTTCTGCAAAGGAGACAAAAGCAGTGACCAAAATGATTGATATGCTCATAAAGGCCGGTGCTGATATTAATGCAAAGGACAGGTTCGGAAGAACAGTACTCACTCATATAATAAAGGAGGCCAACACAAAGAACATAGCAAAGGTAAAGGATATTTATCCTGTTCTTACTGCAAGGGGCAGTCTGATAAATATCGCCGATAACGAAGGCAAGTCAGCAGCTGATTATGCCCGTGAAAGCAGCATAAATGATCTCAGAGATATTGTGAGGTAGTTAAATGAAGACTAGATTGGTTCTATTATTTTCACTTATTGTAGCTGTTTCATTTGTTTCATGCAAAAAAGATAAAGATGACGGAGAAGTTCTGCCGCGTAAGGCAACTGTAATATCACTGGATGGGGGAGCGTTCTGCAAAACTCCCGGCGGTGAAAAAATTTCTCAGATCCCCTTTGCCTCGGGCATCGTGCTCCAGGAAAAGTCTCAAATGAATGACAAAAAATATTATAAAACAGTTCTGGAAGGCAAACCCGGATGGATTATTTCATCTGAAACAGGTTCTGCTGCTGATTTAAAGAATCTGCTTCTTTCATCTGTTTCTTCAGGAAAGACCGTTCTTCCTTCTGATTTTAAAAAATCAGTTGAGTCAGCGGCTTTTGACACCGGAAAAATTTACAGATATCCTGGAGGAGAAATGAATCCCGCTGCGATTCTTTTCTGCAATGGCGGTGTCATGGCTCTTGTTTCGGGAATGTTTACCAAGGATACATCTGTCCATTTCTTCAGATACGAATTTCTTAATGAAGGTAAACTTCTTAAAATTGGATTTGTTGACCCTTCCATAAATTTTGAAGATATTGAGAAAGTTGAGAAGGATTCTTCTTCAGTTTTTAAGTTTGATAAGGAAAAGAAAGAGGTGACATATCACATCACAGACAATTCATTTTTCTTTCTGAACTGGAGATTTCAAAAGAACTGATGTTCAGAACTGAATGGTATTCCTGTAGTAAAATAAACAGGAATACCACGTCTTAATCCTCATTGTTATTCCATGAAACTCTGTTACGGCCTTCCTGTTTTGACTTATAGAGCATTCTATCCGCCTCTTCAATGAGTTCGTCAATTCCGGAATATCTGTCATGGCTGGTTGAGATGCCTATACTGGCAGTATATTTAATTTCTCTATTACTGTGATTTATAACGGAACTTTTTTCTATGGCTGACCGGAGTTTTTCCGCAGCAATTTTTGCCCCTTCAAGATCCGTTGCCGGAAGCAGAATTGTAAATTCCTCTCCTCCGTATCTGGCTGCTGTATCACCGCCGCGGATATTCTTTTCAATTATTTCTGCAATATCCTTTAAAACCAGATCCCCGCTTGAGTGGCCAAGTGTGTCATTTATTAGTTTGAATCTGTCAATGTCCAGCATAAGTACGGAGAAGGACTTGCTCTTAAGGCGGCAGTTCCGGAATTCCCTCTTCCCTGACTGCATCAGAAATCTTCTGTTGTACAGGCCTGTGAGTTCATCCGTATTGGCGAGGTGCGCATTTTTTATTGCATCATCAACGGCATAACTCAGGGATATGTGGGTTCTGATCCGGGCAAGCAGTTCGTTTCTGTCTATGGGTTTTACCAGGTAGTCGTTTGCTCCTGAATCAAAAGCCGCTGCTATATCGTGGCTGATATTTCTTGCGGTCAGCATAAGGACAGGGAGCTCATATGAACTGTATTTCCTCCTCAATCTGCTGCAGACTTCAAATCCAGACATTCTCGGCATCATTATATCGAGCAGCACAATATCGAATGATTCCTTTTCAATCATGGGAAGAGCATCCTCTCCGTTTGTAGCAAAGCTGGTCCTGTAGCCTTCGAGTGAAAGATAATTTTCAATTACCTTTATGTTTACAGTTTCGTCATCCACTATAAGTACTTTTTCATCTATCCGGCTTGAAGATGCTGATTCCGTACATTTAATATGTGCGGAATCATTTCGGTTAAAATCTAACAGAACGGTTCCGGTATTTTTTACTATGGAGTCTGATAACGGGTTAAGATCTCCTTCTCTGCTTTTTTTCATAGTGAAATAAAAAATTGACCCCTTCCCCGGTTTAGAAGTAACACCTATTGTACCGCCCAGAAGTTCCACCAGATTTTTGGTTATGGGCAGTCCAAGTCCGGTTCCGCCGTATTTTCTGGAGATTGTTCCGTCGGCCTGTTCGAATGAAATAAATATGTTTTCAAGGCTTTCGGGAGGTATTCCGATACCGGTATCTTCAACAGATACCCTGATAAAATTACCTTCATCGGAGGCGTTTACCTTGATGTAGCCCTGTTCGGTAAATTTCACTGCATTTCCCAGAAGATTAAACAGAATCTGCTGGATTCTGTTTTCATCACCCCTGATCGTGGAGATACGGTCCGGAATGTTGTTAATAATTTCCACATTTTCTTTTTTTATGGTTGAGTTGATAATTGTAATTACAACTGAAACCGTCTGCTTTAGATCAATATCCTTTTCAGAGATAACAATATCCCGGTTTTTAAGTCTGGAATAATCGAGAATATCATTTATAAGACTGGAAAGCCTTCTGCCGCTTGAGGATATTAGTTTAAGATTATATTTTACATCTTCCGTAAGCGGCCCGGCAGTGCCCTCAATCAGAGATTCACTGATGCCAATTATGCCGTTAAGGGGAGTCTTAAGTTCATGGGATGTATTGGCAAGGAATTCATCCTTCAGTTTATCCAGCACCTGAAGCTTTCTTGAAAGATTTTCAACAACAGTATGTTCACGTGAAAATTTTATTGCCAGCATTATGGACTGGGCGATTATGAAGCAGGAAAAGAAAAGTGAAAGATAGTGTCCGGTGTTAATGATCTGGAGATAATGGAGTGTATCGTTGAGTACTCCCAGGATTATGAATGAGAAACCCGCCATAAAAATTCCGGAGTATCTGTTTTTATTTATATATGCGTGCACGGTCATGAAGGTAACGAAAGCGACACTTATCATTATCAGCATGAGATATTCCGTGAAGAGTGTGCTGTAAAAAAATGTCGATGTTAAAAATATAGAAATACCGTATGCCATATGAATGGACATGAGGATTCTGTGAACTGTTTTAAATCTGTTACTGTTGAAGAATTTATAGACATACTGCTGAAATGCCATTACGTTCAGTGGTACTATTAACGTAGCAAGTCTTGATCCTGTTTCAAAGGAAAGTTCAGGAAACAGATCCATAATGAGGGAAGTCCCTGTTGAAACCGTACGCACTGCTACGGCAATGGAAAAAAGCCCGAAGTATAGAAGTTCAGTTTCTTTTCTCCTGAAAGAAAAAAGTATTATATGATAAATACCTGCGAAGATACAGACCGCTATAAGAATAATCTCCATTATACGGTTGAAAAGGTCCCTGTTTTCAATATTTTCAGGTGTGCCTATAAAAAGGCTCTGGCCTATGCCGGCATTGCCATGCCTTTCATTGGCTATGTTTAATATTATTTCGATCTCATCCCTGTCATTGTATACCGTGAAAGTCCGTGGGTTGAGAAAATGTGTTTTCCCGTCACTGAATCTGCCGTGACTGTACACTGTTTTTCCGTTTATGAAGAGCCTGTATTCGGTATAGATTTCAGGAATAGAAATGGAAACAGGTATAGCCTTCAGGTCTGACTTTATACTGAGTCTGTATGTTGCCAGTCCCCTGGAAGGGAGTGGCAATTTTTTATTTTTTGGCCAGTACATTGGAACAGGGAAGTAGCCGTCGGGGTGTATTTTTCCAGGCTTTTTAAAATCCTGCGGTGTATATGATTTGTTCCAGTAAAATTCCCAGTTCCCGTCAAGGCCTATGGAGCCTTTTTTCTGAAGTTCATCCTTTGAAAAAGAGATAACGCCATTCTGTACTTCGGCATTGGCATGAAGGCACATTTGCGGTATAGATATTATAATCAGAGATACCATGAGTATTGTTAAATGGTATCCGGTTCTGTTTTTTTTGTATAATCTCATGGACGCCTGATCAGTTTAAGAGGTTTTTCCTGTAAAATTTCTATTCATAAGAAATTTGTGCAATTACTAATTATTCCTGGCAGATAAAAACTTTCCGGTTACTGAGGATTTATACTATTTATCAAGTATATGTCTTACCTTTTCAGTAATTGATTTCATTGTAAATGGTTTTTCAATGAAATTTGAGTGGGTGTCTATTAGTTCGTATGAGTTTATCACATTATCAGTGTATCCCGACATATACAGTATTTTGATATCCGGAAATTTTTTCCGGATTTTTTCTGCCAGGTCTTTCCCATTCATTTTCGGCATTATAACATCGGTAATGAGCAGGTCTATTTTTTCAACCTGGAGATCAATTATCTGAACAGCTTCAAATGGGTCTGAAACCGGAATTATGGTGTATCCGTATTTTTCCAGTATTTCTCTTGTCATTCTTAAGAGAGAAATTTCATCCTCAATTATGAGTATAGTCTCATTTCCCATGAGATCCTTCATTTCATGGGATGTCTCAGCGACAGTGAAGTTTTCGTCCTTGCTGTAGGGGAGAAATATTTTGAATGTTGTGCCATGCCCCAGTTCACTGTAGACATTAATTATTCCTCCGTTCTGTTTTATAATGCCGTACACCGTAGCCAGGCCAAGTCCTGTGCCTTTTCCAGTCTCCTTGGTCGTGAAAAACGGTTCAAAGAGCCTTTCTTTGGTTTCGCTGTTCATGCCTGATCCGTTGTCACTGACAGCCAGCATGGAGTAATTCCCGGGTACACAATTTATATTGCCGCTGCAGAATGTTTCATCGAGGGATGAATCCGATGTTTCAATTGTAATTTTACCTATGCCGTCGATTGCATCCCTGGCATTTACACACAGGTTAACAAGTATCTGGTCTATCTGTGTAGGATCAATAAAAACCGGGCGTACATCTTCTCCCGGAAACCAGGAAAGTTCGATATCCTCACCGATGAGTCTTTTTATCATTTTCAGCATGCCGTCTATTGTATCGTTCAGGTTTATTGTTTCCGGAGCAATTGTCTGTTTTCTTGCAAAGGCGAGAAGCTGTTTTGTTAATGTGGATGATCTTTCGGTTGCATTTCTGACTTCATTAAGATGGCTGTAAAGGCTGCTTTCAGAGTCAATCTCCATCATGCTCAGTTCAGTGTAACCCATGATAACGCCCAGCATATTGTTGAAGTCGTGCGCAATGCCGCCAGCAAGCTGTCCAACAGCATCCATCTTCTGTGACTGCCGAAGCTGTTCTTCAAGTTTTTTTATTTCTGTAATATCCTCTGAAATTCCCATAAGATATTTTGGAATGCCGTCCTTGTCGAATATCGGAATTTTTTTAGTGTGTAAAATCAGCTCTTCTCCGTTTTGATTCATTATCTTTTCTTCTTTTATATCTGTAAGGTTTCCGGATCTGATAACATCCCTGTCCATCTTACGGAAATAATCCGCTTCGTCCTCCGGGAATACATCATAATCATTTTTTGCCCTTAACTCATCTTCAGTATAGCCGATTATCTGTTCAAATGCCCTGTTTATTTTTATGAATCTAAGATCCTCCGCATCTTTAACAAAGACGATGCTGGGGAGATTTTCAAAAATGCTTTTAAGGAAATTTTCGTTTTCCTGCAGTTCCCTGTGAGAGAGCATGACTGTAAGAACATCACTTATTCTTCTCGCGATCTCCCTGAAAAGTTTTTTATCATTACTTTTCCATATTTTAGTTCTGGAGCACTGATGTATACCGAACTCCCATGGTGTCGAGTTTTTCGGACGCAGGGCGACAGACATGAAGCTGTTGATGTTATACCTTTCAGACAGTTCTTTTGAGGCAGGAAAATCTCCCCCCGGACCATAAACAATAGGGTCTTCAGATTCAGTAAGTTTTTTCATATGGGAGGATATATCACTGTTCATGGGCAGCGGTATACCCTTTGGATAAACTCCGGGGTAAGAGGGATTGTTTTTTTGATTTTTAATCTGCCATGAAGAAGCTTCAGGATCACATGGGAAGACAATATAGGCCCTGTCGCAGCTGAAAATTTTCAGAACTACCTCAAGGATGTCGTTCATCAGTGATTCGAGGTTTTGGGAAGATTGGATTGTCCTGTTTACCAGATCCATGTTTTCGAAGAAGTAAAGGCTTGAAGTGCGTTCATCTTCGGCCTCTTTTCTCTCTGTGATGTCAAGAACAGCGCTTATCCTGTAATCCTGATTATTATATCTGAACATCCTGGCATGTATTTCCGCCGGGAAAGTGGTTCCATCGAAGCGGAGGGCAGTTGCTTCATATGGTCCCTCGTCATGATTTAATATTTTAGAGCTGACCTTTTCCCTGTCTTCCGGAATGATAAGGTTCATAATCGGCAATCCGGCTATTTTATCAGCAGTCGTGTTGTACATTCCGGCAAGCGTTTCATTTACCTCTGTGATAAAACCGTTTTTTGATATCGTTATGCCTTCGAATGTAGTGTTAAAGAGAGTCTGAAATTTTTCATTACTCTCTTTCAGGTTGATATTAGTGGATATAAGGTTGCCGGTCCTCAGCCTGATTTTATCTTCCAGGCTGTTTCTTTCCATGTCCAGATCGTTTATGATTTTCTTTTTCAGTTTCAGTGCCCTGAAAAGAAGGACTGCAAGAAAAAAGATGGATACAAGACCTGCCAGGGCCATTGTTATGTACCACTTATATTTCAGGACTATTTCCGGGTCATCGTTGATAATTGTTGAGCCTGCAGGAATGACTGTATCCTGGTAGCCCCATTTTTTCATGGCGGACATGTCATAGGTATAGTTCATTGAATAAATGTAGATATGTCTGAGCAGATTCCCCTCTTTTATGATGTTCCCGGTTTCAATGCCTGTTTTCCTGTGACTGAAGAGATGCCCTCCGACTAGGCCTGTATCCATAATGCTTTCCCAGTATGAGAAAACAGGTATTGATGATTTACTGCAGATTAGCCTTGATACTTCAAAGGGAGTAATTTTTCTTCCCTCACCGTCTGTGAACATCAGGAGATAGAGAGCTATTGAGTTTTTCCCTTTTATGTTCTGAAGTTTTTTTTCTATTTCAGAGAGTTTCATATTAATGAGGAATTCAGTTGCAATATTATTCCCATGTGCTGATATTGAACTGTTAAATCTTTCAATTCTCCTTTTGCCTTCAGAAGAAGTGGTTGTTCCAATGACGTATATTTTTTTGGGTCTGGCTATCCGTATTATTTCATTCAGGGATGAGTCGTAGTCTTTCTGGAATTCAATTGTTGTTACATTCGGCTGGTCTATGCTTCCCTGTTTTTGCGTTCCGTCGATATAAATCCGGCGTGAACCATGGAACATTGAAGGGGCTTGTGAAATGAAATTTATTGCGCGCGGCGCCCAGGCGATGATGAAGTCAAATTTGACATGACTGTATTTTTTTCTGAGATGGATGTAATACTGATTGTCAAAATTTTTTTCAGGAATATAGGGGCTCCCAAGAAATTCAGTATACAGATTGTTTTCTCCTGAATCAATGCTGAGAGATTTTCTAAGGCCTTTATCAAAGTCGATATATGCGCTTGAAGATTTATCAAAAGATGACAGAAAAAGAATATTCAGGCCTGCCTTTTTCTGCAGGGATTGTGCATGTGCGGGACAGGATAAATGCAGCGGTAGAATGAAAAAAGAAATGATTGTAATAAAAAAATTTTTTATCATCGTTGCCGCCGGTTTATTATTAGCAAATACCTGTTTAATTTACATATAAAACAGATATGAGTCAAAAAAATGAATTATCCGCTGTTTTAATATATAAAAAGAGAATGCTGAGTACAGGGATTTGTATTATACAAAAACCTCTTGACTGTTCATCAAAAAAACAATATTCCAGCATCTGTGCCGTTTGGGCATAATTAAAATCAGGAGAGCGTATATTATGAAAAAAATTTCGGCTTTGATCCTGATTCTTTCTGTCTGTTTTGCTGCGGGTTGCGGGAAGAGTAAATCTTCAGATACATCTCTTGCGGACATTAAGAAAAAGGGTTTTTTTGTTCTTGGGCTTGATGATCAATTCCCTCCAATGGGATTCAGGGAAAAGGGGTCAAATGAAATTGTTGGTTTTGATATAGATCTGGCCAGAGAGGTTGCAAAACGTCTTGGCGTGGAACTGAAACTGAAATCTGTTGAATGGAAAGGTGTAATTTTAAGCCTTAAAAAGGGCGACATCGACCTGATATGGAACGGTATGACAATCACTCCGGAAAGGCAGAAACAGATAACCTTCTCAAAAGCATATCTGGATAACAGGCAGATAATTGTAATAAAAAAAGGGTCAAAGGTAGCGTCAAAGGCGGACCTGAAGGGAAAGATAGTCGGTCTGCAGCTTGGATCAAGCAGTGAAAAGGCTCTGTCCGATGACGCTGCAACATCAAAGTCTCTCAAGGAAGTAAAAAAATATTCAAACAATACACTTGCTTTGCTTGACCTTGCAGCCGGAAGAGTCGATGCTGTCGTGGTGGATGAAATTGTCGGCAGATACTACATCGCAAAGAAGGCTGACCAGTATGATGTTATCAAGGATGACTTCGGTCACGAAGAGTACGGTGTCGGGTTCCGTCAGGAAGATGTGAGTTTTTCCGATGCTGTTAACAAGGCATTGTCTGAAATGAAAAAGGACGGCACTGGAAGCAAAATTTCAAAGAAATGGTTTGGTGCTGATATTTTAAAATAGAAGTTTATGGAGGCGCTCCTTTGTCCTACATTATAGATGTTTCACTGTTTATATTAAAGGGGAGCCTCCTGACTCTTCAGTTATATGCAGTCACAATAATTTTTTCCATTCCGCTTGGTGTTGTTTTCGCTCTCATGAAAATATCAAGATTTAAATCCTTACAGTATGGTATAGGCATTTACACCTGGGTTTTCAGGGGAACTCCGCTTATTCTCCAGCTGTTTTTCATTTATTACGGCCTTGCCATAATTGGCATTTCACTTCAGCCATTTACAGCCGCTGCGCTCACTTTCATTATCAATTATGCAGCCTACCTTACAGAGATATACCGTGCGGGTATACTTTCGATAGACAAGGGACAGTATGAAGCTGCGAAGGCCCTGAGCATGACTTACCCACAAACAATCCGGAGGATAGTCCTGCCTCAGGTCGTCAGGCGGACAATTCCTCCCACATGCAATGAAGCCATTACTCTTGTAAAGGATACGGCTCTTGTCATAGTTATTGGAATGGGGGATCTGATGAGGTCAGCCAACGAGATCTTTACGCGTGATTTTACCGTAACACCTTTTGTGGTAGCTGCATGTATCTATTTAATGATGACATGGGTAATAGTGAAGGTTTTTAATAAACTTGAAAGGAAGTATTCATTCTATGAGTAGCAGTTGTGATATTATGATTGAAGGTAACGGGATCAGAAAGAGTTTCGGTTCCCATGAAGCGGTGAAGGGTGTTGATGTAACCATAAGAAAGGGGGAAGTAGTTTCCGTCATAGGTCCTTCCGGTTCAGGGAAGAGCACATTTCTGAGATGCCTGAACGGAATGGAAACAATAGATTCAGGTATCATAAAAATAGAAAACAGACTCTTTGCCAACAGACCAGGAGGAGAACCTGATTCCGTAAACCAGAATGAGAAGAGGGAAATTACAAAGAAGGTGGGTATGGTCTTTCAGCATTTTAACCTCTTCCCGCACAAGACAGTACTTGAGAATATAATTGAAGCTCCAATCATAGTAAAGGGGGTTTCGAAAAAAGAAGCCACTGATTATGCCCTTGAACTCCTTGAGAAAGTCGACCTCCTTGACCGGAAAAACTATTATCCTTCCAGAATTTCTGGCGGCCAGAAACAGCGTGTAGCCATTGCAAGGGCTCTGGGAATGAAGCCAGATGTAATGCTTTTTGATGAACCTACATCTGCACTTGATCCAGAGCTTGTGGGAGAAGTGCTCAAAGTAATGAAAAATCTTGCGGATGATCACATGACCATGATAGTAGTTACGCATGAGATGCAGTTTGCCAGGGATGTGGCCTCAAGAATAATATTCATGGATAATGGAGAGTTTCTTGAGGATTCGGATACTGAGACATTTTTTAATAATGCATGCAATCCGAGGATACAGAACTTTATACAGAAGATAATTGAAAAGTAGCAGGTGGTATTCATATATTCGTTTTTTGAAATGGCCTTATAGGATATTTTGCAGAACGGTATAATGAATTATAATTTTCAGCTATAATCACAGGGCTATTATAGTTCTCGCCAGACTCTCCATTCTTGTTTTTCCTGCCATGACACTCCAGAATATTTTTTCCTTCAAACCGGTGGGGATATATTGTTCCCCCCTTCGGATAGCAGGCCTTGCAGCAGATACGGCATCAGGGATTCTCTATATGTTTCTTGATTATTTCTTTTCAGCCGCTTCGGACAGGTACAGGTTTGATATATTTTATGTTTTCATCATAACGGGTATCATGGTTTCTGTTAATGCAGCTGTTCTGGGGTTCTCCCAATTTTTCATAGCGCTTTTTCTTCCAAGTACAGCCATCTGGCTTGATTTCAGGGTATACTCCGTACCTCATAGAGGAACATAATTTTCCCGGGATTAAATACAGGGTTACGGCAAGTTTTGAAATCTCCGACAGCACTGAAGCAACTGTTCTGGAAAATCTGCCTGCTGCTGCAGATGAAAGGCTTTACGGGGCAAAGAATTCTGGACGGAATTGTGTCGTGAATGAATAAAAGCGTATAAAATAGTTGCATCTCCAACCATTTTTTTTACCATGGTTCATGGTGAAAAAAACAGCAGAATCCCGCATTTCAGCAGCAAGAGCAATCTCAATTATCCACAGAAATTCTGTCATCTTTTTGGAGAATGAGCTGAAGAAGTATAATATAGGAACAGGCCAGCTCATGATACTGAAAGCTCTTAACTGTAATGACGGAATTAATCAGGAAAGTATATCAGATTTTCTGGTCACTGATAAAACAACCGTCACAAAGAATATAAAACCTTTGATTAAAGAAGGATATATTTCAAGGGAAAAGAATAACAGTGATAGAAGATCCTACAGAATTTGCCTGACCGAAAAGGGTAAGTCTATTATCCCCGAAATTTACAGAATAATAGATGAATGGACTGAATGCCTGCTGGCAGGTTTCAGTGCAGAAGACAGAAGTTCAGTTCTGAAATTTTTGGAAGTAATGACCGGTAATGCATGCCTTGCCGCCAGAAAGAGGAAGGATAATTGAACACCAGAGCGAAAGGGAATCTTACCGAGGGTAGTATAAATAAAACCCTTGTTAAACTTACTATACCCATGATTGCAGGCATGATGGGGATGACCGTATTCAATATTACAGATACATGGTTTGTGGGGCAGCTCGGGGCCGATGAACTGGCTGCCATGAGTTATACGTTTCCGGTAATTTTTGTCATAGCCAGTATAGCCATGGGGCTGGGTGTGAGTGTTTCATCTCTTGTTTCACGGGCAATTGGAGAAGGCAATCACCAGAAAGTTCAGCGTCTTACCACTGATACCATACTTCTAACCCTTGTGGTTATTTCTTTTTTTTCAGCAACCGGGCTTTTGACCATGGATCCGCTTTTCAGGCTTCTGGGGGCTTCAGGCAGAGTGCTTGAACTTGTGAGAGAGTATATGTTCATCTGGTATCTGGGACTTCCATTTGTGTTCATACCCATGGTAGGAAACAATGCAATCCGGGCAACAGGTGATACAACTACTCCGTCACAGATAATGATTCTGGCCATGATAGTCAACATAATACTTGATCCTCTCCTGATTTTCGGAGCCGGGCCGTTCCCTGAACTGGGACTAACGGGAGCAGCCATAGCAACAGTCATAGCAAGAGTGGTGACTTTTGTAGCAGCCATTTATGTTCTTCATCGGAGAGAGAAAATGCTGAGTTTTTCAGCTGTACCGGTGAGTGAAGTTATCAATTCATGGAAGAGTATTCTGTATATCGGGATTTTTGCATCACTTACAAATCTGCTAATGCCTGTTTCAATAGGTATAATAACAAGGGTTCTTTCAGGGTATGGAGATAATGCTGTAGCCGGATTTGGAATTGGGTCCAAACTTGATATGTGTGCAATGGCAGTGGTGGCAGCCCTGGGTTCTGTGCTAGCCCCGTTCGTCGGGCAGAATATGGGAGCGGGGAAGAGATGCAGGGTAATTTACGGCATCCGTTCGGGCCATATATTTTCAATGTGCTGGGGGTTCTTTGTATTTGTTATTTTTCTGAATTTTTCCAGAGAGTTTTCACGTTTCTTTAATGACAACAGGGAGATTGTCAATACTGCATCTACATATCTTGTTCTTGTTTCAGCAGGTTACGGGTTTCAGGGTGTGCTGCGCCTTACAAGCAGTGCTTTCAATGCCTTAAATCTGCCTAAACCTTCAGCATTGCTCATGTTTCTTCAGATGATGGTTCTTACTGTACCATGTGTTCTTCTTGGATCACATTTCTGG
Source organism: Spirochaetota bacterium (assembly GCA_003246895.1). Lineage (GTDB taxonomy): Bacteria > Spirochaetota > UBA4802 > UBA4802 > UBA5550 > SZUA-423. The sequence goes on along the minus strand of QKCL01000070.1, from coordinate 1,871 downwards.
GGAGTGAAAGGGATATTTGCCGCGCTTCTTTTTTCAAATATTGTTTCCGGTTCAGTATCTTTTCTGTGGATCAGAAATGTGCTCTCTGGAAAAACTGCCGGTGCAGATTGTATTTAATTGTTCTGATAAGTCCGGCAGTTTAACTTCTCTGTTCTTTTAAAGATAATGGTTTAATATTTATTCCTGTTAGGGCCTCCTGCCTCTTATTGTATTGATTGCGTGAGCAATGACGAATTCCTCAAACCCTGCGGGTAATACAAAGTATATTTCTTGAGCAATACCTGAAGATCTCTTTATAGGCACTCTCCTTTAATGTTGATTTATTAGGAAAATATCTTGCGATTTTGCTCTTTATATGCAATGTTGATTTTTACAATTTTATCAGAGGGTTGTTTAATGAAAAAAATACTATGCCTGTTATTTGTCCTGTCTTTTGTTTTTCATGCTCATGCAGAAGATGCTGTAAAAATTTATAAATATAAGCAATATACGATAAAAGAAATTGCTGACGGCACAAAAATTTATTTTGATAAACAAGGCAATGCGATTGAGGGTGCTGCAAAGATATTCTATGATGATAATGAAAGCGCTTTATTTAATTTCATAAAAGGCAGGAGAGAAGGTGAAGGTAAATTTTATTACAAGACCGGCGAGTTGCAGTCTACTCTGTCATATAAAGATGGCAGGGCAATTGGTATTGAAAAGTCCTATTATGAAACTGGTGAGTTACAATGCATTACTCCGTTTAAAAACGGAAAGGAAAATGGCCTTGAAAAATATTATTATAAGACAGGTGAGCTGCAGACTGCTCTATCTTATAAAGATGGCAAGGTCATCGGTATTGGGAAAGGTTATTATAAGACTGGAGAATTGCAGTATACTTTGCCTTTTAAAAATGGCGAACCAGACGGAATTGAAAATAGTTATTATAAGACCGGCGAGCTCCAATCTACTCTGTACTATAAGAATGGCTCTCCAGAAGGAATCAAAAAAGGTTATTATATGACAGGGGAATTGCAGTATACTTTGCCTTTTAAGAATGGTAAACCAAATGGCCTTGAAAAATATTATTATAAGACCGGCGAGCTCCAATCTGCTCTGTACTATAAGAATGGCTCTCCAGAAGGAATCAAAAAAGACAGGTGAACTTCAGTATACATTGTTAAATGAAAACGGCAAGCCAAAAGGCATTGAAAAATATTATTATAAAACAGGTGAACTGCAATCGACTCTATTATATGAAAATGGAAAGGCTGTTGGACCCAGAACCGGTTATTATATAACAGGGGGAATAAAGTATATTTTGCCATTTGAAGATGGCCATCCCAATGGCATTGCCAAGGGGTATTATACATCCGGAGAGTTGCAATATACTGTGCCCATTAAAAATGAATATCCAAATGGTGTTAAGAAAGCTTATTATGAAACAGGTGAGCTTCAGTATACTATTCAATTTATTAATGGCAAGGCAAATGGAATACAGCAGTCTTATTCAAAGAAAGGGAATTTAATCTCCATCTTTAAATATGAGAATGGGCTGAAGCAGGGTGAAATGAAAATGTTTGATGAACATGGGAATCTTATATATTTAGTAATCTGTAAAAATGATCTCCCAATTGAAGGATATTTTATCCGTAATGGTAAAAGAATTAAAATGAATGATACAGAGTTTCATAATTTTATAGGTACCATCTAATAGAGCTAAGTTCTTTGATATTTCCCTTTATTATGAAGCTGGGTATGCGTGACTCAGCTTTTTTTAAATTTTTACTGAAAATACCTCTCTGGGGTTTTTTGTGGGTATCTCTAAAAAAGGCTGTTCCGAAAAATTTTTAATTATATGATTATTTATCATATTAATTCTTGAGCTA
>QKCL01000076.1 GCA_003246895.1 Spirochaetota bacterium | reverse complement strand
TGAATGAATTTATGATGAGGGGTTCACTGGTGCCCTTTGCCCAGCATACTGATTCCACAGGCGAATGAGATACATAGGACTTTGAAAGGTATTCGTCAATTGTACATGAGTTAAGTGAAAGCATCTCCTCCGGTATTATCGGTGCTGTTGCGTTTTCGATGCCGAGAAGTTTTCTGGCATGGCTGTTAATTTCCTTGATTACAAATTTTCTGTTGCTGTCTGGCATGCTTATGAAAAAGGCCTTGCCTGCATGGTTACAGAATTTTGAAATGTCTTCCGGTGAGGGGCTGTTACTGGAGTTTGTTTTCATATTTTTTACCCGGGGTGAAGTACTGTGTGCTGATTTCTTTTACATTATCGAACAAAATGGACATAAATGCAAGAAATAAATGAGAAAAAATGGTTGAATTACTGTATTATTGAGTCAAAATGACCTCTTTGAAACAGAGGCTTAAATATAATAGTTAAGCCAAAGGAGAATTTTATGAAAAAGATATTGATTGTAATGATTTTATCGTTGTTCCCGGTTCAGGCGCTTTTTGCCCAGGAAGATGTGGATAATAAAAAGAGAATCCAGAGGGAGGAAAATGTGTTTGTAAACCCTTCGGACAGCGAGCTGATTATCAAGCTTGGGGGGGGCTATGCAAAGGATCCGGGAAAGTTTGGACTGGATATAAGTGCGAATTACATATATAACCTTGACCCCTTCTTTGTTTTCGGTGTAGAGGCGGATTTTTTCTGGGTCAGCTGGGACAGCAAGCTTGAAGATGTAAATGCGGGCGGGTCTGCAAACGGTTCACTCAAGGCCGAGACAGATCTCTATACATTTCCTGTATTTTTCAATGCACAGCTGAGACTGCCCATGATCAAACAGAAGACCGGTATTGAACCCTTTATCACAGTGGGATTGGGTTGGTGTTTCATGATCCTCGATTATTCTTCCGAGGTTGAGAGTGACACTGATTTCTATTCGGGATTCGCATGGCAGATACTTCTTTCAGGATCCTACAAAATTTCAAGCAGATCAGCTGTTGAGTTTGTGGGAGATATCGGTTACAGAAGCCTCCAGCCCGACAAGGACAATGTTGAGATCGATATGTCCGGTTTTATTGCAAGATTGGGTGTGAGAGTATTCATATAGTCCGGCTGGATTATTAAGAAATTTTAGCAGAGAAAGAGGCTGTCCCTGATGGGCGGCCTTTTTTTATGGGCCGATGAAAATACAGTGCAGGAAAGTTAACGCCAACGTACTATGTCCAGCCCGCCCGAAAGACTCAGAGCCGCCTGAAAATTGTGATTTCCAGATGTTATTAACAGATATGTCGAAGCAGTATTTATAACTGAGGCAGTGATGTTAAAGAATGCGAAATATTTTCTGGAAATAATTTTAATTAAGTAAAAGTTTCTGATAATTTTGATATTTTCCTGTTTTGCTGTATTTTTGAATCAATAACGCAATGGAGGATTTTATGATCAGATTACTGTCTGTTTTATCTTTAGCAGGAGCGTTCCTGTTCAGTATCATTATTTTTGCATCGGCCCAGACTATGAGCAGCGGCCAGAAGAAATATCAGGAGTGCAAGCAGAATGTCAGTTCGGAGTTTGCCAAAAAGAAAATCAAGTGTGAAGCCGATGTAAGGGAATCATGCAAAAATGAAAAAAGCAGAAGTGCAAAACTGAGGTGTGAAAACACAGGCAAGAAAAAATGCAGCACTACCCTTGGTAAAGAGGAAAGCGCTGCCAAGAAAAAATGCCTCGACTTCCTGAAAGCTCCGGCAAAAAAATGATCTCTGAGTTCAGCGGCTGAACACATCAGCCGCATGATCTTGTGCAGATAGATGAAAGGGTTAATACCCGGAAATTATATACTTTTCATGTTTTGTTCCCTGCAGTTTTTGCCCCTCCTCCCTTAACCAGATCTGTAACCCCAATGCAGTCTTTCTGCCGAAAAAATTGAATCCCTTCGGATCATCAGGTATTATATATCATGGTTAATTTATTGAAGGCATGGAATTTTTCAGGAGATGGGAACCCTTTTCTTTCGTGGAAATGGTGTTCTGTACCAGATCTGTGAACTGTTGAGAATAACTGTACTGCTTCAGGAATCTATATCTATAAAAAAGAGAGGGCATATGACCCGTACAGTAAAAAAAATATATACCGGACAGACAGTACTTGAAGGGGCAGGAGTGAAGCTGAGAAGAATCTTCGGTTTTTCAAATCCCGAGCAGTTTGACCCCTTTCTGCTTCTGGATGATTTCAGTTCCGGAAAACGTGAAGACTTTATCAGGGGGTTTCCCTGGCATCCTCACCGGGGTATTGAAACCATAACCTATGTGCTGAAGGGGGATGTTGAGCACGGTGACAGCCTGGGAAACAAGGGAGTCATCTCATCGGGAGAGGTCCAGTGGATGACCGCAGGCAGCGGCATAATCCACCAGGAAATGCCGATTGGTGATGATTCAGGCGGCTTGACCGGTTTTCAGCTCTGGGCCAATCTGCCTGCATCGCACAAGATGATGATGCCGCGATACAGAAGCATTACACCTGAGGATATTCCAGTTATAAAAAGAGATGACAATACTGTCATCAGAATCGTGGCCGGGAGTATAGACGGCGTACATGGCCCTGTTGACGATATAATAATAGACCCGGAATATATGGATGTTTCAGTTGAAGCAGAAGTTGAGTTTACTCACCCCACACACAGGGGGTACACGGTCTTTATCTACTGTATCGAAGGATCAGCCGTAATCGGTGATGCATTAGTAAATGCCGGCCAGATGGTCTTATTCAATGACGGAGAGACCATGTCATTGACATCCGGTGGCAGCGGGGTTCGTTTCCTTCTCTGTTCAGGCAAGCCCCTTAATGAATCAATCTCATGGCGTGGGCCCATTGTAATGAACACTGATGAAGAGATTGAACTGGCCTTTGATGAATTGCGCAGAGATACATTCATTAAACATAAGATATGAAGGGCCATGGAAGAGGTGCGGTGCTCTATCCTCTGATCAGCCTTTCCCAGTCAATCTTTCCAAACTCAACGGGGTTACCGTGTCCCGGAAGAATCCAGTGAGCATCCATTTTAGAAACTCTTTCTATGCTTTCCAGTATGAGGGCCTCGTCAATGTTGAATTTTGATTCAAGGATAGAGGCCTTGCCGTCATCGTTTATTCTGAAAAGGTCACCGATGAAAAGAAATTTCCCGTATTTTACAATTACATGGCCGAGAGTATGGCCAGGTGCAGGTATTATTTCAAGTGGTATATTAAAATCGTGTTCTTCATTGTAGATGTTGATATTCTTCGGAATATCATATGGGAACTGCTGTTCCTTTTCATGTTTAATTCCGGGCCTGTTTATTTCCATTTTCAGGTAGGGCAGGTCGGGTTCCGATATCCATACAGGTGCTCCCGAAAGATCTGAAATGAGAGCCGCATTCCCAACATGGTCAATGTCATGGTGTGTAAGGAGAATGTCTTTTATGGAGTAGGGGTCAATCTCCCTCTGTCTGAAGAGTTCAATGATGTCATCCCGGTCCGCGGCAATGCCGCTGTCAATCATGGTGATTTTATGGGGTTCGTTTATTATATAGAAGTTGGCATGAGATGTAAACCTGTACACGTTTTCAATCATTCTGTCTTCCTTTTCAGTTTATTTTATAATGACCCTGTAGAGAATTGCTCCCCCCATGAGAAAACTGGTTACTATCACAAAGGGTATAATAATTGCCTCGAATTTTTTCTGTTCTATTCTTCTAAGAAGCATCGGCCCAAGGAGAGACCCGGGCACGGAACCTGCAGCGAGCAGCCCGGCCAGTCTCCAGTCGACATTCCCAAGGCTTGAATGGACAATTACGCCGGTCACAACTATTCCCATTATGGCCACGACGGATGTGCCTGCAACTGCGAATGCCTCACACCCCATGACAATGAGGCCCGTAGTGAGGGCTCCTCCTCCGCTTGCTCCCAGTAGTCCGGATATGAGGCCTGCTGCGATTCCGTAGCCTCCTGCAACATAAATGGCTGACCGGCTGTTCACATCCTTGAGTGCTAACTGGAAATTTGAACGACGCCTCATGTATGATTTTGTGGTCTTTATTCCCATGTGGATCATGAAAATGGCAAATGCTATCTGGTAGTACGTTATGGGAAATGAGTGTGCAAAGAAAGAACTCACAACCGTTCCTGCAGCACCGAATATGAGCATTGTCATTGCGAGTTTAACATGGACGTTGCCTGCCCTGTAGTGGCTGTAGCCGCCGATTATTGTTGAGGGAATCATTGTGGCAAGGGAAACAGATGCTGCAACGGCCGGGGAAACATTATATAGTGCAGTGAGGATTCCCACATAGAAGGCGCCTCCTCCCCCCCCGATCGAAACAATGAGAAAGCCGATGAGAAAACCGAAAAGGGGCAGAAAGTATGATGTGTCCATGGTTTTTAATCCTTCTGTATTTTTGTACCGTCCTCTGCAATGAGTGAAGAAAAAGCACTGTTTATATTTTTGATATTGAGGAGCGGCAATACAATGAGATTGATAGAACTTCTGAGAGATCAATCAGTCAAGATATATTTATACAAGATCTTCCATGGGAATTCTTTTGTCAGGCTCAAGGCCCGATTCTTCACAGTATGTGAAGTTCAGTTCAGCGAGCCTTTCGTTGAAACTGTCAAGGAAGAGGAGGTGGTCCATTTCAAATTCAAAGTCAGGGGGGAAGCTGACAGGGCATGCCGAGACCTCAATGGTACCCTCTTCACTGTCAATATATGCAACTGCAAGGCCCTGGGTCCTGCAGATCACAGGCCTTGACTCGTATACTGTGCATAAACCGTCATTGAGGAGTACACATGACCTGCTTTCCGAATCTGTATAAGTGTTACCATTTGCTGCATTCTGCACCATGGCTGCCTCAAGGGGAAGGAGGCTGAACCTTTCACAGCATGAGGAGCATCGGGGGCCGCATTTTATAATATCCTTTAAGATGCCTCCGGTCTTTTCTTCAATGGAACAGTCCAGGTCTTTTATCAGTTCACTGTATTTCATCAGCAGTTCAGGTGATGGTAAGGGCATGGTGATTGGTTTCATGTGCTGTTCCGGTCTTTGAGATTTTCTCCAGAATTGTATTCTGGGAACTCTTTGCAAGCAGTATTTTGAGCGGTTTTGGACCTGGATTTTCCTGATTTTTATAACTAAAACACTAGCACGTTCTGTGCCAAACTTTCGAAAGAGGCCTCTGAAGGTGCTTCGGAGTTGTTCGGTCCTGGTCGGTGTTGGTTCGGTATTGTTCGGTAAAAAAAAGTTCAAAAAAGGCAAAAAAAGTGCAATTTTTTTCATTTTTCTGCGCCGGCGTTCGTTTAAAGGGTAACAAAAGGAAAGGAGGCCCGGCCCCCCTCTTGAAAAAAGAGGGGGGAGGATTTAAGGGAAGGTCTCTGATTTGAGTTTCCCTGAATGTTCCCCTTGATATGCTACGGCAGGCTCAGCACAGGCTATTCTTGCTTTGCTCGAATCACTTGGGGAACGTAGTGATAAGTCACAGTACGGTTGCGGCTACTAACTTCTCCCCCTCTTCAGAAGAGGGGGATTAAGGGGGAGTAAAACAGGGAGTATTGATGACAGAAATATTTAACAGGAACTCTACAAGAGTAAACAGAAGAAAACTGCGGAACAATATGACTATACCTGAAAAGAAATTATGGGAAAGTATCAGAAGAGACCGGCTGGGTGTGCGGTTCCGCCGTCAATATGGTATAGGAAGATATATTGCAGATTTTTACTGTCCTGAGTTAAAACTTGTCATTGAGATTGACGGCAGTGGACATTTTACAGGTGAAAGTAAAGTCTATGATGAAGAAAGAACCGGTTTTATGAATTCCATTGGTATAAGAGTTTTGCGTTATAGTAATAATGAGGTTATGAATAATCTGACTGGAGTTTTAAATGATCTGTCACTTGTTATTGAAGAGAAAATTCAGGGCTTTCCCTAACCCCCTCTTGTGACTCCCCCCGGCCCCCCTCTTGAAAAGAGGGGGGAGGAAAGGAGAAAACGTGAATATGAATAATGGTTCCCCGGTCAGAAAAGGCCGGGTATTTTTTTGTTTATGCCTGCGTCTCGATATACTGACTTCGTCAGCGTCTCGACGACCAAACCGACGATCAATCCGAGGTCCGGTCTGAGAGGCAAGGTTGCTCATGGGTATATCCCTTTACGGGATGAGTCTTCTAATACCCCCTCCGGGGGTGGAGAGGTACATCTACTGGAAAAAAGAAAGTGACACGAGCCGGGGGCTGTATCGGGGCAATCGGGACAAAGTGGCCGGGGAACCGGGGTGTTGCAACTATGGGAAGATTCTGTTAAAGTGAGTTTATTTATACCCATGTTTGCGCAAAGAGGCTGAAAATCATTAAAAGCCCTCTTGACACTTAGTCCCTTATATGCCATAATGCGCACATAACTACGAAATGTACTCTATTACGCCATATGGGTTATCGGAAATCTTAAAATCAGAACATTTATATGGCGAATATTGATATTATAAATAGAGTTTATCAAAAACTTGACCAGCTTAAGAATGGTGAGATTACATACACTTCTCTTGCTGATTTTTTAAATTTTTCTGTAAGTGCACTTGAAGCGGTTCCCCATAAAATTCAAGAAGAATCATATGATTTTGAATATGAATTTAATGAAATACAATATGCAAATGACGAAGGTTTTCTTTACCCTGGAATTGAAGATATTATTAAAAATTTTGAAAACTGGCTAGATACCTTAAAGAAGAACCATTGCTGATTTTAAGACATCCGATAACAGCTCGCAACTGACGCTCCGCCCTCTTTCCCCGGGAACTCAATAGTTCCCAAAAAAGTGTTGATATTCCCCGAATTTATTCTATCATTTGCTCAATGGCGAAAAGCAGCCACAGCAGTTGCGAGCGTCACGTT
>QKCL01000013.1 GCA_003246895.1 Spirochaetota bacterium | reverse complement strand
AAGTTCAGTATATAGTATTCAGATATATTGAGTTATTTTATAACAGGCGTCGTATTCATAGTTTATTGAATTACATGACGCCTGCTGAATTTGAAGAAAAAATAAGTGCTTAACTCAGTGTCCGGGGAAATGGGTAAAGTTCATGTAGCTGAATCGACATCAACCTCATCGCTTTCTCAGGATGAGATGATGCAAAGCCGTTACAGGATGTAACAATTGGCTTTGCCTGAGAACGGGATTGAACTCATAGGCGTAATGTTTGAATAAACAGCCCGGAGCAGCCCGACAAGCATGGATGCTTTAGTGTCGCGGGTGCATGGATGCACAGGAGCGACCGACCCGACAGGAACCACAAAACATACCTACCCACCACCCAAACATAGGGAAACACCGTCGTAGGGACGCATGGTCATGCGTCCGATGTCATGATGAGGAAGGGGCACGCCACGTCAAAACTATTAAGTATTGACTTTTTTTTGTAACGTTGTAAGTTAATTTAGAGACAATAAAAGAGGAAGGCATTATGCCTAAAATATTTGAGTGGAACGGTTACAGGTTTTTCTTTTTTTCCAATGAGGGCAATCCTCTTGAGTTGTGCCATGTTCATGCTAGAAAGGGACAGAATATTTCAAAATTCTGGCTTGAGCCTCATGTAATGCTGGACTCTTCCTGGGGAATGTCGTCAAAGGAGCTCAATGAGCTTGAGAGAATTATTAGTGAAAATAAACAAATGATAATGGAGAAATGGAATGAGTTCTTTAATCTGTAATTCTTCAGCACAAAAGATATGGTTTGATGAATACAATTTGTGGATATTGTTATCCGATGGACGTCAATTGTCAGTTCCTCTTATCTATTTTCCGCGTTTAAAAAATGCTTCTCCTGAAGAGCTTGGAAATTATGTCATAAGCGGCGGAGGGTATGGGCTTCACTGGGATGATCTGGATGAAGATATACATGTCGAAAGTCTTCTTGCCGGGCAGTATCAGAAGGAAGCAGTGTAAATCGGTTTTCGCTCACTGCCGACCCGACAGTTAAATCAAAAGATTATAAATTCCATATAATTCAGTTAACACCATTGTAGGACGCATGGTCATGCGTCCGATGTCATAATGAGGAAGGGGCACTCCCGGCAACTATAGTTTAAGCGACAAGAGACAGAAGAACTTTGCAACAATAGGTGCAGGAGGCGAACCTGCCGGCACAGTTAAACGGATGCAGCTAACATGGCCGGCCATTGCACATATGAAGTTTTGTAAAACATGGACTTCCTCTGAACTTTAGAAAGTTCATTATCAAACCATCGAGGAAGTCCTCAAAAAATATCTACTTCTTGTTGTTGATTATCATCACAATGAGGTTAAGGTTCTCTCTTGTTATCTTTTGCGGGTATGTGCTCAGAGTAACAATTATCTCCATGAGTACCATCTTTGACTTGTTTTCGTCAATGGCATCGGCCATTGTCCCGATTGTAATAACATCCTTTTTGTTTTTTAGAACAGAAAAGAACTGGTACTTTTCAGAAGGCTTCCCGTTCTGGGCAGGGAGGTCAAGTGTCCAGTAAATTGAAGGTGTGCTTCTGTACTCGAAATACTTGCCCGTGTACTTAACATCCTTGCCGAACTTGTCAACATGGGATTTCAGCTCCATGGCATTATAGTTCATGAGTATCTGTTTCCCTGTGTACTTGTCAGGGTTCTTTTTCAGGCTGTCGAACTGCAGGTTCATGACCTTTATGATTCTTCCGCCGTCAATTTTTATGAGAAAGGCATTGTCTGTTGGTTTCTGCCACTGCAGGTCCTTTGTGTTCACCCTCATGAAGTAGTGGAGGTCATGGTAGTTCACTGCCACAATCTTTCCCTGTTTGGACTCTGCAAACATGAGAGATTCAGAAGGGTCAGTGGCGGCGGTCTTTCTGGTTTCTGCCGAGGTACAGCCAACCATGGCGGCAATAGCAAATGATATAAGTACTTTTAATATTTTCATAGGTTCTCCGGATTTATTTAATCGGTACAGAAAACACCATTGTCAGGGTAAAGTCAATGTTTTTATGTTTTATTGAAGGAGATACCTGTTCCGCCCTGAACTTATCTTCAGCTCCTGGTGAGCCTGCCGATAATTTCCGCGTGTTCAGGAAACCTGTCCATGAGCTCCTCCCGTGCAATAAGCCTGAAATCACGGAAGTCAAAGCCCGGAGCAACTGTGCATCCAACGAGTGCAAAGTCATGATCCGGATCATTGGCAACTGTTGCGCCGAAGACCTCTCCTCCATAAACAACACCCTGAGGTGTCTCACCCTTTTCAAGGTCCATGCCGGTTTTCATTATTCTGTACTTTCCGTTGTGATCAATGATGTGCACATGAACGGCAGCGCCGGCGTAGTGATGCCACACCTCGTCCTGGACTATTTCGTGGAATGCCGAGAACTCACCCCTTTTCAGAAGAAAGTATATGGCCGTTGAGTATGCATGGTCCCGTTCGTATCTTTCCGGAAGGGCTTCCGCCTCTATGTCTCCGGCAGACCTGTAGGTTTCCCTGAAGTAGCCGCCTTCTGGGTGTTTCTCAAGTTTCAGAAATTTGATTATCTTATCTGCTGATTTCATCTGTTTATCCCATCTGTGTTTATCTGTGGCAGCGCCTTTAACTCCCTGAAGAATATCTCTGTGTCCTGCCCGTCCTCGTCCACTGCACTGTCCAGGTATATCCAGCCCTGTCTTGTGTAAAACCTTTTGAGTCTGTTAAAGTTCTTCGGGTCAATGAAGAGGTAAAGCCGTGAAAAACCCATTGCCGAGGCATACCTGCATGCAGCTGCAATGAGTTTTCTGCCGATCCCGTTTTTTCTGTGGATTTCGGCCACATAGAGCGCTGACAGCCATGGGCCGATGTACTGCCACTGTCTTAGTTCTGTTTTTTTGAGTGTGACCATGCCGGCGAGTTCTCCGTTGTTTCCGGTGCATGTGGCAATGATGGTAATTGGGAGTGTTCCGGTATTGCTTCTTCTCTGGTATTCAAGTATAACAACATCAAGGGGTATTTTTCTTTTTACATACCACTCTCCGTGGGCAAGTTCTGCAGCTTTGGACGTGAGGTCTTTTCGTGTGCTCAGTGTTGTAATTCTGTACATTCATTGTCCTCGAATTTTACTATACATTATTTTAATGTGGTGCTAGTAATTGTCAACATATGATTTTCCGGAGAGGTAAATGATTTTCAGATATGCAGTAAAATTTTTTCTCACGGCAGCTGTTCTGCTCTGTTTTATAAACGTGCAGAGTAGGTGTGTTTCTGCCTCTGAAGGGCCGGTTTCATATGTGCCGGGAAAATCTGATGTCATGACCGCCCGGGACTTTTTTTACATGAGGGAACTCCTTGGCACGGCCGTTGTGGAAAAGGAACTCATAAGACTTGACGGTTCATTGAAAAACAGGTTTATCCACTCTATTTTGAGGGAGAGAAACAGTTCAGGCATAAACATGTATGCCGGGTCTGCCGCCCTTTTCTGGAATGTCAGCGGGCCCTACAGCCGCTACGGAAGAAGGGACATGCACTGTGACTTCATCGGTGAGTCCCTTTCAGGCAGTCTTCACGGCAAAGAAAATATTGATAACACAAAGAAAGTCATGGCCCTTGAAAGCGGGCGCATATATCCATTGTCCAACCTGGAAAATCCCGCAGGTATATTCTATTTGTCATGTACAGTTAAAAGCGACGATCCCTTTTATCTCAGGGTAAATTCCCATATGCCCTGCAGGGTCTTTGTAAACGGCAGAGAGGTCATGGAAACAGAAGGTACTGCTGGTGTCTATAGAGGTGTTTTCATTTCGGGGGCAGTGGAATACACAATTATGATAAAGTTCAGGGGGAGCTCGGCAGGTGACTCTCTCAGGGTAATTCTCTCAGATCCGGAGGAGAGGACAGAAGTTTTTCCCCAGACAGATAGAGTCAGAAGTTTCAGGTTCACCTTCCGAAAAATCGACGATGTTATGACAGAGTACAGAACACCTGTAAATGTTTCAGGCAGGGAGGATTATCTCAAAGGGAACTATGCCGCGGCACTGGACAGGTCTCTCCTGCATATTAATAAAGGCGGGGAACAATTTTACCAGTGGGAATATTATATAAAATCTCTAATAAGACTGGGCCGTGACAGAGAGGCCGAATGGGCAATGAAAAGATACAGGGAACTTTTTCCCTTCTCAGGAATCGCCGGCCTCTGGAAAGTTCAGTCTCTGAGTGGTTTAAATGACGAGAAATTCGTTGAGAGTATGAATACCCTTCATGGGTCATATGTCTCCCCGGGACTTGAGCTTCAGCGCATCAGGTCTCTTATCAATATGAAGAAATTCGATGAAGCCGTGAAGATGTTCAGGTCTGTGAGGAGATATCCCGGTGTTGATGAACTCGTAATGGAGGTTCTGGAAAAAACCGGCAGAAAGGATGACCTCAGGCGTTTTATTATACGGGGCGCTGCCGAAACCGGCCGGAGCATATATTTCTACAGGCTCGGGGTTCTGGACCTTGAAAGCGGACTTGACCCTGTGCCCTACTGGAAAATGGCCATAGACAAAAAGGGAATATGGCCCTCCCTCATGGCTGAAACTGACCTCTTTGAGAACGGCATATCAGACACAAAATTTCATACGCCATTCTATCTGGACAAAGATTTTGAGAAGTTCAAAACCGGGGCCAGGAGAAAAATCAGATGTTACTACAGCGGTGACCGGCTCTTCATGGAAGTCCTTGATACGGTGAGTGCTGCAGCGGCCGCAGCAGGCACATACAGCACCGGCTTTGACAGGAACATATCCATGCGGTATGCCCTGAAAATTTCAGGCAAAGTAGTGAAGAAGTTCCCGGTTACTGTTTCAAAGAAAGGCGGAACTTCTGAAATCTCCTTCTCTGAAGGTGCGGAGGAGGGAACAGTATTTGCCTTTAAATACACAGTAGAGGTCTTTAACTGTTTCAGGGACTATCCCGGTACCATGCGCGAAGTGCCAGTTTTTACAGGGCAGGAAAATTTTGAAAGGCTTAATTTCACATTTATTACACGTGACAGTTCCGTTTACCCCTTTATCGGGGGGGTGGAGCTTTCAGTAAGGTCAGAGGACAACAGAATTATATATGAAACCGCATCTCCTGTCATGTCACTCATCAGAAAGGGCCTGAACTTCAGGCTCTACAGGTTTTCAGGTTATGAGTCACTGAGTGAATATATATCGGGCCTTGCCGGAATCGATGAAAAGTTTTCTGTTTCATCTATTCCGGACATGAAAGGGCTTTCTCTGAAGGAGAAGGCGGAAAAAACAGTATCCTTTTTCAGGAACAGGTACACTGTCAGTGGAAAATACAGCCTCAACCCCCGCATGGCCGGAGAAGTTGAAAAGAGCAAAACAGCATCTGCAGAGGAGATTCTCCTTCTAATGAGGGCAGCACTAAAAAAAACCGGAATAAACTCCTACATGGCCTATGACATGGCCGATGATGGTGGGAAACCTCCTGCAGCAGGAGAAGGCGTATATCTCTATGTTCCCGAAGACAGGGGAAAGGGGTGGTTCATTGATATTGTTTCCGGGGAAATATCATCCGGGAGCGGCAGAAAGTTAATTGTTTTCAGAAACGGATACAGAATTTTCAGGAACGGCAGCATTGACATTAAGCCTGCAAACTAGACAGTTTCGTCCCTTATCCACTGAATAAAGGCATCATTTCCATTTTCAATGGGGAAGGACACAACACAGGGGCACTCGTAGCTGTGCATGGACTTCACCTTGTCCGTAAGACTGTCCACGAGGGAGGTCTTTGTTTTCAGAATTATGACGGTTTCATTTGCTTCTTCAACTTTACCCTTCCAGCGGTATATGGAGTGCATATTGTCCATTATGTTTGCGCATGCTGCAAGCCCTGATTTTACCAGTTCTTCAGCAATTTTTCTTGCCTCATTGGCATTTTCAGCCGTTATATATACCAGAGATGTTGTCATGTTATGCTCCTTTGCATAAATTTCAGGTATTTATGAGCATAAGGCAACCGTTTTTTATTTGATTAAATCCGGGAAAGGGTTAAAGATTTGAGTCTTATAATGGAGAGGGGACAATGAAACTGAACAATGAAGCCCGTGTGGGCATGCTCATTACAATGAGCTTTACAGTATTCATCCTGATTGTTGCAGTGCTTGCAAAGCTCAATGTTTCCCAGTCCGGTTATTCCGTGTCTGTCTATTTCGGTTTTCTCAATGACCTCAGCGTGGGCGCTCCTGTGAAGATTGCAGGGGGTATCAATATCGGCAGGGTAACTTCAATTAAACAGAGTAATGAGAAAACAGAAGTGAAGGTCTGGATAGACAACAGGTTCAGGCTTATCAGGGAGTCAAAATTTGCCATATTCACAAAGGGGCTCATAGGCAGCAAGTACATCAACGTGTTTGTTCCTCCGTCACACAATACTGAGGACTTTATCAAGGAGGGGGACATCATATACGGTATAGACCCCCCGAGCTTTGACCAGATGATGCTCATTTTTCAGGGATTCATGCAGGACCAGAGCGGCGGTGAGCTTCTTGCGGAGATTTTTCAGAACTCAAAACATTTTGTGGCAAATCTGAACAAGATTTCAAATGAAAACCGCTATGACATAAGGCAGACCGTACTTTCCGCGAGATCCACATTCTTTCTCTTTTCCCAGCAGCTTAAACTCTTCATGGGCCAGCTGAACCAGTTTACAACAAACATGTCTACCCTGTCTGAAAAGAACAAGGATGAAGTTACCATAGCCATACGGAACCTCTCGGAAATATCCAGAGACCTCAATACAATAATACACAGACTTGAACAGGGCAGGGGCAGCCTGGGCAAGCTTATGACAGATGAGGAAATCTACTATAATATAAAGGACGCATCAAGGTCTGCAAGGGAACTCTTCAGCAGCCTCAAACAGGATCCGTCCAAACTATTTTTCAGGCAGAAGAAATGACGAAAAACAGAAAATATTTTGTCTGCACCGGCTGCGGTGCGGATTTTACAAAATGGAGCGGCAAGTGCATGTCCTGCGGGGAGTGGAATACACTTGTAGAGGCAGAGGCCCCTTCGGGGAAGAAGAAAAAGTCCGAATTGACAGTTTTCCCTCTCAGTTCAGTGAGCAGGGAGAATCTCACGCGGGAAACATTATCCATGACCGAGTTCAACATAGTCTGCGGCGGAGGCATTGTGCCGGGATCAGTAATTCTCCTTGGAGGGGAGCCGGGAATCGGCAAGTCAACGCTGTCCATACAGATAGCGGCAGAACTGAAGGCCCTGTACATATCGGGCGAGGAGTCGCCGGTTCAGGTGAGGGAGAGGGCCGAAAGGCTCGGGCTTGATGCTTCCAGGATTCAGATCTCCACCAATAATGAGGTGGGAGAGATCATTGAGATAGCCCGGAAGGTGAAGGCGGGCCTTGTAATAGTTGACTCAATTCAGACAGTCTACAGCAGCGATATTCCGGGAATCATGGGGTCCGTGAGCCAGGTCAGGGAATCGGCTTCGCGCCTTGTTGATTATGCCAAGAAAAATAATGTTTCGGTTATCCTTGTGGGCCACATCACCAAGGACGGAAGCATTGCGGGTCCCAAACTCCTTGAGCACATAGTTGATGTTGTTCTCTATTTTGAAGGAGATTTCTCCCGTGATTTCAGGGTCCTCAGGGCCTTCAAGAACAGGTACGGTTCCGTGAACGAGATCGGGCTCTTCTGCATGACAGCCTCGGGCCTCGAGGAGGTCAGGGAGAAGAACAGGATTTTTCTTAATCCCTTCAAGTCAAGCGCTCCGGGGAATGCCGTGTCCGCGGCAATTGAGGGGAGCAGAACCATCCTCTTTGAGGTTCAGTCCCTTGTTACGTATTCATCATTCTCAAATCCCAGAAGAATGGCCGACGGCTTTGACCTGAACAGGCTCATACTGATATGTGCTGTGCTTGAAAAACATGTGGGCATGCAGCTTAATACATTCGATGTATTTATAAATGTTTCCGGCGGGTTCAACATAAATGAGACAGCAGCCGATCTGTCTGTGGCAATGGCCATCTCCTCCAGCCTTAAGGATTCTTCAATTGATGAGGGAACAGGTTTTATGGCTGAGGTCTCCCTTTCCGGTGAACTCAGGCCGGTGTCACAGGTGGAGAAAAGGGTCCAGGAATTCAGGATGTCCGGATTTAAACGACTCATTGTTTCAATGGGGGATCTGAAAAAGGCTAAGGAGGCAGGTGAAGGAATTCAGATTGAAGGGGTAAAGACAATTTCCGAGGCCATTAATTCCGTTTTTTAATGGTAAAAAGTGGTTGCCTGTGACGATATGTATAATATAATGAACAATAGTGTTCAAATTTTGGGTAAAAAGTGATATGAAGTACAGTATAAGACATTTCCATAACAAATTTTCGAGAAAACTCTATGAAAACTATTTTGTTTTCCATAAGAGATTCGGCAAGGTCTGGAACCGGTTCCTGGAAAAGGGGCACGAGAAGATGACCGTAATGTTTATACCCCACAACGAGAAGAGGATTTTCAACTTTCAGATTTCCAAGTTCATTGTCTTCTTTTTCCTGAGTCTCTTTGTAGTTGTCCTTGTCACCTCCTCATATGCGGTAATCAAGAATCAGCAGATACGTTCGGAAGAGCACAAGCTTCTTTCAAGCTACAATGATGTAAGGGCAGACCTTATAAGATATGAAAGGCTTACCAATGAAATATATGATCTCATTGATGACATGAAACCGGAGATTGAAGAGCTCTATGAG
Organism: Spirochaetota bacterium; assembly: GCA_003246895.1. Taxonomy (GTDB): domain Bacteria; phylum Spirochaetota; class UBA4802; order UBA4802; family UBA5550; genus SZUA-423. The sequence goes on along the minus strand of QKCL01000013.1, from coordinate 65,675 downwards.
CTTGCCGCGGGTACAGATCAGGTCGGTGATATATGGGAAAACAGGGATTTCGACAAGGAAGACATTGAGAAGCTGAACAAGATTAAGCGTATTCTCCCGGATGAAATTTTTTCCATGAAGGATGCCCAGAAGGATCTTGTCAGCACCACAAAGACAATCAAGACAATCAAGAATTTTATAAATGTCAGAAGCAAGGTGGTAAAGGATACTCCTTCCATTATTCCTAACTCAGGCCATATCTCCTCACTCTTCGGATGGAGACGTTCTCCCTTCGGCCTTGGACGGGATTTTCACACTGGAATCGACATAGCAGCATCTGCCGGAACAGTTATCAGGGCAACCGCTCCGGGTGTTGTGGTCAGTTCAGGATGGATGGGCGGCTACGGCAGGGCTGTGCGTATAAAACACAAGTTCGGCTATGAAACCATATACGGCCACATGAGGCAGACTTCGGTTGCAAAGGGAACCAAAATAAACAAGGGCGACCGTATAGGCTATGTGGGCATGACCGGTAATGCAACAGGTAATCACTGCCACTATGAAATCAGGCTCGGAGGGATTCCAATCAATCCATATCCCTACATGAGCAGAATGTGGTAATAATAAAAGATATTCCGTAATTTTTTTGTTTCCCCTTGGGGGCACTGTTTCTTTAAGCAGATATTTCATTATCTTCCTGTTATGAGATATCTGTTTTTAAAATGTGCAACAACATACTTCAGGATTCACCAATTTTATGACTGTGATGTGCTGCTTTTATGCTGAAAACCTTTTGGGTCTATACATTTATAGTACTGTATTCTGTACCGGCAATATATATTGCCCGTGCCCAGGAGAATGGGACCTTTAAGGAGAGGGTCAGCAAATACTTTCACAGTGACGGTGCCGTAAAAAGTGATAATAAAACTACAGCAGTAAACTCATCTATTGTAATACCTCAGGGACTTGATCTGAAGGATACAGACTGGTCCGATATGTATGTCAGTTCCGATTATAAAAAGTACTCAACCGGGAACATCTTTTCCGGAAAACTTACAGACAGAAACTTTGACCTTTTTACCGAGGGTTCCGTTGAACTCAAGGGAACCTACGGGAAGTCTGTATTCACTGAGAGCAAGTACAAGCAGTACGATGAGGACAGCGCGAGATCCAGAATAGTAACTGACGGTTTCTACCCGGAACAGGTAATAAAGCTCCAGATGAACGGGACCATTGACAACCGCATAAGTCTCTACATAGACCACGACAGCCAGAGGAAGGACAATACCTACCGTATGAAGTACAAGGCCCTTGAGGATGATGAACTTATCCGTGAGGTCAATGTGGGAGAGATTGACATAAAATTTGACCAGTCAAAATATGCGGTCTATGACAACAGCACAGTCAAGGGACTTGGTGCGGATTTCAAAATCAGGAAAGGTGATTTTGAACTGAAGGCATTCGGGTCTCTCATCCTTGGAAACAGCGAGGTTGAGAATTTTACGGGCAACTCAAGGGAGGGCAATACCTCTCTGTCCGATTACCAGTATGTGAGGAAAGTCTACTATCAGCTTGAGCCGTTCATAAGATACGACGGGGCAACATCGGTTCCCGGGGCTTCTGAAGTGTACTCATCTGTAACAGTAACGTCCGCTCCTTCAAGCCCCAAAAGCTACACTCTCAATCAGGTAAACATTGATTCATCGGGCTTTGCCATATACATGGACGACAGAAATGCCTACAATAATTCAGGCGCAATTACACTTTCCCTTGACGGCGGTTCATATACAAAACTTGCAAACGGCACGGACTACAGCATAAATTACAGCACCGGTCTCATTAAGTTTCTGAGGAATATTCCCGACAGCGCAAGAATTTTTGCAGTCTATACCATTTCGGGCGGCACAAGGGACCCATGTGCACTGTCTCCATCGGATTCAAATCACCCGGGAGGGGATTTTGCCGGAAAGATTTTTGTATTCATAAAGTACGGCGAATCACTGAATGAAGACATTGTAACGAAAAACCTGTCCTTTGACAGCGGTGAAACAGATTCAAACAACGACGGAAAGGTGAACCTTGATATATATGAGGTCAGGTCATTCTATTATCTGGGGGACACAAATATTCTTTCAGGTGATTTCTATCTGACTTTTTATGATGAGACGATGAGAATGACCGATTCCCAGAAAGAGAAACTGGGCAAGTACAGCCTTGAACTCTCATCGGGCCTTGTTAATTTCAGGCTCAGGGAACCCTTTAAGTCCCAGCTTTCAACTTCCGAGGCAGCTGTCATATACAACGAGATACGCATTACAGATGCATATCTTTCCAGCAGATACAAGATGTCTGCGGATTACTATGCAGAGGCAAGGACTTTCAAGCTAAAGAACACAAATATTGTAAATGACAGTGTTGCGGTAAAGGTAAACGGCACCAGGCTTGCAAGGTCTCTTTACTCTGTTGACACTTCTCTCGGAATAGTGACATTCACTGATGAAAACAATCCTGTTATTTCGTCCACAACAAAGATCGAGATCAGGTACGAGTATCTGCCTCAGGGTACCTCGGGCAGCGGTTTTGTGGGTGGAGTGAGAGGAGATTATAAACTGAACAGAAGCCTCAGTGTTGGAGGTTCCATGCTTCTTTCCAAGGGAGCGGAATCCAGGGTGATCCCTGACATCGGAGAGGAGTCAGACCAGACACTTCTTTTTGAAGGGGATGCAAAACTCCATCTTACTCCTTCAAGGATTGCGGACATATACAATCTTTTTTCCGGTGAACACAGGAGAACTGTTCCTGTTGAATTCACTGCATACGGTGAGTATGCCAAAAGCTACAGAACCGTAAATACCTTCGGCAAGGCTCTCATTGAGAATATGGAATCCACGGTGGAGATAGTATCTGTATCCCTTTCAGAAAAGGACTGGCAGCTCTCCTCCATGCCCCAGGGGCTGACCCAGGCTGACAGGGGTATTCTGAACTATTATTATTACAGAAGTCTTTCATCCACAGACACTCTCAGAGGTGAGTCATTTTCTCCCTATGCAGTGGATTATTCAGTCAAGCCCGGGCCATTTAACATAGCCACGGGGCACATAGACAGCAGCATCACTGATCTGGATGACCAGAGAAGCCTTGTCTTTGACTATGATTTTACAGGGGGAAGCTGTGTATCTGTTGTGACAAGAAAACTTTCAAGTGATGCAGTTGACTTCTCTGGACTGAAATATGTTGAGCTATGGGTAAGGCACGACAGTTCAAATTCAGGGAATGTAATAAACCTCTATCTGGACATCGGGCAGGTCAGTGAAGATTCTGACGGTGACGGTAAATTCGATACAGAGGACTCAAACACAAACGGTTATATTGATTCCGATGCGGACAACGGCACATCTGAAGACCGCGGCTATACATTCAATGGCAACAACACTACAGTTGTAGGTTCAGGCCCGGGGCTCAGCAGTGATACAAAGGGTGACGGAAAGCTGAACAGTGAGGATCAGGACGGAGACGGTTCTCTTGATACCACAGAGAATGTCTATACAGTTGATCTGGGATCGGTAACTGTTTCAAGCGGGTCATGGCAGAAAATCAGGGTTTACATTGACTGGAGCAGTCTCTCCAGCACTGAAACTGCACTGCTTCAGGAGGTTAGGTCCCTGAGGTTCTATGCGGTCCAGAGCACAGGAACAAAGGGCCGGCTCTTTGTGGACGGGCTCAAAATGGTCGGCTCAAAATGGAGAAATCCGGAACTGGACGGCGCCGGCACGGAAAGTTCGGACAGAATACAGACGGTTCTTTTAAACACCATTGATGATTCCGACTACAGAAGTGAGTCATTTTTAAAGGAGAAACGGGGGGTCTATGAATCTCTCTATGGAGATCTTGACAGCGACGAAGTAAATGAGGAGCGGGAGACGGCCCTTCAGATTGATTTTGACATTCCCGGGGTAAACAGCAACGTTTCGATAAAAAGAACTTTCAGTACACCTATTGATATCAGGTTTTACAGAACACTTAACCTCTGGATGAATGCACGGACCTTTCCGGGCACAACAACCATGGGCATAGTAGTGGGGTCATCGGACTATGATTACGCTGAATACAGAATTTCTCCTTCAATACTGCGAACCTGGGAGCAGTTTGCCATTAAGTTAAAGGACACGTCAGACGGGGATATTGAAGTGTACAGTACAACGGGGGATCCGGATTTCAAGAGGATAACCTATCTGAAGGTTGTATTTTACGGAGCAGGGACAAGCGGAACCATTTGGCTCAATGATATATATGTCTCTGAGCCCATGACGCTCAAGGGCAGCGCCTACTGGTATGAGAATGAAATCAAATTCAAAAATCCGCTCTATAGAACCAGAAGCGGAGTACCGGTTATCTCCGACATGAATATCAAATATCTCATAAAAGGTAACAGCGCACAGTTCAGTTCACTTGCCAAGGAGAATAATGACACTGGCCAGAGGGACCAGGAGTTCAGTGCCAGCATGAAGATTCTGCCGAACTGGGATGCCACATTAAAATTTGTTAATGAGCACCTCAAAACAGACAGTAAAAATGAAGACGTTTCAGAGGATCTCAGGGGGGAAACCTGGCGCAATACAGCCAATTTCATTACAAATTTCATTTCATCCGGTGCTTCGGGCCCCAGAATTAATTTTTCTTACACACTGAATGATTACGAGAATAAGAGGGATGATTCCATAACAGGTTCATCCTTTGATGAATACTACAGACGCATGACACACAGCCCTTCCCTGAAGTACACCCAGACTCTTGAAAATTTTTTTTCCGGCAGACTCAGAGCGGATGCGGTTCTGCAGCTTGTTTTCAAGGATTACTCAATAAAAAGAAGTTCACAGGATCTGTCAGAATCTGTGCTTTCATCATATGTGGATCTCAGGGAACAGGATAAGCGCCAGAGGACAGATCTTGCTCTTAATCTCGATTATTCAAACAGCCGGTTTTATGTGAAGCCGTGTTTCAGAAGGTCTCTGGAGGAGCTTGTCGGTCTTGAAAAGAGCGATTCCCTGACAGATTATGGCGTATACGGCACGATGGGGGGAGGCTTTCATGTGCCCTTTTTTGGTGATGACGAAGGGAAATATGTGGCTAGAAAAAATGTAATGAATCTTGAGGTCGGATATAAGGATTCACTCTATGTGAAACCTGTTGTCAAACTTGAAGTGGATTACAGTGAATACGATTTTGAAGATTATGACTTTGATTCATATTCATCGGGAGCAGGTTTTTCCCGTACAAAGAGCGCGCTGAGCAATCTTTATATGAATATGAGTATTCCCGTCAAATTCGGCAGAATGGGGCTCCTTAAATATCTGAGAGGTGTGACTCTGAATTATAACAGAAAGGCGACAGTAACAGAAGCAGGTGTTCCATTTGAGGGGGAGTCAACAGGAATGTTCAATGAAGAGTTCGGACTTTCCAGGGTCATGTCTGATGTGTCGCCAGCAGTATATGATTTGTATACATATTATCCAGGCTTTTTTTACAGGGGGAGGGGCAACTACGGAAAGGGAAGGGACGCTGTGTACGGAAGGTTGAACAGCGGTATAGACATGGGGAATTACGGACTTCCCGATAATTACGATAATTCCCTGAGGCTTGCTGATGATTTTAATTTAAATTCGGATTTTAAAACAGCCATAGGCACCATGAACTTTAATGTGGGGGCAAATCAGATAGTAGAAAGATCCAATATAGAAGGTGTTCCGGGACAGATTGTTACATATAATGCGGGCGCTTCAGCAAGAATAGACCTCATGGAAATATTGGGATTCTGGTTTTTCAGGCCGAACAAACCGGGAATATCACATCATAGTTCCTTTCTTAACATAGGCCTTACATATAAGGACAGTCAGATTATTACCTCAAATATAAATGAAAAAAATATTTCGCCTGAAATGTCTCTGGAATTCAAATGGGAAAGGAGCAATCTCGTGCTGGGAGGATCTCTTGATTACAGGCACAGGAAAGACCGTGAATATATTGATTATGATACAGGCAGTTCTGAAAGGGATTATATATATATTGAGAATATGGCGGAACAGGCTGATCTGAAAGAAAAGGATTATGGGTATAAGTTTAAAATACTCTATGATACAGAAATACGCTGGCTCTTTGATTATCTATCGGGCTATTACAAGCTCACTGGTATTCCTGTTTTTTCCATTGAATACAGGACAGAAATAAACAGATATGATTATATAAATTCAGTGTCGCCTGAACCATATGACCTGTATTACTTCAAGACAGGCCTCATGATGAATCTTCATAAACATGTAAAAGGCGAACTTGATGCGGCATTCATGCTTGAACGCTATTACAGCAGAGACGACGGAGCCCTTTCCAGTGAAGTATTTTCTCTTGAAATTTCAGGAAAGGTTTCACTGATTTTTTAGAAAGGATGCAATTTTTTTCATGAAGCCGCTGTAGACACTCTTTATGTCCAGAATATAGTTTCCGTCCTTTGCTTTCTGTAGTTTTTCAACTGTGGCTTTTTCAACTATATCAAGGAATTTTTCCCGTTCTGTAATGCCGTAAAAGTATCCCAGTTTAACCTGGAATGCTCCCTTGTATTTTCTTGCTCCCCCGCCAGGCGTAATGCCCTTTATGAGCCGGTCAAGGTCAAGTTTGGGATTGTTTGTCCTGAATGATGCATCAAGTATTAGTTGTTCATTTTTTTTATCTTCAACTATTCCAAATGTTATTACTGTTTTTAGCCCCGACTCCCTGAGCATGATATCTGCAACGATTGCCAGAGAATCCCGGTGTTTTATACTTATATAGCCTGCAGGGTAGATTCCCCAGTCTTTGTAAGTTACTGCGTTTGAATGAGCGTTCTTGTAGCAGAGCATTGTCTCAGGCTCCAGGGGTTTTACATTAAGGCGCTTGATTATTTTTTTTATGGAAAAGGGGGTGAGAAATTTCAGTGCTTCAATATCCCTGTTAGAGGTATGGGTGTACCTGTCCGTATCTGTCTGTATTCCGAATATGAGTGCAGTGGCGACACGCTCCATTGTTTCGATATCAAAGTCAGGATTAATCTCCTTAATGAGAAGGGCAACCAGAGTGCTTGCCGAACCGGAATTCTGGTCTATAATTGAAAAATCGGATTTCTCGAATTTATCTGCTTTTTCATGGTGGTCTATATGAATAGCGCAGGGGATAATTCCTGTTATATCCTTGATTATGTTGCTCTGATAATCTGTAACAGCGTATGCATCATATTTTTCCGGGGATATTCTGGCACAGTCTTTGAGATGTATATTGAGAAGTTTTGCAAATTCCATGTTCTGGGCAAGAGAAAGCTTCTTGCACGAGGTAATATCCGAGTCTATGGAATAATATTTAAGAAGCTGCTGAAGGGCGAATGCTGAAGCCATGGCGTCCGGGTCGGGTGACCCCGGAATATACAAAACTATATTACGGTACTTCTTTACAGCTTCATGGAAATTCTGAAAGTTGGGTTCATTCATCTAAAATACCTTCCGTCTTGAATTGTATGACTGGGAGATTTGCAAAAAAAAGTTGATAAAAGCCTGTGTTTTCATATTTCTAAACTATTCCTATGGAAACTGAAATTCAAGTTAATTTTAAATATGGTGCGCGTATGTGTGATAAAATGCTCATTGAAGAACGGGCTAATGCGAAACTTAATCTTCACCTTGAAGTTCTTGGAAAGAGGGAAGACGGTTTCCATGATATCTATTCAATTATGGTAAAAACTGAACTCCATGATAAACTCTTTCTAAAAGAATGCAGTCTTTCGGAGAGTGCTTCATGTATTGATATTGAAATAATTCCCGGAAAGTCTGAATTCTCATATCTCATGGAGGAGATTCCATGGGGGGAAAATCTTATCGCAATTGCCGCGGGAAAGTATCTTGAAAAAACCGGATATGGCGGGAGAATCGTTTTTGAAATTGAAAAAAATATTCCCGCAGGGGGAGGCATGGGCGGAGGAAGCAGTGACGCGGCATCTGCAATCAGGCTGCTCTGTCGTCACCTCGGGAGATCCATAGACGAAAAAGCATTTCAGGCTGCATCCGAGACAGGTTCTGATATTCCATTTTTTCTCATGGACGGTGCCGCGGTTGCAGAGTCCAGGGGGGAGATTCTGACAGGTGTAAACGTAGTTTCTGACGGATATGTTCTTCTTGTTAATGCCGGAATAAGTGTAAATACCGGACAGGCATACAGAATGCTGGGCCGTAAAACGGGCGCTCCTGCTCCATGTATTATGGCCGTAAAGGATGAACTGAGGCAGTGCCTCAGTAGTATGTCAATGTGGAAGTCATGTTTCAGAAATGATTTTGAAGAAGTGGTTTTTGAACAGCATCCTGTGCTGAAGTTGATCAGGGATGAAATGGATAAGGCCGGTGCGTTATTTTCGCTTATGACCGGTTCGGGTTCAACTTTGTTCGCAGTTTTTGAAAATGAGGCAGATGCTGAGAAGCTCAGAGATTCATTCAGAAATAAAAAATACTGGACGGTCATTACAAAAATAGTCAATTAATCAAAAAATAATTGACAAACTCGGCTCATTTTGAAAAATGTGTTCTGTTGTCGTAAAAGATAATTATTGAGGCGTCGCCAAGCGGTAAGGCACCGGGTTTTGGTCTCGGCATCCCAAGGTTCGAATCCTTGCGCCTCAGAATAATTTCCAGGAGATGTGTCATTAAAAATATCTCTGCCATAGTACTTGCCGGAGGCAGGGGGGTCAGGATGAAATCCGAACTCCCCAAGGTACTTCACCCTCTATGTGGTAAACCCCTCATTGAATATGTAATTAATAGCCTTAAATCAGCAAATGTCAATGAAACTGTAGTAGTTGTCGGTTATAGAGGAGATGAAGTGGTTAACTCCCTCGGCAACAGAGTGGATTATGTCTGGCAGCATGAGCAGCTTGGTACTGGTCATGCTGTTATGCAGGCTGAGGAGTATTACAGAAATTTCCCGGGAAATGTTATAGTAACATGCGGAGACGTTCCTCTCCTGAAGCCTGAGACTTTTGAAGCTCTTGCAGGAGAAGCCGATAATGATAATGTGGGAGCTGTTGTTCTCACAATGAATCTTGAAAATCCCACAGGTTATGGAAGGATTGTCAGAAACGGTCAGGTGTTTGAACGTATAGTTGAAGAAAAAGACGCGAGTGATGATGAGAAAAAAATCACAGAGGTCAACAGCGGTACATATATTTTCAAAAGTGAACTTCTTTTCAGTTTTCTTAAAATGATAAATACTGAAAATGCCCAGGGGGAATACTATCTTCCTGATGTTTTAACAGTTATTTTAAAAAATGGATACAAGGTAAAGACCGTGCTTCTGAAAAATTCGGTCGAGGCAACTGGTATTAACACACGTGAAGAGTTGGAAAAACTGGAAGAATATATAAAATTATGTGAGGAAACTCAATGAACTCCAATCCTTTAAAGATATTCAGCGGAACTTCCAATCAGGGGCTTGCCGTTGAAATTGCAAATTATCTTGGAACAAATCTCTCTCCCGTAGAAATAAAACGGTTCAAGGATGCTGAAATATCGGTAAAGCTGAATGATAATGTAAGGTCAAGTGATGTATTCATTATTCAGTCCACATGTAATCCGGCAAATGACAATATAATGGAATTGCTGCTCATGATCGATGCAGCTTTAAGGGCTTCTGCAAGCAGAATAACTGCTGTAATCCCTTATTTCGGATATGCACGGCAGGACAGAAAGGTTGAACCCAGGGTTCCTATTTCTGCAAAGGTTGTATCAAATATTATTCAGAGAACAGGGGCGGACAGGGTTCTTACGATGGATCTTCATGCTGATCAGATACAGGGATTCTTTGATATACCAGTTGATAATCTTTATGCATCTCCAATTGCCATAGATTATCTCAAATCCCTGGATCTTGAAGACGTCGTTGTTGTGTCTCCGGACGCAGGTGGAGTTGACAGGGCAAGATTTCTGGCTAAAAAACTGGACACAGGGCTGGCCATTATTGATAAACGAAGGCCTGAAGCAAATATTTCAGCAGTAATGCACGTAATCGGGGATGTTAAGGACAAGAACTGTATACTCATAGACGATATAGTTGATACGGGCGGATCAATTTCAAAGGCAGCCATTGCACTTAAAGAAAAAGGTGCAAAAGAGGTTTACTGCCTGTTTTCTCACGCTGTATTATCTGATAACGCCAGAGATAATCTGGTTAAAGCTGACTTTAAGGAAATTATCTTTACAAATTCAATACCTCTCAAAGAGGATAAAAGTTTGGATAATATGAAAGTTCTTTCAATAGCGCCTCTCTTTGGAGAGGCAATAAGAAGAATACATAATGGTGAATCTGTAAGTTCACTCTTTATATAGATGATAGGTGTACTGAATCAGTACACTGAAAGTAAAAGAAAAGAGGAAAAAACAAAATGGAAGAAAAAGTATTAAAAGCAGAGTCGAGAACACTTACCGGCAAAAACAACAACAGAAGATTAAGAAATGAAGGATTGGTACCTGCAGTACTGTATTCTCATGGTCAGGCTGAAGCCATTCAGGTTAAACAGCAGGATCTTTTTATTCTTTTTAAGGGAAGAATTTCTGAGAGTGTAATCTTTAACCTTGCCCTTGCAGGAAAAGAAGGCGAAGGCCTTATGGCTTATGTAAAAGATTATCAGAAAGACGGAGTAACAGGAGAATACATCCACCTTGACCTTTACAAAGTTACAAGGGGAGAAAAGATCAAGACTATTGTTCCTGTTGAACTTGTTGGTACTCCTAAGGGTGTCAAGCTTGGAGGTATTCTTAAATATGGAGAAAGGGAAGTTTCAGTTATCTGCCTTCCAAGAGACCTTCCTTCAAAGTTCTCTATAGATATTTCCGGTCTTGATACAGGCGATTCAATACATGTTAAAGAAATTGAGCATGGTGATGAGATCGAAATCACATCTAATCCTCAAAACATTATTGCCGCTGTAACAAAACTTAGAGGAGCCAAGGCTGCTGCAACTGAGTAATGATAATTCCGGGGAGAGGATAATACTCCCCGGTATGAATTTTAGAAACTTTCTAATTTTTGTGAGTAAAAAATTTATTAAAAGGAGTTTCTATTGAAATTAATAGTTGGTTTCGGTAATCCGGGCGAGAGATTTGCTAACAACAGGCAGAATATCGGGTTCAAGGTAGTTGATATTCTTGCCAATAATGAAAACATAGATGTGAGGATTAAAAAAAAGAAGTCCGTAATAGGCAGAGGGAAGATAAACAAGAACGATATTGTTCTTCTTAAACCCCAGACTTTTATTAACCTCATTGGCGAATCTGTCCTCTATATTGCCTCTTTTTTGCGTATAAATGTAAAAGATATTATCTGTATAGTTGAAGATTCCTCCCTTGAGCTCGGTGAGCTGAGAATAGATTATCTTCAGTCTGATATTGTCCATGAAGGTGTAGATTCAATGGAGAGGGCATTGAAATCAGGAAGATTTGCAAAGGTCAGAGTGGGGGTTGGACAATGCCCTGAGGATTCAACAATGGAGGCTTTTCTCCTGCAGGATTTTACATTTGAGGAAAACCTTATACTCATTGATGTTCTTAACAAGGCTGAACAGGCGGTTAAAATGCTTGTAGATCATCCAATAGAGGAAGTTCAGGATAAATACAATCCTGAGGGCGCTCCAAAGGTTAAAAGAAGACAGGTTCGGGCAATACACATTGATCATAAAAAGAAGGCAAAATCTAGTTCCTAGATTTTGCCAGTTCTTTTGCAAACTCTCCTATATACCTGAAATGTATTCTCGTGAGTATCAGTGCTGCCGCCAGCAGAACAAATGAAGCCATGGGAATTACCATATAAATATATCCTGTAAGTCCTATGGCAAAAAAGCATATTGAAAACATCTCTTTTTTTGTAATATATTTCATTTTCAATGCAAACTGTACCAGCCTGTCACTCTCCGGGAGCTTCTGAAGAAATTCCCTGTCATAGGCTACAAGTGAACCTGAATTGCTGTATTTTGACAGGTAACTTACCATTATGCCGAGCATTACGGCAAGGCCTGCGAAAAGAACACCTATTGTAATGAGAGAAACTATTCCTCCAAAAACCGTGTAATACAGGTATGAGGAAGAGATTAAAAAAAGCAGCAGCGTCGAATTGTCGCTCAATGTGTCAAGCCAGCCTCCCAGTTTTGAGACCTTCAGGGTAAACTTTGCAACCTCTCCGTCAACTCCGTCAAGGACAGATGCAGCCTGGAATAGAAACCCACCCATAATCATAAGCAGATATTTCTCGGTGACACTGTAGCTGTCATAGGTGCATAGAAACACCATAAATGAACTCATGAGTCCTATTACCATGTTTACAATAGTAAGATAGTTGGGGTGAATCCTTGTTTTTGAGAGAACTTTGCTTATGGGAATTGATACTCTTTTGTTCACTTTCTGGGCAATGAATCCCCCTGTGTTTTCGATGATATATTTTGATATCAGGTCAATTCCCTTTTTAATGGAATCAGCATTTTCCAATTTGAAAATCTCATCCGTGGTTTTCGGTATAAACCTGCCGCTCTTTTTATCAAAGTATTTATCTGTGTCATTAAAGTAATGCTGCTGTATAAAGATGTCAGCAGGTAGCAGATAATATCCGCTTTTCACTGTTGCCTTTAAATCGGCTTCGACTTCAAAGCCTGAAATTTTAATATGCTTCTTTATCTTTCTTTCATAAAAATCAAGTTCTTCTTCTGACAGTTTAAGTATGACCCTATCAAAGCCGGACCGTGAAAGAACTATTATGTTTCTTTCGAGTACATAGAGCCCGCAAATTTTTCTTTTTATATTGTCGATTCCCGATGATTCCAAAAGTGCGATTTTCATCCATATCTCCAGTAAAATACTATTTTATAATGCATATTACATTTTTTCTTGACTTTCTCCATTTAGTGAATACTATATAATACATTCAATAAAAAAAATCTGAAAACAGACGTAATTTTAGATAAAATATAAACGCAGTCATGCGGGGGTAATTTATGTTTAAGGTAAATTCGGCATTTTTATCATTTATTATTATACTTACAGCTTCATTTTGTCCGCTCATGGCACAGAGCGGATCTGATCAGGCGGAGATCAACGAAAAGTATCTGCCCACTTCTGTTGTAAAAAGACTCAGCTACGAAAATTTCAGAAATATAAAACTTTTAAGGTCTGCCATTATGAATTATGGCGGAGGAGATGCAGAGATCCAGAAACTCATTGACCAGTATGCAGATGCAAGTGCTCTTTATTTTCAGGATAAAGTTTCCGAGGCTGCAAAAAAGTATACTGAAAATGAAAAGGAAATTTTCAAGGTTGCAAGGCGTCTTGCAAAGTCGTACCGTGATGATTCAACTGCTTTTCTAAACAAAAGCATTAAGAGAGGCATAAAGGTTACTCTTGAAATGGAAGTAAACGGCAAGCACACAAGTATGGTTATGGAGAAATACCTTAATAATGCAAAATACGCTTACAAGAAGGCTAATTCCATTTATGACGATTTCAAGTATGTTAATGAGGAAAAATCCAGTCCTGCCTATAAACTAATAACTTCCATTTACTATTACAGGCTTTCAAAAAAGAATCTTTTCCTTATGTACAAGGCTTATGGAGAAACCATGAATCTTGACAAGGACAAAAAGAAGAATGAACAAATGGTCAATGATAAAATTGATAAAATGATTCAGGAGGACTACAAGCCTGATTATAAAAAAGACCTGAAGGATAATGAAAATAAAATATATACTTCAATGGAGAAGAAAATTTAAATCTGCTGCAAAAGCTGATTTTTCTTCAGGGCTCTCAGGGATAGTATTCGTACAGTGCTATCCCAATGGAGAAGCAGATCATTGAGTTTTTCCTCTGTTTCGCTATCAAGACTGTAACCGTTTATTCCCTTTAAGGCACCTCTGAGTATTTCAAGAGGGGTATTTTTCTGAAATATCATTTTTTTAAGAATATCAAATATTTCCCTGTCCTGTATTTTAATACTTTCCATGGTTGAAATGACAGTTGAAATTCTGTGGGACTTAAGGCCGCTTATAATATAGGACTTAAGATTTTTCTGTTCATCCTCTGTTGAGGCCTTCAGCATGGCAATAAGTGCAGCCTCCCTGACGAGCCAGTCTGTATTTTTAATACCTGAAATAAATATCTGTTTGTCCTGAATATGGCCTAATTTACCAAGAAGACTATATGCATGCCATTTGACATTTTTGTCAGGGTTGTCATCGGCAGTTTCAGAAACAGTGGGAATAATTTTTACATCATTAAAGTATTCAAGCTCCTTCAAAACCTCAATTTTTACCCTTGAATGCGGCTCCCTGCTCAGTGCTTCAAGTAAGAATTGAAGAACAATATCGTGGCTTTTACTATTTTTATATTCACCGATATTTTTAATGAGCCGGATTTTGTCTTCCCAGTCAGATTTCTGATACTTATTTTTTATGGAAACTATTTCTTTTGAGATTTTTTTTTCATCATCTTGAGAAAGGTTTCCGCTTATGCATGAAGAAATAAGGAATAGTGACAACAGGATGAAGGGATATGAAATTTTTATTTTAACGGAGAAAGCATCCATTCCACTATGCCGTTTTCTGTTTTATATTCTGTAATGTGTTCATTATTATCCGATATGCTGTGTGAAAAAATCCAGGACTTTCTGTTCTTTCTTTCCAGATATCCTGTAATATATGGTGCGGCTGATTCATCCACTGTGACGAGGTAGCCTGATTTTACTATAAGAGCAGTGTTGAGGACCTCTTTTATATTTGCAATGCCGAACTGTCCACTTCTCGAAAGAATTATGTCTTTTTTTAATGAAGAGACCATATCAAATGAAGAATTTACTGATTTAATGATGGAATTTTTTGTTATGACAGTGAGTGAATGCTTGAGATATGAATTCCTCTGTATGATCTTTATTCTCCCATAAAAGATTTTTATATAAGTAGGGAGATCGCCCTGGCCGGATTTGGAATGGACAATTACCGCTGATGCAGGGCCATGAAATCTTAATGCTGTACCGTCATTTAGTAATATGTCCATTGAAGAATTCTGAGCTATGGATACAAGATCTTTACTCTTTATGTAAAGTGTCTTTTCTTCCGAAATATAAGTCCCGTTCAGTAAACATTTCCCGGAATAATTCACAATTCTCCCGCAGAAAATTTCAGCATTTTTTGCATGACCCGCGGAAAATAAACAGATTAATATTATAAAGATATATTTTACCATAGAATAATCTAATCAGTCAGGCCTCCCTTATCAATGCTTTCGTACTGAATCTTGAATTTTTGAGTGTTATATATATAATATCTTGTTTCATTAAAAGGTGTGAACTCAGTAAAATAATCCATATCTTTTCCTGAGTATTTTTTTATCCAGTTGTTTACATTACCGGCTCCTGCGTTGTATGCGGCGACCATGTATTCGATTCGGCCTTTGTAGTATTTTTCAAGCCATTTTATATAGTCAGCGCCGAACTTGATTGATGTGCATGGATCAAGAAGATCGTATTTCCTGATTTTGAGACTTTTGGCAATGCCTGATGCTGTGGGAGGCATGAGCTGGAGAAGTCCCCTGGCTCCCACAGGCGATACTGCACCGGGAATAAAGTATGATTCAGCCTTTATCATGGAAAGTATGGTCGATCTTTTGAGTCCATATGCACGGGCTGCGGAATTTATGCATTCAATAAATGCTGCGGGATAGAGCATTCTGGCAGTGGCTTTGTCCATGAAGGGAAGATATTCCGTTGCCTTCTCCCTGTTTATTATTTTGAAAGAGTATGACGAACTAAAAAAGAAATTGTGATATTTTTTTCCGAAAAGTGCATATGTCAGGGCAATGTCGTATTCCCTGTCCTCTTCACCGTTATCAATCATGGAAATCTCATTTTTGATGGCATCCTCATCGCCAACTGCAAAGTACTTTTCCAGAGCCATGAGTTTTTTCTCCATGGAGGATCTGTATTTCCCCTTGTTTATTATCTCCTGGAATTTTGTAAATTTTGATGAAAAATTATCTGGAAAATCATTTTTCATGGTCTTTACAGCATCACTGTATCCGTTTTTAATAAAAAGCATTGAAGTATACAGGAGCATTCCCATGTAATTCTCCTTCTTTTTTTCAGACTTGTATTTATCAAGTATGGACCGGCCTGTCATATTGGCTGACAGAGCCTCAATCTCCCTGAGTGTGTAAGGAGATGAAGGATTGTAGTAGTGCATACCGGAAAGGAGTTTTATCTGTTCCTTTTCTGCCGGATTTTTTGAGGCTCTAAGAATCCTTAGTTTCCAGTATGATGAGTTTGCACTGTAGGTGCTTTCCGGATATTTGTCTATAACTATGTTAAAGTATTTCAGGGCATTTTCTATTGAAGTCTTTCTTAAATTGTATCTTCCCATTAACCAGTAGAATTTGGGAGTCTGGCTGTCTCCTGGGAACAGTTCGGCATATTTGGTCATGTAGTTCACCAGCAGAGGGTTATTACGGTCATCATAGTAGTAGGAGAGGCGGGTAAGAATTCTCCTTGCAATGTCCTTGTCCGCTTTTCCTCTATCTATAATTTCTCGGTAGAGAGTTACCGCTCTTCCCTTACTGCCTCTGTCCCAGAGGGCATTGGCGTAGTCCAGCATTAATGACTGAAAATAAGTCTTCTCCTTCATCTGTTTTAGAAGTGATTCAGCCTTTGACGGGGCAGTGTTTGTGTATACAGAAATTTTAAGTGATTCGATCTCACGGCCAGTCGATGCAGATAATTTTGATTCGATGATTTCAGAAGCATTTTTATATTTTTTTGAATCTGCAAGAGCCTTTGCAGTTAGGATCAGATCCTTTTCTCTGAACTTTGCCTTTTTTTCCCTGACCATATAGAGAATGTGGTCAGCAGCAAGGGAGTTATGCCATCTGTCGGAACCTTTGGTTAGTATGTTCAGATAGGAAGCGGCAGCCCTTTTGTAGTTATTATTTTTTTCAAGAATGGATGCGATTCTGATATTTATAAGTGCCGATGATCCGGAATCAGTGAATTTCTCCAGTGTCTTCCGCAGAAGTTCAACTGCTTCATTGTCTCTGTTGAGTTTTTCCAGACACATGGATTTAAGTATGACTGCATCCCTGTAAAGGGCAGTGTCGCAGCTGTCCATGAGTTCAATGAATTTTATAACATATTTATATTCCCTGTATGTGTAAAAAAGTTTTGATATATGAAAGATGGAATCATCATAATAGGGGCTTTTAAAATGGAATCCGTCGACAAAGGAATAAACAGGTTGTGGGAATAGTCTCAGTTTAAAATTCTGTTTGGACTTAAAGCAGCTGTTTGCAAAATAAAAAATAGACTTTTTGTAGTCCTTTTTCTCGAAAAAGGCCTTTCCTAAAAGGTAGTTTATCCTATAGTCCTGTGACTGTTTGTTTGAAAATTGAGAGATTATCCCTGCAGGGGTGGAATAGAATCCGGATTTTGACAGTTCATCACCTGTAATATCCTTGCCGCATGATATTAATATGAGTGATAGTAATAGTGTTGTTGGAAAATTAATTTTCATGATTTACAGCTTCCTGAGATATTCTTTGTATTCCGGGATTTCCTCCAGCCCCGGGCTGTTGATGAGATATTTATACTGTGATGTATTGTTCAGCATGTAATAGTTGTCCCTGTGAATGGGGGTGATTTTATCTTTCATGTCGGATAAATATTTATTAATGTAATTCTGTATTTTATCAAAACTTCCATAGTCCGCTTTCAGTCTGTGCCAGGGTTCGATGCGGCAGTGGATGATGGCCAGTATTGCATATCTCTTGGCATATTTTGCCCTTTTCAATGCAGTGATGTATTCATAAATTCTTATGGAGTAATTGCTCTCAGTAAAATTATCCGCCATTATGCCTGTTTTCTCAGACCATTTCAGAGACCTGTATCCCAGGGCAATGTATTTTTTTGACTGGCTTATTCCGGATTTGAAAACTTCTCTGGCAAAATCATTGAGAAGTTCTCTGGCACCGGATGTTTCTCTGGCAATGAGTTTCTGAAGGAGCTGAATTATTATGATGTGGCTTTTTTTGGTTTCAGTAAATGAATCGTGAAACGCAAATTTCATGTACAGGATACGGCTGATTGTATCTCGTCTAACTGCTTCAATAAAAAGATTTTTCTCTTCATCTGTACCTGAATTTGAAACTGTGGAATCGAGGAATTCAATGAAGTACCGTGCATTTTTGAGTGATCTCTCCGCATGGCGCTGCTCACCTGCACTTAGACTGGATTTAGTACGTTGAGAGTACAGAGAAACGGTACAGGATATGAAAATGCAGAATATGATCAGTGTTCTAAAGATCAAAGATCATTCCCTCCCTTGCCAGGAGTATTTTAGTGGTGCTGTTATTCAGCATGTCCGCATGGCTCAAGGCAAGTTTATAATTTTCCTGCAGTATGTCGTCGGAATATGCAGGTTCGTGATGTGTCATGAGCAGTGTTTTTATATTCCAGTTTATGGCGCAGTTTACAGCCATGGTATAGCTTGTATGTCCCCAGTCTACTTTCAGGAAGGCTTCGTTAAGGGTATACTGTGAGTCTAGAATGAGGAGATCGGCATTTTTAAAGAAATCTGTTTTTGAATCGATGTTTTCTATAATTTCACCTGTAAATTCCGTATCGGTTGCAAATATGAATGTCTTACCTGCCTGGCAGAATTTATAGGCATAGCATCCCTGTGGGTGCTTCAGGGGATATATACTTACTTTAAGGTCATCTTCAAGTTCGACAACTTTTGAAGGAGATCTGTCCAGAAGATGATAATTCTTGGCTGACAGTGTGTCTTCAAATTTCGCAGGGAAATGGGGAGGATTCATCTGGTTTTCAAGATGCTTTTTCTGATCAGGGTAGGGTGAATATATATTCAAAGTGTTACCAGGAACGTAAATGGGACGGAAAAACGGGAGCCCCTGAATATGATCCCAGTGATTATGTGTAAAGAGTATGTTTACAGTCCCCTTGCCTTTGCCGCAGTCGCCTTCCATAAGTTCATCTCCAAGGCGCCTGATACCTGTTCCCGCATCAAGAATATATATATTTCCTGAATTGGATCTTACTGAAACGCATGTTGTGTCTCCGCCAAATACATGACCGATCTCGTCGGGCAGACTGTCCATAAATGAATCAATGTCGTCTGCAGAACTGAGTTTTTTTTCAACTGCAGATTGAAGAACCCTTTTGAGTTTTCCCCTGTATTCATGATTGTTTATTGGTGACGGAAGTGAGCCTCTCACTCCCCAGAGTCTGATCTGCATTTCCTTAAAACTCCAGTATAATTTGATGCACTTTATGAATATTTTAGTAGCAAAATTTTGTCAAATATATTAAAGTATATATAACATCATGTTGTTTTAAAGAGCAAGATATTTTTATCTGGCCGGTTATGGTGTTTTGGATTATGCAATTTTACGGTATTTGAATGAACATCAATTTTAATGAAATCATGAAGCGAATCAATCTGAAGAAGGACATTAAATTCAGGTTCAAATTTATAAATGAAAAAACAAATAACAGAATAAATACCATAGTCGCAGGTGTTCTTGCCAGATATGATAAATTATATTTTCTTTATTCCGTCCTCACAATAATCCGCGAACTCATAATCAATTCCCTCAAGGCTAATGCAAAGAGGGTCTTTTTTGAAATGAACGGTCTGGATATATCCAGTGATGAGGATTATGAAATGGGAATGAATCTTTTCAGAGAGACAATTATAGGTGATTTTGAACTGATTCATGATTTTCTTAAGGAATATGACATGCACATATCCCTCACTGTGAAGAATTCCTCTGAAGGTTTAATATTTGAAGTGGCGAATAATTCGGTTATTCTGCCTGAGGAAGTGACAAGGATAAACCAGAGGATCGCAGTAGCCATGGAAAATGATAATCTTGTTGATATTTTTGAAAAAATGGGTGATGAAAAGGAGGGTGCGGGACTTGGACTGGTGCTCATTCTCATGTGTATGAGGAATATGGGGCTTTCAAACAATTCGTTCTCAATAAAGTCTGTTGGAAATGAGACAGTTGCCTCACTGTTTATCCCCTGCAGCGTGAGGCCCATTGAAGTTTCCAATAAAATCAAGGACCTGATTCTCCAGCAGATTGACGGAATTCCTACATTCCCCCAAAATATTATAGAACTTATGGAAATGTGCAGGAACAGTGATGTATCCATTAAGGAACTTGCTGAAAAGATTGAGCACGATCTTTCAGTATCGGCAGATGTTATTAAAATGGCGAATTCAGCTGGTTTCATATGTTCTTCCAGGGTGGCGGAAATAGAACCTGCAATTATGACAATAGGTATAAAAAACCTTCAGTCAATACTCATTGCAACAAGTGCCAGGAAGATTCTTGAAAGCAGGTATGATAAATTTGAGGAGATATGGG
Organism: Spirochaetota bacterium; assembly: GCA_003246895.1. Lineage (GTDB taxonomy): Bacteria > Spirochaetota > UBA4802 > UBA4802 > UBA5550 > SZUA-423. The sequence goes on along the minus strand of QKCL01000013.1, from coordinate 45,219 downwards.
AACACTGCAACAAGGTTGCGGCATACTCCAGAATTATCTCAGGGATATATAACCTGAAAAAAGACGGAGAAAATGCATTTCTTGCGGGCCTGCTTCATGATCTTGGAAAGGTAATACTGCTAGCTGTTGATATGAAATCACTGCAGATGATTGCAGACATTATCAGAGACAGACAGATAGTTACTACAACAGTTATGGAGGAGATTTCAATCGGAATAAGTCATTCAGAGATTGGAAGGGTCATTTCTGAAAAATGGAATCTCCCGCAGTATCTTATAGAAACAATCGGAAATCACCACACACCCAGTCTAATAGATGAGGAATATTCGGCAGTTACATACCTGGTCAATCTCGCAAATCTTTTATGCGGGGTTGAAGAGAGGAAATACTATTATTCATATATCGATATATCAACTCTTGAGTATTTTAAAATAGAAGGACTGGAAGCGCTTGCCGCCCTGCACGAAAATGTTAAAAAAATATACAGTGACTTATTTCCTTCATGAATTGCAGTGTGTTTTTATTGTTCCGGTTCCGCATACTATCCGATCCTCATAGATAATGTTAATTTCTCCGGTATTCAGGGGACTCTAAGTGTATACGGTGGCATGTTTATGAACATGTTCACCCGTGGATCTCTCCTTCATTAAAACAAGTTAAAGGTTCATTGGGGATTACTGTTTATTTCACGGTTCATACTGCCGGATCTGTATCCTTCAATATCGAGAGAAACATATTCAAAACCGGTTTCTTTAAGTCTGGCCGTTATTTCGGCTCTTGTTCCCGGACTGAGAACCTTGTAAAAGTCAGATTCATCAACCTCGATTCTTGCAACTGTCCCGTGATGCCTTACCCTTGCGGTTTTGAATCCAAGTGAAAACAAAAAATTTTCGGCAACTTCAATCTCCTTCAATTTTTTTTCTGTAATTGGAGTGTTGTAGGGAATTCTTGTGGCCAGACACGGCATGGAAGGTTTGTTCCAGTTATCAAGGCCGTAATATCTGGCAAGGTCACGTATTTCCTGCTTTGTAAAACCGGCCAGTGCAAGGGGACTTGTTATAGCGAGTTCCTTAATTGCTGCCGATCCAGGCCGGTAGTCTTCAAGGTCATCTGAATGGCTCCCTTCGAGTATTTTGTCAGTACCATATTGGGCAGCTGCAAGGGCAATTTTTTTAAAAATCAGTTTTTTGCAGTGGTAGCATCTCAGTTCCGGATTAGATGATACATCCGAATTCTGAAGGAGTGATGCCTCAATCCACTTATGGTTAAAACAGTATTTGTTAACTGCCGCAACAATGTTTTTCTCTTCAGCTTCCGAAAGAAATTCGCTTTTCACAGAAACAGCAAGAAAGGGTATATTTATATTTCTGCATGTTTCCACGATGAGGGAACTGTCCACACCGCCTGAAAAGGCAATACATACTTTTTTTAAGGGTAAAATAATGCTGTGCAGTTTTTCGGTTTTGGTTTTTATTATGGAGGAGAGTTCTTCCAAAATCAGTACCTGAATGTAAAGTTAAGGCCGTATACAGGTTTGCCGGAGTAGTCGAAGGAGAAGACAGGTTCTGTTGAAAATCCCCCTGTAATTTCCTGGCCGTTTTCGATGCGGTCGTTTGAATATACTGCGTGTATTATCTCTACTGTTTTGGATATAGCCAGAACAGAGCCCCATATTGCTGCGCTTTTACTGTTACGTGACTGTTTTTCATAGGCTCCTGTTGTGCTGTTGTACTCTTCAGGCTGAACATATTCTCTCAAGGTCATGTAAAGGAGAATATTGTTCAGATGAAAATAGAAATACCCCCACGATCTGCTGCCTCTGTAAAAATGCCCGCCTCCGTTGCTGATAAGAGAAAGCCAGGCGGCGGTGTAGCTGTTTCCCATGAGGTCATATTTGTCCTTGAAATATGATGCCCTGTTCAGGTAATCATGTGAAAAGGCATCAATAAACAGCGGGGTTCCCCCGGCCAGAAGCATATACCAGGCAAAGTAGTTCATGGCCATGTCATCTCTGGTAATATCCCTGTTTTCAGACCTGAGTTTTGAAGGTCTGTTGATAAATCCCCTGGCTTCACCATAGAGGTATGGAGAGGCATTTACCGCCCAAAGGCCGAGCCCCTGCCAGTCGTTTTGAGCCGAATATCCAAGAACCGGAGAGGCAAATGGCATGGTGGCGCTTGCAGGGGCAGTGAACAGCATGAAGTAAAAAGTATCGTAGAGGGATGTTTTTTTGAATACTATTTTTCTTTTTTCATTGGTATAGTATTCAGAGATGTCTTCAGCTTTTTTGTCATGTGAAATTAAAATAAAGGGACTTTTTGTTTCATCAACAGGTTCTGTTATTATACCGTCCCGGACAGTGACTTTTCCATATTCCCTTGTAAAACCGTTTTCAGCGATATATAAACTGTATGTGCCGGAAAGTTTCCGGGCAGTATCGGGCCTGCTGTTTTTTATATAAACAGGTTCTTTGAAATGTTTTAGGGCAGATGATATGAATTTACCTGCATGCTCTTCGGAAATAAGGCTGAATTCCCGTGATGTGAGATTGTATTTCAGTTTAATTTTAACCCTTCTGTCAGCTATTAATCTGCTGTCATGGGGAGGCATTGTGCCGTAGGCTGAAAGTTCTACAGTAATATAGTCGTTACGGTCTGTAACACTGCCGGTAACAAGAAATGAAAATTTCGCGCTTTTGGAAAATCCGAGTACACACCGTTCAGATGTGCAGCTGAATTTCTGCAGTTCTTTCTTTATTATACCGTATTCAACTGTTGAAAATATCTCTGTTTTTTTAAGTATGGAAATAATATGCCTTTCAAAGAGGTCTGCAATGGCTCCTGCTCTGGCGTTATTTGATGTTATCAACGCAACACCGGCAAGAGGTTTTGCCGGGAGATGAGATGCGAGAACTGGTATAAACAGTATTGTAATAATTATTTTCTGCAGCATATTACCGGAAATGATTATTTGATTTGCTACATTAGAACCTTAATGTTGTGAATGTCAAATAAAAAAGAAGAACTGCAATGCCGATGGTACCAGGGGAAATTTCTGGATCGGCAGGAGCATGGGATAGTCATTAGAATTATAAGTATAATGCCAACTCCCAATATGAACACCGATAGCACTATCTACATACGAACTTGGCAGGCTTGTTGAGGAAAGCGGAAACTTCAGTGATTTTATCTCTGAATTTGATGACTTCCTCAAATAAAAGGCCGGCTTTCCAGGGAGAGATTGGGGGTAATGCTGTTACTTTTAATTTCCTGAAAATGAACAGTTATACCTTTTTTTTAAGTGACTTTGCGGATGGAGTATCACTATAAAATTGGATCAGTACTGTCTGAAAATAGCCACCAGCTTTCCCAGTATGGAAATATCCCTGGTTTTTATCGGTTCATAGGAACTGTTATGGGGAATAAGTTCGACGTGATCACTTAGTTTTTTAAATTCCTTCAAGGTGGCTTCATTGTCAAGAAGTGCGGCAATGATGTCACCGTTGTTTGCTGTATCCTGCTGTCTGATTATAGCGATATCTCCATCGTTTATCCCGCCTTCAATCATTGAATCACCTGAAACGAGAAGGGCAAAAAAATTGCCTGTGCCGAGCATTGAAGCCGGAAATGTAATATGATCATCAATGTTCTCTTCTGCAAGTATCGGAACACCGGCGGCAATACGTCCCACAACCGGAATTGAGATATTGTCTCCATGTGATGTCTCTGTTTCTTCACCGAGAAGTACAATTGCCCTGGACTTATTCTGCTGGGTCTGAATGAAACCCTTTTTCTCAATTGCCTTCAGGTGGTCATAGGCGCCCTTTACTGTTATCTGGAATCTGTCACCGATTTCTCTAACTGTAGGGGGGAAGCCTGATTCGTTTATCGCATCCCGTATGAAATCGTAGATTAGCTGCTGTTTTTCAGTAAGTGCCTTGGCCATAATTCATCTCCATATAACTAAACATAAAAATAGCATACATTTGTGTGATGTCAAGCGTTTTATCAGAGAAATAGTATAAAACTCTTTGCCTTACTCTTCACCGCATTTATCAAATTCACCTTTAAGTTTCGGCCTGGTGAACTCAAATATAATAGTGCATTGATCATTGCTGTCCCAGTTTTTGAAGAGGATTTTCCCGGGTGAGGCTTTAATCTCATGGGCGATTTTTTTCAGCCAGAGTTTTTTCTTCGTAAAATCAGGGCAGTTGTATACACAAGTTTCAATGCATGCACCTTCAAATTTGCCGATCAAGCGGTATCTCGCGGCAATGACAGCAGCTTTCAGGGAACTTGATCTGCGTTTATTGCGGTCTGTCAGTGACCATTCCGGGATTCCCTGTGATAGCACACGGTATGAATCGGCGCCGCAGAAACCGGGTCTAAAAAATTCAGTTTCTTTGAAGGAGATTTTTTCACTGCAGATGGTTCTGAATTTTTTCCCTGAAGAAGTTGATGTGCATGCAACTGTAAGAAACATGACAAGAAACATGGCAGAACAGATGTGTGAATACAGAAATTTCATAATTCTCTCCCTGTTTTCAGAATACTAATCCTTTCATGGAGGTACTTCAGGATATCACAGAGAATCTCCTCCCCGAGATCGTCACGGACAATTTCGTTAAAGGTACCGTTTAAGAATTCATCTATACTGCAGGTCCCGGCATTGTCGGTGTGGCCTGAACCGAAATGTGATCCCACAAGAACTTAATTGTCAAGGATCTGGAATAGCAGGTTCTGTCTCCGGATTTTTTCTCCCAGTAATTTGGCACGGCACTCTCCTCCATGAAAAATATACCAAATGTGACCCTATTCGTGATAAATTCAATGATAACAGATAACAGAGATCTGGCGTGAACGGCATAGCTAAATGTGAAAAATAATATCGTGAAATACAGGACAGGGCGCGGTGCCTTGTCAGGCTTCCTCCCTGCCCAGTAAAACTTTTATATCGTGCAGAATAAGATAAAGAGAAGGCACGAGTATGAGAGTGATCAGTGTGGCAAATAGTATACCGAACCCGAGAGATATTGCCATGGGTATGAGAAATTTTGCCTGCCTGGAAGTTTCCCATATCATCGGTGCAAGTCCGAAAAATGTGGTCAGCGTTGTAAGGATAATCGGCCTGAACCTCTGGATGGCTGCCTCATATATGGCCTTTACGAGTGATATGTTTTCATGCCGTACTAGCCTGTTTGCCATATCCACAAGTACCAGTGTATCATTTACTACCACACCGGACAGGGCAACTATTCCGAACATGCTTATGACGCTTAGGGGATAGCCCAGCATGACATGGCCGATTATGGCTCCTATTATACCGAAGGGGATGCTCACCATGACTATTATGGGCTGAAAATAACTTTTAAATGGTATAGCAAGGAGAGTGAAAATTGCAATGAGCGCGAAGACAAATCCTGTTTTCAGGGTACCCATACTCTCCCTTATGTCCGCCTGCCTACCTTCAAATGTATACTTAAGGCCCGAGTATTTTTCAGTCAGTTCCGGAAGAATCCGCTCCTTCAGCTCTGCAATAATTTCATCTGTCTTTTCCCTGGGAACTACATCGGCCTCTACCTTTATGACCCTTCTGCCCTGGGAATGGTTTATTTCAGTATAGGCGCGGCCCCGTTCAAACCTGACGACATCTTTCAGGTAAACCTCCTTGCCCGAGGGAGAAATCAGGACAAGGTTTCCAATACTGTATTCATTTTTTCTGTCCTTTTCCGGGAGCCTCAGCATGACCTTGAGCTCGTTTCTGCCCCTCTGCTGGCTGAGAACCTCCTTGCCGTAATAGGCATTTCGTATCTCCCGGGCAATGTACTGTGGAGTAAGGCCAAGTGATTTTGCCTCTGTACCTGTTTTGAAGCTGATTTGCTCCTTTCCGTTCTGGAATCCGTCATCAATATCCTGGACCATGGAGAATTTGCTCAGTTCATAGGCAAGTTGCGTACTTGCCTGCTCCAGTGTCTTAATATCCCTGTGGTTGAGCTGAATTGTAAGTGAGGAGCCGGAACCTGGCCCGCCGGAATCGGACTGAAATTTTATGGTATCAATTCCAGTGAGGTTTCCGACATTTTTTCTCCATCGGGCTGTGAATTCCTGGTTGCTTATTATTTTGTTCCGTATTTCAGGGTCAGCAAGGAATACCCTGATTGATACGTTGTGGCTGCCGCCTGATCCGATCTCTGTAAAAATACCTTTTACAAGTTCATTGGAACCGATGCCGGCAATGGTCTTCTCCGCCCCCTTAACAACAAGTTTTGCGGTAGCAAGTGTCTTTTCGACAGGAGTACCGTATGGCATGACAATAGTGGCTCTTGAATAATCAGACTCCACACGGGGGAAAAGTGTGAAACCCATTCTGCCCGAAAGGGCATACGAAACAGATATTACGAGTATGCTCAGGCTGATAAGCAGTGTAAGGTATCTGTGGTGAAGGGTGAACCCGAGAAATGGCCCGAATTTTTCACGCACCCATCTGTGGAATGCTGTACTGAACCTCTGCTGGAGAGAGTGAATAGTGGCTCTTATTCCGCTGCGTTCAGTTCTGTGTGAATGGGCAAGATGTGCAGGGAGAATGAAAATCGATTCAAAAAGCGAAATAAGAAAAACAGTAATTACTATTACCGGGATCATGCCGAATATTTTTCCCATTTCGCCGGGAATATAACTGATAGGAAGAAATGCCACTATGTTTGTGAGAATGCTGAATACAACAGGTACTGCCAGTTCCCTTGCTCCCTTTATTGACGCTTCGATTGCGGACATGCCCGACTGGCGGTAGTGGTAAATATTTTCACCTATTACGATGGCGTCATCAACGACAATACCCAGTGCAATTATGTATGCGAATAGCGTAATCATGTTTATGGACGATCCAAGGGCCGGAAGAAACAAAAGTGACCCCAGGAAAGAAATCGGTATGCCCATCATTACCCAGAATGCAAGCCTGAACTCCAGAAATATTCCCAGAACAAGAATTACAAGAACAAGTCCCATCGCTCCGTTGGACAGAAGCAGTACTATCCTCTGTTTGAAGATGTCTGACCTGTCATAGCGAACTTCAAGTTTCAGGCCGGGGGGGAGAATCTTTGAGATCTCCTCAACCTTGCTCTTTGCGGCATCTGCCACAGCTATGGGTTTCTCTGTTTCAAGTGAATAGACCTGTATTTCCACAGAGGGCTTGCTGTTGTAGAGGGCAAAGGAATCTGTATCCTCGTATCCGTCCTTAATCTTCGCTATTTCACCGAGCTTAATAACTGAACCGTTCTTTGTGGTTATTACAGGAAGTTCGGCAAATTCCCTTCCGTAGTCTCTTCTTTCATTTACCCTGAGCAGAATTTCTCCGCCCTTGGTCTTTATCCCTCCGCCCGGAATTTCAATTGTGGAAGAGCTTATTATGTCGGAGAGTTTTCCCAGTGTGGTGTTGTACCGTCTGAGATTTTCCTGGGAAACCTCAATGCTTATTTCATAGTCCCTCACTCCTACAAACTCAACCTGGTTTATTTTTTCATCATCAAGGAGCATGTCCTTTATTATTTCAGCTGTGTGATGGAGAACCCTGTCTGATACATCGCCGTAGAGTATGAAAGACACAACGTGCCGCTTTCTCGATACCATTTTTACAACCGGATCCTCTGCATCTCCCGGGAAAGTGGTAATTCCGTCCACCTCATCCTTTATGTTCTGCAGTGCCTTTCTCTGGTCAGCTCCTGAAAGAAGTTCCGCGTAAATGATTGCGGAATTTTCAGAAGCTGTGGATGTGATCTCCTTTATTCCATCCAGGCCGGAGATTGCATTTTCTACGGGCTGAATTATTCCATTCTCGATTTCCTCAGGAGATGCTCCCGGGTATGAAACAGAAATCTGCACAGTGTCAGACTCAATCTCCGGAAAGACTTCCTGCTTTATAATGTTAAGGGAGAGGATTCCTCCTATGAGAAGGATTAGCATGATCAGATTTGCGGTGACCGAATTGTTCACCATCCATGCTATGATTCCGCGGTCCTTTATGCTCATAGTTTTTTATCCATGGAAAGTTTCTTTTTCTCTCTCAGAACATTGAGTTTCAGTCCGTTTACAGGTGTTGCTATGTCTGAAATTATCAGCTCAAGGTCACCCTTCAGGTTGTCGGCATATATGAAGTCATTGTCACGCCAGATTGATCTGACAGTAACTAGGGAAAGCCTGTCCTGACTGTCTGTGACCCAGATTGTGTCTCCGTCATGTATACTCTGAACAGGTATTTTCGTTATTCCGCCGATGTATGCTCCTTTTACAGTGGAGGAGATGTATTCTCCTATGAGAAGAGAATCCTTTATGCGGCGGCCGGATCGCAAAAATCCCAGCGGATCATGTATTGCAACTGTGATCCTTGCCATCCTTCCCTCATCCTCCAGTGCGCTGTGAAGTTTTTTCACAGAACCTGAGTAGGACTTGCCTGAACCGGACTTCAGAGTTACCGGTGAACCTGATTTGCCCCAGGACGGGAAGGATATCCATTTAACAGAGTCAATGGGAACCGAAGCGACCAGATCGTATGAGTCAATATTTGTTATTACAGCAAGAGTCGATCCTGTTGAAGCGATATCACCCCTTGATACCTGGACACTGCTGACTATGCAGTTGAATGGAGCCTTAATGACAGTTCTTTCCAGATTTATGCGTGCCTGTTTTACGGAGGCTTCTGCGGAGCTGAGGGATGCCAGTTTCTGTTTCAGGTGGGGCGCCCTGAGGGCGAGTCTCTTTTCAAGTTCCGTTGATTTCAGGTTTTTCCCCAGCAGTTCCCACTGCCTTCTGGCCAGATCCTGCTGCCCCTGTTCAAGGGCGAGTTCATATTTGGCATTTTCCAGAACAGCAAGCTGCTGAGTCAGTGCAAGTTCATAATCCCGCGCATCAAGTTTCAGTATTGTTTCATCTTTTCTGAATATCCCGCCGTCTGTGAGTTTTGGAGAAGTCCAGGTTATCTTTCCCGAAACCTGGCATTTCAGGGAAACTTTTTCGTCAGCCTCTATTTTACCCATGGCCGGTATGTTTATAAATGTGCCTGAGGGCTTTATTTTTATTACCTCAACTGAGGGCACATAGGATGCGGGCGGTTTTCTGCCCGGTTTTTTTTTGCTGGATAAAAAGTATTTTGAGATCCCCACTGAAACAACGAGTATTGCTATTCCCAGCATTATAAGGGGAAGTCTCTTTTTCATCTTCATGTTATCCATCAGTTTCTGTCCCTGTATCCGGTTTTTATTCTGTACTGTTCCATCATCCAAGTTCCTCCCAGTGATCTGTAGAGAGAGATTCTGTTCAGGCAGTAGTCAAGTTTTGCATCGATACGTGTGAGTTCAAGCCCCTGCTTTGTGTTCAGGGCTGTGAGTACGTTTATATAGTCTGTGGCGCTTCTTCTGTAGTATTCAATGGCTTCGTTATATGTTATAGAGGCGGCTTCATACTGTTTTTCCAGGGCATCCATGTACTCTTTCTGTTTTTTGTCAGTCACAAGTGCACCCTGTACTTCGGAGATTGCACCCAGTACGGCGGCTCTGTATGCAGCGAGTTTTTCATTAGCTTCAAACCGTGCCCGCATGACCTCCGCCTTTTTATAGCCGCCGTTGAAAATGGGTCCTGTGAGTCCGGCCGCAAGATTGGCTATCCAGTTGTCGAAGAGTTCAGGCGCGCGGTCAGACTGAAAGGAATATGAAGCTGTAAGCCTCAGGGCCGGAAGCCTGTCGGCCTTTGCCGAACTCACATACCAGTCTGCGGATTTCAGGTCATAGCCTGCCTTGCGTACATCCGGGCGCCTTGCCAGAAGATGTGCCGGTATGCCCGATGAGGGCACAGCGGGCATTTTCGGGAATTCTGCAGGTATTTCCAGAAAGCCGCTTTTGGGGTTTCTTCCCAGGAGCAGGGAAAGCTGGTAGAAGAGCTTTATCTTCTCATTCTCGTAGAGGGGAAATTTTGTCATAATAGAGGCTACTGTCTGTCTCTGCTGGAAAACATCAAGAGCCGTTGACAGGCCTCTCTTGTACCGCAGTTCGGTTATCTCTTCGATGATTTTATTCGTTTCAAGCTGTTCCCTGAGAATCCTTATCTTTGCCTCAACTGCAATAAGTTTAAACCATGTCTGGGCAACTTCGGCGCTCACGGATATTGCCGAAGAGAACAGGTCCTCTGCTGAACTTTTGAATTTGTAGTTAGAGTATTTTGCAAGGGAGCTTATCCTTCCCCAGAGGTCAATTTCATAGCTGGCTGCAAGTCCGGCGGAGTATGACCTTGTCTCTTTTTTCCCCTGTGTGTTGTTTTCCTTTGTCCGTGCAATGGAGGAGCTGCCTTGGTATTCAAGCGTTGGGAATTTTTCAGATCCTTCCTTTATGGACACTGCCCATGCTTTCTGCACAGAAGCGAAGGCCTGCAGAACTGTCAGGTTGTTTCGGAGGCTCTCTTCGATGAGAATATCAAGCTGCCCCGATTTAATGGATTTCCACCACTTTCCGGAGTCTGCCTCTCCTTCACTGTAGAGCTCGAACTTTTCAGGCAGATCTGCATTGAGCTTTCTCTCCATGGGTTTATACATGGTGCAGGAGAAAAGGGATAAAATGCATAATATGTAAAATATATTTTTCATCAACAAACCCGGTTTTACTGATGTATGAACAGGTACAGGGATTTTACAATAAGTCAATTCCAAATATATGAGATATGAAAAATCAGGAATCTAACCCTGTTCCGGCATGAATAATTCTAAATGAATACATGCCGGCTATATAGAAATGAAAATCCGAATAAACTGTTCTGTCGGTTTTCATGGATAACCATATTATTTTTTTATTATAGCAAGATTATTCTATCGTGCAAGAAAAAACTGAGATTATAATAAGTCAGGTGATTTATTATGTCAAATTCCGGTACACTTATTATTACAGCTGTTGCTGCACATTTTCTTGCCCTTCTGAGTCCGGGTCCTGATTTTTTACTGGTTGTTAAAAGCGGGATACGGAATGAGAAGAGGAATGCAATCGGCATAGCATTCGGCATCGCTTCCGCAAATGGTGTTTATATCTCATTATGTATAATAGGGCTGGGAAAGATTCTTGCGGAAGCCGTTATCATAATGAAAGCACTAAAAATTTGCGGTGGAATCTTCCTTATATATCTTGCTTGTTCGGCAGTAAGAGCTAAAATGGAAGATTACGAGTTACTGTTCAGGGATGAATCCGTATCGGGGAAGATGAAATCCTCTTTTATTAAGGAGTTTATTACAGGTTTTACATCGGGTATATCAAATCCGAAGAATCTTGTCTTTTATTTAAGTCTGTTTTCCCTTGTGCTGACCGGTTATGTGAGTCTATGGGTTAAACTGTTTCTGGGTATCTGGATGACATGTGTTGTTTTCCTCTGGGATGCATTTATAATTACTGTTCTCTCCCATAAGCGTATACGGATGATGTTCAAGAGCAGAGCATATTATTTTGATAAATTCACGGCGATAGTTCTGGGTGTTACAGGTTATAAGCTCATAGAATCGGTATTTAAGACTGACACGTGCTGAGAGCTGTTGCGGGCTTGTGTAAACAGAAAACAGTCAGCTTTGTCAGTATACAGTTCAGGGAGGGAGAATTTGTGAAAAACTTATCTTCTGAATTTTTCCATGCCGTACTTCAGGGCAATTTCATTTCTTTCATTATCACTGAGTGAATACATGTACTTTTTCCATCCAGGGCACCAGTTCGCGTGCCACCTCCATATCTTCCCCAGGAAAGATGAAGTATTTCTGTCGTATTTTGCCCTGAAGGGACATTTCGGACAGTTGTGCTGTTTTTTGTCCATGGATATACCTCAAGTAATTTATTATTATAATAACAAAAGTTTTATGTTTAGTTATTTACCACACTTTTTCTGAACCGAAGTAAAAAAGTGTAGTAAAACCGGGTGCTCCATAATATAGATTTTTTAGAACTACTTGCGGGGAACTGAATGGACGTTGAAAAACAGATTGGTTTAATAATGACATTTTCAGTATTTTTCTATAGTGTGATAAGTTTACGGTTTCGTCTGTTCTCTAAAAATACCATTATAGTTGTTAGTTTTTCTGTGCTAATTTCGTTGTTCCCGGGGAAATACAACGCAGTTCACTCTATTAATAATTCATTTCTGGTATTTCCTTTTGCATTGATGGTTGGTATAGTTTTTTTGTTTCAGAAGGAAATTCTGCCGAAAGTTAATGAAAGGGTCATACATATTATTTCCATGATATACATATATTCACTGTTTCTGAATCTGGGGTTTATGAATCATGAAATTGTGGATGTTATTTTGCTTATTCCTGTAATTCCGGTAGTGTATAGTGCAGTAGTGTTAAAGAAAATTAAAAAGAAAAATAAACTGATTCTTTACTGCATCAATATCTTTATGTTGACCTTTATTGAGTTTTTTAATTTAAAAAGAATTGTAACACATGATCTGCCTGAAGAGAGAATCCTTAATCTTAAGTTTAGTAATGTTATATCTATCTTTTTTATTACCGGTATAATGTTTTACATTATTATTTATCTGAGTGTTCTGCTAAAGGCTCTCCCCCTGCCGGGTAAAGCTGAAAATTCAATTGAGGTAAACAAAAGAATTTCTCAATATAAAGATCTCTTTAGTAGGAAGCTAAGCAGTAATCAGGCAAATCCACTTACAACAATTGTAATTACTATAGGGATTTTAGTTTTTTATTTTTATAATTATATGACAGGATATATTCCAGATTATTATATTACAGATGTTGCACCTGCATTTTTTACAGGAGCATTTATTAAGGTTGAAAGAAAATTTGAGAAAATAAAAAATGAATCCGGAAAATTTTTAAAAAATTTCTTTTAAAAATTTCAGTACATGGGGAGCTGCATCTTCAAGTTTGTCGTCCCTTATTATTCCGTGTTTTTCAGATGAAATATAAACCAGTTCTTTTTTCGTAGAACCGATTTTACTATAGATTTTTTCAGCACTTTCAGGATTTACTGTGGGGTCATGGTCACCCTGTATTATGAGTGCGGGTATTTTAATTTTTTTCAGGTTTCGGTTTACGACATCCATAAGTTTACCCAGTTCGTGGGTTCCAGAAATGGGGTTTCTGAAATAGTTTATCTGCGGGTTTTCCGGTTCGTTGGGGACAAAATCCTTTTTACCCTTTTCAATGTGGAAACGTTTAAGCAGATTGTTGTATAGAGTTACAGCTCCGGAAAAATGGGCCCTAATGTCGTTTAGCTTTAGCGGCGCGCTTATGGATATGACGCCTCTGAATTTGTCAGGTTTCTTCGCAGCCTGAAGAAGGGCAAGTCCGGCACCGGTGGAGAAACCAGCAACCGCGAAGTCCTTTACAGAATTTTTCATTATTACATATCCCCTGTTCACCGACTCATTCCATTCCTTCCAGTTTCTGCCTGCAAGGTCTTCGGGTGATGTCCCATGGCCCCTGAGACGTACAGCGTATACGGCATATCCGGCGCTGTGTATCTTCTCTGCCAGCTGCCGGACCTCCTCAGGAGCAGACATGTATCCGTGTATGAGAATCACGCCGTGTCTGTTGAACGGGCTCTTAAAGAAAAAAGGTTCTCCGATGCAGGGAGGCTTGGATTCTCCTTCAATCATATTTACCCTGTAGTCTTCATGGAAAATGTCTTTATCCAGTTTCAGAAAAGTTTTTTTAATCTGCATCTTTATGATAAGTGGAGGGAGTATCATTATTCTGCGCAGAATGCTCATGAGTTCACTGAGCGGCTCTATTTCATTGCAGAGGACCTCGAGAAAATTATCCTTCCTGATTCTGTGAAATGCAAATGTGGATGAAAACTTTTTCCTGTTTTTTACTATTACATGGCCGTCCATTTCGACGAGCCCGTTACGGACACATTCATCAATGAAACTCTGGTACTTCTCATGAAAAATATCCGCACCTATGTTTTCATCACCTTTCACAAGAGTTGTATGAAAATTGTTAACTTTCTGCATTCTTATCCGCTCAATGGCAAGGGAAGCACGGTTCTTGAAGTCGTAATCCCCGATTCTGGTATGGGGATGTTTCTTCAGAATGTATGCAAATATATGGTCATGGTTGACTGTAGTGAGCCCGTAAATTGCCCGCATATATCTCTGCATTAGTCTTATTGAAGGCTTGCGTATGGACAGTTTCCTGATTGCCTCAAAGGTATCCATTTCATCAGTGTATTCCATTGCCTTTTTCAGGAGTCCCGTGTTTTTCAGAAATCTGTTTATCTTCAGGGGCCGTCCGAAGTTGATGTCAATGTCAACACCCTGGGAGAGCATGGTTCCCTCAACTTCAAGCTCTTCGGCGAATCTGCCGGTTGTCTCCCCCTTAAACAATTCAACAGCTCTTTTTATGAGATTGTTTTTTGCCCTTATGGGGTAATAGGTTATGTTTACAGGTACAATCTGTGTTGTGCCCATTATTATGCCGGTGAGGTCACGGTTCTTCAGGTCAAATTTACTGAATATTTTTTTTATTTCAGAATCATGGCCGTTTTCATGAAATTTTTTTATGGCCTGGCGGAGAAGTTCGACCCTCAGTGCAATCCGTGCTGCGCCGGTGTGGGGAGGCCTTCTTATGCCTGAATTGTATACCAGAAATTTTCCTTTCTCAACCAGTTTCTTGTCCTTTATCATCTGGCCTTCTGGATATACAACAACTGCCATATCTCCTTTAAGCAGGGAGCTGGTTAGTATTCTGTCGAGGTCAGGGTCCTTTGTAGAAACGGCTCCTATACTGTTAAGAAATTTTTTAGATGATTCATTGAAGAATTCATGGGATGCCAGAGAGATCGAAAGCTGGCCCAGATGCTTTTTTAGGGCATGGGGAATTATTGCAGTTTCTATTCTTGTGAAATGATTTACCACATAGAGAACGTTTTTGTCCGGAACATTCTCCAGCCCATGAACACGGATATCTGTATCAGCAGATTTAAAGAGTACATCAAGTGTCAGGTTGGCAACTCTGAGCATGAATTTCGAAGGTGTCATGTTAAACCCGGTATTTTCCTGTAAAGTAGTCGTCCAGTATATCGCGATGGTCAAAGGCTATTTCATCGGGGAGATCATGTGAAGAGAAGATTGCCGCATCAGCCGCGTCATCATTTGCAACGGGGTCTCCATCTGCAGCGGCAATAAATACAGTTGTTACAGTATGGAGTCTTTCATCTCTGGCCGGATCTGAATATGAATGGAACTGCCCCCGAAGCTTTACATTCAGTGAGGTCTCTTCCAGCGCTTCACGTACAGCTGCATTTTCAAGGGTTTCCCCGTAATCAACAAAACCTCCTGGAATAGCCCAGCCGTATGGAGGGTTTCTGCGTTTTATGAGCACAATTCCATTTTTTTCAGAACCGGTTGTTTCAATGATTATGTCCACAGTGGGTATGGGGTTTCTGTATCCGGATTCATGCATATATAAAAGGCACCTTTTATTGTTGTAAAAAATATATCATAGAGTAAATAAATTCTGTACAGCATATTATCTGACTAATTTTATATTTTCAATGAATAAAATATCTGTAATAAATTTTTTGACAGGAGGCGGAACAGCATGCAGGATATTTTTAAAATTTTACGAAGCGCAGTATTCTCAAAGCTGAACAGGGAAATGGAAGGGGTCTCTGTTGAAGTCCCGTTACATGTTACCTCTGAAAAGGAAGAGATCGGAAGATACTGCAGGGCCACGCTTGATTCTGCTGAGAAATACATGACTGAAAAAAATGAAGTTCCGCCTTTTTATTTTTCAAGGTTTATCTTTAATGAAATGAAGAAGATTCTAATGGACCGCAGGCTGAAAGTCAATTTTTTTAAAATGGTTCATGCATGGCAGGAGATTGAATTTGCCGACATGAAGAAAATCTCCTCTGTTGACAGTGTACGGTTTAATGTAAAAAATATCCGTGACTGTAGATCCGGAGAATCCTTTGAAATTGAAACAGTCTGCCTTTCCGGGAAATCGGAAGTACTGAAGAGTGTATCAGGATTCATTGTCAGAACAGGGAGAAAATCTTCCAGTTCCATGACAGGTATAGAGAAAGATGTTTATGAAGGAGATTTTAAGGAAGCGGAAATTCAGACCTATCCGGGCCAGGAACGGGACTATGCGGAAATTTCAGAAGACCGCAATCTTATACATACAAACTCCTTTGCGGCAAAACTTGCAGGTTTTCGTGGAACAATCCTCCACGGACTCTGTACAATGACCTGTGTGTCGAACTGCCTTGTTTCCATGCTCCTTAAAGATGACTGGAGAAAAATGAAAAGTGTTGGCTGCAGGTTCTCTTCTCCGGTCTATGCAGGAGAGCAGCTTTCACTCTTCTATGGAAAGGTGAAGGGGAATGCATATGAGTTTCATGTAAAAAACCGTAAGGGTAAAACTGTTCTGAAAAACGGTGAATTCCGGTTTTAAAAGCCCTTATGAAGGATTGATTTTTTTCATCCTCATAAAACTGTATCCTTCAAATTCGCCGTCTTCAATGAAGAGGTCACTTATCTCGCCGGGAATGTGCGGTGAGATATTCTGTGACAGATAATAGTTGCCTGGTTTGGCCATCAGTTCCGATGCATGGTAAAGAAGGTTCATTGACTCGGAAACAGTTGTTCCGGTCTCACCCCTTTTGTGATACTCAAGGTTTCCAAGGTGCAGGACAATGGTGAATTCAAGTTTAACCGGTGAGTGAAGGTATTCGGCTGAAAAGAGAATGGAGTCCCGGATGAACCTGTACCCTGAGAGGATAATATCTCCGCAATTTTCATTGTATGGGAAGAGTGCAACTCCCTTGTTTATATCCCAGTTCCAGAGCTTGCCGTTGTGTGCATTAATGGATTTTTCAAAGAGTCCCAGATATTTGCCGGTAATCTGCTCTATGAATTTATGGCCGAAGTTTTTTTTCATCTCCTTTATGCGGTCAATTCTCAGAAAGAGCATTGAAAATGTATATTCTTTTCCTTCTTTAATTGAATTCCAGCTGTTTGGAGCCTTTATCGCCCTGAGTTTTGCTCCGTCAGATCTGACAGGCGGAAGGTGGCATGCCTTGAACTGCATGTTTTCAGCGATTCTTTGAGGTGTAACTCCTGCTTTAAGTTCCTTTTTTCCTATATAATCGGAGAATCCCATGTGGAAGAGGTGGGAAACGGAATTTGCTGAATCTGATGGGTCAATGAGACCGCATCTTACAAATTCCAGTCTGGACATATAGGCGATGTATTTTTTTATTTCAGCCTCATCCATTTTATCAATATCGAGGTAAATCATTTCGCAGTGGTTGAGTTTTTTTACTGTATTTTTAAAGGATGAAACAGGGGCTAGTGTGAGGGAAAAATCCTTTGCTCCTTCAATTTCCCTGAAGTATTCTTTTAGTTTATCATTATCTGTGAAAATATGGATCTCCATATTATCTCTCCTCCCATGAGAGCCTGTAGAAGTAGAATTCAGGAATGCCTTCGGTGGTTACAGGTTTAAGTTCATTTGCCACTATTTCATCGAGAGACAGGACCACATTCCGTGATACAAAAATGGTGTCAGGCTCGGCTTTTTTTTCATAAGAGATCACGTGCTGTACGGCTTCGGATTTTTTTGTGTCTTCATGGTTGTCGCTGTATTCACATTTTCCGTTATTGATTGATATTCTTATCTGAACCGGTTCAGTCAGTGGATTCTCAAAGCGGTTGTAATCAAAGAACCTGTGCAGTATTTCTATGGAGCCCAGAACTGTTGTCTGGGTGGCATTTAAAAAATGGAAAGCTGCCAGAACACCGTCACCTTCTACGAGCCATATCCGGCCGTTGCGTTTCTCCACAGACTCCCTGATTATTTTGATAAAGTCCTTATAGAATCTCTGTATGGCTTCTTTTGAATTTTCCTTCACCGCCAGTGAGTATTTTACAATATCTATCCACATGAAACAGAATGTGTAATCCTTGCCCTCCTGGAGAACTCCCCAGTTCCGGCTTATCCTGTAGGTGGGGTTTTCATATACCAGCCCGTTTTTTGAATCTATGCTGAACCCCATGTCATAGAGGGATTTAAGGATTTCGTGGAAACCGGAAATTTTGTAGGTTCTGCCCATGTAGCCCTTGAATTGTATGGAAAAAAAAATATTGAGAAAGGGAATTATAAGGTTGTACCTGTTCATGTCAGTGACGATCTGGTCAGCGGCTTCAGATCTTGGAATGGCAAATGTTTCAGGAAGTTTTTTCTGCTTGTGAAGGTCGTAATCATTGATGAGTTCACGGGCAAGGTGAACCATTGTTCTCTGGTCAATCGACTCCGCGAGAGCCTTTTGTATCTGTTTTAAAAATGATCTCGATGCCTTCATATATGCACACTGTAATAGTTATTGTTGTATATAATAAACTGATTACAGTGTGCAGAGTCAAATGAGGTTTAAATAATTTTAGAGGTTTTCAAGGTCCCTTGTTTCAAGATCTCCCCCTATGTTGGGATCTTCGGTTTTTTCAGGAAGAATTATATTCAGTATAACACCCACTATGCCTGCAAGTCCGATTCCGGCAAGGGAGAACTGTCCTATCTGCAAGACTGCACCGCCTATTCCTGTTACAAGTATTACAGCAACAATAATCAGGTTTTTGTTCGAATTGAGACAGACCTTGTTTTCTATCATGTTCTTTATGCCTATTGATGCAATTGTTCCGAACAGAATTATCATAATACCGCCCATTACAGGTGTAGGTATTGTTTTAAGGAGAGCACCGAGCTTCCCGAAAAAGGAAAGTGCAATTGCGAAAAAGGCCGATATCTGAAGAACTCTCGGGTCAAATACCTTTGTGAGAGCAATGGCCCCTGTTACCTCTGAGTATGTAGTGTTAGGAGGACCGCCGAATATACCCGCGACTGATGTGGCGACACCGTCACCGAGAAGTGTCCTGTGGAATCCCGGGTCTTCGTAGAATTTTTTCCCTGCTACATTAGAGATGACCATAATGTCTCCTATATGCTCAATGGTCGGAGCAAGAGCCACAGGTACAATGAAGAGGATGGCTCCCAGATTGAATTCAGGAAAGGTGAAGTTCGGAACACTGAACCATGCCGCATTTGCAACCACTGAAAAATTAACTTCACCAAGTGCTGCGCCCAGTCCATATCCTACGGTTATTCCGCCGAGAATTGGAATAAGTTTCAGTGTTCCCTTTGCGAAAAGCGAGATAATTATTGTAGCCATCATTGCAGCAAGTGCTATGAGGACGTTGTAGTTGTGTCCTTCGGCATTCTTTGTCATGTTTATTGCAACAGGTGCAAGGCTCAGACCGATAACTATGATTACCGGGCCTATAACATGAGATGGAAGAAATTTATGTACAATAGCCATTCCGAATTTTTTTATAAGTCCAGAAAAGCACATCTTTACAAAACCTGCTGCAACAAGCCCTCCGAGAGTGCCCTTGAGTCCGTAGATTTTTGTGGCGCCTATTATGGGTGCGATGTATGCAAATGAGGATGCCAGAAATACAGGCACTTTTCCTTTTGTTATAATGTGGAATATTATTGTACCCACACCGGCAGTAAAGAGCGCAACACTAGCATCAAGTCCTGTGAGCAGCGGCACTAGAACAAGTGAGCCGAATGCCACAAAGAGCATCTGCATTCCCAGAATTATTTTTTTTATATTCATGATAATATCCTTTATTATTTTGTTCCAAAGAGTCGGTCTCCGGCATCTCCCAGGCCGGGGATTATGTATTTGTTATCGTCAAGTTTTTCGTCAACTTCACCGGAGAATATCTGTACATCGGGATGAGCATTCTCCACGGCTTCAATCCCCTCAGGTGAGGATATTATTGAAACAAGGATTATGTTGTTGAATCCCTTCTTTTTCAGGAGGTCCATTGTAGCTATGGCGGAACCTCCTGTGGCCAGCATGGGGTCAATAATGAATACGAGAGGTTCCTTCATGTTTTCAGGAAGTTTGCAGTAATATTCAACGGGTTCCTTTGTTTCATGGTCCCTGTAGAGTCCCACAAAGCCAACATGGGCGTTCGGTACCAGAGTAAGTATCCCATCGAGCATGCCCACTCCTGCCCTGAGAATGGGAACTACTACTATGTCGTTTCTTACTTTTTTACCTGTCATCTCCGCCATGGGAGTTCTGATCAGGTAGTCTTCAACTTCAATATTTTTAAGGGCTTCATAGCATATGAGCATGGTTATCTCGTTCGCCAGTTCCCTGAACTCCTTGTGATTGGTATTCTCGTCTCTGAGTGCCGTGAGTTTATGCTTTAGGAGCGGATGGTTTATTTCATGGTACATTGTTAACCTCGTCTGGTTGTAATATATTGGGGCTTTCGGAAACTGTATTTAGAGGTGACCATAAAAAAACCTGATACTTATATCAGGTTTAGCTTGCATATATGATTAATCAGTTGTTTCCTCTGTAAAATGAAACATTTGTCTCCTGCCCTGTGAATTATTTCCCACAGTCTATTTTTTAAATATTTCAAGTCAATAAGTATTTAAAAAAGTGTGCCTTAAGGGGCACTACGATGGTTTTAAAGGCTGTAATTTCCATGAATTACGAAAGAGCATTGTTTCAATGTATATGAGATTTACGAACAGTTACTGAGGTTCGGGCCTTTAAGGTGAAAATGTAAAAGAACAGATGCGGTTGTTGGAGATATGGTCTGTTTTCAGGGCTCTATCAGACGGCCTGGATTTAATGTCCACAGGTTTCTTTTTTTAAAAGCCGGTCACGAATTAATATGATATGGTCCTGTATATAATGGTTCCGCAGTTCCTTGATACGGCATCTTTTATACTTTCGGGAAACAGTGTGGAAAAATCCTGTTTTTATTTTGAATATCCCGTTGTCGACCCGATTTACTGCTTGAACGGCATCTATTTTTTAAAAATTATTGGTTTGGAGAGACTGTCAATTTTTTATGGGACATAAGATATTATTCTCGGAAGAAAGTTTTATGTTAATTATTAAAAAACAGGATTTATTCCTTGAAAAATTAAAATTGTTTCACTAAATTATATACAATGTCGAAAAGAAGAGTAGGTCGCAACAAATCTGTTCAGGGAGGAACGGATGACCGTGGAGGTTTCGATGAACAATCTCATGAAAATGGAGGATCGTGAGATAGCGAAGGGCAAAATCACCGGTGATAACAGAAAAATTTCTGATCTGAAAGTCAGAATTACCGATGAAGAATATCTTGATCACGCAATTTCAAAAATAGCTACTGATCTATCTCATTATCTAACCAAGTAACGATTTGTTGAGGGCTGGTTTATCCATATAATACCGGCAGTTTTTTAATTGAAAAAATTATACATCTCTGAGAAGAGATGTATAATTTTTCCATGCCACTGAGAGTTATGTAAATGACAGAAAACAAATCATATCAGCTTCTGAACAAGAATAAAACCATGAAATGGTTTTTCCTCGGACTTTTTGCATTCATAATAATTTTTCTGCTCTATATATTCAGGGTCTATCTTTGGGTATTTGTCTTTTCAATGATTTTTTATGTCGCTCTTAAACCGCTTTTTGAAAAAATGCACAACAGGCTTCGCAACAGGGCCCTGAGTGCAACGGTTGTCATGATTCTGCTCTTTGTTCTGGTTCTGACTCCCAGTATGGTTCTGATGTTCAGTCTTTCTGAACAGGTAATTGAGCTTTATAAACATGTTCAGGTCAGAGTAGAGTCCGGATTTCTTGAACATTTTGAGGGTAATGAATATGTGGACCGTGTCCTCGAATTTCTCGATATTGACAAGGGTGAAATAACTGAAAAGTTTGTAGGCTTCACAAAGAGAACCTCTTTGAATATATTTACGGCGCTCACATCGGTCATCTCCTACCCGATAAACTTTATAATAAAGTTTCTTCTGATGGTTCTTATCATATTCTTTCTGCTCAAGGACGGATACAGGGCAGACGGTGCAATATACAAGATTTTGCCCTTTCCCGATGATATTGAAAGGGACATGATACTCAAGCTGAAAGATGTTATATATGTACTGATTCTGGGCAATATAATAATCATGGCTGTGCAGGGATTCATGGTTGGCTGCGGCCTGTACATTGCGGGGATAAGAATGCCTCTTCTCTGGGGAACAGTGGCTGCTGTTCTGTCCCTGATTCCTGTTGTGGGAACAACTTTTATCTGGGGGCCGGTTGCGCTCTATTTTATTCTCATCGGGAAGTATGAGTGGGCCGTGTTTATATCTGTCTGGTGTTTTTCATGGTACATGTTGCTTGAGAATCTGGTCAAACCGAAAATTTTCGGAGACAAACTTAACTTTCACCCGCTTATATTTTTCTTTCTCCTCCTCGGAAGCATACAGGCCTTTGGCCTTCCGGGAATTATCATAGGTCCTATACTGCTTTCACTTTTCTATTCATTCTGGGAGATATACAAGGCTCTTGATACATATGATCTGGACAACAAGATCAAGGATGAAGAAAGAAAAATTTTACCGCCTCAAGACATATCCTGATTTTTTACATTTCTTATTTGAATGTACGAAAAAATTAAAATGTCAATTTTTCAAATATTCTTATTGCAATTTTTCCATTCATTTTCGAAAATTGGCATAGTTTTTACTATTATTATATAATTTCTGCAATAATAGTAGGAACCAAAAATAACTTACATAGAGCTAATATGAAAAAGAAACTAAAATTCAACAGAGACTGGTGTAAGGGCTGTGGAATTTGCGTTGAATTCTGCCCTAAGAATGTTCTCGAACTTGATGATGAATTAAAGATCTATGCTCCCAGGAGCGGTGATTGTATTTTTTGTAAAATGTGTGAATTAAGATGCCCAGATATCGCCATACAGATTATTGAAACTCAGGAGGAATCTGATGAAGAAAAATGAGATACTGTTTCTGCAGGGCAATGAAGTGTGTGCACGGGCAGCAATGTATGCCGGTGTTTCCTTCTATGCTGGTTATCCCATTACTCCGTCAACTGAGATAGCCGAGGTACTCGCAGAGCTTATGCCTGCAGAGGGCAAGGCTTTTATGCAGATGGAGGATGAGATATCCTCAATATGTGCAATAATAGGCGCTTCACTAACCGGGAACAAGGTTATGACAGCCACAAGCGGCCCAGGCTTTTCCCTTATGCAGGAGGCTATCGGTTACGGACACATGGCAGAGATTCCCTGCGTAATAGTAAATGTCCAGAGGGGAGGGCCATCTACCGGTATGCCGACCAGTGCCAGTCAGGCCGATGTTATGCAGACAAGATGGGGGACACATGGAGACCATAGCGTAATAGCGCTTACCGCTTCAAACCATGAGGATATTTTTGCAATGACTGTTGAGGCATTCAACTTTTCAGAACTCTACAGGATGCCTGTTGTTCTGCTACTTGATGAAGTTATTGCCCACATGAGAGAGGGGTTGACTATTCCTGAACCCGGAGAACTTCCGATTATTGAACGGCTCAATACATCAGTTCCCGAGGATTCAGATTATCACCCTTATTTTGCAAGGGAGGATGGAAGACTTCCAATGTCAGAATTTGGCGGTATTCACAGATACAATGTTACCGGGCTTGCGCATGACATGTGGGGGTTTCCTTCAAATGATCCGGAAGTTGCAAATACACTGATCCACCATCTTGTAAACAAGGTGGAGAATTATAAACATGATATAGCAAGATACAAAACCACAAACATGGATGATGCGGATATAGTACTGATTTCATACGGATGTTCGGCCCGATCTGCCAAGCAGACCATGAGCAATCTGCGTCAGAGGGGCCTCAGGGTGGGGATGATTGAACTGCAGACGCTCTGGCCCTTCCCGGATGATATAATATATGATCTCTGCAGGGATGCACGGTATGTAGTTGTTGCGGAGATGAATATGGGCCAGGTGCTTCATCAGGTTAAGGAAGCTGTCAGCAATCCTGACAGGGTTTTCCTCGCAAACAGGGTCGATGGGGCTCTCATCAATCCGGAAGACATTGAAAATGTCGTGAATTTACTGAGAGGAAAGGGGAAATAGTATGGCAGTTACAGATTATTTAAGAGAACAGTTTATGCCCCATATCTGGTGTCCCGGGTGCGGGCACGGAATAGTGCTGAACAGCCTGGTGAGGGCCGTTGAGCAGATTGGTCTTGAAAAAAATGATGTAGTTATGGTTTCCGGTATAGGCTGTTCAGCCAGGATGGCCGGTTACCTTGATTTTCATACAATGCATACACTTCACGGCAGGGCTCTTGCATTTGCAACGGGAGCCAAAATGGGAAATCCAAGGTTGAAGGTTATTGTTCCCATGGGTGACGGCGATGCTCTGGCAATCGGAGGCAACCACTTTATTCATGCCGCAAGGAGAAACATGGACCTAACGGCCATTGTCATGAATAATAATATTTACGGAATGACGGGAGGACAGTTCTCTCCTGCTACTCCAAAGAACAGGTATGCAACAACTGCACCTTACGGTACTATTGATGAACCATTTGATGTTGTCAAGGTTGCAACAGCAGCAGGAGCCAGTTTTGTTGCAAGGAGTACCACTTATCATGTAAATGAACTCATAAAGCTGATCAGGGAAGGTATTGAACATCCCGGTTTTTCTGTTATAGAAATTCTGGATCAGTGCCCGACCTATTATGGACGTAAGAATCTTTCCGGCAGCGCAGTGGATATGCTCAAACACTTTAAGGAAAATTCTGTAAAAATTGGCAAGGGGACAGGTGCTCCCGGAGAGATAGAGATAGGAGTTTTTGTTAAAGAGGTAAGGCCGGAGTATTGTGATAAATATGAAAGTCTTGTCAAAGAGGTTCAGGGGGGCAAAAAATGAAATATAAATTTATTCTGTCCGGTACAGGCGGTCAGGGTGCCATAACGGCAGGACTTCTTCTGGGAGAAGCCACAGCAACTTATGGAAATCTTTTTGCGGTTCAGACCCAGAGCTACGGCCCGGAGGCAAGAGGTGGAGCTGCGAGAACGGATGTTATTATATCAAGCAGCAAAATACATTATCCCAAGGTTATGTATCCCGATGTTCTTGTCTGTCTAAGTCAGGAAGCATATAACAAGTACATAAAGATGGCTACTCCGGGAGGCCTGGTCATTTATGACTCACATAATGTCAAGAACGTGAAGATAAAGGATTACAAGATGCTTGGTCTGGATATGTTCGGTGCGTGCATGAGTGAATTTAATTCTGTTCAGATGATAAACATATGCATGCTCGGAGTACTCTCTGAAATAGTAGAACTCATAGATCCAGAAACAATCAGAATGGTAATCAGAAATAGATTTAAACCGTCACTGATTGATATAAATCTCAGGGCCCTTGACATGGGTATAAACCTGGTCAGGGAGCTTGGTGAAGAAAAGGTCTCTAAACTGAAACTTCAGTAGATTAAAAGAATATTAAACAAAAAAAGCAAAGCCTGGAGGCTTTGCTTTTTTATGTAGTAATGCTATTTGGGAATTTATGCGTTTCCGCCGTTTATGACAAATCCCTTTGTTGTTCCGCCTGTACTGGCCGAAGTTCCTGCAATGGTTGCAAGATATGATGCGCCAAGTTTACTGATATGTTCCGCTATATTGTCAAAATAGCTTTTGTGTTTCCATTCCTCATCGATAATATCTTCAAATATTTTTGCAGAGGTATTGTCATTATTCTCCTGGCAGACATGGAGAAACTGGTTATATGAATTAATCGCGCTGTCTTCCTCTCCGCTGTCAAAGGGATATATTTTTTCAACTTCCTGTCCCTTGATTACAGGACCTGCTGGTTCTGAAACTGGCTCTCCTCCGAGTTCCTTGACCCTTTCGGCAAACATTTCCGCATGTCTCATTTCATCAATGGCGATCAGCTTCATGTTCTTTGCAAGTTCACCATAATCCATGTCGTCCAGGTTATAGTGCTGGTTCATATACTGGTATATGGATTGAAGTTCCATTGATCTTGCTTTGTTGAGTACTTCTATAACTTTTGTTCTTTTTTCAGGCATGCTCATTTTTATATCCTCCGGATTTTAATTATTCATTTAATATTTAAACATTCTACAGAATCTGATTTTTTTTAAAACCAAAATTTCAAATAATTATTAGGAAAAAGTAAATTTATTCTTCCTTATAACGTTAATACATGCAGTGACAACATGAGGGTCAAGTGCCGACAATGAATCTTCCCGGATTATTTCCAGCGCCTTGTCCATACCGAGAGCAGCCCTGTAGGGCCTGTGTGAAGCGACTGCTTCAACTACGTCAGCCACACTTATTATTTTTGATTCAAGATGTATTTCTTCATCTTTCAGACCGCGCGGGTAGCCGGAGCCGTCGAGTCTTTCATGATGCTGGTAAACAATTTCAGCGATTGGCCAGGGGAATTCAATTTCCTTGAGAATTTCATACCCGGCCGTAGGGTGTGTCTGTATGAGCTCCTTTTCGATTCGCATGATTTTTCCCGGTTTGCTGAGAATTTCCAGCGGAATTGCAACTTTCCCGATATCATGCAGGAGGGCCGCAATGTTTATGGCCTTGATCTGGTCCTCGGGCAGATCCATCTCATTTGCAATCATTGTACTGAGAACTGAAACCCTGTGCTGGTGACCTCCTGTGTAGGGGTCGCGGATATCCCCGATTTTTGAAATTGTTGAGATTACTCCGTCAAGAATCCTCTGGAGGTTGCCCATACTTTCGTTTAGAAGTCTTTCGGTCATAATTCTTGTGTTCAGTTCATCCTGGTATTCCTGAGTTCGTATTCTGACTTTTTCTTCAAGATCCTCTCTGTATCTGTTGTTCTCAAGTATGAGAGAATATTTCTCCATGGCCTTGGAAACAGCATGGTTGAGAATGTCCAGGTCTTCAATGGGTTTTATGAGGTAGTCCCATGCGCCATGGCGGAGAGCCTGTACCATATCCTGAATGTCGTCTGTTCCGGATACGACAATTACCGGGATGCTGTCTGTATTGGATGCTTTGCTGTTTTCAACAATTTTCTTTATGAGGTCAAGTCCCGAGATTCCGGGCATTTTTAAATCTGTAATAATTAGATCAGGGTTTTCTGAACGATATTTATTGAATCCATCCTCACCATTGCTGGTTGAAATTACTGTATAATTTTTTTTCTCAAGGTATTTGCTGAATAACCGGAGAATTCCCTCATCATCATCTATAAGCAGAATTTTGCTGTTTTTCTGTTTCATCTTGTTCCAGGTCAATGTATTTTATTTTAATATATTAAAGAGATATTTTATTATAAATAAAAAATATATTTTTTAATAAAAAAAAGGCGTCACTTGTTTTTTGCATCGGTTTTAATTATTTTGGTTTTAATGTTATGTCGCATTTATAGAGTTTTGCTGGACAGAGGTATATTGTGAAATTTATTGGTAAACCACTGGATAAAATTCTTCACAGAACCGGAAAGGTGAAAAATCAGGAACAAATTCATGAAAGTGAGGAAGTTAACCTGAGGGAAGTTTTTTCAATATGCCGCAGGCAGGAGGATATTGAATCCGATAAGTTCCTTGTAATAACTCCTGATAAGCTTAAATTTATAAATGAAATAAAAACAGCACCCTTTAAAATTGACAGGCTTTTCCGTGAAATTCAGATGCTCAGAAAAATACTTTCCTCAAATTATGAATTATCTTTCAGTGAAATTTTTAAGGCTGAGCAGTGCCGAAGGGGGATTGACTCCCAGAGAGACGTGCTGACCAGACTTTTTCAGATAAGCAGGGAAGAGGCGGTTACTATTACAAAATACCTGAACTCTCTTGAATTTCAGATTCAAAGAAATGAAGATGAAATGAAAAGACTGAACAAGCTGCATTCCATGGGAGTTATTAACAATGATGAGTATTCATCCGGGGTAGGAAAAAGCAGATCCCATGTAAAAAAACTTAAAAGTAACAAGAGTCTAATCAGAAAGGGCCTGAGAGAACTTAGCAGAAATTTCAGCGGCATTATCTAGGACTGTTTTTAAAATCATTTATCATTTCAACCATCATTGCAACGTGACGTGCCAGAAGTTCTACAGCCTTTGCAGGATCATTCAATTCTTTAAGTGACATGTAGTAGTCTGCAACTGTCTTGCTCAGGTTTGAATCTTTTTCAATTATTCTTTTAAGTATTATCTCATTAGTTCTGTTCATTATTATTCCTTTCTATAACTTGTAGTGTAAAATGTGAATTATGTCAATCCAATTAGCTCTCTATTTTTTTTAATTCCCTGTTTACTAAAATTATAATATTTTGTATTGTAAAAAAGGTATTGTAATGAATAATAAAAAAAGCAGACATAAGCTTTCCATAAGGGTGCTGAAAATAACCATTATAATGGTTATCCTTATGAGCATTTATGAATATTCCAAAAGTTTTATTTTGCCTTCAATAACACTCTGGCAATCTCATCTTATTACAATTATAATCAGCGGAATTATTGCAGCAATGGTTTCATATTTTGTATTCAGAAAAGAGAATAACTTTCTCAATGAAATTCTGAATGAGCAGAAGCATAAAACTGAATATGAAAAACAGCTCGAGGCAACTATCGCGGAACTTACGACAGCAAAAAGTGAGATAAATGCCCTTGAAGGACTCCTTCCTATCTGTTCATTCTGTAAGTCAATAAGAAATGAAGATGGGCAATGGGTGAGTATCGAGAAATATATAAGATCAAATTCCGGGGCAGATTTTAGCCATAGTGTCTGTCCCGTATGCATGAAAAAACATTACCCTCAAATAGACAACCAGTAGCAATTACTGTATAAGCTTTTACTACGGGTTTTAAATTTTTTTCATTATATGCCTTCGACCTCACTGCAGAATTATTCAAACTATTTGAATCTTGATGAATTTACAACTTGACATTTATTTTTATATTCAAATAGTTTGAATATCAAAATAAATGATTGTCAGACTATCGGGGTGCTATATGATCGGCAGGTACAGTAATATTATGGTATACAGGGATATTTTCCGTTCATCGGATTTTGCAAGAATAATTGCAGGGGGGCTGTTTATCCCTCTTGGGTTCATGATGTATTTTCTGAATTTTAATTTTTTTATTGGAAGTATCATGGATGGTCATGGAAAAGAATACATTCTTAATGGGTTCCTGGCAATTTCCGTCTTCATCAATGGGTTCCCGATTATTAAAGAAGCCCTGAAGGGTGTTTTAAAGAGAAGGGTTAATGTTGATGAACTGGTCAGTATTGCAATTGCAGCATGTTTAGCAAACGGCAGTTTTTTTGAGGCTGCTATAATAAGCTTTATTATGGTGCTTGGCTCATTTGTCGAAGAGGGTGTAAGCAGCAGGGCAAGGGGTGCTATAGAAAGCCTCATGGAGATGAATCCTGATAGTGCTGCCGTTCTGGAAGAGAATGGAGCTGAAAAGATTAAGGGAATTGATGAAATTAAGATAGGTGAAATTGTAATTATCAGAGCAGGGGATATTATCCCTGTTGATGGAGTAATCACTGACGGAGCATGCGCTGTTGACGAAGCACTACTTACGGGGGAGTCAATGCCGCAGTACAAGGGGCCCGGAGATCCTGTTTCCGCAGGTACAGTAAATCTGGACGGTTATCTTAGAGTAATGGTTGGACAAAGGGGTGCTGACTCGACCATTGGAAAAATAAAGAGTCTCATAGAGAGTGCTGAAAACAGCAGGGTAAGGGGAACCCGCATTGTTGACAGGTATGCCGGATATTTTACTCCACTGATCGTGACAGTGGCAGCAGTAACCTGGATGGTTTCAGGTGACGCTGACAGGGCAATTGCCGTACTTGTTGTGGGTTGTCCATGTTCGTTCCTTCTTTCAGGGCCTGTGCCGGCTGTCGCAGCTATCGGCCGGGCGGCGAAGTCTGGGATTATTGTAAAGGGGGGAGAGTATCTTGAAAAACTTGCTGCGGTAAAGACTGCTGCATTTGATAAAACAGGCACAATAACCTCAGGCAAACCCAGGATATTAAAAATAGAACCTGAGAATGGTTACAGCAGTGACTTCATAATTAGAATCGCATCATCAGTTGAGACGGGCAGCACTCATCCCATTGCAGGAGCGGTTCTTTCCATGGCCCGGGGAATGGATGTTGCAGTTGAAGAGGCCTCTGATGTTGCCGTACTTCCGGGAAAAGGCGTCAGGGGAAGTCTTAATGGTAATGTGGTGGAGGTCGTTGCGGGCAGAAACATTCTGTATCCCGGAATGACCTGTGTGGATGTAATCTTTAATGGTGGTCATGCCGGTTATATTTTTCTTGAAGATGAGGTCAGGGAAAGTGCCCGTAAAATGGTTGAATCCATGAAAAGTCTGGGAATCAGGCACATGTCATTACTGTCCGGTGATAATGAAGGGGCGGTGCAAAAGGCTGCAGAGAAAAGCGGAATAGGGGAATACAGCGGGGGACTTCTCCCTCATGAAAAAATGGAGGCTGTTGAAAAAATGTCCGGCATTTTATATGTTGGAGATGGAATAAATGATGCTCCTTCACTCAGGGCCGCAGATATCGGCATCGCAATGGGGGCTGCAGGAGCCCAGGTTGCCCTTGAAACAGCGGATGTTGTGCTCATGAATAATAATCTTATGCTCATACCATTTCTAGTTAGATTAAGCAGAAAAATGGTTTCTGTAATAAGAATTAATCTTGTGTTAAGCCTTGTAATAAATATTATTGCTGTAGTCTTGAGCACAATGGGGCTGCTTTCGCCTGTTGCAGGAGCACTTGTACATAATATGGGGTCTGTCCTTGTTGTGGCAATATCCGCTTCCGTGGCATTGTCCCTGAAAATTGAGGAGGATGCATGAAGGATCTGTCGGATTTGATTATAGAGTTTTATGAAAGGCTTTCCTCATGGGAACATTCAGTAGTTGAGGAGAGCGGTATTTCTCTCCCTCAAATGCACACAATTGAAATACTTGGCGGCAATGAATCAATAAGAATGAAGGATCTTGCCTCAAAAATGGGTGTCACAACAGGTACTCTTACTGTTACCATTGACAGGCTTGAAAAAAGGGGACTCGTTAAAAGGATTCCCAATCCGGGCGACAGGCGTTCATATGTGATCAGGCTTACTGAAAGCGGAAGAAAGGAATATGAAAAGCATTCACAGTATCACTATGAGCTTACAAAGGAATGCACTGGAGAATTTACAGAAAGTGACATTAATTCGTTTCAGGAATACCTGAGAAGATTTATGAAAAACATCTAGGATTTGTCTGAGATTAATTATTCTGTTTTGGCAGGTTCAGTTTTTCATGGTCATTTCAATGTGTTCAATACCGGCATCCATGAAGTAATCCCCATATGATTCAAAACCAAATGTTCTGTAGTAGTTTTCAAGATATTTCTGGGCATGAATTTTGAACCCTGCTGCTCCATGCTGTGAACCGTATCCGAGAATTTTAATCATGAGAAGGCGGGAGAGTCCAAGTCCCCTGAATCTGTCAAGAACGGCCAGACGCTCAATTTTAAAAGTACTGCCATCATTTCTTATCCTGGCACAGGCGACATCTTCTCCTTCATGTTTTAACAGCACATGAGTGGAACTGTCATCGAGTCCGTCAATATCCCTTTCGGCAGGAACATTCTGCCCCTTTATAAAAACTTCATGTCTGATCTTTAGCACCGAGTCCAGAATGCCCTCAGCTTCAGAATCTGCAATTATTATTGTTATGGTATCACTGCCGTTCATTTTTCAGTTTTCTCCTGCATAAATAAACGAAGAACCTGTTGCTGTCTGGTGTAAAGTAAAAAACTCTGTTTGACTTTTCGGTTTCGCTTATGAATAATGCGCAGTTATCCGGAGTATAAAAATGAAACTGATATATATTTTTGACATATTTGGAACCTTCGCCTTTGCCATAAGCGGGGCAATTGCAGGGGTGAGAAAAAAGATGGATATCTACGGCATTCTTGTCCTTGCAATTGTCACTGCAGTTGGTGGAGGAACCATAAGGGATGTCCTTCTCGGGAGGACCCCTCCATTTATTTTTGAGGATTACAATTACCTTTATGTTTCCATTGCGGCGGCCCTTCTGGTTTTTTTCTTTCATAAGCAGGTGGAGCTGCGGTTTAAACTTCTGCTGGTCATGGATGCCATAGGACTCGGGGTGTTTACGGTCATAGGTATATCCATCGGTCTTGATGCAGATATAGGGTATCTTGGTGCTCTGCTTATGGGTGTCATGACAGGTACTGCAGGGGGAATGATAAGGGATGTTCTTCAGCAGGAGATTCCGCTTGTCCTTACCAGAGAAATTTATGCATCAGCCTGCATGGCCGGGGGGTTCCTTTTTCTGGCTCTCGAGTATTTCAACGCATCAAGGAACATCAATATAATTGTTTCTGTATTTGTTGTCATTGCAGTTCGGCTGCTTTCGATTCAGAACAGATGGAGTCTTCCAAAGGCAAAATAAAGATTATTATTGATTTAGTTTCATGTGTAACTATAATATTTAAAGATGTTTCTGAAAAGCTTTGTTCTATTCGGGATATCCATATGCCGGTTTTGTATTGCCATAAAGACTGCCGGGAAGGATTCATAATGTACTTTTGAAGTTCCATTAAAAGATTATCAGGAGTATGGTAAATGAAAAATGAAATAGCAGGGATATGGAGAGAGGAAAATGGCTGCAGGGTCTATGATACTCTCATAAGCGGCTGCTGGGGATGTCATACCGGAAACAGGTATTTCGACGTGTTAAATCCTGCAGACGGATCCGTTATCGCCAGAGTTCCAAATTGTGAGAAAGCAGAAGCCCTGCGGGCCATTGAGGCAGCTGAAAGGTATAACAGGGACAATGCTCTCACAGCCGTGAAAAGGCTTGAAGTAATGGAGAGGGCCAGGGAAATTCTTCTTGATAATCAGGAGGAGATGGCCCGGGTAATAACCCTTGAATCGGGCAAGCCCGTCTCCGTATCAAGAGGGGAGGTTATGGCTACTGCGGAAAGACTCAAGCTGACACTTCAGGAGGTAAGAGTTCTTTACGGTGAGTACATTCCCGGAGAATGGGTTGAGGATACTCAGAACAAGTTTGCAGTAGTGGTAAGAAAACCGCTGGGAACTGTTCTTGCTATTTCATCTTTCAATTATCCACTGTATATTGCTGCGGCAAAAATAATTCCGGCCTTACTCGCAGGAAACAGTGTTATCGCAAAACCATCCAGTGAAACACCTCTTGCTCTCCTGCACTTTGTAAGAATTCTTGAACTTGCAGGTCTGCCGCTGGGTGCAATCAGCGCTGTTACAGGACGCGGTGGTGAGATAGGAGATTTTCTCATTGAGAGTGAAAATGTTGCAGCCATTACATTTACAGGTTCCACATCAATTGGAAAGCATATTGCTTCAAGAGCAGGGCTTAAAAAGCTTCATCTTGAACTTGGCGGTAATGCGGCAGCAATAGTGCTTGCCGATGCAGATATGGAAAATGCAGTTAAACACATTGCCAAAGGGGTTTTCCGGAATTCCGGCCAGAGATGTGATGCGGTAAGCAGGCTGTTAATTGAAGAATCTGTTAAAGAGAAGTTTCTGAGCCTTTTTTTGCTGGAGATGGAGAAGTATAGAACAGGAAATCCCATGGATGATGAAACTGCCGTGGGACCTGTAATTAATAAATCTGCTGTTGAAAGAATTGATGCACTGGTTAGTGGAGCAGTAAAAGACGGCGCGATAATTCTCAGGGGCGGGTCATACAGCGGACTTTTTTATGAACCGACCCTGATTGATAATGTAAAACCTGAAATGGCAATTGCTTCTGAGGAAATATTCGGTCCTGTACTTCCGGTTATTACTGTAAAGGATGCTGAGGAAGCTGTAACAGTGTCAAACAGATCGGAATACGGGCTTGACAGCTGTGTCTTTACTGAAAGCATAAAAACAGCATTTTCTGTTTCCGGAAAACTTGAAGACGGTACTGTGACAATAAACGGTGCGCCGGCTCATGGAGTGGGACATTTCCCATTTGGGGGAAACAAAAATTCTGGAATCGGCAGGGAAGGTCTTAAATACAGTATTGATGAGCTCACAAAGCTTCATACAGTTATTGTTAATGAGTAGAAAGGGATATCAGTAGATATCCCTCATCTTGGTAATAGTATCGTCCTCAAAATAGAAAATTGTTGTGCCCTTCATCTCAACATTCTGTATCTTGGCCGGGTATCCGGGTTTTTTCTCAACAATCATCCCTGCGCTGAATTCAGTTGATATGGTGACAGTGTTATCCCTTTCTGCAAGATCGGTTATTTTTATTTCCCTGAACTGGAAATAGTTTTTGGCATGTTCAGCCTGACCCTTGAATTCTTCGATGGTATTTGTTGTCATGGTAACATCACCCCTGTATTCGTTTATAAATTCCACGTCGTTCCGCAGGTTCTTTACCATGCCTTCTATGTCGAAGTTATTATATGCTGTAACATAGTCTCTTATGATGTTTTCTCTTGTGCTCATGTAAACCTCTGTGAAAATATTTTTGTAAGGAGTTGTAATCAGATTTCAGAACAGGCAGGGATAAATCAAGAGTTTTTATGGTATCTGAAGTTTTTTAAGTATTGAACCAACAGTGGTCTCACTTGTTTCTTCACCAATTTTTATTATTATATCAGCGTATTTTATGTAAAGGGGATCTCGTACTTTTTTGAGGTCTGAAATCGTCTGGTTCGGGTTCATGGCTATCCCCCTTGTGGTAATGTTGTTCAGCCGTCTGCAGAGGGTTTCTGTCTCTGCGTCGAGGAAAATTACTGTGCCCGCAGATTTCAGTTTTTTCATGGCTTTTTCTGAATAAACCGCGCTTCCCCCCGTTGCAATTACTGTATCACTGAAGTCAAGAGACAGTATCGCCTCCTCCTCATATTTGAGAAATGTTTCAATGCCATCATTATTGATTATATCCTGCAGCAGCCTTGAATATCTTTGCTGTATAACAAGGTCTGTGTCTGTGAAGTTAAATCCAAGTGTTTTGGCAAGGAGAATGCCTGTAGTGCTTTTCCCTGCTCCTGGCATTCCTGTTAGAATGATATTGTCTCTGTTCAAAAAAAGTCCTGTTCAAGAAAGTGGGTCATACAGAGACATCCGTGAATGGTGCTGCCCCTGCATGATGTAATTAAAGTATCTGGCTGAGAAAGGTTTTAGCTCTTTCATTTTCAGGATTAGTGAAGAAATGTTCCGGTGTTCCTGTCTCAATTATCTGGCCATGATCCATGAAGATTACCCTGTCTGCCACCTCGCGGGCAAAGCCCATTTCATGAGTCACTACAACCATTGTCATTCCCTCTTTTGCAAGGGTTGTCATTACATCGAGAACCTCGCCAATCATTTCAGGGTCCAGAGCTGAAGTCGGTTCATCGAAAAGCATTATTTTGGGTTTCATTGCAAGTGCCCTGGCAATGGCAACTCTCTGCTGCTGGCCTCCGGAAAGATTGCCGGGGTACTGTTTCTCTTTTTCCAGTATTCCGACTTTTTCGAGCAGCTGGCGGGAGATTTCAGTGGCCTCTTTAATGCTCCGCTTTCTAACAATGAGCTGGGCCATGTTTACATTGTCAAGAACCGTTTTATGGGGAAACACATTGAAAGACTGGAATACCATTCCAACCTCTTCCCTGACCTTGTTGATGTCGGCTTTGGGATTATTTATGTCAACTCCGTCAACGATGATTGTTCCTGAATCTATTTTTTCAAGCTGGTTTATTGAACGGAGAAGCGTACTCTTGCCGCTTCCGCTTGGCCCGATTATTACAACTTTCTCTCCGTCATAAACCTGAAGTGAAACATTGTTCACGGCCTTGAGTGAACCGAAATTTTTTGTGGCATTTCGGATGTCCACCATTACGTTACTATCTTGATTTGACACTTAGGCGTTCCTCCATAATGCTGATAAGTTTTGACAGAATCAGTGTTATCAGTAGATACATCAGGGCAACCATTGTATATGTTTCAAAATAGTTGAATGATTCTGACGCAAATTCTCTTCCTCTCCTGAGAAGGTCGGATACAGCAAGAATCGATACAAGAGAAGAGTCTTTCAAAAGCGCAACAAATTCATTTCCTATGGGAGGAAGTATATTTTTTATGGCCTGAGGAAGAATTACATGGCGCATTGCCTGGGCATGTGAAAGTCCCAGGGATCTGGCTGCTTCCATCTGTCCCTTGGGAATGGACTCGATGCCGGCTCTTACTATCTCAGCCATGTAGGCTCCGTAGCAGATGGCCATTGCAATAACTGCACTTGCTATTGCCGGAACATTCACAATCCTGCCAAGGGCAAAATAGATATAAAAGAGCTGAACCAGAAGCGGTATTCCCCTTATTACCTCGACATAAAGAGACGAAAGCCCGTTGATAAATGGATTTCTTGAAATTCTTCCAAGTCCTGCGAAGAGTCCTATCACTAAAGCGAGAAGTATTGCTTCCACAGTTACCTGAAAAGTTACAAGAATTCCATCGG
Source organism: Spirochaetota bacterium (assembly GCA_003246895.1). GTDB lineage: Bacteria > Spirochaetota > UBA4802 > UBA4802 > UBA5550 > SZUA-423. The sequence goes on along the minus strand of QKCL01000013.1, from coordinate 8,801 downwards.
GCAGAAATTTCAGTATTGAAAGGTAGGGATCCGGCTTTGCTATAACCAGGTACAGGATTGTTCCGATGGCTCCGAAGAAAGCGACCCTCCATGCATTGAAGAGTCCACGGTCCTGTTTTGAAGGGATGGCGGCGCCATCACCGACATTTATGGCGCCGTCTTTTATTGTTTTATTCTTTTCTAAATCCACTGTTATATCTTGCTCTTATTTAGTTCCGATCCATTTTTTTACGAGCTCTTTATCGATTCCCTTTGCCTTAACAGCCTGAATTCCCTTGTTGACTTTTTCAAGAAGTTCTTTTTTCCCTTTTGGGAAAGCCGCACCGTAGAATTCCTTGGTAGGAATGTTTACTGCTATTATAAATTTATTTTTGTATTCAGCTTTCTGAAGAGCATAATTTGCTGCTACAGGAGTGTCGCATACAACACCGTCAATTCTTCCTGCCGCCATGTCTTCAAATGCAAGTCCAACTTCATCATATGTTTTAAGAGTAACGCCATTGTTCTTTTTAACTTCAAAGGCACCTGTTGTTCCGATCTGGGCTCCAACTTTTTTGCCTTTCAGGTCTGCAATTGATTTTGCTGTTGAGCTTTTCATTACAACAAGAGCCTGGCCGCTTTCAAAATACGGCTCACTGAAATCCATTGTTTTCTTTCTTTTATCTGTTATAGTAACTGAAGATACAACCATGTCATATTTTCCTGCTGCAAGGCCTGCGAAAATACCGTCCCATGCTGTGTTCTTGAATTCGAATTTGATACCTGCTTCTTTACCTACTGCATTGAAGAAATCGATTGCATAACCTTCAATTTTTTTGTCCTTGTTTATCATTTCCATTGGCGGCCAGGTCGCATCGGATGCAACTGTAATTGTTGTAACCTTCTCCTGTTTTCCGCATGATACTGTGCCTGCTGCAATGAATAAACAAAGAGCAGAAATAAGTAAGTGTTTTATTTTCATGATGCCCCCCTAGATTTTGTAATAATCTAATAGGTGAGCCCATTTTTCAAAAGTCAATTAGAATTTTATCAACATACTTTCCGGGAATGTATTATTAAGTCTATTCCGTAATATTTTTCATGGATTTAACTTTTGAAGCAAGCAGAGGAAGAACCTGTGCAGTTATCATCCCGGAAAGCATGAGTATGCATCCGGTCATGGATCTTGTTGTCATGATTTCATTAAGGAGCAGCCACCCTGTAAGGGCTCCAAAAACCGATTCAAGGCTCAGAATTATGGCTGCATGTACGGGAGGAGCGTCCTTCTGGGCAATTACCTGAAGTGTGTAGGCAATGGCAACTGAAAAAATACCTCCGAAGAGAAGGGCATATATGCCTCCTGAAATGCCTGTGATTGTAATGGTTTCCGTGAAGCAGGCAACAACAATGCTTAGAGCCCCGCAAACTGCAAACTGCAGACTGGCGAGAATTACTCCGTTGACTTTCGGCGACAGAATTCCTATTACAAGAACGTGAAGGGCCCAGAATACAGCTCCCCCAAGAACCAGAGCATCACCGGTGTCAATGGTGAGATTTTCTGTGACACTGAGGAGATACAGGCCCGTTGTGGCAAGTAAAGCTCCGATAATCCCGCCGGCATTGGCTCTGAAGCCGAAAAACAGTCCAAGAAAAGGCACAATAATAACGTAGAGTCCTGTTATGAAACCGGCCTTGCCTGCAGTGGTATATACCAGTCCATACTGCTGGAATGCAGCGGCGATAAACAGCACTGAACCTGCCAGAAGTCCTGAACGGAATATTGCTTTGCCGGAGATATTATTATGATTGTTACTGAATTTTTTATAGAATGGGATGAGAATAATCGCACCCAGCAGGAATCTTATGCCGTTGAATGTAAAGGGGCCCATGTGGTCCATGCCGACCCGCTGTGCTACAAAACCGGCACCCCAAATAAATGCAGTAATGAGCAGAAACATATCAGATTTATATACTTGTTTATCCATTGGAAGGTCCTGAAAAAATACTGTATCTGGATACAAAAATCAGTAAAGCCCCTTTTGTCTACAATAAATTCTGTTTTGAAGAGGGAAGTGAAAATGAAACACATGCTCCGGCTGTTTCATTATTTCTGACATGAAGAGCGGTGTCGTGGAGCCTGAGAAGATCACGGCACAGAATAAGTCCCATGCCCATGCCTTTTTCATTGAACGTGCCCTTTGTGCTTTTAACTGAATTTGAATGCTTAATGAGCTCAATTGTTTCAGCGGGGAACCCTGTTCCTGAATCACATACCGAGATGGTTATAAGATTATCTGAAGATACAGCAGAAACAGTTATGTTGCCTCCATGCTGCGTGTATTTTACACTGTTTGAAATAAGGTTTCTTACTACAAGCTGAATAATATTTTTGTCACCCACTGCGGAAGATTTATTTTCCACATTAACAGTAAGTTTTATTCCTTTGTATTCAAGAGGGAAGGTGAATATATCCACGGTCCTTTTTAGGAGTTCGTTAAGATCTAGAATTCCAATTTCAGGTTTTATTCCGTTCATGCTGTTCTGCCCCCAGTAAAGCAGGTTGTCAAGGAGTTCAAGAACAGGTTCTGTTGATAACTGCAGTACTTTCATAAGGTGACCGGTTTCATCATTGTTTCTGCTGTTTCTCATATTAAAGAGTTTTATCATGCTTAGAATATTTATGAGGGGGCTCCTCAGGTCGTGGCCGATGGCGGAAAGAAGTTTTTCCCTGTCATTCAGGTTTTTTTTGAGCTCCAATGTGTGATGGTCAATCTCTTTCCTTAGTCTGTCCTGTTCCTTCTGAAGCTTCTCCTGTTTTATAAGGTATATTCTTCTGTTTATCAGAAATACAGTTATAAATAGCAGGAGAATAATGAACAGAATCATGAGAGCCTTAAGATACTTTTTGGATGGTTTTTCAGGCCGGTTTATTATTGTCGAATTGTCTGGAAGATTTGAAGTGCTGATTCCGTATTTTTTCAGCATGTTAAAGTCAAACACCGCTTTCCCAGGTCTGGACCGTGTGATTTTACTGAAACTGGAATTTTTGTGATTGATGACATCCCATGTTATTTTTGCGGCATCGAGTCCCTGGTCAAATCCGGTTATAATTATACCGCCGGTGATGCCGTGACCGAGAAAAAAATTCCATGTGCCGTAAGCCGGAACCGGTGAGTTTTCTGAAACAAGTTCAATTGCATCTTCATTTGAAATATAGATATGGTTAATGTCCTTGTTGAAATTAAGCATAAAAATTACTGAGCCCGAAGGAGGTATCATTCTTATTTTTTTCAGGAGAATATCGAGGGGAAAGTTTTCCATAAAGATTATTCTCTTTCCCGGTTTGAGTTTTCCGGCCGCTTCCATGAAGACTTTCTTCGTTTCAACAGCCGTGGCTGTTCTGTTATCGGTTATTACATATATATCTTTCAGATCAGGATGAATTTTTAATATCATTTTAATATTGGATTCAAAATCCTCTTCTTCAGTAATGCCTGAAACATCTTTCAGCCTGCTGATCATTCTGCGGGAGAAGTTGTTTACTCCGCAGAATATCACGGGGGACGATCCGGAACTGGTCAGGTACCCGTCGTTTATGAACTTCAGGGCATTATTGTCACAGGCTATGATAGCATCAAACCGTATGTACCGGTGTTTCAGGCTGTAGAGCTTTCTGAGGTTCTGAAAATATTCTTCGCTGATGTTTCTTTTCGTATCGAGATATTCATAGTGCAGGTTTACAGGTTTATCACTGAAAAAACTGTTGATGCCCTTTGTGATATCATCGGTCCAGCTCATTCCCTGATGGTACGAATGAAGTACCAGTATATTATAATTTCCGGCAAGCAGCTGCATAGGAAGGAGCAGAAAAGAAAAGATGATTATTTTAAGTTTAAGTTTTATCGCAGTAGCCCGTCTGTTATATTTATTTTTCAAAATATAATAATAGTTTAGGGATTGTCAATTCATGAATATTATTTTATAATTTTATTAAGCGGCTCTGTTTTAAGGAGAGATGGAATGGGGAAGAATCGAAAAATTTCAGTACTTCTGTTTATAATGACTGCAGTATCAGTTATTGCTCTGGAAAAAAACAAAAATGTTCTGGTTATGGAGATGAATGCGCCAGAGGGGAGCGGGAAGGGGATATATAACCATATAAATTCAAAACTTGGCCCTCATTCGATTGAGGCTCCGGACCTGTATAAAACAAACCATACCGGTGTTTACCATATTACTGCTGTTAAAGATATGAAATACGGCAGGGTATTTGCATTCCACATTCATCTCAAGGAAGATCGTGACAGGGACAAGACTGACACCTTCCAGGACCGTCAGAGGAATGAAATAAAGGTTTCTCATAAATCAGACATCAGGCTTCATGGTCTGGAAGGCCGGACGTTCATTTATGAGTGGTATTTTAAAATTTCTGAAACAATGAAAGTTTCAAAAAAATTCACACATCTTTTTCAGCTAAAACCTGCCGGAAGTGATAATGACAGATTTCCTGTGCTTACGTTTACAGGTTCAAAAAGCGGTTCATCTGATATTTTTTCGGTTAGATACTATGGAGATAACAGTGAACGTAAACTTGCTTTTATTCCATGGAAGAGTGTATGCGGAGAGTGGGTTCATGCTTCTGTGACAGCCCGTTACGGCAGGGAGGGGTTTATCAGCGTAAGAATAGAAAATGAAAATGGCAAAAATCTCCTGTCAGTTACTGAAAAAAAAATAAATACATGGCGGGGTAACAGTTCAGGGAGGGCCATGATCCGTCCTAAGTGGGGAATTTACAGAAGTATACTGGACAGCAAAAATCTTAATGAAAAGGATACTGTATATTTCAGAAATTTCAGAATTTACAGGGTCCATGGTGTGGAATAGTCATATTTCATGAACTTCTCCTGAGTCGACGCAGCTGTATCCGCCCAGAGGGAGAACAGAGTCTTTGAATTTTTCAGATTTCAGGTAATTGATGAAATTAAGGATAAGTTCACTCTCCTTCATGTCATAGGAAACCAGAAAATCATACTCCTCATCCGCAAGCTTTATGAAGTCCAGGTCCAGGGCCTTCGCTGCGGAGTATATGCCAAGTCCCGCATGTGCCGCGCCAGACTGAACAGCCGAGGCCACAGCCATATGGGTTGAGACTTCATTTCTGTATCCGGTTATGCTGTCCGGTTCAATGGAGTTTCTTTTTAATTCATAGTCAAGGAGTATGCGAGTACCGGCACCTCTCTGTCGGTTTATGAAAATAATCTGATCTCCTGCAAGATCATTAACCGACCTGATCTTCATTGGATTGCCTTTGCTGACTATGAAACCCTGTTCCCTGCGTACACCCTTTATGAGAATCATCTTTCTGCTGCGGAAATATTCCTTAACTGCGGGAATGTTGTACACGCCGGTATTGTGGTCCAGAATGTGAATCGGCGCAAGGTGGCATTCCCCCCTTATCATCGCCATTATGCCGCCCATGCTCCCTGAATGGCTTGAGCTTAATGGTATTCTCTCTGCAATAATATCGAGTATCAGGTCGTGGCTTCCGATTGAGTGGAGGGTTCTGTCTATTTCTCCAATATTTTTTAAAAGCTCCACCCTTACTCTTTCACCTGTTTCGATGCCTTCACAGTTCAGAGGTATTCTTATTATGCCTTCGGCCCTGACCAGGCTTGTTGTTGATCCGGCCGCCCTGCTCAGGGGTGTTGCAACATATATTCCGTTGATTTTTCCAACAGAGACCCTTATAAACTCAATGTGTTTGAGCGACCCGGAAACTCTTCGTGTGAGTATCGCTTCGATTTCATTTTTTTCTCCAGAGGATAGAACCGTATATTTCTGAAGTATGGGCACGAGAAATTCCCTGAAGGAAATGAATGAAGAAACGGGATAACCCGGTATGCCTATTACAGGTTTTCCCTTTATAACACCGAGTATTGTAGGTTTACCCGGCTTTATGGCCACGCCGTGTATTATTACCCTGCCAAGGTCCCTGATTACAGAAGAGGTATAGTCCCGTGACCCTGCAGATGAACCTGCATTGATGATGAGAATATCGTTTTCGTCTGCAGCTTTCTCTATTGTTTCCCTTAACTTATGGTAGTCATCTCCAACGGTGGGGTATCTTTCAGGAATCGCACCAAGTTCAGAGGCCATTGCTTCGAATACATGGGAATTGGAATCTATTATTTTCCCTTTTTCAAGGTCCGAGACGGAGTTTACAATTTCACTTCCCGTAGGTATTATTCCGAGCCTGGGTTTTCTGAACACCTCAACAGTTTCATTGCCGCCGGATATAATTGCGCCCAGATCAACGGGACGGATGCGGTGCTTTGAGGGTAATATCATTTCGGATTTTACTATGTCCTCTCCTGTCATTCTTACATGCTGCCATGGGTGAGAGGGGGAGATTATTTTTACTGTACTGTCCCCTGCACCTATTACATCCTCAATCATGATTACTGAATCAAATTCATCGGGCATGGGATTTCCCGTGTTTATGTAAATGAAATCACTGTTTTCAGTGAGGAGAAGAGGATTTCTTTCAGTTGCATGGACAGTATCCGATGATCTGACTGCAATGCCGTCCATGGCCGAGGCGTTGTAGCCGGGTGATGAGACCAGTGCAAATACCGGTGAAGATGTGATCCGGCCCGAGGACTTTCCTGAATCTATTGTTTCAGTTTCAGGGTTAACTGTGATCTCCCTGAAGAATGTTTCAAGTGCAGCAGCAGGTTCTGCATTGTCTATGTATATATTTCTGTTGGATGTTGTCATAATCTGTATACCTTAATATGGTCTCCCCTGTTTATCCCCTCTGTTTCAGAGCCGATCTCTATGAAACCCTGGGCGCGTAAAATGGTGGAGATCATGCCGGATTTTCCGTAAACAGGTTCCGCCACTGTTTCTCCATTTGGTAATGTTTTCAGTATCACCGGCTGAAAAGTGGTCTTGCCCGGGTCTGAATGTATGTTTGTACCGGAAACAGCCGAGATATGATCATGGGATCGGTCAGTTCCGTTGAGATGATTGAATAGATACTCAACCAGTACCCTGAACACAATCATTGATGCAACGGGGTGTCCGGGCAGTCCGAATATGGCCTTTCCATTACTTTCCCCGATTATTGTGGGCTTGCCCGGCTTGATTGAAATGCCGTGGGTAAGAACACCTTCGCCGGAAAGAGAGTTTATAGCTTCAACGGTAAAGTCTCTTGAACCGACCGAGCTTCCGCCGGAGAGTATTACAATATCCGAATTTATAACGGCTGATTCGAGTTCTGTTTTTATATCCGTGAGATTATCCTTTAAAAGCCTGGAACTGTTTACATGGCCTCCAATTGACCGGATCATTGATGCCAGACAGTGGCTGTTTATGTCCCTGACCTGCCCTGTAGAGGGTGAGCTGTCTATACTTACTATTTCATCTCCAGTGGATATTATTGAAAAGGATGTTTTTTTTCTCACTGCGATTGTGCTGATTCCGGCTGAAGCGAGGGCTCCTATGTGGCCATGGCTGATTTCCTCTCCTTCATGAACTATTATTTCACCATTTTTTATATCATCTCCCTTGATGATAGTGTTTTCATTTTGTCTTACGGGATGATAAACCATGAGATCCTGTTCGGAAAAGGTTTCGGTGTTCTCAACCATCACCACTGAGTCACTGCCCTGAGGGAGCATACCCCCTGTTGAAATACGGGCGGCTTCTCCTGAAATCAGTGAGAAGCCGGGAGTCTCACCCATAGCAATAGTGCCCTTAACATAGAGCATCGCCGGGACGCTTTCGGATGCGCCGTGTGTATCCATGCTTGTGACTGCGTATCCGTCCACAGTTGATCTGGTAAATGCCGGGATGTCCTCTCCGCATGCTGTATCTTCTGCACAGATTCTCCCGTATGCGCTTTCGATTGGTACGGTTTCTGATGCGCCTCGTGAATAGGGAAAATTTTCAGCAAGAAGTTTACGTGCATCGCAGATACTGATTACATTAAAAAATTTCAAAGTTCCTCTCCTGCATCGTTTTCAATTGATTTCAGCTTTTCAAGGAGTGAATCCTCCAGCGTGCTGTTTATGAGATAGTATAGATTCGAAAGGAGCCTGTTCAGGGTCATGTCGTTTATGCGGTTTCCCTTCTCCACAAGTGACCATAACGGAGCGGTTTTGTATGCCCTGTTAAATATTTCCGGGTAGTTGAAGTTACCTTCGAAGGATATGTCGATGCACACCGACCCGGGCTTTACTGATTCGGAGGGAATTCTGAATTTTCCTGAGGGGACCGCGGAAATCACAATGTCCGAGTTTGATGTGAATTTCATTATGTCCTTAAAATCAGTGTACTGGTGACATATCTGGACAGATGCATTTTCATTGAGAAGCATGAGGGAGAGTGACCTGCCCACTGCCAGGGAGTCGTTTATAACGGTTATTTTTTTCCCCTCCAGAGTGAAGGGATTTGTCTCAAGGCTGTCTGGATATGAGCCTGTTTCATCCTTTATATTTTCATAAATCTCGGAATAGCGTTTGAATATGTAGAGAATACCCTTTGCAGTCGGGGGGATTACATATTTGCGGAGTTTTTTAAGGTCCCTGAACTTTTCGTGCTGCACAAGGTATCCCAGGTTCTCGCAGTTCAGGCCCTCAACATCCTTCATTGGAGAAACCCTGTTCATGAACTGGGTATCCTTATCTCCATACTGTGTGGGGTACATTACCATTATTCCGTGAACAGACCGGTCTGCATTCAGGCTGTCTATGAGCTCATCCAGTTCCTGCGGGGACCGGGTGCTGTAATCGGAAAAAATTACACCGTTTTCAAGGCAG
>QKCL01000030.1 GCA_003246895.1 Spirochaetota bacterium | reverse complement strand
AGAGCATCAGATTCATGGTCGAGAGCATCAGATTCATGGTCGAGAGCATCAGATTCATGGTCGAGAGCATCAGATTCATGGTCGAGAGCATCAGATTCATGGTCGAGAGCATCAGATTCATGGTCGAGAGCATCAAATTCATGATCCCGAGTGTCGTTTTAACTCTCGTGAGAGTTAATCTAACGCACCATTGGGTTAAATCGACGCATGGCTGCATCAAATCGACGCATGGCTGCATCAAATCGACGCATGGCTGCGTCAAAGAGACGCTTCCGGTTATAGCCTCAGGCAGAGAGGAGGTTCAGAGTTTATTGATGTGCGGGATTCCACATGTCATTCCCGTGAAAACGGGAATCCATAATAAACAGACTGAGGTTCCATGAACATGGATTCCCGGTCAGGCCGGGGGTGACAAACTTGAGAAGGCAAGGGGAGAGGAGGGACTGCCTTTTATGCAGAAACAGAATTCATTGATTCGCCGGGCTCCGGTAAAGTTCCTTGACATTTTGTATTTCAGGTGTATAGCGGAACAGAACCTGAAAGTGCCTCATTTTACTAAAAAGCTTAAAGTGGGCCGGGTCGAACTGTCATTCTCAGGTATTAAGTAATTAGAATTTTTATTTGTTATTGTAAAATATCGTATAAGAGTTCGCTTTTATTCCCCGCATCATCACATAATTGCACATAAACCCCTTTGGTGCTTCCCCTGGGAAACACATGTGTCAGATTACATCGCTTCCAGCCGTTTCCGGCATCTTTAAGTTCAAGAACAATATAATCATCAGGTATTCTTGCATTTTTTATTTCATGATACGAATCCCTGATTAAAGCTCTTATGAAATTCTTGTCAATTTTCACAAAAATATGAACTCTGCCGGATGTTTCATTAATTTTATCTGTAATTGTATAACATCGTAATAATCTATTTGCAGAAAAATTTGCCTTTGAATTCGGGAAAAGAAATTCCCCGGCAACATCCTTTGCTTTGATTCGGACACTATCCTCACCTGAATGGGTCATATTCTTCCCTATGAAAAGGCAAGCGTTGTCTTTCTCCAGTAAGGCACCCATCTGATGTATCTTGTTAACTAAAAGCAGTGTACCGTCAGGAGACTCGTCTTTATCCCCGTCAAGATATAATACAGGTACATTGTTCAAAGCCTCCGGATGCCAAACTGCGTTTTCGGGCGCTTCATGCCTTAAAAAGCAATCAGGTATTTTTGATCGAACTAATCCGGTGGGGAAACCCATTTCAGATAAAACCGCTCTCTTTACATTTCTTGGATTGGCCAGAATAAAGTCGTAAGCTTGGCCTGCACCCCATGAATGTCCGTAAAGATAAAGAGAATGTATATCCGCCTTATATTTTTTTGCAACCTCTTTGGCATATTTCATGATCTCTAAATGTGTCACATATTTATTCCGCTTATCCATCCATAATTCTCCGGGAAAATAAGGAGACAGGACAAGGAGTCCGTTTTGATCTGCCCAAGGCGAAACATAATCCATGTAGTCATATGGATTGATGGAACTTGAATGGATAGAGATTAAAATTCCGCCGCCTTCACGGAATGATTCGGGCTTGTATACAAGATACCTGTCTGGCCTTTCTATTGTAAACGGACGGGTTTTTGCAAGTTTATTATTGATAAAGATTTTTAATATCCACTTATCACTGCTGTCAATGTTCCAGAACAGATTCCTTGTATTGCTATACTTGTAGGTTCGGTCCTTCTTTCTGATGATTTTGTTTTTAATAAGAAAAAATTTTTTCTGATTTTTTGAGACTGCCTGCAGGGATAATGAAATATCATCTGACAGATCCTTGAAGTTAATATAACAATGAAGCCATCTGTCATAAGGAGTAATGTTACGGATTTCATCAGAATTTGAATTTTGAGAATTAAGCTCAACAGGTGAAATAACTAAATTTCTGATATACTTGGTTGAATCCTCTGCGAATGCCAACTGACATGAAGTAGTAATTATAAGAAATAGTAAAATTTTCAAATGCATAAAATACTCCTGAATAAATTTAACAGGCCGGTTATACCAGAATACTGAACTGTTTTTTAAAATTTGCTTTAAGTATTTACCCGTTAAATTTAAGAGACTTTTCTTGTTTTTTTATTTTATTTTTATTCTTTTAAGAGAGAGTCGTTTTAATACTCGTGAGAGTTAATTTAACGCACCATTGGGTTAAATCGACTCATGACTGCATCAAAGAGACGCTTCCGGTTATAGTCTCAGGGCAGGGGGCTGTTTGACTGCAATACCTGCAGTAGGGTTCGGGATTGGAAGTTTTGCAAAACTTTTGTAAGAAGAGTAATTGCTAATCTTTGTTTTTTTGCTCTACAGAGCCGGTTTGTTTCTCGGCAAGGCTTGCCATGGGATTGCCCCTTTTCTTTGCTCGCCCAAAGTAAAGAGGCGAAAAGGCAGAGCAGATTTTGACTTCATGTCAATGCTCTGCATAATGGCATCCGTGCCATAGAAAAAGGCGCTGCCTCAGACCCCGGCAGGGGCTGTCACCTACGATATCAGGATGATATTGGTGCCAATGTGCGACAGGACGCTGTAAAAAAACATTGGCCACATGCCGGTGCGGCTTACCTTAAGCATCATTTATTCAAACATTCGAATAATTCTTCCTGTAAAATATACTGGTGGAATTTTTTCCTGCAATAGACAGTTAGTGTTCGTATTTGTAACTGCATCCATGCAGTACAAATACGGCTTGAGCTTCCTGCTCAAGCTGTGTATTGCAATGTCAAAGAAAGGTGGAATTCCATCTGTGTACCCGAGGGACATTGTATTTCGTTGGGGATTATAAAAACCCTAAAATTATCCGTTCCATCTTCTTTGCCTAGATACGATTTACATTTCATGTAAATCACTCGGCAACCGTAGTTTATCTATATCCAGTTGATTCGGTTCCCGAGTGTTTTATGCGGAGCATAAAATGCCTGCACTGAGTTACATCGAAGTGTATCGAGGGAAGCGAAGTGGGTGGTAGTCCTTTAAAATCCTGGACAAAAACCATGAGGATACATGGATTCCCGGTCAGGCCGGGGGTGACAAATTTGAGAAGGCAAGGGAAGTGGGCTGACTTTTATGCAGAAACAGAGTTCATTGATTCGCCGGGCTCCGGTAAAGTTCCTTGACATTTTGTCTTTCAGGTGTATAGCGGAAATAAACTCATAACCGCAATGTGCATTTGTAACCATTCGAGGTTCATATACGCATTGTAGATATGAATTAGTTATATGCAATAAGTGCGAAAACTTTGGCTCGGCCGTCCTGGCCTCGCTTTAAAATTTTATTTAAGGATAAATTATATGAAAACAATCAATCATGATTTAGTTGAAATAGCACTTGAAAAGACTAACGGTCATGATTTTGAAGTTTTTATAAATAATTTATGCTCATCTATTTTTGGAAGTGATTTTATTCCACTTGGTGGATATCATGATGGTGGTGCTGATGCTTTTCTAGATAACATTTATGAATTTCAAACACAACCAGAATTTTTTATTCAGTCTTCAATCGTAGATGATTATTCTTCAAAAATATCTAATACAATACGAAGACTTTCTGAATTTGGAAGAACAGTAAAATGTTTATACTATTTTACACCAAATGACATATCTAATGTCGATATCATAGAAGATAAATTATCGATAGAGTATGGTATTATTATTAAAATAAGAGATAAGAAATGGATAATCAGTAAAATTAATGACAGTGAATCTACTATTTCTTCATATATTAACCATTTGGAAAAATATACATATTTTTTAAAAAGTATAGGCTCAACTAGTCTTTCCGAAAAAATAAACACCGAAATACCTGACCAAGTATTATTGTTTCTCAGCAAAGAAATTGATGATGTAGATTATGATGAGAAGATTTTATTTAAACTTTGTGATGGATTAATACTTTGGAGTTTAGAAGAAACAGACCCAGAATGTTACATTTTTATGACAAAAGAAGATATTGAAAAAAAAATATATACAGCTGTTCCAAAAATTGAAATAATTATTAAAGGCATTATTCAATCACGATTAGATTATTTAAGTAAAGTAACAAAAAAAGAGCGGCAAATTAGATTTCACAGCAAAGCAAATCAATACTGCTTGTCATATGAAATTAGGAAAAAAATATATGATGAAAACATTAGCGATGAAAAATTATTAATTGATATTAAACAATTATTCACAAACAGAATTAAGTCATTTTCTGAAACTATTACGGATGAAGATGCAGTGATAGGTGCAGATATTTGTTTAAAAACCATTCAAAAAATGTTTCAAGATGAAGGTTATCAACTAACATTGAGTACCAGTTCCAACACTGATATTAAATCAAAAAGTATAGCCTCTGATTTATTAGATCAATATATATCTGAATCATCAAAGTTAAAGTCTGATCCGTATGAATTTAAAAATTGTTTGATTGAAAATCTTAGAAATGCTTTTTACGAGAGTCATCAAATTGAACGTGATCTTTTTAGACGTTACTCGATACTTTACACCTTACTTTTTACTATTAATACCGATCCTAAGGTTCTTGAATATTTTCAAAACATGAAATCAGAATTAAATATATATGTTGGTTCAGATATTTTAATAAGATCTTTATCAGAAAGATACCTTGATGATGAAAATCAAACAACAAGAAATGCTTTAAAAATCATTAAAGAAGCTGGTGGGAAATTAAATTTATCTGAACCAATTTTTGAAGAAGTATATTTTCATTTAAGAAATACTAACTATGAATATATAAATAATTTTCACACTCTTGATAATGCCGAGGAATTGTATCTGTTAGAAAATTCAGATAGAATATTGATACGTGCATATGCGTATGCTCGAAAATTAAAAAGAGTTAGCAACTGGGAACAATATATAAATAACTTTTGTAACTATCAAAATTTATTGCATGATAATGCTTTAGATGAATTTAAGAAATATTTAATTTTTCAATTTAAACTTAATTACGAATCAAAAGAATCTTTATCAAAATATTTTGATAAAAAAGAATTATATGAAATAACAGAAAGACTTAAGGAATATAAAAAAAATGATCAACTTGCAGAAAATGATGCCATGATGGCTTTGTCTATTTATGGTATAAGAGACAAATTAAATGAAATTTCATCATTAAAAGAATATGGCTATAGTACATGGTGGTTGACTCATGAAACTGCAATACTATCTTTTACAAAAGAATTAGTAAATAAGAAAAACTCTCGATATATGATGAGACCAGAGTTTATTATCAAATATATGGCTTTCTCTCCAAAATACAATGAAGTTAAAAAAATGTATAATAGTATATTCCCCAGTATAATGGGAATAAAATTGGTTCGTAGGATTGATCCGGAAATAATTACAAAATTAATTTCAAAAGTTGGAGAAATTAATGAAATTGAAGAAGGTCGTAAGTTGGCTAAGATTCATGAATTATCAGATAAATTAAAAAGTGACTTTAAAAAATATTATTCTGAACACCATTCATTGAAAGATTTTAAATTTAAAAATTGATATTCATTTCTCAAGCTCAACATCCATGTTTCGCTTATGAAAAACTTTATGTAATCGCGCTTTCAGCATATAACAACGTATATCAACTGCGTCGCTCCGCTCCTCGGCCTTCGGCACATTGCGATGAGAGGCAGTCGCAACGTTTGATATACTAGACGTTAGGCAAAAGCTGTGTGAAATTGTCCAGGCTAGCTTTCCTGTTTCCTAGTATATAACAAGGATGAATAAATGATCAATGAAGCAGTTTTAAAACATTATAAGGCACCTCCTCCCAAAAGTGGTGCTATTTCTATAGCCTCATATATATTTATTCCTATATCAATTTTTGGGATTTATTCTTTGTCGTATAAATATTTATGGTTTCTAATTTCCGTAAATGAATTCGGTAAGAAGCCCTTAATTGATAGGGTCGGTGTTTTTATAGTTATTTTTATGTTTATATATTTTTTATTTTTCTTAGTTCATCGTAGAATAGAATTCATCGTTGATATCTTTTCTGTTGATCTCTGTGAAGATAAGATTATTACCTATACTTATTACAAAAAAAAGAGAGAGATTAATTATGAAGATATAGTAGTAATTCAAAAAAATAAATGGCCTAAGCTTTATTTAAGTCTGGAACTTATTTTAAAAAATGGTAAAAAGATAATTCTAAATGGCGGAATGAATCGTTATGGTGATCTTATAGAAGAGATAAGAAAACGCTCGCCGAATCTTGAAAAAGTTGACTATGGTGGTATAGACAAAATTCCAAGGGCATGGGATGATCAGCGCTGGGATGACGATGGAAAACCAATTAGAAGGTAAACAAATTGATTCTCATATAAAAATACGTCCCTGTATTTTATGATTTTACTGCTCAGACTTCCTTTACATAACGAATCTGTCGAATAATTCATTTTAAATTTTATGTTTTGTAACTGAAGCCGATATAATTACCCCTCTCCCTACTTATACCTGATCTTGTACCCCAGAATAGTGACGACCAGTATCAATGTAAAGAGGTTTGCCGTTAATACTGGTATGTCCGTTCTTAATAATCCGTAAACAAACCAGACCGCATTCCCCATGGACTGTATAACAAGCAGGGCCAGGGACAGGTCCTTTGTGTGCTTTGACCTTATTGTCTTTACCGCCTGCGGTAAAAAGGCCAGTGTTGTCAGCAGTGCGCCGCAGCTGCCGATGAGTGTCACTGTATTCATGATTAATCCTTCTGCAGATCTATGCTGCCGGAATGTCTCTCCCCCGGCACCCTGCAGTGATTACCCTTTGCCCCGGGGGTGCGGTTTATGCAACTCAAATATCCGGCATTTTATGAAAACAGAAAACTAAATATTCTCCGCCTGCCGGTGTTAGTTTTCCATATTGTCTTGACTGTTGTAAACCATTCGCTAAAAGAGTTTTAGAAAACTTCAAAAGAGTATTATTCAGGAGAATAAAGTGAAAAGCTGGGAAGAAAACATCCGCAAAGTTGTGCCCTATACTCCGGGCGAACAGCCCAAAAGAAAGGACATCATAAAACTGAACACAAATGAAAACCCCTATCCACCTGCGCCGGGAGTTATTGACGCCCTCAGGTCAATGAACACCGACGGGCTCAGGCGTTATCCCGATCCGGCGGCCTCCATTCTTGTCCATGCGATCGCGGAGCAGTACGGCCTCGATGATTCTCAGGTCTTTGTTGGAGTAGGGTCCGATGATGTTCTGGCAATTGCTTTCCTGACCTGTTTCAATTCAGATAAACCCATACTGTTTCCCGATATTACCTATTCCTTTTACGATGTCTGGGCAAATCTCTACCGCATTCCCTTTGAACGCATTCCCTTAAACGGCAGATTTGAGATTGAGAAGGAGGGGTACTTCCGGGAAAACGGCGGAATAATCTTCCCCAATCCCAACGCGCCCACGGGCGTTCTGCTTCCCCTGGCTGAGATCGAGGCAATTATCGAAAGGAACCGTGATGTCGTTGTCATTGTTGATGAAGCCTATGTTGACTTTGGAGGAGAGTCAGCTCTCCCCCTTGTCAGAAAGTATGATAACCTCCTCATCGCCCAGACCTTCTCAAAGTCAAGGTCCATGGCCGGCATGAGAATCGGTTATTTAATGGGGAACGAGAAACTGATTAAATACATTTCCGATGTGAAATATTCCTTTAACTCCTATACCATGAATCAGACTGCACTGGAGCTGGGAAAGGCCGCGGCGGAAGACCGTGCCTACTTTGAGGAGTGCTGCAGCAGGATAATTGAAACAAGGGAGTGGGCAAAGTCAAGGTTCAGGGAACTCGGGTTCTCCTTTGAAGATTCAAAGAGCAATTTTGTTTTTGTTACCCATGACCGGGTGCCTGCTGTGGAGATCTTTACAGCCCTCAGCGAGGCCGGAATCTTTGTAAGGCATTTCAGGTCACCCGAACGAATCAGCAATTATCTGCGCGTTACAATCGGCACAAAAGAGGAGATGGAGCAGTTCTTCGCTTTTCTGGAAAACTATCTGAAGTAAAGATATCTCCTGCTTCCCTGTCTGCTTTGTAATTACCATGGATCGCGGCGGGGGAGTGATAATCTTTTGGTAAGTGGGTGTTCCCATGTCAGCTCCCTCTGAACACGGACCATGCTGATCTGAACAGTGTAAAAACCAGGCTGAAGATAATCATGCCGTACCCGATATATACCGGATAATATGTTGATCTGTAAATGCCCGGCTCAAGGACCGAAACTCCGGGTCTGCCGGGTTTGTAAAAAACCTTAACGTAATGCTCAACCGGGTATTTTTTCACGGCCCTTCCTGCCCAGCTTCTCCCTCTGTAGTCGTTATCATAGTTTATGGTATCATTGGTATATGTTTTCCCCTTAACGGTATATTCATATTCGATGACCGGCCTGTATTTGACAGATGAGGTGTCATCATCCCTGTGTTCTTTGACATAGGACTCGGTTATCACTCCCCGGGTATGGGGCCAGTTTACGCTCTCAAGGGCATATCCCGATTCCATAAAGCCTGTTATGACAGAACCGATGCCCACCAGCAGCATGAGGACAGCTGAAAATATATCAGCCCCGGTTAATTCTACTCTTGTAATGAGGCTCCAGGGCCAGTTTCCTGAAAAGCGGTCAGCCTTTTCCAGCACTTCAATGGCTTCATCATAATCACAATGCCCTGTCAAATGTCCGCTGATCCTGTTGTAGACCTCTTCTCCCTCCCTTAATCCGCATACGGGATCTTTTATTATCTTCAGCAGGTTTTTGATCTCCCTCTTCTTCTGTTTGTATCCGCTGAGGATATATCTTTCTCTATGTTCTTTTAAAAGGGAGATGCATTCTTTTATTGTCAGTGTCTTTTCCATTTCAGTGAGCTCTTTGTTCGCGGCCTTTTACAGAATGTACACAGGTCACTGACGAATTTCAAGGTATCCGTTCATAATCAGGGGGGAGATCAGTTCATGAGGAATGAAAACTGTCCCGGGATATTCAATTATGTGCCTGAAAATGAAGAATTTAAACACAGTGCGGTCCGTGTACTGCGGTCTGTTGTGAGCTAGGTCCCGGTGTCTGTGGGTTCCGGAAACTGTGAATATTTCTTGTAATAACCGGAATATGTTTTACTGTTATATCATGGATCGTGCTGAATATAACTGTTAAGAAAATATGCGGTTTTATTGTTAAATGCAAAAAAATAAAAAATTTTCGGAGGATCATTATGAAAAAAAGTCTCATTGTCTTTGGTCTTGTTTTGCTGATTCAGGCAATGGTTTTTGCTGCTGAGATGGGAGGAGAACCGACCCGGAGCAGCGGCTGGTTTAAGAGTCCTGAGGCTGGGTATAAAGTCTTTATACCTAAAAATTGCAAATACCTTCATTCAGATAACAATGTTGGTTCAATCAACATTTATCTGGATGCGGCTGCTGTTATTGGAGGCGGTTTATTCGATTCAAATCTATCTTTTGGATCGAAAGACTGGAATACCCTTAAAGGGGAACTGCTGAAGGACCCTAAATCGATGATAAAAAAAAATGTAGCCTGCGGCGGTTGTAAAGTAAAGGACATTGTGTCGATTGATCAGGTTTTGAAAAATCTTAACGGTATGGATTGTGTTTTGTACAGATATTCACTGACATACCTTGACGGCAGTAAACAGGTCGGCTATTTCGGATTTTTCAGGACCAGGAAAAAAGTTTTTAAAATTACTTTTGATTTTCTTGATATGCCTAATAACAGGTCACTGATGTCCCGGACCATTAAAATAATCAAATCGGTAAAACCTCTGTAAGCTGTAGATATGGTAGAAACAGTTTTTGTCTCAGACCAGCCCGTGAGACAAAAATTGTTCCATGGAGGCTCTTTCTTTGTCAGTGTCTTTTCCATTTCAGTGAGCTCTTTGTTCGCGGCCTTTTACAGAACGTACACAGGTCACTGACGAATTTCAAGGTATTCGTTCATAATCAGGGGGGAGATCAGTTCATGAGGAATGAAAACTGCTGCATAATATTCAATTATGTGCCTGAAAATGAAGAATTTAAACACAGCGCGGTCCGGGTACTGCGGTCTGTTGTGAACCTGTCCGGTGCCTGTGGGTTCCGTAAATCATGTCCGAGCTCGTAAGGTAGGACCTTTTTTCTGATTTGACGATCAAATAGAGTGAAATGTGATTGTAATTAATGCAGAAAAGTTTTAATGCGGATTTTAGATTAAACACAGAATAAAACTGTTCCAGAGACAGATGAAGCGGATGTTTCAGTTTCCCGATGAATATGGCGGATACAGATATATATCCCTGCTGCGCGCGTCAGGTGTAATAAGGGTTATGTTGGCTCTCTGCGATATGGAGAAGTATTATTCTCTCCGGGCTTAACCGGAATCTCTATCTGATTTCATGGATATTATATCCATGTTCTCTCTTAAATGGGGTTTTATTCTGTATAAAACAGAGAAGGGGGATTTTATGAAACAAAAAAGATTTATTGCGGTGCTTATTGTACTGCTCATTGCAGCAGCTTCGAGTGTATTTGCGTCGATTCTTAAGAAACAGCTTGCCTCATACAATATAGTTTCATTAAAGGAAACTACTGCATACAATCCGAATTTTCACGAGATGGGCCGGATTTCCACTAAAAGTAAAGTATATTACTGGAATACAACTGATGGAGGGGTTGCCTATCAATTTGTCGGAAATAATGGGGGTCCTGCTGAAATTTTAACACTCTATAATCAGACATTTAATAAAGCAGGCGGCTACATGGATTATTCCCGTGCTCAATGGAGAACTTCACGGGGAATTTCTTCCTCCGGGAATGCAGTATTGTACTTTCAGCCAAACGGAACCAGCAGGCTTTATTACAATCACAGGGAAAATGGCAAGCTGTACACCGTTCAGCTGTTTTTTAAGCGTTAAACCGGTATTTTGTGCAGGCTGCCCGGGTTTTAGGCAGCCTTTTTTATTGGTTTGTGTAGATGAAAAATAAAATAAATTTTCTGGAGGATTTTATGAAAAAGTTTCTGGTTCTTCTGGGCCTGCTGTTTCTGATTGAGGGAGCGGTTCTTGCCGACGACGGTTATAATGACGGGATAAAATTTATGAAAGGTAACTGTCGGTACAAATACCGTCAAGGCCGATTTTCAGTGTTTATACCCAGAGATTTTAGATATTATATTACCGGAAAGGGCCTGGATACCATGATTAATCTTGATATTGCTTCTCAATCTGACCGTGTATTTCATATGGCTATATACCGAAGCAGTAGTCAAAAGCTGGGAGAGGCAAAAGAGGAATTGTTCACGTTACTCAAAAAACCAAATAATTCTTATACTTCAGAAGTGGTTGAGGATGTCAAAATAAACAGGCTTAACAGAATGGATTGTATTATATACAGCCGTTCAAGAATCATTAAAAATAGAGGAATAATGGAGTTCGGATATTCTGGATTGTTTAAAACAGGGAAAGGAATTTATAAATTTGACATTGAGTCCCGTTATCCTTCAGTAAAGCTTCAGGACATAAATTCAACAAAATCCCGGATGATGGAGATGATAAAATCAATAAAACCGTTATAAAAAAACAGAGGCCGATGTTTTGCCGTTATCCCGCACATGAGGCGGGATAATGTGTATATTTGTCCTGTAAATATTCAGGAATGAAATATTATCTGTTTGTGTTTATTTGTAATATCAGGAGAAATAAATGAAAAAAATTACAGTTGTAATTACCCTGTTTTTATTAACCCTAAGCACTGTTCTTGCTGCTAAAACTGATCCAGTCAGGGACCTCTATACTCTCCGGGACATGCAGATAAAGTACATTAAAATGCTGGAAAGCTGCAATACCCTGGATGACCTTAAAGCCGGAAAGAACAGCTTGATCAGCTTTCAGGTAAAAATGAAAAAACTTCGCCTTCATGCTTACAGGGGTATTCTGAATCGGAGTATTGCTTCCCAGAAGGCTTTTGTTAAGAAAGATATGGAGATTCAGCAGTCATTCTCATCCTATAAGGAGAGGCAGCTTGGAGCGGAACAGAAGCTGGCTGATATTCCTGATTCCCTTGAACTCCGAAAGGAAATCATGGAAGAGTTTAACAAAAAGGCTCAGTCAATCCTCATGGAAATAGACATTCTGGGCGAGCAGATATACCGGAATGTTAATGGCAATTAAACTGTTTGCCGTGTTCTGTTTAAAACCCTGCGGTGGATAAATAACTGCCTCATTGATCAGGAAGTGAAGCCGCAGGTCATTGTTCTGTCCATAGGGAGTTTTGGTATTCCAGCTTTCTCTTTCCGGCAGTTTCAGGTTTGTTTGGATTAACCTTTTTCCGTGTATCATAAAACTTCTGTTTCCGGTATGCAGGGTTCTGCCGCCTTTATTATTGTTTTTTGAATTCTCCAGACGCCATCCGAATTTTAATCAGTGATCAGCAGACATCTTAAACAGCCGTTCCGAGCAGGAGAGAGAGTTAACTTTCATTTTTTCAATGAAGAGGTGATTGATTTTATACATGGGGAAGGTTATTATATAATCATTCCCGTGTGGGCTGATTCCGGCAGGTATTGTTTGTTTCAGTTCCGGTTATTCCAGGTGAGGTGGCAGATGGAGTTCCATTTTCATGAATTTTATGAGGTCTTGATGAATACAGCTATATTCAGTGAAGCAGTTAACGGCCGGCTGTCATGAAAGAATACACTCTTCGCGCGAAAATAGTTACCAGCGGAACTTTTCTGCTTTTTTTCACCATACTGATATTCGGTATTATTTCCTATTATAGATATTCTGATATTCTTGAGCAGACGGCAAAGCGTCAGCTCTCCCAGATCGCAGTAAGCATTTCAACAATGATGGAACTGTCCCTCAAAAAGGAAATGCAGATGGTACAGGGACTGGCTGCTGACAGGAAAATAATTCATGAGGCAATGACAGGCAAAAGAAAGGTTACAATTGAAAAGCTGACCGATTTTTACCTGAAGATGAAAGATGATTATGACGGCATGGCCGCTTTCGATAAAAACGGCATGATATATGCCGGTGCAGATAAAAGGTCCAGAGGCATTTCAATTGCCGACAGAGATTACTTTCAGAAGGCCAGGGAGGGGAAGAGTGAAATCGGGGTTGTGGTCCCCTCAAAAAAAACAGGCGCCACCATCTTTGTTATATGCAGCCCCATTCTATCTCCTGCCGGGAAGTTCATTGGCGGAATAATGGGAGTAATTAAAGCTGAATTCTGGATGAAATACATCGATTCAATGAAAATAGGCAGAACCGGTTATGCGGTACTCATAGACAAAAGCGGCATAATTTTTGCAAATTCAGTGGAAAAACAGACCATAAACAAAAGACTAAATGACATTAAGGGCCTTGAATTGCCCATGGAAAGTTTATCAGGCCGTGACGTTATCTCAGTGGAATACAAATTAAGGAACATCAGAAAACTTGCGGGCATTGCCGGTGTAAAAATTTCAGGCTGGCAGGTTGTTGTTACCCAGAGAAAAGATGAGGCCCTGCTTCTTGCCTATACGAACGCGAAATATATTGTTTTTTTCGGAGTGATATTTATTACTCTTGGGGTTGTGCTGCTTCTGTTTTTTTCCAAGCAGATCAGCATGCCCGTGCAGATCAGAATGATGCGTCTGAATCAGGCTGTGGAACAGGCCGATGAAGCTTTTTTTATTCTGGATTCCCGCAGAAATCTTCTGTTTTATAACGAGCCCGCGGCCACACTGATGGCTCATGAACCGGACATCGGCGGCCCTGTTCTTCTGAAAGATCAGGGGAATGCTTCACTGTCTGAAATTCTTTCCATTGTTGAAAGTGATAAAATCTGGAACGGCCGCATTCAATGGGAAAATGGTGACGGACGGAAAAGTATATTTGAACTGTCAGTTAGATCTGTCCATGAGGAATCAGGCAGTCTTAACTCCTACCTTGCCATCGGCAGAGATGTCACTTCAATGGTACATCTTCAGGAACAGATAAATCAGAGTCAGAAGATGGAAGCCATCGGGACTCTTGCAGGGGGTATATCCCATGATTTTAACAATATACTTTCTGCCATACTGGGGTACAGTGAACTCCTTGAGTTTAACATGGATAATAAACAAAATCTTCAGAAATATATCGCGGAAATTACCAAAGCGTCTCTCAGGGCCAGGGACCTGGTGGGTCATATTATGGCCTTCAGTCGTAAAAATGATGAAAAACAGCATCCCATGATACTTGACAGCACAGTAAAAGACAGTCTTAAGATTGTGCGCGCTTCACTGCCGTCGACAATTAAAATTGCTGATGAGCTGGAGAGTTCAGCTCCCATTATGGGAAATCAGACCCAGATTCATCAGCTGGTCATGAATCTATGCACCAACGCCGCTCATGCCATGTCCGGCGGGGGAGGAGTCCTTACACTGAGGCTTTACGAGACTGACGGTGCAGCCCTGAAAGCCAGACATCCCGAAGCGGCCGGAAAAAGTTATCTATGCCTTGAGGTAAGTGATACGGGGACCGGAATCCCTTCGAACATTATTGATAAAATATACGATCCTTTTTTTACTACAAAACCTGTGGGTTCCGGTACGGGTATGGGGCTTTCCGTTGTCCATGGAATTGTTAAAAGTCTGGACGGCTTTATCGAAGTTTCCAGCAAAGAGGGGGCGGGGACAATCTTTTCTGTTTATTTTCCGGCCATTGAAAGCGTAGTGGAGATAGAGGAAGAGGCGGGCGGACAGAATTATCTGAAAGGATCCGGGCACATCCTTTTTGTTGATGATGAAGCTTCAATCATAGATGTCGGAAAAATGAGGCTTGAAGAGCTGGGCTATACTGTTGAGGTTTTTTTAAAGAGTTCAGAAGCTTTCGGTGCTTTTGAAAAAAAACCGGATCACTACGACCTTGTACTGACAGATTACACAATGCCTGACCTGACAGGTCTTGAACTGGCGCAGAAAATCAAATCAATAAACAGCACTGTCCCTGTTCTGATCTGTTCCGGATATTCTGAAATGCAGAGTGAAATTGAAAAGATGAAGGGGATCTACTTTTTGAAAAAGCCCATAATGATGCAGGAGCTGTCACTGGTTCTTGGGAAGATTCTTAATAAAAATAATGAGCCCGTAAGATCTTAACAGCTCAATAATAAACTGTCTGCATGCCCTATTTGTCAGATGCTTTTATCGTTGAAATTTTCCGCAAAAAATATTAATTAATGACATTGCATGTAATAATTCCATGGGGCTGCGGCTTTTATTGCTGCCGTTTTTGCAGGTAAACTTGTTGACTTTATCAGTCAGATCAAACAGGATATATTCTTTTTTTGAGGTTTCAATGGGCGGTGAAATTACAGGATTATTGTTGATTTTTCTAGCCAGGGTCTGTGATGTGACCCTGGGAACATTCCGTATTGTGCTTGTGTCAAGGGGCTACAGAAACCTTGCCCCGTTGCTGGGTTTTTTTGAAGTATTTATATGGATAGCCGTAATGGGCAAGGTCATGAATACCATCAACGATGTCTACAGCTATGCTGCCTATGCTATGGGTTTTGCTGCCGGCAACTATGTGGGGATGCTCTTTGAGTCATGGATCTCAATAGGTTATCAGGCCGTGAGGGTTGTGACTGGCCAGCAGGTTACGGTTCTGCCTCTGACTCTGAGATCAGAAGGTTTCGGGATCACTGTTTTCAGGGGCATGGGTATGAAAGGAGAGGTTAACCTCATCTACGCCATAATAAAGCGCAGGCGCGTGCCTGAATTCCTTGAGATTGTAAATGCACTTGAGCCGGAGTCCTTTATTACAATTGAAGATGTCCGCAACTGCTCTTCCGGCTATGTCCAGAAAAAGGGCTACATGCGGTCCGACTGTTCCCGTATCCGAAAGTCAAAATGAGGTAAATATGAAATCAAGAGTAATTGCTGTTTTTTTTCTGGTGCTTTTCTCCACAGTTCTTTATGGAGCTGATCAGAGCGACGGGGATTATGTTAAATCCAGGGAACTCATGGTGGCAAAGTTTTCAGGCATTAAACCGAAAATTTTCTCCCAGTGGGCTCCGGGCATAAAGAAAAAGATGGAAACCAGGGAGAAGATCATTGCTCTTACCCTGGATGCCTGCGGCGGCAAAAAGGGAAACGGCTACGATAAAAAATTAATTGATTATCTCATTGAAAATAAAATACCGGCAACATTGTTTATGACAGGGCTCTGGATCGATGCAAATACTGACAAGGCCGTGTTTCTCGCCAGAAACAGCCTCTTTGATATCGAGAATCACGGCTTGAGGCATAAGCCATGTTCTGTCTGCGGATTCAGGATATACGGAAGAAAGGGGACTCTTACTGTTTCAGACGCCTATGATGAGATTGAGGCAAACGCCAGAAAGATAAAGAATATCACAGGCAAACGCCCGCAGTTTTACAGGCCCGGCACAGCATATTTTGATGATGTTGCCATAAAGCTGACCTATGCCACGGGTCATATTCCAATGAATTTTTCCATTGTATCCGGTGATGCGGTAAAGACATTCCCATGGGAGAGATTATACAGAAGGATGATAAAGGGTGTTAAACCGGGCAGCATCATCATTGCCCACATGAATCAGGCCGACGGCAGATTCTACAGGGCCTTTAAGGAGGCCGTTCCGAAACTGAAAAAGATGGGGTACAGGTTTGTAAAACTCAGCGAATACAGGGAGATTCTTAAATAATCTCCCCCTTCTGCACTTCCTTTCTTTTTACTTTTCTGGAAATCCTCACCATGATGGAACCTGTAACGGAAAGGACAAATGCCGCTGCAGACATGGGAACCATTGTATAGACAAGAATTGTTGATACCGCCTTTTCTGCAATGAGCTGTATAACGGCATCCTCCACCGGGATATTCATTACAAGTCCCGGGGCTATTGACAGGAGTGCAATACCAAACATCGCGATAAATGCAATCATGAATGAATACTTCATTGTCCGGCCCGCTGCATTGATTCCTGAAAGCACTGTTTTCCCTGTAATAATAATGAGTGAATAAATGATAATCAGAAGGGCAGGGAACAAGAAGAGGTACTTTCTCCCTATGGACATTATCCTTATTGCTGAATCAGCCGCTTCGGCAGCTTTCCCTTTTACTATGACCGGTGAGATCTTTATGTTCCCGTCCTCAAGGCGCATGCCCGTTCTCTTTATGAAACGGTTGCCGAATGTCTCTCCAAGCCAGCTGTTGCTGAGGTTGAAAATTCTTTTGAGAATCCACGGGTTTTTGAGGCCCTCTGTGCTGTCTATGACTCCCGAGAAAACATCTCCCAGCAGATGCTTCTTTTCTCCGGCATTTTTGTTTTTCTCCTGAATGTACAGGTTCACTGTTGATCCGGGAATCTTGATGACCCTTCGGTTTAGAAACATCCCCGATGACACGTCCAGGCGTTCTGTGTAAATGTTACCAGCCTCTATCTGGCGGTCCCTTGCTGAAACAAAATCAATGTATTTTTTTATCAGTCTTCTTCCCTCAACATCCAGGAAGAGGCTGTTAAAGGATACTGTGAGCCGTTCCTCGACTTTTGATATGTCTGAAACGAGGCTGTTTCCAAGCTCACTGTGCCTGGATTTTGAAATATCTTCTGCATCTTCTATCTTGTCCGCAAGATCATCGGCAAGGTCTTCATGGATCTCCTTTTTGTCTTTGGCTATATCTTTCAGTTTATCTATTTTATCTTCATTTTTATCCCTGTACTGTTCTATTGAATCGATCTTTTTCTTCATCTCTTCAATTTTAGTTTCCCTGAATTTATCAAAACTTTTCCCTGTCTTGAACATTCCCGAGTTCTCGGCCCATTTCAGGTCCTTGAGTTCATCAATCTGTTTTTTGTATTTTTCATACTCCGGGGACCGGTTTGCTTCCCTGTATTTTTTTAAGGCGCTTTCGTACTCCCCCTTTGCCTTTTCTGTCTTTTCTCTCAGTGCGGAGATGCCTGTCTTTTCTTCAATCTCCTTCCTGATGCTGCTTTCAAGTCTGCTGTTTCTGGCGGATATGAATGTTTTAATGGGGTTGATTCCCCTTATTATTTTCAAATGGAAGTTTTCACTGGTCATCAGTGATACTGCGATTATAAAGGTGACGATGACCGGTCCGGCAATGAATGCTGTAATAATCAGGGGTAGGTTGAGAAATTTTTTCATTATGATGCTCCTGTAATGGAGTTATATATGTGATTTCCGGGAACATGGCAAGTAAAAATATGTTTTATTAGAGCTGATTTTGCGGGAGCTTTTGAATTTATGAAGCAGTCACCGGCTTTTTCTTAAATTTGCCGGGATTAACTGTAAAAAAAAATTCAGTGAAATCCTTTTTGCTTGCATGGCTGGATGATTCCGGTGATTCTTGGAAAAACATAAATAATATTTTTTGAAACAGAGTTTCAGCAGGAGATAATCAATGAGTGAACTATTTGAAAATGTTAAGGTCTTAAAAAAGTCCAATGTCTATTTTGACGGCAAGGTAACAAGCAGAAAGGTGATATTTCAGGATGGAAGTGAAAAAACTCTCGGTGTAATGCTTCCAGGAGAGTATGAGTTCGGTACAGGAGCCCCAGAAGTTATGGAAGTCATGGCAGGTTCAATGGAGGTTATGCTACCGGGATCTGAAAAATGGGTAAATTACGAAGCCGGCCAGGCATATTCCGTTCCCGGCGACTCAAAGTTTAAGGTAAAAGTCGGAGAGGTGACAGATTACTGCTGTTCATACGAAAAATAATACAGGTAAACAAAAATATAGTAAAATTTCTTGACAGGGACTTCGATAAAATACTATACGTTTATATAGTTTACGGTTAATTGTTTCACTAGGCCGTTTTTATAAACGTATATTTAAAGAAGTTAAAATCAGGATATATATCAGGAGATACCATGTCAGCTCAAAAAGAACTAAATGTAAAAAGTCAGGCAATAGATTCTGCAATGCTTCAGATTGAGAAGCAGTTTGGAAAGGGAAGTATAATGAAACTTGGAGACAAGGCCGCTGTAACGCAGATAGAGGCCATTTCCACAGGTTCCCTGGAGCTTGATGTTGCACTGGGAATAGGCGGGATTCCAAGGGGCAGGGTTGTGGAGATTTACGGCCCTGAATCGTCAGGTAAGACCACTCTTACTCTCCATGCAGTTGCAGAGGCCCAGAAGCTGGGAGGTACTGCGGCATTTATTGACGCTGAACATGCTCTTGACCCTGTATATGCCGCAAAGCTTGGTGTTGACACAGATGAGCTTCTGGTCTCCCAGCCCGATACCGGAGAAGAGGCCCTTGAGATTACTGAAGCCCTTGTCCGTTCCGGTGCAATTGATATTATTGTTGTGGATTCGGTTGCGGCTCTTGTTCCAAAAGCTGAAATAGACGGCGACATGGGGGACTCCCACATGGGACTCCAGGCAAGACTCATGAGCCAGGCCCTGAGAAAACTTACGGGCATCATTGCCAAATCAAATACCTGCGTTATTTTCATCAACCAGATAAGGATGAAAATCGGCGTCATGTTCGGTTCACCTGAAACCACAACAGGCGGTAACGCCCTTAAATTTTATTCTTCCGTGAGGCTTGACATCAGGAGAATCGAGACCCTTAAGAACGGCGATGAGCCCATCGGCAACAGGGTCAGGGTAAAGGTAGTGAAAAACAAGGTCGCTCCACCTTTTAAACAGGCGGAATTTGATATAATGTACAGTTCCGGTATTTCGCGGGAGGGTGGTATTCTCGATCTTGGGGTAAAATTCGGCATAATAAACAAGGCCGGAACCTGGTATTCCTACGGAGAGGAGAGAATCGGCCAGGGACGCGAGAATGTGAAAAAATATCTTGAGGATAAGCCCGAGATTACCAGAGATATAGAGAAAAAGATTAAGATAAATGTGGGGCTGATAAAGGAAGAGCCTGAAAAAGCATCCAAAAAGGAAGCTGCTTCAAAAGATGCGGCCCCTGCTCCCAAAGATGCGGTCCCTGCAGCAGTAGCTGAAAATTAACATTAAAAATTAGTATTGAAAAATTAGCTCCGCTGTTTTATCTATGTAGTATGAACGGCTATGTAAGACTTAAAACAGCGGACGATATCAAGCGCATCCGGGAATGCGGACTCATTATACATGAAATTTTTTCAGAACTCAGAAAAATTGACTTCATCGGGCAGAGTACATGGGAAATAGATTCTTTTGTTGAGTCATTAATCCTTAAAAAAGGCTCCAGACCGGCCTTTAAAACTGTAAGAGGCTATGACTATTCATCATGCGTATCCGTGAATGATGTTGCTTCGCATGGCATACCTTCAAAAAAAACAGTTATAAAAGACGGTGACATAGTCAAAATAGATACAGGGACAGTTCTTAACGGATATTTCGCAGATTCATGTGTCTCCATTATATCAGGTACTGCGGAGGTTGAAACTGTAAGGCTTGCAAGTGCCGCTTTTCAGGCCCTCCTGAAGGGGATAGAAGCCATGGTTCCGGGAAGTCATTCCGGCGATATCGGTTATAGAGTGGAGTCATATGTCCGTGCCCAGGGCTATTCTGTTGTTAAAAATTTTACCGGACATGGGGTTGGATTTGCTCTTCATGAACCTCCAATCATACCGAATTATGGAGAAGAGGGTAAGGGGACTCTGCTCCAGGAAGGGATGGTTGTTACATGTGAACCCATCGTTACACAGGGAACCGGTGATCTTGTTATTCTCGATGACGGCTGGACTTCCATAACTGCCGATGGAAAACTCTCGGCGCAGTTTGAGCATACTGTGGCAATTACTAACCGCGGCCCACTTGTCCTTACATCCCCCTGATTTCTTTTTCATTGACTTTATATGTGCAGTGAACTTAATTGTATGTTATATCTTTTTAAGGAAAGAATAATATGAGCAAGGATCACCTCAGGGATATTCAGTCGGAACCGGATTACAGAAAAATACCGATTAATAAGGTGGGAGTCAAGGATATCACCTATCCTGTGGTGATGCTGGACCGTAACCGCGGCAAACAGCACACTGTCGCCAATGTGAACATGTATGTAAATCTCCCCCATCATTTCCGCGGGACCCATATGAGCCGTTTTATAGAAATACTTAACAGGCACAGAGATGGTATCGATACAAGGAAGGTCAAGAAAATTCTCGAAGATATGAAATCGGAACTCGATGCCGAGACTGCTCATTTCGAAATTGAGTTTCCCTTTTTTATGACGAAAGCGGCTCCTGTTTCGGGGGAGGAAGCTCTTATGGACTACAGGTGCAGGCTCGCGGCAAGTTCAGATGAAAATTTTTATGAAGTGGAAGTTAATGTCCCTGTTCTTTCTCTCTGCCCCTGTTCGAAGGAGATAAGCAGTTACGGAGCACATAATCAGAGGTCAATAATGAAGATTCAGGTAAGGGCTGGTTACAGCAGGATTGTCTGGATTGAAGATGTTATAAGAGTAGCCGAATCCTCGGGAAGCAGTGAAATATACTCACTCCTGAAGAGAGAGGATGAGAAGTATATAACGGAAAAGTCATATGAAAATCCGGTTTTTGTTGAGGATATTGTCAGAAATGCAACTGAACTTATGATGAAAATAGACGGAGTTCTGTGGTTTTCTGTTGAATCGGAGAACATGGAGTCAATACATAATCATTCAGCCTATGCGCAGATTTGTATGGATTTGAAATAATGAAACAGTGAAGGAGTTTTGTCTATGGTAAAAAAAATATGTGCATTACTGCTGCTGTCCTGTGTCCTGATGGTGCTATCCTGTAAAAGTGACAGTGATGTCCTTGCGGTAGCAGGCAGTGACCAGATAACAAGGGGTGAGTTCCGTAAATGGCTTCAGTCACGGCATCTTCCTATTGACAGCATCATGAAGAGCAAGGGGTCACAGAAAAGCTATCTGAAAAGCATGGCTATTGAAAAGCTTACCTATGAAAAGTATCTTGGCAGTTCGAGAAAAGATGATCCTGAATTGATGCTTCTTGAAAACGTTATATACAAGAATTTTCTATCAAGTTTTTATATCAGGAAACTCAGGGAAAAGATTGAATTCACTGAAACCTGTGATGATATAAGCATAATAAAGCTTCCTTTTGAAAATAATGTTAAGAGTAATAAAAATGAAAAGGTTACCAAAGTTCAGGACAGCAGGAAGATAATGCTTGAAGTTATTCTTCCCAGGCTTGCCAAGGGGGAGTCTTTCGAAAAGCTTGCAAAGGAGTTTTCGGTTGATTTTTCCAAAAAAAATGGCGGCCATATCGGCTATATCTCCGGCAAGATGATGGGAGAGGAGGTCTTTTCTGTTGTTAGCGGCCTGAAAACCGGAGAGTATTCTTCCCGACCTGTTAAGATCAGAAATGGACTTTATCTCATAAAAGTGAATAAGCGGACTGAAATAAGCAATTCAAACATAGATAAAGTTGTTGCTGATGTGAGGAACAGAAACAGTCTTAAAAATTATCTCATAAACCGTAAAGTAAACGAGTACATTGCATCGCTTGAAAAAAAGTTTACTGTTGTGGCAAAATTTGAAAATTCCGGATACAGTAAAGATGGGGAAGTTCTCTTTAAAATAAATGATGAGGTCTTTAAGAATTCAGATCTCAAAAGTATAGTGGCCATGTTCTATAAACTCAGGTTCGGGTATGTCCCGAAGAATGATGTTGAAAAAAGAAAAAAAATAGCAACTGTTAAACGGATTTTCTCAGAGAGGCTTTTGTGTGCTGATGCTGTTGCTCAGGGTGTGGATAAGGCAGTTGATTTCATAAAAGATTGGGAGAGTGTGAAAACGTCAGCCATATCAGGGGCTTATAAATTTTCCGAACTATCCTCCGGGGTTACTGTTACGCAGAAAGAAATACTTGATGAATATAAGGCCAATGTCTTAAAAAAGAATTCGGGAAAGAAACCGGTAAAGACTGTGCAGCTGCCATTTTCCAAAGTGAAGGAATCAATCAAAAACCGGTTGTTTTCACGAAAAATTGCCAATTTAAAGAGAAAGTGGGATAACGATATGCTGCAGAATGCAAAGTTCAGGATAGCAGAATCAAAACTCGAAGGGAAGTGATACGTTTAGTTAACCGTATCACCCGCCTCATGGTACCGGGGGGTCATAAAGGCATTTTTGTCCTTGAGAGGTGTGATGCTTATGCCCATCTCTCTTGCTGAATCGATGTAGAAGTTTATGACCTCTTTTATTCTTCTCATAGCCTCGTCCTCATTTGCTCCGTAGCAATTTATGTCAAGTTCGGGACAGTTGGCAATATATTCATTTCCATTTTCAATCAGTTTAATAGATATGTCCATATAAATGTTTCCTGTTGTTGTATTATGGTATGCTTATCGACAGAATAAAAAAGAAGCATTAGTTGTAGTTGGTAAATTAATTCATATAATTATACACATTAAGAGTTTAATGAGGAGGGAGGGATGTCAGGGAAAAACGGTTCATTCGGAAATATAACTATCGGGCTGCAGATGGGTGTCACGATATTTGTTTTTGTTTATGGAGGATACAGACTTGATCTGTATTTTAATCTGTTTCCTGTATTATTGATCTGTGGAACTCTGTTTGGAATGATTGCTGCGTTCTATAATATGCTGAAGGACGTAAAAGATCAGGAGAGAAACGAAAATGAACAGGAAAAAGAGAAAAAAAACAAAGTTCGCTGGAGATAGTTTTGTTTTGTTACAAAAAAAATATCAGAAGAAAAAAAAGGTTTACATTATTGTGAAATGTTGTTAAGTAAAAGTGAGAAAATTTTTTTATGTACAAAATTGTTCCAATGTATAATAAAAAAAAACTATAAAAATGTAATTTTTTTTGTAAAAAAAAATTTTTGTTTTGCCACAAAAATCTATGTTTTGTAAAAAGGTAATGTAATTATTAACTATCGTAGTGGTCTTTGATTGATAAATTGTATTATATGAGGTTTTTTTATCTATGGTTCGTTTAGTTCAGTTTATAAATAATTTTGTTGCCTCTTCCGGGAAAGAGTCCGGTGAATCCGTTTACGATGTGGTAATTGGTCATGTTACCGACCAGGCATTTGTCTATCATCTGCATCCTCATGGTGTATGGGACTGGATTGGCAATTTTGCTTTTAAACTCAATTCTCTTCTGGGATTTCAGGTGCCGGATTCAGTTCCATCTGTAGTTACAATGCATGGGCATTCCATCGAAGTTATACAGGCAAAGGCTGCCAAGTTTTTTCCTGGAGTTATGGGTGGTTTTGATCTGAGAATCACCAAGTGGGTTTTGATGCTGTGGCTTGCTCTTTTTGTTTGTGCTGTTGTCTTTATCCCTACTGCAAGAAAAATCAGAAAATCGCCAATGGGTTCAGCATCAAGATGGGTTAACCTCTGGGAGTCTATGATAGGTTTTGTTCATGATGATATTGTAGAGCCGAATTTCGATAAAAAATATGTAAAAAAGGCTATGCCCTATTTCTGCAGTTTGTTTTTCTTTCTCCTTTTTGCAAATTATCTTGGCCTTGTTCCTGGTCTGGCGACATCCACAGGGAATCTTGCCGTTACCCTCGGTATGGCTCTGTTTACACTGGCAGGAATGGTTCTTGTGGGGCTTGTAAAACAGGGGCCGTTGTGGATTTTTTCAGGAATTGTCCCAAGCGGTGTCCCTGCTGTGATGTATATTCTGTTATGGCCGATTGAGTTTATGGGGCTTCTGATAAAGCCGTTTGCTCTTACTGTGCGTCTTTTTGCAAACATGACTGCGGGGCATATTGTAATTATAGTATTTATCTATCTTATAATGCTTTTTCAAAGTTATACGGTTGGAGTAGGATCTGTTACTCTTTCACTTATGATTTATCTGCTCGAACTGCTTGTGGCATTTATTCAGGCATATATCTTTGCCTCACTATCGGCAATGTTTATTGGGGCATCAATGCATGCACATTAATCCTTAAAAACAAAGGAATTAATATAAATT
>QKCL01000052.1 GCA_003246895.1 Spirochaetota bacterium | reverse complement strand
TTTATATTATAAATTTAATTATCATTAATAAAAATATGAGAATCATGTCCCAAAAAAATATGCTTGTATTTAAACTTCCGGTACTAAAATATGTCATATCTGAAATCTTCACAAATTCCTAAGGGTATTTCCGGTTATTATCATACTATTTCGAAGAATTAATTAAGTTGGATATTTTATTTATTATATGAAGACAGATACAGAGATATTTTCAAACGACCTATTTTCAATTGCTCCCGAGGGTGCAGGTACCTACGGCCTCATAAAGGATGAGGATGCCATACGTGAAAGAATTGAAAAGGGAAGCTGGGGCTGCGGCAGGAGATTCCTTCTCCGTGCAGAGTCTCATATTCTTAAACTTGCCCATGCCTATAACAAGATTCAGTCCCTGTCGAATTCCCGCACCAGGATACTTGCACATCAGGTTGAATCCACACATATAATTGTAAACGCATTCAAGCAGAGGTTTCTTATCGCAGACGAGGTGGGACTCGGCAAGACCATCGAAGCGGGCCTTGTTATCAAGGAGATGATTTACAGGTACAATTACAAGAGGATAATTATAGTATGCCCTGCATCGCTTCTCTACCAGTGGCAGAATGAGATGGAGAGCAAGTTCAATGAACATTTTACAGTCATGGACAGGAAGGTCATGACCGAAGCGGTGAAAACTGCAGGTGACGGCGGCAACCCCTGGAAGGTCCATGACAGACTCATAGTATCCGTTGACTTCATAAAGAACAAGGCATTCGAAGAGGATCTCCTGCGGACATCATGGGATGCAGTAATCTTTGATGAGGCCCACAGGCTCAGGCGTGATGCCAACAGTTCAACACTTGGATATAACACTGCGGAGATAATGTCCGTGAAGACAAGGTCGCTGCTTCTCCTTTCGGCCACACCGTTCAGGGGGAAACTTGAAGAGCTTTATTTCCTCATCGCACTTCTGGACAAGAATCTGCTCGGTCCCTTTCAGTCATTCTACAATGAGTACTGCATAGACGGGGCGGACCTCTCCAGCCTGAAGAGAAAATTAAATGAGGTTGTAATACGCCGTACGAAGAATGACATAGGCGGGTTTACCAAACGTCATGCGCGGACAATACGTTTCGAACTCTATCCTGACGAGAGACTTCTCTATGATGAAACAACCAAGTATGTTGTTGAGGAATTCAACAGGGCCCTTCAGTCAGAGAACCGGGCTGTCGGGTTTGTGATGTGTGTCTTTCAGAAACTTCTGGATTCATCATCCTATGCACTCATGATGGCCCTTAAAAACAGGGCGGCAAAAATGAGGGAACTCATGGACCGGGCGGAACGCGGGCACCAGGCGGTTGTTGAATTTGATTTCGCCAGAATAGGCCTTGAAAACTTCACCGACGAGGAGGAGGATCAGAGGCAGGAGGATGCAGTATCTGTCCAGAAGACCATAGCGGAACTGAAACTGGAAGTGACGATTATTGATAAACTTGTCGGCATCGCTGAGGGAATCGAGAAGAACAAGAAGGGGGAGAAACTCGTCAGGCTCATTAAGGATCTTAAGAAAAAGGGCCACGAGAAGTTCATCATCTTCACCCAGTTCAGGACCACCCAGGATTATCTTGCTGGTCTTCTGAAAGAATATTCAGTTGTTGTTTTCAACGGTTCCATGAGCAAGGACGAGAAAGAGGATGCAATAATCGCATTCAAGAATGAGAAGGAGATCATCATAGCAACCGAAGCCGGGGGAGAGGGCCGGAACATGCAGTTCTGCGACGTGCTTATAAACTATGACCTTCCATGGTCACCCCTGAAGATTGAACAGAGAATCGGCCGTATCCACAGGTTCGGCCAGGTCAATGACGTGCATATATACAATTTCTCCACAAGGGACACTGTTGCCGAAAGGGTTCTTCAGGTACTGACGGAAAAGCTCAAGCTCTTTGAGGAGTCCATCGGCACACCCGATATAATGCTGGGCCAGGTTGAGGATGAGGTGAACCTTAACACGCTTTTCATGGAGCTTGCCACGGGCCGCAGAAGCAAGAAGGAGATTGAGGCGGAGCTCAACCAGCGCGTCGAGTACGCGAGGCAGAGTTTTGAAAAACTCACGGACCTTACTGTTACGAACAAGATGGACTTCAACTATGATGAGTACTACAAAGTAACACTGAAAGAGAGAGAGTTTACAAACAGGCGCATTGAAAAGTTCATGAACGAGGTCCTTGCAATTGACGATTATGCCCTGAGGTTTATAAACCCCAAAGGTGAAAGGGAAGGATATTACAGGGTCTATCATGACATTGAGAACAGTGACGAGTACAGAACCGGCGTCTTTGACAGCGAGAAGGCCCTGGCAAATGACAAACTGGAATTTCTTGCATTCGGACACCCTGTCATTGACAGAATAATAGACTACTGCAGGGGGGAGCAGTTTGGAGGAGAAACCGGAACTCTGTTCATTCGAGGTGAACGTGATTTTGAGGGAATGATTTTTCAGTACAAGGTAACATTCAGGGGCCTTGCCGAAACGAAGGAACTTTTTACTGTAATCATAGAAAGTTCCGGGAGAGTCAGCGATTTTGAACTGAAGGGGATTGAGGACGGCCTCATGGATCAGCACATTCTTGACCATGAACCGGAAGGTTTTGAAGAGGTGGTCTCTGAACTTAAAGCAGATCATGGAAGATATTTTGTACAGGCCAGAGAGAAGATTCTGTCAAGAATCGAGAACCGGATTTTTGACCTTAACGAGACCCTTGACATACAGATTGACCCTGAAGTGGAGAAGATAAACGAGTCCTATTCAAGGCAGATCAAGGAGCTTGAAGAAAAGCTGGACCTTCAGGAGTGCCAGATGAAATGGTACGGCAAGGATATGAGAAGTGCCATTACAAGAACCAGAAATAAGATAAACAAGGCCAAAAGGGAAATGGATTCACTGCTCAGTGAGTATCGGGGATACGGCGGAGTGAAACATGAAATTGAGCTTATAAGTGCCGGTATAATTATAAGCAGGGAAGAATATTGAAATTTTTTAGTATTTAATGAAACAATTAATTGTTGTACTATACATATATCAGGTTTATATTGATTTATTATATTTAAGGTGTGACTGATATGAAAAAAACGGCTTCAGATTTTTACAGAAACAGAATGGGAAACTGCGCCCAGGCGGTGGCAGCGGCGTGGTGTGAAAAAACAGGAAAAAGCTGTGGCCTGGTTCAGGAAATGTCAAAATTTGGTACCGGGCGGGCTCCTGAGGGGTATTGCGGCGCCCTCTACGCAGCAGAGTACATTGTAGATTCCGAGAATGCCGAAGAACTTGTGGATGCCTTCAGGGAACTTTCCGGAGGCCATGTGGCATGCAGAGCTATCAGACAGGCAAAGTCTCTCAACTGCATAGAATGTGTCGAGGCTGCTGCCGAACTTCTTGAAAAACATATACCGGAGTAAACTCCGGTAACTGCTGTTTCAGACGCAGTCCCGCAGTCTTTATTCATTGTCCGGCTTTCCTGCATAAATAATTTAAACAGAATTTGTAATAAAAACAGAAGAAATGATCTGAGAATTCCGATTATGGGAATGAGTATTTTTCTTACTCTTTATTGGAATTAATCCGATTAATAAATTGACATATTATGTCTCATAAGTATTAATCGGATAACATTTGTCAGGGGGAAAGTCTAATGTCAAAGAAACTTGTTGTACCTTCAGAAGTATACTCAAGAGTCTCGGGATATTTCAGGCCCGTGGGACAGTGGAATGCCGGAAAGCAGGAAGAATTTTCAGAGAGGAGATTCATCGATTCACATTCCTCTGCTGTAACTGACAGATGTGAACCTCTGGAGTTGGCAGAAACCTATCTCATTGGATAGGCTTCATTTATAATCAGATCCATTTCGCTTGAAAGGGTTTCATCTGACGAACCGTAACCTGTACTCAGTATATCACTGCTGGAATATGAAGAGGCCGTGAGTATGCTGTTTTTCTCTGTATTTACAGGGAAGAAAATGAATACAATGACTGAAACAGCCGCAACAGCCAGTGACCCTACCATGCTGAAAAATGATTCTTTTTCATGCCTTTTGTTTACCCTTTCAGTCACGGAATCTGCAATCATGCGGTCCCATGATCTGTCATTAAGTCTTTTTTCTATTTCAGATTTCATGGTTTCTCTGGTCATTTTGTTCCCTCCATGATCATTGTTTTTAACATTTTGCGTCCCCGTGATGCCCTTGATTTGACTGTTCCGGGCCTTATTTTCAGTTTTAAAGAAATTTCACTTATGCCGTCACCCATTGACATGAGCTTCAGAATGTCCCTGTATTTTTCAGGGAGGAGATCCAGTTTTTCCCTGATGAGTTCAAGTTCATTTTCGCTATCAGAATAATTGTCAGGTTCAAGAAGAGAAATTTTGCTTTTCTCTGATTTTTCCTCTTCCCGTGAAAGTTTTTTGTTCATGCGCAGGGATTCGTTTCTGGCTATGGTATACAGCCAGGTCGATAATGCCGAGTCACCCCTGAATTTATTGTTTATGAGGCTTCTGTATGCTCTCATATATGTCTCCTGCGCAACGTCATCAATTGCATGACTGAATCTGGGAGCAAGATTTTTTTCAATGGCAGAAAGGACAATCCCCTTTGTCTCATTGACAATCTTTGAAAAATCCATCTCATCTAGTCTTCCCGCCAAAAGTTTCTACCTCTTTTCCTGAACATTTCATTTCGCCGGTCTTTTAAAAGTTTTAGCTGTTCCGGTGTAAGAATTCTGTTAATTTCAATACCCTGTTTTATTCTCAGGATTCTCAGTTCGGTATGAATTCCGGAATTTTTCATGAGGAGATCCCTGATCTCCTTCAGGTCAGGATCAGGCTTGCTGAGAAGCTCTCTCATCCTTTTTCTTTCCGGCTCAAGAGCATCTATACTTTTTCTGGATTCCTCTGCATAATGCCTGTTGAGTTCGTCAATTTTTCTGATCTGTTCTTCCGATAGATTCAGTTCATTTTTCATAAATCCCGGCTTGCAGAAATGCTTTC
The DNA here is from genome assembly GCA_003246895.1 of Spirochaetota bacterium. Lineage (GTDB taxonomy): Bacteria > Spirochaetota > UBA4802 > UBA4802 > UBA5550 > SZUA-423. The sequence continues at coordinate 71,267 of QKCL01000052.1, read as the reverse complement.
CGATAAAATTTCCTTCCATCATCGGTCCGCCCTCGTCCATACCGGGTCCCATCATCCGCATGCCCATTCCCGGAGGCCGTACCGGACGTTCTCTGAAACGCATCACTATGCCTGTGATTGCTGTTACAGCAATCACAGTAAAAACTATTGTGAGTATTATATTCTTTTTCATGCTCAGGCCCTTGCTTCATCCATTTAATTTTTCTTTAAGTCTGTCATATTCATCTTCATTTATCTCACCCCTGGCAAGCCGTTTTTTTAATATTTCAAAAGCGTCTTCGGGGCTGCTGTGTGTTACTATATTTTCAATTCCCTTTTTGTTTCTCACAAGGGTAAATATAATAAAACCAAGCAGGGCAAACAATATCAATGTTATAATCCACATAAAAACACCTCCTCCCATGAAATAGCCTCTTCCAAAACCGTACCCCGGGCCAAAGGGGCAGTTGAAAGCATCCGCCATTGCCACTGTGGGCAGGAGCGCAGTTGAAAGTATAATAAATGATTTTGTCTTCATGTTATGCTCCTTGCATTCAGTCCGGATCATAGAATTTAATGAACCGGACTGAATTTAGTATTATTTCTCGTCGGAATTGTTTCCCTTGTAACCCGGGCCGAAACCTTTTCCTGGGCCGCGTCTCTGGAACATTTCATTGAGTTTTTTCTTCTGTTCTGCAGTTAGAACTGATTCGATATCCTTTCTCTGGGATTCACGCAGTTTCTGGATCGCATCAAAGTTCTTTCTGTTTTTGAAAAATTTCTCCATATAGTCTTTGTTTATATTGAAGATCTTTTCAACCTGTTTGTCTGTGAGTCCAAGAAAGTACTGCATTCTGTCAAGGTGATGGAACATCTGTCCGCCCATATGGAATCCTGGTCCGCCGCCCATTCCCATGCCCGGTCCTCCAGGACCGCCGCCGAATCCTGGTCCTCCGCAGTTACCGTAACCGCCGCCGTATCCTCCGCCCGGCCTTGCCATAAGTGTACCGGCTGACATGAGTGCCAATGCTGCTGCAATTGCAAACGCGTAAACTGTCTTATTCTTCATGATGATTTCCTCCGTTTATAATTGACTGTTTGACCCGTTTTTTTCGGGGCAGGTTCCATTTAAATTATTTTTTTTAATCATACTGTGAAAAAAATTTCCTGCATTTTCTGCCTTTAATTATTTCCAGCTCATGTATGTATATTGCTCGCGGATTTTTTCCCGGTTTGAAGAGACTATGAAATTTTAAACACTGCTTTCGGATTAAGATATTATAACCTATTCATCTTTGCAATGTGATATTTTTTGATGTTTAGCTTTAACTCTGCTGAATATGGTGATATATTGATTCATAAAGAGGAGAATATTCATGAAGGAAGAACTGCACATTTTATGGACCAGCGGGAGCAAGATCACTGCCGAGCGCATGGTATTTATGTATGCCCATAATTCCATAATCAAGGGATGGTGGGATGATGTAACTGTCATAATCTGGGGAGCTTCGGCCTCACTGGTCGTCTCTGATAGTGATATTCAGGACAGGATCAGGGGAATGATTGCAGACGGTGTCAGGATCAGTGCATGCCGTGCCTGTGCCGAGCAGCTTGGTGTTGAAAGTGAACTTGAAATGCTCGGCATAGATGTTATCCACTGGGGGGCAAAACTCACTGAAATATTAAAGGACGGCCGGAAGCTGATAACAGTGTGAGTACATATTGTGTATAGTCACCGCATGAAATTTATTCATCTTTCTTCTTTTTCCTGTCATATCCTCGGAAAGGAGCATTTTTAATCTTTTCCAGCTGTTCTTTTGTGAGCACTGCATCCACCGCTTCTTTGTGTTCTTTTATCAGCGTTTTCATGGCATCCTTGTCTTTTCGTTTTTCAAAGTATCTGTCCAGGTATGTTTTGTTTATTTCGTGTATTTTTTTTATCTGGTCATCAGTGAGATCAAGAAACTTCTGCATCCTGTTCAGTTCCATGACAGAAGCAGCGGTTGCATTGAATGGTCCGTGTTTTGGTTTTGGCCTGGCATAGAGAGATGCTGCAGAGAACAGCAGTATTGTAGAAAGAATAATGGTCATTTTTTTCATTGTATTTCCCCTTATTGAATGTTATTTATATTACATTATCCAGAATAAGCAGAAGTATCAAAGGAATCTGATATTTTTTCACTTTTAATTATGGGGGGAGAGATGTTTCTGAGGAAAATTTTCATTACAGTACTGGTATTGCTTTCAATACATATTGAATCAGGGGCCCGTGAGCAGAACTACATATTTCAGCCGTCAGGTGCAAACTTCATAGTCTATAACAGGGGTGGAGAGAACTTTTATATTAATCAGAATAAACTTGTAAGCTGGAATCTAATGAATAACTACAGAAAACTTTCTTCCGGTAAGAGAATAAATGTATCAGCAGATGACCCTTCGGGACTTGCTGTTCTTGAAAAAATGAATTCAGTCATAAACGGGCTGAAGCAGGAAGAAATGAACCTCCAGGACTACCGTAACTATCTCCAATATTACGACAGTGTTTTGGCGCAGAATCTTGGCCTCCTGAAGCGCATAAGGGAACTTGTTCTCAGGTCGTCAAACGGCATACTAGGACCAGACGACAGGGCAATAAACCAGAGCGAGATTGATCAGCTTCTCCGCCAGATAGATATGAATGCTGAATTTACAATGTTCAATAAAAAAAAGGTAATACCGCAGCTCTCTGTAAAGGGACTTGGCCTTGAAAAGGTTGATGTTGTGAAAAATCTCTACGGTTCAATGAAGCCTGTTGATGATGCCATGGTGAGGCTTCTGAAGATGATGAGCAGGGCAGGTGCTGCTGAAAATGTCTACTCAATGAGAATAAAGGGAAAGGTGTCATACATGGTGAACCTGCAGCAGGGTGCAAGCCGCATCGGAGATCTGGACATGGCAGAGGAAATCAGCAGTCTCATGACTAACAGTGCAGTGTATCAGTCAAACATAGGAGTAATGATGATTGGCAGGTAGAATTATCTGTGGAATTGCTGGTAGTCTGTTTTTTAGTTATGTAAATTTTCAAAAAAATATCAATGGAGGAGTATGTTCATGAAAAGTACGAAGAAATTTCTTTTTACGGCTATAGCTTTCTCCTTTGTTTTGACTTTTGTAATAATGTTCATATATGAATTTATCAAGGATCAGCTGTTTGATGATATCACTATATGGCATTCTCATATAATTACAATAATTTTCACTTCAACTCTGTCTATGGTTATTACTTTTTTTATAAGCAAGAGATTTATTTATTTCAGCAGCCGTTTGAAGGAGGAAAACCGTAAATTAAATGAATCAAATGTCCTGATTAACAATCTTGTTTCTGAAAAGGAACTGATTCTGAGAGAAGTTCATCACCGCCTCAAGAACAATATGAACAGTGTTTTCAGTATATTATCTCTACAGGCCGCAGATGTGAATAATCCTGAAGCCGCGGATATTCTTGGAAATGCAGCCAGACGTGTCAGGAGCATGGCAGTTCTGTATGATAAACTATACTGTTCAAAGATGATAACAAATGTATCCGTGTCTGAATATTTGCCGGATCTGGTTGGTGAAATAGTGAGTAATTTATCCTGCGCTACCTCAGTAAAAACTGAGCTGCATGTTGAAGATTTTGAACTTGACGGACAAAGGCTCCAGTATCTGGGAATAATCATTAATGAATTGTTAACAAATATTGTGAAATATTCCTTTATAGGGAAGAGAGAATGGGCTGATAGAGGTCAATGCTTTTCTGAGGGAAGGAGAAGTTATAACTGAAATAGAAGATAACGGTGAAGCAGTTCCTGAATTTGTTGATTTTAATGATCCCTGCGGTTTTGGACTAATTCTTGTGCACAGTCTTGCAGATAATCTTGGTGGAAAAATAAAAATAGAACGTGATCTGCATAACAGAATTATACTAGAGTTTAAATATTGACCTGATTTGGTATTATCAGGTCTTTTAGCATCTTTTTGGTTCGTTACAAATTTTCAGAAATTCAAAAAAACAGCAGGCACTATCACTCCTCCTGAAGCTCTTTCTTTATTTCCCTGAGCTTTTCAATATCATCGGGGGTCATGTCCCTGTCGTTGCTGATTGCCTTTGAGATAATATTTATCAGAAGACCCTTGCCGTAGTTATCAAGTTTTATTGTCGTTTTTTTGTTCATAATCTCTGCATTCCCTTTGAAGCCTTAAGTAATCTGTTTCTTTTTATATCAAAATAATTTTCTTTTTTTGCCGGTCTGGAGTCAATATTTTTAGTTCATTGAAACCGATTTTTTTCAGGCATTGTTAACCGTATGTAAGGTTAAATTCTCCCCTGAATCTGCCATGTGGAACCGGCAGTTTTCCCTTTAATTTTTTATTACTGCACTTTTATATTATTGATATAATTAAATGATGGCAACAATATTGTGAAAAAAAGGAATACATGCAGAGGACTGAATTCTTTGTGAAAGTTGTGTAAATTTTTACCATTTAAGGAAGCATAAAATTAAATGAAAAATGAAAGCATGGACAGAATCGAATATCTCCTGTCAAATTCAAACCTTCCGGGGCCAAGGGGCAATCTGAAGCTGCTTTATGAATTTTCAAAAGATGCCGGCCCGGAAGAGACTGATCTCTGCCTGGAGTATATTACCCCAGATGTTAGCAATTCCCCGGAAGAGTTTGCGGGTATGTGCGGCATTCTCAGCTACGCCCTAGCCAACCGGGAAGACATGAATTCTCTGCTTGCCTTTCTTAAGAAATATGTAAACCACAGCAGCTGGCGTATACGCGAGGCTGTTGCAATCTCCATACAGGAAACTGCAGCAGATTCAATGGAGCAGATATTGTCAGGACTTGGTGATTTTGCTGAAGGAACAAGCCTTGAAAAAAGGGCTGTTGTTGCCGGGCTCTGTGAACCTAAACTTCTGAAGAACAAGGCGTCAAATATTAAGATTCTGGAACTGCTGTTTCAGATCTCCTTAAGTCTTGACCATGATAATAAACCCGACGATGGAGAGACTTCCTTAAGAAAGGCACTGGGTTACGGCTGGAGCGTGGTAATCTCAAATGAACCTGAAGCCGGTAAAGAATATTTCGGAAGACTGTTCTTACGGCATGGGAAGCATATAAAATGGATAATACGTGAGAATCTGAAGAAAGACAGGCTGAAAAAGATTGACCCCCAATGGGTAGAGGCCTGTATAAAAAAAGTTGGATAATGCGGGGTAAGACCGGCAGAAATTAAATTTTTGATTTTACGCAGCAGTGTTTTTTGTTAAATGCAGATTCTGTGTATTTGACTGTTCAGTGGAGGGTTTATGATAGCCAGAGAATGGAAGTGCCGTTTGCCCGTGGAAAAGTATGATGAATTTATTCCCTATCTTCATTCAACCGGTGTGGAGGACTCTATGAAGGTAAATGGATATATGGGCTATGAAATCAGAAAAAGGTGTTTCATGGGCAAAGTTGAGGTTACTCTCATAACCTACTGGAATGACATGGACTCAATAAAGGGATTTGCAGGTGATGATCTCTGGACAGCCAGGCTATATCCTGAGGATATGAAGTATGACCTTGATTCGGACGGTTTTGTACTTCATTACGAAGTAGTAGACGGCAGAATGAACTGACGGGTCATGTCAGTATTCAGGCGCTACATAGGCATAGACTATTCAGGTGCCGGAACATCCGCAAAGGGCCTTTCAGGAATCAGGGTATATATCTCCTACCCTGAATGCGAAGCCGTTGAAGTACTTTCTCAAAACGGGCGCAGCAGATACTGGTCCCGCAGGGGACTTGCTCTTTGGCTTAATGAAATAATTAAAGACGGTACTCCAACAATAACAGGTATTGATCACAACTTTTCATTTCCCAAACAGTATTTCGATAAATACGGTCTTGCCTGTAACTGGGATATTTTTCTTAAAGATTTTTGTGAACACTGGCCCACTGACATGGACGATGTGACAGTAAGGGAACTGCGGGCAGGCAGTGATAGAACAGGGCAGAGCAGGTGGAGGAGAATTTCAGAAATGAGAACAGGAAAGGCTAAGTCTGTCTTTCACTTCGATGTTCCCGGAACAGTTGCAAACTCATCACATGCAGGAATTCCCTGGCTGAACTATATTAGAAAGACTGCAGGAGAATCTCTTCATTTCTGGCCATACGACGGATGGGATGTTCCTGAAGGTAAATCTGTCATGGTTGAGGCATACCCGTCACTCTACAGCAGGAGTTACGATATCCAGAACAGAACACAGGATCAGCATGACGCATACTCTGTGTCCATGTTTCTCAGGGATGCCGACAGGGATGGCAGACTTCAGAAATTGTTCAGGCCCAAGCTTACAGATGAGGAGCGGAGTATTGCAGAATATGAAGGGTGGATACTTGGTGTTTAAGTAGACTTTAATATTTAAAAGATTACCACAGCACCAGGCTCGTGATATATGCAGTCTTTTTTAAGGCAGTACCTCGTCACCCCCCGGGTTTTTTTGAAAAATTATTATACATCAAGCAGTATCTTTTTAAGTTCACCTGAATACTTCTGAAACTTTGTGAAGAGATCTTTTCTATTACAGGCATCAATAAATTTATCGTAATCGTCCGAATGTTTTTCGGCTTTATTCAGAATTTTGAAATAGACATCTTTCAGGTGTTTCATCTGCGGATTTGAAGGCGGAATCTTGTTCCGGTAGCTTTCATATGCATTTACATAATCTGCAACATGGTTGACTATTTCTGTATTCATATGGTCTTACTCCGCTTTTGTCTTTTTCAAACCTTCATAGAACTCATCAAAATAAACTTCGCTCAGGGCATCAATATCCTTTATTTCACATCCAATGCGTATATTATTTTCTACAAAGGAGATGTTTCTGGTCTTAACAACCAGATTTGCCTTAATGTTATCAGGCAGAAAAAGATCCAGATACACGAACGTGTTCTCTTTGAAATATTTTATATACTTTTTTTCCTTGAATATAAAACCGAGTCCCCTTGGGGATACATCCGAAACCAGTATCCTGTCGGTAAATTCCTTAATGATACTGTGTTTTGCTATGAGATTGTCTGTAATGATTGCCAGTTTTTTAATGATTTTTAAATGGCTATCATTTAAAGGTTCCGTATGATTTGCCTGAATAAATCCGTAGGGAAGTTTCATTTTGTAAATTATGGGCACAGATATTTCTGATATAAACTCCTCATTGGCCTTGAGGTAACTGTCATGGTCAAAAATTTCGGTTTTATAAAAATCCAGGATTTCAGTGCTGTCACTGGCTTCAGGTTTTTTGATATTATCCATAAAGATTGTTGAAATGTTTTTCTGGAAATAATCGTAGCGTGGGTCTCTCTTTTCATTCAAAAAGAAAATTCTCAGTCTTTTAAAAACTTTTTCAAGTTTTGCATGTATGACAATTTTTATTTTTTCTATGATCTTCTGCTCATTTTCAATGAATTCCTTCAGGACAAAATCAGCTACCAGATTTGATATATATATTCTGTTCTTTAATTGAAGGAGATTTACCCGCTCCTCCTTTCTTTTTATTGCGATGTTTTTTACTTCCAGGGCTTTAAAGGAGACTGTTAATCCCTCTGAGGAAATTTTTTCAAAGTTTACAATTAAGGCATTTGAATCCTTGTCCCTTGAAAAAATCAGAAACTGATCCTCATCCTGGAGTTTCAGTTTTTCAAGGTCGATCTCAAACTTTGCTGTTTCCTTTTCATATGAAAGGAATTTTATTTTGTAGTTAAAAAGTTTATCCTTCAGATATGCCTGATTTTCTGAAAAATAGGTATTAATAATTTCTGCGTAATCTTTCTTTTGAATTATTTTTCCTTTCTCCGGCATGTCCCTTAATCCTTCTTTCTGATTTAATTGTTCTGTTCAATACAGTTATAGCTTTTAAAACCGGCTGTGTTACTGATGTTTTGTAAAGCATTGATATGAAATAAAGCAATATCCCTGAATCTCATTATAATGATAATTCAGGGTAAGTTCAAAATTTTTAAGCAGGGAGTATGTAAAAGCCGGTGGCCAGGGATGGTCCGGTTTTTTTTGAAAGTATTTTTTTGAAACACGGATACCGCAGATGGCCACGGAGTAATTCTGAAGTTTTTTAAAAGAATTAACAGAACCTGTTTCTTGTGAACCAACAGTCACGAAAGGTTTTTAGGGATGTAAAGATCTGAATAAATATTTAATATTCGTGGATTTATTTCTTCATTTCGTGTATTTAGTGTTAATCTTTATTTTTAAAAGATTTCTCTGTCACTATGGCTCCTTCGAAATGACAGTGATCTGAATCAATCTGTGTAACCACAGGGCATGATGTTTATCCATCGGGACGGTGAGAATGGTTTTGTAATTCCCCGGTTTTAAAAACTATCCCATGAGCTTATTCAATGTGTCTCTGAGTTCGATAATTGTATAGGGTTTTTTCAGAACAGCTGTGAATCCGTTTTCTTTGTAGGAGGATATTGCCGTATTGTCCGAATATCCGCTTGAAATTACGGCTTTTACATCTTTATCTATCTCAATGAGTTTTTTGACAGTTTCAAGGCCCCCGAGTCCGCCGCGTATGGTAAGGTCAAGGATGACTATATCGAAAGGCCTTTTTTCATCCATGGCCTTTTTATACTTTTCTATTGCCTCTGTCCCGTTTCTGGCAGTCTCTGCATCGTGGCCTATGGCCCTGATTGATTTTGTCGCCAGATTGAGGATGCTCTCTTCATCGTCCATTACCAGTATTCTTCCTCTGTCTGTTTTTTCAATGGAGACGGCTTCCGTCTGTTTCACAACAGAGATTTCCTTCGTGGCAGGAAGATAAATGCGGAAAGCTGAGCCCTTTCCGGGTTTTGAAGTTACGTCGATTATACCGTCATGGTTTTTGATTATTGAGTATGATGACGCCAGCCCCAGACCGCTGCCGTTGTCTTTTGTGGTAAAGTAGGGGTCAAATATCATTTCCATGTCTATTTCCGGAATGCCCACCCCGGTGTCTGTGACTGATATTTCTACGTATTTACCTTCCTTCAGTTCAACGGGTAAACCTGAAGATGGATACTGAATGTTCCGTGCTTCTATGTCCACGGTGCCTTTATTGTTCATGGCCTGCTGGGCGTTTATAATTATGTTCTGAAGAACCTGATTGATCTGCTCGCTGTCCGCGTTTATGTTCCATAGGTCCGGATCAGTTTTTATCCGGTAATCTGTCTGCAGCCCGCTCAGGGTAAACCTGGCAGCCCTCTCCAGCAGGGGATAGAGGCTGATTGTCTCCTTTAGAGGTTTTCCCCCTTTTGAGAAGGTCAGCAGCTGGTTTGTCAGATTGGTTGCGGCATTGAGCGCCTCCTCCACTTCATCAAGCATGGCCGTGAATTCATCCGGGTTATCTTTAAGTTTTTTGGCAAGGGTGATATAGCCGAATATACGATGGAGCAGATTGTTAAAGTCGTGGGCAATTCCGCCGGCAAGTATGCCCACTGATTCAAGTTTCTGCGCCTTTATCCGTTCCTCTTCCAGATCTTTAAGTTCAGCCTCCACTCTTTTGCGTTCGGTAATGTCTTCGGAAATACCGAGCAGGTACTCAGGTTCTCCGGACTCGTTGAAAAGAGGAATTTTCTTTGTATGGAGAATACGTTCCCCGTGTCTGAAGGTCTGAAAGGATTGTTCGGGAATATCCATAAGTCTGCCCTTGTCAAGCACCTCTCTGTCGTTGAGATTAAAGGTCTTTGCTGTTGCTTCAGGCAGGAATTCAGAGGCATTTTTGCCTATAATATTCTCCCTTGTACATTCCATCAGTTCTTCGCCGGCTTTATTGATGAGTATATAGCGCAGCTCCCCTGAATCCTTTATAAATACAGTGGAGGGGAGATTTTCTATAATACTGTCAAGAAACCCCCGGCTCTGACGCAGCTTCTCCTTTACTCTTATCTGTTCTGACAGATATGAACCTGTCAGTTTCAATACGAATATCCACGCCGCTATGTAGATAATAAGCACAGCACTGACAAATATAAAGGATAACAGTGCCTGTTTCTGCTTTACTGCAATTGTCTCTTCAATATGTGTACTGATATATTTAAGAGCTTCTTTTGTGCCTTCACTGTATGTTTTTTTCTGTCTTTCATACTGATCGCTGAAGAGCAGTTCCGCTGCCTTGTCCTTCCTGTGTTTTCTAACAAGTTCAAATGATGCTTTCTCCATCTTTACCAGGGCAGTGTTTGCAGCATCAGTTTTTGAGATTGAATCACTTAGTTCCCTGTCGGGCAGTATATCCATGGCCTCTTTTATGGCCCTGTCCAGTACAGGTTCGTATGTGAGGTACCGTCTTTCCCATTTTAAATCCTCTGTGGCTGCCGCCATTCTTGCTGACATTGTCAGTATTTCATCTGTGGTTTTGATTACTCCGATCAGTTCCTGGAGACGTACAATCTTCGGAGTAGTGGTGCGCTGGTTTCTGTAGGTTTCCCAGGAGAACCATCCTATGATGATCAGAAAAAATGAAGTAACACATAATACGGCCACGAAGAACCGAAGGGGAAGGAGATTCAGTGTTGGAGTGTTTTTATTTTCTGATATTTTTCTCAAATCTTTCACCTGAATGCCCTGACGGATCTGCCATGGGTTGTACTGTTCCGGTTATCAAATCGTTCTATGCCTGCAAATTTCAATCAATTATTTCATATAAACTTCAGAAAGTTTGTCATTTCTGTGTTTTTGATTAAACCGCTTACCTCTATATTATATAATTCTGAGGGGCAAGAAAATATAATTAACAGAAATAGGGATGCCTGAATGGCAGAAATGCGGTTTCAACCAATACCGGTATCCTGCTGTACTGGTTTCATGACAGGTTATGTCAGCACCATGTTAAAACCTTGTCGGGCCCCAGTATATCCGGTATCCAATCATGAAACCGGCACAGAAATATGTTCTGCTGTCTGAATATTTCTCATGCCACCCCTCAATGTTGTAGCCCATGCCCAGTCCAAGCCGCACGTCAAGCCCTAAGACTTCGGCCTGGATACGTGCCATTAGGCGTATATCCTTCCGGGAACCCACTACAATATCATCAGTTGCAGCAGTGTCATAATACGTTTCGAAACGGGCTTTATGTACACTCTGAAGATACTCAATTGCCGGAGCAAAGGATATGTTTATGATCCATGGGGGGCCAGCAAGAAACTCATAACCCAGACCCACACCCCAGGCCCAGTTTGCATTATCCAGTGTCCATCTGTCGGAGGTGCCGTGAGAAATCGATTCATAATCGGGGCCGGTGAAGGAATCCTTCATTTCCTGTTTGCAGAGATGAAGGGATAAGACAGGGCCTGCGAGGCTGATGTCCAGTTCAAACTCCTTCCCCCAGTTTGGAGTGGAGACGCCCATCAGGGGAGTTACTGAAAAGTATTGACGTCCGAGCTTTTCATAAAAGCTGCGGTAATCGGCCCCGGTAGAATTGGTCTGTGCCGATACAAGCTGTGAGCTGAAGAGCAGGAACGATAAAATACAGATAAATCTCATAGGAATCTCCTTTTACCTCATAAGCTTATAATGGATCTGAATTTATTCAATATAAAATTGTGTGATCCTGACTATATTTCCAGCAGTAAATATCGGGGTTTCTCATAATCCGACCCGGCTTCCCATAGACCGGGCCCTTCATGGCGTTCATGAAAATGCCCCTGTATGAAATAACTTATTTTATATTTATCGTGCAGGAGAGGGTAAAGACGGGTATCCCATCCCCTGACCAGGCCGAAGGAGATGTTTTTCTTAACGGGAAAATGGCTTATGAAAATCCTGACAGTGTCACTGTCATCCAGAGAGGAAAGATTTTTTTTAAGGTTTATAAAAGCCTGTGTCAGGAGAAAGTTCTGGGTATTCTCCTTAATGCCGGAGGGGATGAAGTACCAGTCGTTTGAGGTCTTATCGTTGGGGTCCACATACCATCCTGTATGGCCCACAAAGGCAGTACCGGGGAACAGCGGATTTCTGTATACTCCGTCGCAGTCCAGAAAATGGAACTTATGTTTTCTGAAGGTTTCTTTTATGCACTCATAATTATCAAAAAATTTTTTAAAGGAAGCAGAACTGTTTTTGGGAATCCCTGAACCGGATGAACATGAAGTCCAGTAGTCATGGTTCCCCATGACTGTCACAACCGGGATCTCAGGAAAAACGTCGCGTATCATGGCGCATGTAAGGGACAGAGGTTTATGTCCGTTATATCCGCCGGAATAATCTCCTCCATGAATAAAAATGTCGGGCCCGGTCTCTGCCGAATCAATGAGCATGCGCCTGAGCGTTTCAGGCTTTGTGATTCCAATATGGGTGTCGCTGGTTATCAGTAGTTTCATTTATATGAAGTTAACAGTGACAGTATGAGTTTACAGATTCATGGTTTTCTAATTCTGAAAGTGCCGGGCTGCCAGATGGATCAGGTTCTGGCTCGACGGATCATACCAGCATTGAATGAACCTCTCTGTATAGCTGTCATTATGCTTCTGAAATTTTTCACTGACAGGTTCTGTCTTCATGGCCTTCATTATTGAGAAAGCTTCAACTGACCCCTGTACCATGAGTTTTGCACTTTCAATTGCAGATGAAACAATATCCGCTGCAGGTACAAGCCTGTCGATGAGCCCGTATTTCAATGCATCCTGAAAGGAGAGGAGGGTTCCCTGATACATAAGTTTATCTGCTGCCTGATGGCCGGCAATATTGCGGAAAATCATTGACGGGAGGTATGGTACAGGGACCCCGAGCTGGGCCTCGTTGCAGCCGAACTTTTTTGATTCGTCTGATCCGATCCTCATGTCGCATGCCAGGGCAAGAATGGCTCCGCCGGCAACAGCATGTCCTTCCAGGGCGCAGACAACGGGAACAGGCAGTGTATATAGTTTATGAACAAGCATATCAAATTTTTTAATGTAATCTGTGAACTTGTCCCGGGAAAATTCAATAACCTCGGGCAGGTTCAGGCCCATGGAAAAGAACTTGGTATTGCCTGCAATGACCAGGGGGAGTCTCTGCTCTGCCGCCTCATCAAGAAGATTGTCAAACCGGTCTATGAGAGAAGAGCTCAGGGCATTGGGAATACCGTTATCAAGGCGGATAATATTGTAACTGTCTTCATTTGTAAACTGCAGCATAGACTTCTCCTTACATGTAATTTTATGGATGCCTCTTTCAGATTAGGTGAAATGAATCTATTTATCAATTAAAAAACATAATGTCATGTCGAGGTGTGTAGGGAACGGTCGAGACCGATTTTCCTATATGTCTACAAGCACATTATGTGCCAAATTGCCAAAAGAGGTCTCTTGGGGTGCTTCGGATTTCTCCAGTCCTGCCCAGTCTTGTCCAGTCTTCTCCAATAAAAAAAAGTGCAAAAAAAGGCAAAAAAAGTTCATTTTTTTTCATTTCCCGTACCTGAAGACCATTAAAGAGCAATTTGAGGAGAGGAGATTCAGTCAGATTTGGTGAATTATAGGTGAATTTTACCGGGTTTTTCACTGAAAAAGTGCTGCGGCACACCTCTGTGAACATGGAATTTATACGGTATATATTCAGGAATTTACAGTGCACCGGAGTAGAAAAGCCGCTATGATTTATGCAAAGGTTTCAGGAAATTCCATAGTAAAGAATAAAAAGTCCACTTGACTTTCAGTCATTATGCTCTATTCTCAGAGAGTCCCATAACCGCAATGCGTATTTGCACCCATATCCGCATTGCGGTTATGAGCATCACGTTATAAGAAAGTGGTGAGCCATGAAAACTAACGAGGGTGCACCTGGTGTGCACCATTTCAGAGAAGAGATTCTTTTTTTTAGGAAACTGTGTTGAATAGTATACCGTGTATTAAGGGCAAAATGCTTTGTAAAAGACATTGGACCTCATATCGGAAGTAGTTTACAGTTGTTGTGTGCAGTAAAAACCTGAGTAATACGGTGATCAATTAAAATTTGTTTGGAAGTCTCCATGGGGTGCTCATTCAGACCCTATGAAAAATGCTGAGCGTTTTGTGAAAAGTCGTAATCCCAATATTGATGATATTCAGTATTCCGATTTAGGTGGTGTATAAATGAAAAGGTTTTTGTGTCCGGATTATGTATCAGTATCAACTTTAACGCTGTCTGATAATGCCTCCTGTTTTAAATCTGTCTGGAACAAGGCTGTACCAATTAAAAACAGATACGATTTATCGCGGCTGGAGTTTATATGTGAAGATTCATCGAAGGGGATTGCAGACTTTATGGTGAGTGATGATGCATGCCCCGTGGTGTCAGAGAGGCTCAGGCAATCTTTAACCAGTCTTCATGTTGACAATATCGATTATTACCCTGCAACAGTGATAGAGCGTAAAGGCGGTTCACCGAAATCAGGGTTTTATGCGGCAAATATATTGGGGATAGTGGATTGTGTGGATACCGATAAAACAGAATGTAATGCCACCGTTATTGATGGTGTCGTGAAAGGTATTAGTTTGGTGGAAAAACTGGTTATCAAAGACTCGGATGTGTTTCACGGGGACATCTATCGTGTTCATCTTTTGCGCAGAATGATAATGATTGAGGATAAATTGATTTCATTTTTTACAGAAAACCCCGTCCCGGGAATAAAGCTGGTCGACCCGGAAAAATGGGACGGCGTTTATGGGGAAATCGAGTGACTGTCATATAGAAGAAGATGTAAATGGATCGTGTCTATTTGCTTAAAGCAGGAATGTTAACTCCAATAGGTGATAGACTCGAACCGGGATCGCTGCTGTATGTTTCGGTATTAGCTGTGTAATGGAAAGCCAAAATTATTGGTTTTTAAGAAAACCTGTCAAAGCGGCATCAATTTCTGGTGAGGTCTTATTTGAACTGTTTGTGGTTCACCACTCTTTCAAGGATGACCTTCTGATCTTCCTCACTGGTGCCCTCCACAAACTGTGCGCTGCTTCTTTTGAACCTCGCCAGCCATGACTGATCAAGAAATGTTTCGCCCTCTGGCATACTGTTAAGAAAGGCCTTTGTGGTTGCTGCTTTGGGACCTGCTGCAGGGCCCTCTGCAACACTGAAGCCCGATGCAAGGAGTGCAGCCCTCAGTGCAGTTGAGTCAGAGTAGGTGTGAAGGGAACACTCCCTGTTCTGAATGTATGCGCCAAGTTTTGAGAATACAGAGTATCCCCAAAGCCGGGGTACGCTTTTTATTGAGAACATATCGTACCAGATCATGTCAGGCTTTTCTGCTTGTGTCATTGTCTCAGTGAAATCTCCTTCAATGAGCTTCCACTGAACCATTGCATCATCTGAAATCCACTCTCCCTCACTTATGAATTTTGAAGGAGCCCTGTGATGCATATGGGGAAATCGCCTGTTCTGACGGTTGGCCAGTATGAAGGGGTTAAGGTCCTTTTCAAAACTGAGGACCCTGAACTTTTTAAGATTCTCCCCATGGGTGATGCGTTTTTCATATTCCATAAGAGCAAGCATGGAGTTGGTTCCCCCTCCAAGGCCCACATCCCACACTGTCATGTCACTGTTCTTCAGCTTTTCAAAGAGAGGTTCTATATAGAGTGACCGCGCCTCTTCGTATGGGTCATTGACGGAGTGGAACTTTTCTCCCGACTCGCTGTCCATGATGGTGTACCACCCTTCGGGGGACTGAATGACAGACCAGTTTTCCAGGCAGTCATGGTTTTTTCTTTTTTTCTTTTTCGGAGGAGTGACCGGGTGGTCCATGTCCGGGCGCACCAGCTCCTCCTTCATGAATTTATAGTATTCAAAGAATGTGCCTTCCAGTATTTTCGCGCGCATTGTGTCCATGAGCGTCTTGTAGAAGTGGAGGTTGTGTATGCCCACAAGCTGGGCTCCCAGATACTCATCTGACTTTATCAGGTGGTGGAGGTATGCCCTGGAATATTTTCTGCATGTGGGGCAGGTGCATTCCTCGTCAAGGGGGCGGTGGACAAATTTATGGACAGTGCGGCGCAGTTCTATGCGGCCGTGTGTTGTCCATGCGACACCCTGCTGGCCCATGGCTGTTGGCAGAATGCAGTCGAACATGTCCACCCCTCTGTGAACAGCCTCCAGCAGGTCTATGGGGGTTCCCACTCCCATGAGGTACCGCGGGTAGTTTGCGGGAAGAAGTGCTGCCGTGAGCTCTGTCATATCCTTGCGTTCATCGTCTGTTTCCCCCACGGCAAGTCCTCCGATGGCAAAGCCGTCAAAGGGGAGAGATGTTATCTGGCTTGCGCTCAGTCTTCTAAGCTCTTCAAAACATCCCCCCTGTACAATTCCGAAGATGGACTGCGGTGAGTCGCCCCTTGCGGCGAGGCTCTCCTGCGCCCACCTCGCCGTGATGTCGAGTGCTGCCATGCACTCCTCTTTTGATGAGGTTGAGTTTATGCACTGGTCCAGTGCCATCATTATATCGCTGTTTATGTGCCGCTGTGTTTCAATGCTTTTTGAAGGAGTGAGGAGTATTTCTCTTCCGTCAACATAGCTTCTGAAGGATGCGCCTTTATCTGTGATCTTCACATTTTTTGAGAGAGAAAAGATCTGGAATCCGCCCGAGTCTGTCAGTACAGATCTGGGCCACTGCATGAAGCCGTGTATGCCGCCGAAGTCCCTGAATACCTCGATGCCAGGTCGAAGCAGAAGGTGGTATGTGTTTGCAAGCAGCACAGGGAAACCCATGCTCTCCACACTGTCTGTATGCTGTGACCTCAGTGCCGCCATTGTTGCTACGGGCATGAATACAGGTGTCTCCACTTTGTTGTGGAGTGTGGTAAATGTACAGGCCCTTGCGGCGCTGTCAGGTGTTGTTGTCTGGACTGAAAAAGAGAGACGGCTCATGTTAACTTCCTTGAAACTGGTATTTCAGCAGAATGGAAAATATGGCGGGGCAGGTCAAGTTTTAAAAAGGGTAAGGATAGTCTAAGGCCGAAAGATGAATGTTGAAAGAAGTTTACTAATAATTTGGGAGAGAGAAAGTAACCGGGGAAATCCCGTTGAAAAAAATAAGGATGCACATTGGCCGGCAGGGGCCAGTTGCTGCAACCCGTAAAAGATAAAAATTTTTATGGCTGTACCCGTGTTGAAAATGATCTGTGTAATTTTAGGGTTGCTTCCGGGCATTATTATTAGTATAATATTTATTACCTGTGACTTGAAAATCCGGATTGCCGTTATACAAGGAATATACATTTGAAACGTTTTTTATGGTCTGTATCAGCAGTATGGCTTCTGCTTGTGATAATCTCCTTTTCATGGAACTACATCACCTCTCTTAAAAATCGGGAAAATCTGCTCCTCAAGGGGGGGAGGAGTTTTTTTGAACATATCGTCTACGCCAGGGCATGGAATGCCGGGCATGGAGGAGTATATGTTCCTGTTGTTAAGGGAAAAACAGAACCCAACCCCTATCTCGAAGATCCCAGGCGGGATATCAGAATTTCAAAGGACCTGACCCTGACAAAGATAAACCCTGCATTTATGACAAGGCAGATATCTGAAATTGTTTCAAAACATGATGGTGTCAAATTTCATATTACCAGTCTTAAGCCTATTCGTCCCCTTAATAAACCGGATGAGCTTGAGGGCCGTGCGCTCCGGTTATTTGAAAAGGGGGAAAAGGAGTTCTCCGAGATAATATACGGAAAAGGGGAAAAACCGGTTTTTTTCTATATGGCTCCGCTTACTACGACGAAAGCCTGTCTGCAATGCCATGCAGGGCAGGGCTATGTTGAAGGAGATATCCGTGGAGGTATCAGCATTACTGTTCCACTTTCAGACAAGGGGCAGTTCCTGCAGCTGTTCCTGCTCTATTCAGTTCTCGGGCTTGCAGGATTTACGGGAATTCGTGTATTCAGTAAAAAACTGGAGGAGGCCTACGAAATAATTCATACACAGGCTATTATAGACGGTTTAACACAGGTGCCGAACAGAAGATCCTTTGATGAATATTTTACAAAGGAGTTTAAAAGAGGACAACGATCCAGGTTGTCCCTTTCATTAATTATCTGTGATATAGATTTATTTAAAAAGTATAATGATACCTATGGACACCAGGAGGGAGATAAGTGCCTTCAGCGGGTAGCAAAACAGATAAATGATGAAATCAAGAGGCCTGCGGATTTCTGCGCCCGTTACGGCGGGGAGGAGTTTGTTATTCTTCTTCCAAATACGGATCTGGAAGGTGCCTGTCATATTGCTGAAAGGGTCAGGAAAAGCATTGAGGAACTCAGAATAATAAACGGTTCAGAAAACCGCCTTATCACTTTAAGCCTTGGACTTGCGGAATGCAGTTTTGATTCTGAAAACTGTACACAGGAAATGCTGGTAAAAAAAGCCGATGATGCTTTATACCGGGCAAAGGAGAACGGCAGAAACCGGGTGGAAAAGGACCCTTCACCTTTATAGATTATTGACCCGTTAAGAATGCCCGTTGTATTTCTTTAAAGAATGGATTAAGCGTAATTACTTATGTATTGAATATTCTATAACATATATGATCAACGTATATAAATAGTTTTGGATCCGGTTAAACAGGTTCTGTTGAAATCTATGTCCTGTTGCTCACTGAATATACTTAATCAGAAAGACATCCTCGGCCCCGCTTGAAACGGCAGTCCCTGAATCAGTGCTGATCGTTCCGTTAAAGAACCCTGTAACATAGATGTTATGGCTTGCGTCCACTGCAACGGACATTCCCTGATCAGTGCTTGTGTTTGAAGCCGTTGTATCTCCGAAAGTTTTAGCCCATAGGAATGTCCCGCCAGATGAATATTTCGCCACAAAGATATCTGAGCTTCCGTTTGAAGAGACATCTCCGCCTCCGAAATCAGCGGTTCCGTTAAAGAATCCTGTGATATAAACATTTTCGTTTGCATCTACTGTCAGGGAAGAGCCATAATCATCGTTGGCATTTGAAGCTGTGGTATCCCCGAAGGTTTTAGCCCATAGGAATGTCCCGGTTGATGAATATTTTGCCAGAAATATATCAGCGGCTCCATTTGATGTGATACTCCCACCTCCGAAATCAGCGGTTCCGTTAAAGAATCCTGAGACATAGACATTTTCGTTTGCATCTACTGCCAGGGAATAGCCGTAATCATCACTGGTATTTGAAGCCGTTGTATCCCCAAAAGTTTTAGCCCATAGGAATGTCCCGGTTGATGAATATTTTGCCACAAATATATCAGCGGCTCCGTTTGACGTGACACTCCCGCCTCCGAAATCGGCGGTTCCCTGAAAGTACCCTGTAACATAGGCATTTCCGTTTCTGTCTATTGCAAGGGAAAAACCAAGATCAGCACCTGTGCTTCCGAAGGTTTTAGCCCATAGGAATGTCCCGGTTGATGAATATTTTGCAATAACTACATCATAGCTTCCACTTGATGTGACACTTCCGCCTCCGAAATCAGCGGTCCCCTGAAAGTATCCTGTAACATAGGCATTTCCATTTCTGTCGACTGCAACGGAAAATCCAATATCATCGCTTGTGCCTCCGAAAAATTTTACCCACAGGCAGGTGCCGTCCGGTGAATACTTTGCCAGAAATATATCAGCGGGTCCGCTTGATGTGACAGTTCCGCCTC
The DNA here is from genome assembly GCA_003246895.1 of Spirochaetota bacterium. Classification (GTDB taxonomy): domain Bacteria; phylum Spirochaetota; class UBA4802; order UBA4802; family UBA5550; genus SZUA-423. Next base: position 51,677 of record QKCL01000052.1, on the reverse strand, counting down.
CGAAGTCGACGGTTCCTGCAAAGTATCCTGCCACATAGGCATTATCATTTGAGTCTACCGCTACGGAATAGCCGACATCATCAGAGGTATCTCCGAAAGTTTTCACCCATAAAAATGTTCCGTCCGATGAATACTTGGCCAAAAAGATGTCTGAGCCTCCATTTGAAGTTATATCTCCGCCTCCGAAATCGACGGTTCCCTTAAAGTATCCTGACATATAGACATTGCCGTGTTCATCCACTGCAACGGAGCGGCCTACATCGGTGCCTGTGCCTCCAAAAGGTTTTAACCATGGATCGGTGGATATGTCATTTATGCAGTCTCCGACCAGATTTCCGCAACCGCAGAGTGAGCAGATTATTATGGTCATTATGAGTAAAAAGAATCCTGGTTTCATGGTGCTCACTCCTTATTTATGATAAATGTTGAAGCGGCATTTAAAGCCTGCTGTAAACATGGAAAAGTACATGTTTTTTTCTTTTTCAAAGACTGCTCCGTATCGGCTTCCAAGTGTAATGGAAGAATTTCTGCTAATACTGAAATCAAGGTCAATGCCTGCTGAAGTAGCAGGTTCCCAGGCTGATTTTGTCTCATAGATGGAGCTGCCGTTTTTTCTGTAGGAAAGATTCACGTATGTATATCCGACCGAGAGTACCGGACTAAGCGTCACACGCCGGGATAGGCGCATGGAGTAATCAAATGAGGCCATTACCGGTATCATGTAAAAATAGTTTACCTCATTTACTGAGCTTCCGCTGCGAACATATCCTGACTCGATCCATAGCCGGAAGTTTTCCGCAAAGAGATCTGTAATATCTGTCTTAACGAGCCCGCCTGTACCGTTATCTGCGATGGAGGCGAAATCTCCATGGGGCATGAAGTAAACAGTCTGCGCCGACAGTTCATGAGGTTTATTGTCACTTTTAGAGGTATATTCAGCATACCCTGCTGTCTGGAGCATGAAAGAAAGCACGGAAAAGAGGGTTATTGCTACTAGAATGATCCTGCTCACACGCTTTCTCTCTGTTAAGGGATTTTCTGAATTCGTCCGACAGCAGAACAGATATTCAGTGTTTCTGCTGCATGCTGTTCTTTTGATGATGTGCTCCCATATAATGTGAAAACAATAATATGTCAATTTATAAAAAGTTCTTATATTAAATTTTGGATAACTTAAACCACGCCTGCTCTGCCGTTGAATCAGCAGAGCAGGCGTGGTTTTCTAAATCTTTTTTTCACTGCAGCAGTTATATTATCAGTCAGCGGCTCTGACTGGTAGGAGAAGTGTTTTGTTTAACCGAACAATGTTCTGGCTCTACTGTCAGGACTGATACTTTTCAGGGAAATCAATTACTGAATTCCGAAACTGAGCTTGATTCCTGAAATGAGAAAGTGAACTCCGATTGCGGCAATGAAAACCCACAGAATCCTTGAAAGAACAAGTTTTCCCACTCTTCCCATAAGCTGATTAATGATCGGCGACAGCTGAAACAGGACCCAGCATACCGCAAATACAGCCAGCAGGGCAGTTATGGTGACAGTGTATCCGTCCCGGTCAAGGATCAGGATACCTGTTACAATGGACCCCGGGCCCACAAGCAGGGGAATTGCCATGGGTACTATGGCTGTTTCCATTGCGTTCTCAACGGATATGTCAGTGTTATGCTGTTCCTTGGGTTTCGGAAAGACGATGTATTTCACGGCAAGGACAGTGAGAAGAATACCTCCGGCAATCCGGAATTCAGTAATATCGATCTGAAAGACCGTGCTCATGATCCACCGGCCCGTCAGGGTCATGATAAAGAGGGTAATGAATCCTGTGGCAACTGCAACATTAAAAACCTTGAAGCGTGTGAGTCTGTCAAGGTCATCGGTAAATTCGGCAAAAACCGGGATGTTTCCTATGGGGTTAAGAATGGCAAAAAAGGCCAGAAAGGCATTAATCCAGATATCAAATGACATATATTCCACCTTATAATTCTCTCACAAGATAAGGCTCTACCCCCGGGTTTTCCATCTGTAAATCAAAAAATTTAAAATCAATATACATGGATCTTCATCCGGGAAAGCTCCGGCGATTGTCTCACGGCATAATAGGACTATAATATTATTCATCTCCGGTTTTTATATCGGGGAAATATTTATTCATGCATTCCGGGCAGATACTGTGACTGAATTCGGCGGCTGAATGTTCTGAAATATAGGATTCAATCCTGCTCCAGTATCCTTTATCATTTCTGATCTGTTTGCAGTAACTGCATATTGGCAGAATGCCCTGAAGAGTTCTGATCTCCTCCTCGGCTTTCTTTTTCTCTGTGAGGTCACGGAAAGCCGTTATCCTGACCTCTTTCCCGTTGAAAGAATGCATTTTACCGGAAACTTCCATTGGAACCTCAACTCCATCCTTTGTTAAACCTGTAATTTCATAGGGCTTTTCATATCCCGAGAAAACATTTCTTTTAGCCTTTTCCTGGTCTTCAGGACGGAAAAGATCAATGGTGGTCATTTGCAGCAATTCTTCTACAGAATAGCCGGTCATATTCACAATGGAAGAATTGGCATCGAGAATTTTACCCCTGTCTGAAATAATAATCCCTTCAAATGCCGCATCAGATAGAGTACGGAACCTCTCTTCACTATTATGAAGCCTGGCCAGTATTTTTTCACGTGAAACCATGATTGAGAAAAGTATTATCAGCAAAACAATGACCAGCGACGGGCCGATACAATAATGGATTATCTTCCTGTACCAGTTGCCTGCTTCTATGTCCATCCCCATAACTGCCAGAAGACTGTGGTTGTCCTCGGATACGATGGGAATTAATGCTGTAATAAGTGTTCCCCAGCGGTCAGTTACGGGGCCCACAACTGCTTCCCTGTTTGTGTCAAAGGAGGGAATATATGAATCAGGTACTTCATTATATATCAGTCCTGGAGGTGCATAGTCCTTTGCATTGGGAGGCAGTGAATCAACGAAAAAAAAGATTTTCCTGTCGGCGCGTCTCCCCATGATATACAAAAACCGGCAGTCCGGTTTTACATTCCTCATCTGTGCCAGCTGGCCTTTGATTTTCCAGTAAGCCGGAGATTTCAGATCCTTTTCAGAACCTGAAAGTTTTTTTAAAAATTCATAGGGAATCCCCTTTGCCGCAAGTTTTGCCTGCTGGAGCAGCTGAGATCTCATGCTGTTGTCCTTTGAATCTGCAATCCACCACAGGATAGGCAGGCCCACTGCAAGGAGAAACAGTATTACAAGGAAGGACCCTCTTTTCTTTATATCAAACATAAATTATTCCTTTTCCATGCTTCTATTTTAGCATGGAAAAAGATATCTTTCAATATCTTTGTTAAAAAGATGCAGACCACTCTATGAGGCTGTTATAACCATCTTTTGAACATCTCTTCAAATTTTTCCCTGTTTACCGGCTTTGATATGTAGTCGTCCATGCCGGAATCGAAGCATTTTCTTTTGTCTTCCTCAAGAGAGTGGGCTGTAAGTGCTATTATTACAGTATTGGGGTGTATATCATCGTGTATGCCTGATCTTATTTCTCCAGTTGCCTGGAAACCGTCCATTTCAGGCATCTGGCAGTCCATGAATACCATATGATAGGGTTTGTTCTTCATTTTCTCAATACATTCGAGTCCGTTCACTGCATAGTCCGGATTGCATCCTATTTTTTTCAGCATGGAACCTGCAACGGCCCTGTTTGTAGCATTGTCCTCCACCAGAAGTACGGAGAGATCCTCTCTCTCCATTATCTGAATGGCCCTGTTGTTTTTGCTTTTATTCCTGCTGTTCACATCTGAATCGGCGATGTCGAGTGACAGTTCAAACATGAAAGTTGAGCCACGGCCTTCTGTGCTTTCCACCTTGAGTTGTCCTCCCATGAGTTCAATTAATCTTTGTGAAATCGTAAGGCCCAGGCCTGTACCTCCGCATTTTCTCGTGCTTGAGCCATCTATCTGTGTGAAGGGTTTAAAAATGAGAGGAATATTTTTTTCCGCAATACCGGGACCCGTATCGCTTACTGAAAATATCAGGCTGATTCTGTTATGGGATATATCACCTTTCTCCACCCTAATGGAAACTTCTCCTTGCTCCGTGAATTTTACCGCATTGTCTGCAATGTTTGATAATATATGTTCAATTCTTCTGCTGTCACCAATAAGCTGTGCCGGGATTGCTGAATCGATTGATTCAGTAAAACCAAGCCCCTTTGATTCTGCTTTATTGCGTATTACGGATGTGACCTGTGAAACTGTTTTTATTAAGCTGAATTTATTTTCTGTAAGTGTAAATTTTCTGGTTTCTATGCTGGAGATATCAAGTATGTTCTGGAGAACAGATAGAAGGTTAAGGCCGTTTGAACTGATGCTTTCAGCATACTTTCTCTGTTCCGGGTTGAGTTTTGTGGCGAGAACAAGATTTATCATTCCCAGAATGCCGTTCATGGGCGTTCTGATTTCATGGCTCATGTTTGCCAGGAACTGGCTTTTGGCAATATTGGCTGCCTGTGCATCCTTTGCCATTTCGTTTGCCATGTCCACGGTATTCTGCAGGTTTCTGTTTGCTGCCTGAAGTTTTTCCTCAGCCAGTTTCCGGTCTGTGATATCAATGCCGGATACGATTAAAGAGTAATGATTATTATAGAGAATTGACCCTGCCTTGAACGAAACCCATTTTTCGGCATTGTCCTTCCCAAGAATTTTTAACTCATAGGACATGGGGTATTCTGTATGTTTAAGTTCTTCCATGAGAAGATCCCTGTGTTCCGGACAGATCAGTTCCTGATAGGATATTTCTTTGAGTTCTTCACAATTGTATCCTGTCATGTTTTCAGCAGCGGGATTGGCATAGACCCACCTGCTGTCATGATATATCATTATTCCGAAGTGGCAGGATTCCGCCAGATTCCTGAAGTTTGCCTCGCTCCTGATCAGGGCTTTTTCTGCGGATTTTTTACCGCTTATATCGTTGAATAGAATTGCACAGTAGGTTATATCAACATGATCCCTGAACATGGCTATGCGGGCTTCACATTCCCTGGTACTTCCGTCTCTGCACAGTAAAGGTATTTCGTGTATGCCCTTGTTTTTATCGTCCCTTAAAAATTTTAAATATTTGTCGCTTATTATCTGTCTCCGGGATTCCTCTATTATGGTCAGAAGGCTTTCCTTCTCCATCATGTTGAAACTGAAGCCTGTAATTTCTTCAAATCCGCGGTTAACGAAAACAATATTAAAATCGTTATCAACTATTACTATGCCGTCATGTATGTTTTCTACAATGGATCTGTATCTGTGTTCCCCTGCAATCAGCATTTCGTTTGTTTCACAGAGTTCCTGATTGGTAGTCTCAAATTCCTCCATCGTAGCAGTGAGTTCTTCATTTGTAGCTGCAAGTTCTTCAAGAGTGCTCTGAAGCTTTCTGTTTGCTTTTTTTATTTCACTGTTCTTTTGACGCAGCTTTTTTTCCGCTTCATTAAGTTTCGAGGAGAGGAATGAGATCAGTCCTGAAATTGAAATAAAGAGGCAAACCCTTATCAGGGCCTGAACCAGAATATTCTCCTGGCTGTTTAGGACTGTGATCAGGAAAAAATAGAGGCATGTGAGAAAAACTGAATAGAAGAAGCCTTTTTTCCTGTAAAAGATGCAGCTGATAATTATGGGGAGATAATAGAGGTTCTGGAATATTATTACATGACCAATTGAAAGACAGATAATTTCAGAGCCCACTGCAAGTGCGGTTGTAAAGGCAATTGCAGTGATGATATATCTGTTATCGATTTTTTTATATTTCTGTTTGTCCGGTTTATTCATGTATGCCGTGCCTGTATTCTGTCAGTGTTTTTCTGTTTGGTCCCATAAGATTAATTACCTGAATCATTGGGGTATTTGTATTATAAAATTAAACACTATCTGATTCCCTTAATATGGAAAATATACTATCCTACCTGATCAGTTTGAATTAATTGTACTGTCTGGTCTAGGAAAATTCATGGAAAGAGGGAAAATAAAGTCCCGACTGTGCCGGATATATGAAAAAACAGGAGAAGTGTCGTATTTTTTTTTATAGACAAAATATGTATCAAATGTTTAGTTATTCACTCTGTAATAATATGGGTTCAAAAAACCCTTATTTACAGCAGGAGCTGTTTATCAGTAAAACTCTCCTTAATGATTAACAAAAATTAAACTGGAGTTATATGAATATTAAAAACCGGACCACAGTATTGATATCAGCTGTACTGACCGCTGTCTTTTTAAGTTCATTTTTATACGCGGAAAAGGGAAGTATAAAAAAAAGCGGACAGACCAATAACAATAATGAAAAGGAATTGCCTGTTTTAAAAACTGAAGTTCATGGAGTTACACTCTCCTTTGAACAGTCACTTGTATATTTGAAAAAAAACAGCGCACTCCTTGCGGGTAAAAACGAAATTGAACAGCGTGTCCATGAAAGGTGGGCTGCTTTCGGGCTTTATTTTCCAAAGGTCACAGTGAATTCAAGATACACAATAATGAATGATCCCCTGGTCATGGATCTCAATGAAATCAGAACTGCAATGATTCAGTCAAATGCCGGAACTGCATATGCCATAACCGGAAGCACTGCCGTTCAGCAGGGAGTTGCCCAGTCACTTGACAGCAGGCTCCCGTCATTTGAATCGGAGATCCAGAAGAAGAAATACTTCAACCTCGACGTGACAGTTCAGCAGCCTGTTTTTATGGGCGGAAAGATAGTTGCCGCAAACAGGGCTGCAAAGGCAAGGATTTCAGAGGCATACGGGAAGCTCTCGAGAACCGAATCGGTTCTGCTCACTGAACTTGTTGAAAGGTACTACGGACTCGGCCTGCGCATGGTCATTGAGAAGGTCCGCCAGGATGTATACGACGGCATGGAGAAGCATCTGTTTCAGGCAAAGAAACTTGAAGAGAACGGAATCATAGCCAGGTCAGAGAGGCTTCATGCCGAGGTTGCAAAGGCAAAGGCCGAAAGGGAACTCAAGGCGTCAAGGCGTGATATTGAAATAGCGCAGGTTGCCTTAAAAAACACCCTGTCCATTCAGAAAGATGTGGTTCCTGTTTCGAAACTTTTCATCGTCAATAAAATTGAACCTGTTGAATTCTTCAAACAGCAGGCGCTTAAAAACAATCCTCTCCTGACTCAGATCGCCGCCAACAGAGAACTTGCAAAGCAGAATTATATGAAGGAGATAGGAGACAACAGCCCAATGGTTTACCTCTTCGGCAAGAGGGAACTCTATACGCAGGACCTGACCATACTTCAGCCTGAATGGGTTGTGGGGGCCGGGGCCACCTGGACCATAAGTGAAGGCCTTGCCGGAACAAGGAAGGCCCTTGCAGCGAGAAAGGTTCTGGAAAAGGTTGACCACCTTGTGAGAAAGGCAAAGAATGATATAATAACACTGGTACAGAAAAATTATGATGAACTCATGAAACAGCTTGAGCAGTATAATTCCACTGAAGCATCCTATAAACTAGCAGAGGAGTACCTGAGAGTGAGTGAGAGGGCCTTTGAAGAGGGCATGGCAACTTCACTCAGTGTTGTTGACGCAAAGCTCGCGTTCTCCGCAGTGAAGATTGAGAGGCTCAAGGCTGTATACGATTTTGATGTTGCACTGGCAAAATGCCTGGAGGTCAGCGGCCTCAGCAGCAGGTTCGGTAGTTACAGAACCAGAGCAGATATGGAGGTTGATTTTTAAATGAAAATAAACAGGCGTCTTGTAATTATATTATTTATTCTGTCCGGGCTGACCCTTGTTGTAGCTGCCGGATGGATGATGTTTAAACCGGCTGAGCTTCTCATTCAGGGAGAGGTGGAAGCTGCGCAGGTAAAGGTTGCTTCAAAGCTGGTGGGGAGAATTAAAACCCTTCATGTGAAAGAAGGCGATTCTGTTAAGCAGGGGCAGCTTCTGGTTACACTGGACAGTCCCGAAATTGAAGCCAGGATGAGGCAGGCAAAGGCTGCAAAGAAGGCTGCAAAGGCCCAGAAACTCAAGGCCTACACCGGCCTGAGAAAAGAGCAGGTGAGGCAGGCCTATAATGCGCTGCAGCAGGCAAAGGCCGCCAATGAACTTGCAAAAAAAAGCTACAGAAGGGTCGCCAACCTTTACAAGGATGGAGTACTTCCGCAGCAGAAACTTGATGAAGCAGAAGCAAACATGAAGGTTGCCGCAGAAAGGGAAAAGAATGCCTACGAAGCATACCGTATGGCTGCTTCCGGGGCCCGGGACGAGGATAAACTGGCAGCTGCTGCTCTTCTCGAAAGAGCGCTCGGCACCGAAGAGGAGGTCAGTTCCTATCTTCAGGAGACAAAGATCATTGCGCCGAGAAACGGCGAAGTGGCGGAGCTCATGGGTGAAACAGGGGAGCTTGTCGGTTCCGGATACCCTGTTGTTTCACTGGTTGACCTTAAGGATGTATGGGTCACATTTAACCTGAGAGAGGACCTGCTGAAGGACATTCGCATGGGCAGCGTCATTACAGGTGACATTCCTGCCATAGGTAAAAAAGGGGTAAGGTTCAGGGTTAATTACATTAAGGAACTCGGTCTCTATGCTGTGTGGAGCGCCACAAAGACATCGGGCGACTTCGATATGAAAACATTCGAGGTAAGGGCTGTGCCTGAGACACCTGTACAGGGACTACGGCCGGGCATGAGCTGTCTTGTGAGATGGAAATCATCAAAGTGATCTGAAAGCAGATATAATATACATAAAAATGAACATTAAGAGTAACGGTTTTTTAAAAGTAGTATCCAGGGAAATATGCAGAATCTCCTCAAGGCCCATATATGCAGTACTCATGCTTGTGATGCCCCTTGCGGTTTTTTTTCTGCTCTGGGTCATGTTTGCCCAGGGGGTTCCCCGTGACCTTCCTGTGGCTGTTTTTGATCAGGATAATTCAGTAACTTCAAGGAAAATAATAAGGCATCTCGATTCTGCACCCTCAGTGATGGTTTCACACAGAGTTACCAATATGGGTGACGGGAAGGATCTTATTCTCAGCGGCAAATGCCTTGCACTGATTGTTTTTCCAAGGGACATGGAAAAGAACATCATGATGGGCAGGGCTCCTGAAATAATTAATTACTACAACAATGAATTTATGCTCAACGGCAGTCTCGTATACCGGGACATTGTGGGGGTTATTAAAACTGTTTCTGCCGGGCTCTGCGTGCAGACATACCAGAAGAGGGGCATGTCATTTGAAAAGGCTCTGGCCCAGACTCAGGTAATCAGGGTAGATACAAATCTGCTTTTTAATCCATATGTAAATTATCTTTACTTCATGGTGTCGGGGCTTATCCCCGCAATACTTCAGATTTTTGTAATGGTCTGTACAGTCTTTGCTCTTGGAAGCGAGCTCAAGGACGGTACAGGCGCAGAGCTCATGGAGTGTGCAGGCGGAAGCTACAGAAGGGCCATTCTGGGGAAACTCTTTCCGTACGCCGTGAACTTTATTGTTCTGGCTCTCTTTGTAAATCTCATGCTCATTGAATTTATGGGAAGTCCCGTCAGGGGCAATGTACTGTTTATTAATGCGGCGGCTGTATTTTTTATCACAGCATACATGTCCGTTGCGGCCATGATGATTGCGGTTCTGGCAAACCTGAGGCTCACACTGAGCAATGTGGCATTCTATTCAAGCACGGCCTTCGCCTTTGTGGGGGTGACATATCCCTTGATAGGAATGCCCCTTGCTGCAAGAATCTGGGCCGGAATTCTCCCCCTGAACTATTATATGAAGATATACATTGATCAGGCCATGCGCGGAGCTCCTGTGTATGTATCATTTTATTCACTGGTTGCGCTGCTTCTCTTTACCTTCATTCCTCCCATACTGTTCTTCCCGCGCCTTGGAAGAATACTTGGACACAACAGATACTGGGGAAGGGTGTGACCATGATCAGAGAAAGAATAATCTCCTTCATAAACCGTGCCTCATGTGTATGTAAAAATGAGTATGGAATCATTTTCCGTGACAAAGGTGTTCTTCTGCTTTTTTTCGGGGCGCTTCTCATATACCCTTTCTTTTACTCTCTTCCATATGTAAAAGAAAATATTCGTGAAATACCTGTGGCGGTCATTGACAGGGACAATACCCAGATGAGCCGGCAGCTTGCAAGGATGATGGACGCCAGTGAACAGATGCATGTGTATAAAAAGTACGGAGACATGGATTCTGTAAAAAAGGATTTTTTTGAGGGTACTGTATACGGTGTAATACTGATACCGAAGGACTTCAGCAGAAAGATATACCGCGGGGAGCTGGCGAATATCATAGTATACTGCGACGCAAGTTATTTTATGATTTACAGGCAGGTTCTTACAGGGGCTAAAACTGTGGCCATGACAATGTCCGCAGGGGTTCATGTCAAAAAACTTATGTCAGGCGGCATGACACAGAATGCAGCAATGGCCTTTAATGACCCAGTTCCCCTTATATCATTCCCTCTCTTTAACCCCGGAGGAGGCTATGCGAGTTTTGTTGTGCCGGGAGTGCTTATACTTATTCTCCAGCAGACTCTCCTCATAGGCATAGGTCTTCTTCTGGGTACGGCAAGGGAAAAAGGAGAACTCGTTTCCGGAAAATCAGCATGCGGCAGAAGTAGTACTCCTGTGCTGATAGTGGGTAAGGCCGCTGCGTATTTTTCCATATACATTATTCATGTAATATATTTTTATGTCATAGTTTACAGGGTCTTCGACTTTCCACGAAGGTCTTCGGTGCCGGAACTTCTCTTTTTCGCTGTTCCCTTTCTTCTGTCATGCATATTTCTAGGTATCACGATCTGTGTATTTTTCAAACACAGGGAGACATCAATTATGATACTGCTCTGCATGTCCATCCCGGCGCTTTTCCTCAGCGGTTTTTCATGGCCTGTGGAGGCAATGCCTGAGTGGCTCCATTATCTATCGTTTCTTCTGCCGTCCACAGCAGGTATTGACGGGTTTCTGAAACTGAACCAGATGGGTGCCGGTGTGAAGCATGTTTCCCATAATCTTGCGGTGCTCTGGGTTTTGTCTGTGCTGTATTTCATAACGGCCTGGATTTCCATGAGACACATGATGAAGAATAAAAACTGATACTGTACTGTAAGGGGTAAACAGGCGGCGGAGAATATCCATGCCCCGGTGAGGGGAGCATGGATATGGATTCATTATATATGCTGAATATTATATATTCCCCTGAGGTCCTCAAGTATTCTGAATATCTCTTCGGAGTTCCCTTCGTGAACCCTTCTCATCCAGAATGAGAGGGCAGTGGATCCGTAAAAGGGTGACATCTCCTTGAGTCCGAGTTTTTTTGAAATATACTCAGACTGATCATATGCCGAGAACCCGTATGCTCCGTCATAGACCTCTTTTACTGCGCTGTTCTTTACAATTTTCATCTGCCCGTTTTTTTCATAGAGCTGGTCATATATTTCATTTAACTTTATGTCAAAATCCTTCAGGGTCGTGAGAAATTTCCGGCAGTAGAGGAGGGTGTTGATATACTCATCGGCCTTTATTCTGTGCAGGTCGTCCCGGGTGATGAAATTTTTAAGCATCGGCTTGGCAAGTGTGTATGCTGCCCTGATGTTTTCAGGGCTTCTGTTGAGTCTGTAAAAAGCGTATGCCATGAGCCTGTCTCTCTCTTCGGGTTTTTTATCATCCCTGTAATAGCCGTGGTGACGTTCTGCTGCGCTTACGAAATCGGGCAGGGCATTGTAGATGTGCCAGAAGTATGAGCTTGACACCAGTGATCCGAATTGTGTTTTCTCCTTAGCTATCTTCTCTTTCATGAAATTTGCGATTGTTTCTGCACCGCCCTTTGAAAGAACTGAAAGGTCCGATGTTTTGAGAATCCCCTTCATCTCCTTCTCAAGATGCACGGGAAGGTCATGGTAGTATGTTTTTATTCCTGTACTCTTATTGTCGCACATGAGAATGAACATGACAATAAAAATGTTAAATGCAATTTTTAAGGTTTTCATAATTCTGTCCTTGATTTTTTATCAGCTATATCTATTCTTTAATTTTTTAAAAGTCAACAGCCTTTTGCTGTTTTTTTCATTGGGCTGGGGCTCTGAAAATGGAGGAGATATGTATCTCATAAGTTCATGCCTTGCCGGAGTCAGGTGCAGATATGACGGTTCCCATAACAGGGTTGAAGAGATTGTTGAGTTTATGAAGGAGAGGCCCTGCATCACGGCATGTCCTGAAGTACTCGGGGGCCTTGATACACCCAGGGTTCCATGTGAAATTGTAAATGCGGAAGGAGATAAACGGGTTCTGGCCCGTGACGGTTCTGACTGTACAGAAAATTTTACTGAAGGAGCCCGAAGAACCCTTGAACTATGCAGGCTCAATGGCGTTACAAAGGCTGTATTGAAAAAGAGAAGCCCCTCATGCGGTTTCGGGCTCATATATGATGGAACCTTTTCCGGAACAGTAGCTGAAGGCAGCGGATTCACCGCAGGGCTTCTTTATGAAAATGGAATAAAAATTTACAATGAAGATAACTGGAAGGAACTTTTGAATGATTGAGAACATTAAAAATGACAGGTTTGCAGCATATGCAGGGATCAGGCTTGTTGAGGTCGGAGACGGTCATGCTGTGACAGAGCTTGAAATCGAAGAGAAGCATCTGAACGGTGTGGGGATTGCGCATGGCGGAGCGATTTTCACACTGGCCGACTATGCATTTGCAGCTGCATCAAATTCCGGAGGTTTTGTTACTGTGGGGCTCAATGTGAGTATCTCATATTTTAAAAGCCCCAAGGGCAGGGTAATCCGGGCAGAGGCAAGGCAGATCTCTTCAGGAAGAAAGGTCAGCGGTTATTCAGTGGAAATAAAGGATGAGGATGGAACGCTCATTGCCTATTTCACAGGCCTCGGTTTTGTCAAGGCCTGATTTGATAGTATGGTTACATCTTTTTTATAATGTATTTTTTAATATCAAGTATCATGACCCTTGCAAAGAGCAGAAGGAGAATCACCGCAGATATGGTGTAGGCAATTCCGTGATCGTCACTGTGCTCCGATGCGATCCAGTTTGACGTGTCAAGGCCCCAGGCTGTGTATATGTAATTTGCAAGCATCCCAAGGAGTACTGAAATAAAGGCAATTGTGAAGACATAGAGTGCAGTTGCCTTTTTCCCCAGAAGTTTTGTGATTACTGCAATTGCGGCTGCATTTGTTGCCGGGCCGGCAAGGAGCAGAACAAGTGCTGCGCCGGGGCTCAGACCTTTCAGTGCAAGTGCTGCGGCAATGGGAGTGGAAGCCGTTGCGCATATGTATAGAGGCGCAGAGATTGCAAGGACCAGGATCATGGAGAGTATGCCTCCTCCAAGATAATCTGAAATCATGTTCGGAGAGAGAAAGACATCTATGATCCCCGCCAGCAGTACCCCGAACATGAACCATTTGGAAATGTCCTCAAAGAGTTCACCAAAGGCAAAACTTATGCCCGACCTTAACCTGGAAAAAATACTCATTCCGTGACTATGGGAAGTGCCGTGATCATGGTCATTGCTGTGTGAGCAGCAGCATGATGATGAACATGATTCGCCTGTGGATGTCTCTGTTATCTGATTTTGGTCATTCTTTATTCCCAGAATGTTTATTGCAAAGCCCGTTGCGATTGCAGTGATGAAGGCGGCGATGGGCCTGAAAACTGTCATTATGGGGTCAAGGAGCGCCCATGAAACCGCAACTGAGTCAATACCGGTTTCTGGAGTGGAGATAAGAAAGGCCGCGGTGGCACCGCTGTTTGCCCCGTTCTGTTTAAGGCCTGCTGCGGCAGGCAGAACACCGCAGCTGCACAGGGGCAGGGGCACTCCGATTGCAGATGCTTTTATTACACTGAGGTATTTACCCTTTCCGAGATGCCTGCTTACAAAATCCTGCGGCAGAAATGCCTTCAGGAGGCCAGCTATTGTGAACCCGAATATGATGAAGGCCGACGAGTTTACAAGTACATCCCAGGATGATGCAATTATTGATTTTATTATATTTACATCCATGATTTTCTCCATGTTTATATTTGAACATATATTCATATGTCTATGAAAAAAATTATTCCATGATATGTGCCATGCCCTGGTCTACAATATTTGAAATATGTTCATCATCGAGGCTGTAGAAAACATTTTTCCCCTCCTTCCTGAACCTGATCAGTTTTCCTGTACGGAGAATCCTGAGCTGGTGTGAGACGGCTGACTGGCTCATCTTCAATATACAGGCAAGGTCACAGACACAGAGTTCCGATATTGAGAGCGCGTTTATTATACGTATTCTCGTATGGTCTCCAAGCATTTTGAAAAGATCCGAAAGCGACTGAAGGTCACTGCTTTTACCCAGGGATCTGTTTACTTTTTCTACAGACTCCGTATGTATGCATTCTATCTGGCAAATTTCATCTTTCATGGTATAAATATATGAACATATATTCATATGTCAATAATAATTTTATTTTCCTTAGATTTTCTTCATATCCCAATATTATGCTGTTAAAAAATTTTATGGACAATTTCATGTATTAAAGAATAATTTGATTTAATAATTGTTGAGGAAATTTGCTATTATGGATAAATACACATGGTGGAACACCCTTCCGCTCTCTTTTGACGGAGTACTAGTTGATTTTGGATTTTTCAGTATCAGGTATTACAGCCTCATGTATATTTTTGCCTTCGCAACCGGGTATCTTCTGATCAGAAAGTTCAACAAAGACGACAAAATGGGCCTCACAAGGGAGAACCTCGAAGGGCTTCTTGTATGGGTCATGGCAGGAGTTATTCTCGGCGCAAGGCTTGGTTATGTTTTTTTCTACGATTTTTCCTATTATTCACAGCATCCTGTTGAAATATTCTCGCCGGTGAGTTTTGAAAACGGTTTTAAAATAAAAGGAATTTCCGGAATGTCCTATCACGGCGGACTCATTGGTGCATTCACTTCGGCAGTGATTTTCCTAAAAAGGCATAAACTCCCATTCTGGCCTGTAATAAACCTCGGGTTTTCTGCGGCGCCTCTTGCATATACATGGGGGCGTCTTGGAAATTTTCTCAACGGTGAACTCTACGGCAGGGCTACGGATTCTCCCATAGGAATGTTCTTTCAGGGTGATGCCTCCGGAAAACTGCGCCATCCTTCCCAGCTCTATGAAGGATTCTTTGAGGGAATTGTGCTTTTTATTATCATATTGGTTCTGAGGAAGAAAGAGGTATTCCGGGACCATGTAGTTTCAATTTATATTTTCGGTTACGGGTTCTTCAGGTTTTTTATCGAGTTTTTCAGGGAGCCCGATGCCCACATAGGACTTAGTTCTCTCGGTTTTTCAAGGGGCCAGTTTCTCTGCTTCTCAATGATGCTCTTTGCAGTGTGCCTGTTCCTTGTGAGAAGATATTATGGCAGGAGAAAGGTTCAGGGGTAGATCCTTTTCACAGGAATCACCCCCCTCACGCCGCCTCTGGGGTCTTCGATGTCCCCGTCTCTCCTGGGTATGAGATGCCAGTGAAGGTGAAAAACTGTCTGCCCAGCAGACCTTCCGCAGTTTGTGCCGATATTGAAACCTGTAATATCGGAGAATTCTTCAAGAAGAGATCTTTTTCGTAATTCTGCAAGTTCCATTATCGCGGAGACTTCATTCGGTGTTGCCTGAAAGTGCCCGGAAACATGCCTTTTCGGTATTATGAGACTGTGCCCCTCTGTGACAGGATATCTGTCCAAAAAACAGAGGGCCAGACCGTTCTCATGAATTATATCCCTTTCCGGAATATTGCAGAAGGGGCAGTCTTTCATTTATTTTTTTGCCAGTATTTCTTTTCTCACCGGGAGCCTCAGGTATTTCCGGTTGCTGTATCCGAGCGTGAAGACAGCCGCGATTGTCCGGTCATCTGTAATGCCCACCTCGCGCTTTGCCTGTTTGTTTTTTGAAATTGCAACTTCCAGAAAACCTATGAAGCACGAGCCTATGTCCAGGGAGTTGGCATAGAGCATCATGTGTGTGGCCGCCATTACTCCGTTTGTCCTGGCCATATTTTTTTTTCTTGCAGGAGATGTCACAACCACAACGCATGGTGCATCAAAGAAAAAGGGGTCCTTTTCCCCGTCAATACCCCTTGAATAGGAATTGAGAGCCTTCTGGAGGAAATCCCTGTTCGCATATTTTCCGAAGCCTGCAATTTTTGCAAGCTGCCTGCCAATGGGAGTATTTATTCTTTTCAGTCTGGCGCACATGGATTTTGAAGCTGTCCTGACGAGATGGTCCTTATCCTTTCCTGTGTATACAATGGCCTCCCAGTCCTGGCTGTTTGTGGCAGTAGCGGTCATGGAACCTGCATAGAGTATATTTTTCATGGCCTCTGCCGGAATCTTTTTGTCAAGGTAGCTTCTCATGGATCTCTTCCCGGCTATGAACTGAAGCAGCTTTTCAGGTGAAATTTTCGGGTCCTTCCACTCAGGCAGATCCTTTCCGTCAAACTTCACTGCATTTGAAGGGCACACTGCGCCGCAGTGGCCGCATCCGATACACCTCTTCTGGTTAATAATATATTTCCCGTCTTCATCGGGTCCGATTGCATTTGCAGGGCAGTCCTGGGCGCATTTCCCGCATGCTATGCATATCTTTTTCTTTACTGAATATTCTTTTGTCATGTTTCTTTCCTGTTATGTATTTATTTTCCGGTATATACAATATTACCGTTTATGATAGTCATTTCAAGATTTGAGCTGTAGTCTCTGGGGTCTCCGCTCCAGATGAGAAGATCCGCATCGTACCCTTCTGCCACTGAACCCATGCGGTTCTGAACCCCCATTATTTCTGCAGGGTATGCTGTCACCGCCTTAAGGGCTTCGCCCGGGTCCATCCCCTCCTTTACGGCAGTGCAGAGAATGGACTGAAAATATCTGAGTGAAGGGTATGTGTCGGAGATGAGGCATACCTTCAGTCCGGCACTGCTGAGAATTCCCGGTGTTCTGAATGACATCTCCTTCAGTTCGGGTTTGTTTCTGTATACAAAAGACGGGCCCACGGCAAGGGGCAGGTTTTTTCTGACGAGAAAGTCCTTTATGAGGTGACCCTCTGTTGCATGCACTATGAGCAGTTTCAGTCCGAATTCCTCTCCGATTCTTACTGCTGTGGCAATGTCATCGGCCCGGTGGCAGTGTGCATGGACCGTGAGCTCTCCATTCAGGGCCCTGGCGATTGCATGGAGTTTCAGGTCAGTTGGCCTGTCCGTCTCCTTCATATTGCTGCTGTAAAGTGAAGCCTTTGTAAACCATTCTCTGAGAATGGCCGCTGTTGTCATTCTGGTTGAAGGGGCCTTGCCTTTTTTGCCGTACATGTTTTTTGGGTTGTCACCCAGAGAAATTTTGAGGCATGAAACGGGAAGAACAGCCATTTCATCCGCCACAGTTCCGTATGTCTTCACAAGGGCAGGCATGCCGGGAAATACGTTCATGCTCCCGGGACAGGTGTTTATTGCGGTTACACCGCCAGACGGGGCTTCCATGAGCCCGCTGTCAAAGGGGTAGAACCCGTCAATTGCCCTGAGATGGGGAGTGACGGGGTCGCTCTTCTCGTTGAGGTCAAAGCCGTCAGGCCCGATCTCCCCCTGCAGAAGGCCCTGATGCGTGTGTATATCGATAAAACCCGGAGTGAGTGTTTTTCCTGTGCCGTCTATGACAGAGGCGTTTCCTCCTTCTATTGGCGCTGCGGAAACCTTCGCTATTTTTCCGTCACGTACCAGTACATGTCCGGTAAATTTTTCAGAAACTGCAGTTTCCACTGTTATGTTTTTTATAAGTATCATTTGAACCTCCCCCGGAGTTTTCAGACAGTTTCAGTGCGGTCCCTGCCGTTATCCTTTGCTCTGTATAGGGCCCTGTCGGCCTTTTCTAAAAGATCATCTATGGATTCACCGCTGCAGTACTGAGATACTCCGCAGCTGACTGTTATTCTGTCAAAGGCGGAGCCCGGTGTGTCATTTAATATATCGGATGACGATATCTCACTGCCTATGCGTTTCGCCGCATCTGCGGCTGCGGCTGAGTCTCCTTCAAAGAGAATAATGAATTCATCTCCTCCGTACCGGAACAGTGTATCTGTTTCCCTTATGTGACTTCTGGCAATTAAAGATACTTTTTTCAGGACAGAGTCCCCTGCAGCGTGGCCTCGTTTGTCATTTATTGTCTTGAACAGGTCTATGTCAATTATGATGAGGGAAAAGTCGGTTCCTGACCTTTGAAGCCGGTATCTGCAGATGCCGAATTTTCTGTCAAGTTCACGCCTGTTGAATGTTCCTGTTAGTTCATCTGTTGTGGCTATTACTGCCATCTTCTTCTGAAAATAGTTTACGGTCAGTATTGCAATTAAAATAACAATGAACGATATGACCATGCTCATTACAAGGTTGAAAGCGGTTTTCTTTTTGAGTCCGGAAAGTCTTGCCCCTTCATCAATTTCAACAATGAGATGCCATCCGAATTCCTGTATGTATCTTGAAATTATGTGAACGTCGCTTCCGTTTCTGGTGAACCTGAAGAGCTCCTGTTTTGTATTTCTTTCAAGAATCCTGTCTGCAACAGTTTCAATGCCGGGCGTGATCTTTATGTTTGATTTAAGAATCATCTTTACATCGGAATGGGCCTGTATGACTCCATGGCTGTCTATGAAGTAGACCTCGCAGCCGTATTTCTCCCTGTAGTCAAGAAGCTTCTCTGTTATGGCCTCCATTTTGAGACCCACACCTGTTACACCTATTGTCCTGTCTCTGTAGTCACTTAGCCTGTGGTTCAGAAAAATTGTAAGGGTGTTGTCTGCTGCCTGGTCTGTGTCTATATCTATGACATAGGGAACATTTTTTTCCAGAAACCTGTAGAACCAGATATCATGGGAATCTTTTCTGGAAACTGTTTTCAGAACACCGCTGTAGTAGTAATATTTTTTTGTTATGTTTGAGACAAAGAATGATGAGAAAAATCCGTACTTGTTTTTTATTGTATTGAGGTATTTTCTTATTTCGCCGACGTTTTTTTCTCCCCCCAGAACCCAGTCCTTTAAAAAGGTATCGTTCGCCATGAGTGAGGAGACAAATATGGGCCTTATGAGGTCCGCCTGCACGTCTGAGTAGATGTTGTCGCTTGCAAGGGGGAGTATGCTTCCGGTTATTTCATCTGTGATGATTTTTTTTGAATCGGAGTAGTTTATGTATGAAATATATATAAAGTAGGGCACAAGAATTAGAATGAGAGCCGCTGTCATTTTTGCACGAATTGATGGTAGCCTGGATAACTGCATTGATTTCTCTGATCTTTTTTAATTATTTAGCGTCATTGCATTATTTAAGTCAAGACAATTGGCCATAATAAATGATTAAATATTTAATATTTGCGGTATAGCTTGCTTGACAGCCTTTTTCAGCTGGGAATATATCTTGAATAAATAATCAGAGGTTATGTCATGAATATAGGATTATCTTTTTCAACAAACACGCGTTTCTGCGCAGTAATCGGTGACCCCATAGAGCACAGTCTGTCGCCTGCAATACATAACGCCGCGTTCAGGGAACTGGGCCTTGACTATGTTTACCTGGCCTGCAGAGTGGAAGACCTGAAGGGGGCTCTGCAGGGAATGAAGGCACTGGGCAATTTTACCGGTTTGAGCATAACCATTCCGCACAAGATTGATGCAATGAAATATGTTGATGAAGTGGACCCGGTTGACAGTTCCATAGGGTCCATAAATACCGTAATAAAAGAGGGCGGAATTCTTAAAGGATTCGGTACAGACGGCCCCGGGGCATGCAGGGCAGTGACTGATGCGGGTTTTGACATGAAGGGAAAAAATATTCTCATGCTTGGTGCTGGAGGAGCGGCGCGGGCCATTGCCTTTACCATTGCATCGAATTATTTTCCGGGGACTCTTACACTCCTTGACCTCAATGAAATTACAGCGAAAAATCTTGCAAATGATATTGCAAGACACTGTTCATTTGTGCCACAGGGCAGACACATGAACAGTACAGGTCTTGCACAGAGCATGGAGGACGCGGACCTGGTGATTAATTGCACGCCGGTGGGCATGCATCCCAATATTGAAAATACACCTGTACCCGGGGGTCTACTCAGGAAGGGGCAGACAGTTTTTGATATAGTCTACAATCCCCTCATGACCAGGCTTTTGAAGGATGCGCAGAAAAACGGACTGAATATTATTTCAGGGGCGGATATGTTTATCAATCAGGCTGTTCTTCAGTTCAAAGCATTTACAGGGATTGACGCTCCCGTTGAGGTAATGAGAAAAGTTGTAATGGAGAATCTTGTTAAATGAACATAGTACTTATCGGATACCGCGGTACAGGCAAGAGCATGGTGGGTAACGTTCTTGCTGAGATGCTTCACATGGATTATGTTTCCATGGATGAGGAGATTGTTAAGCAGAGTAAAATGTCAATACCGGAAATAGTTGAGAAGCACGGCTGGACTTATTTCAGGGACATTGAATCATCTGTTGCCGGGAGTCTCTCCTGCCGGGATAATCTTTTGATAGATACAGGGGGAGGGGTGATAGAGCGTGAAGAGAACATGAATTTTCTCAGAAACAATGCTTTTGTCATATGGCTCAGGGCTGAAGTAGATACAATAGTGGAGAGAATTTCTTCAGATACACAGAGGCCCTCTCTGACAGGAGAGAAGTCATTCACCGCAGAGGTCCGGGAAGTTCTTGAAAGAAGAACTCCGTTATATGATAAATACTGTGACTTTCAGTTGAGAACAGATTCGCTTTCAGTTGAGCAGATAGTGGATGTGATAATCAAGAATATCAGGCTTCAGTAAATCCGCTGGTCTCTGTGAACTCTTTGAGAATAAGCGCTGCTTTTAAAGGAGAGTTTTCTGTCAGTTCAATGTCAAATACCCTGTTCTGGTCCCTTTTTGAGTTGCCGTATCCGTATCCCCTGTCATAGTAATCCAGTACCTTTGATATGGCGTCATGGAATTCTCCGTTGCTGATATGATCTATTATTTCCATTTCCCGCAGGCCTCCGAGTTTTCTGCTTATCTTTTTTACAGGCATTATGAGCTCTTCGGGGGATACTCTGCAGTAGTCATTTATGAGGCGTTGTATTCTCATCTCTCTGGGAAGGGAGATCTTTACAAGTTTAGCCTCCCTCATCTGTAGGAAAAGGGGATCGTTTATTTCCACCTTTCCGATTTTTTTGCTTTCGTCTTCAAGCCATATCTGTCTGCCGAGGTCCAGCTTCGACCAGTCACGGTAGAGGTCATTTTCAAACTGTTCATTGGAGGGCTGCTCATTCATTCCGATTGTCCCGAATGCAGAGCCCTTGTGATTTGCAATCATTTCAAGGTCAATGACCTGTTCTCCTGATTTCTTCAGTTCAGCAAGTATATCTGTCTTTCCAGTGCCTGTCATTCCTCCAAGGACGACGAGTTTCTCTGCCTTTATCGAGAACTGCTCCCTTATGTATTTGCGGTATGATTTGTATCCGCCTTCCAGCAGGAATACATGGAAGCCCGCAGTTTCAAGGAGCCAGGCCATGGAACTGCTCCGCATTCCCCCTCTCCAGCAATGCATGAGAATCTGTTTTTTTTCAGTGAAGGATTTTACAGATCTGACAAAACCGGCAAGTTTCGGCCCGGTTATTTCAAGTCCCCTGAGAACAGCAGCTTCTCTGCCTTTCTCTTTGTAGAGGGTGCCGATTTCGGCCCTTTCATCGTCATTGAATAGCGGCAGGTTAACAGCTCCCGGGATGTGTCCCTTTGAAAATTCACCGGGAGACCTTGTGTCGAATATTACAAGTTCTGGAGATTTATAGAGAAATTCTGCAGGTGATAATATGTTTATTGTCAATCTTCAAGCTCCTGAATTCATTAGGTTACTGCAAATATATTTCAGTGTACAGCGGACACTACTTTATTTCAAGCCACAGGAACTGGTATGGAGTCAATAAAATATTCTCCCTATTGACCGGATTATTTTCAGATGTGTGGTCATGGGCTTCGCTGATCCGTTCCAGGCCGTGAATATGTTTTAAATTGATTCTCTGTTCTGCTTCAGTAAAATTTGCCAGTACAAGAATTTTCTGTGACCCGTTGCTTCTTGTGAAAGAATAGACATGGTCATTGCCTGAATTTAAAATGGTCATCTTCCCGTTGTTCATGGCGGGAAGTTTTTTGCGGAGTTTTATGAGCCTCTGTAGATTGTGGAAAAGCCGCCATTCAATTGTATCGGAATTTTCGAAATCGCCTTTGCTCCATCTGTTTCTGCAGCGGTGAACCCATCTGCTGTCCGATGCCTTTGAGGTGTCGTGGAGATATGTATAGTCATTCATCATGCCCCATTCATCTCCCAGATAGAGAAGGGGGATTCCCGCTGAACTTATTATGATGCTCCTGAGCATAGCGATTCTCAGAACTGACATTTCAATGAGGAGATGGTCTTTGCGTTCCAGTGCCTGTTCAAGCCCGGCAAGAGATGCCAGTGTTCCAGAAACCCGCATATCCTCAGTTTCAGGATTAAACTGAAAGGGGAGTCCCTTGGAGAAAGTACCCTCAAATCTTCCGGTATAGAAGCTGTTGAGAAATTTTCTGTGGTCATGGGGGTTTATTCCGGTTTCCCATGCATCGTTGTCATCAAATGTCCATCCGATATCATCGTGGCAGCGCAGATAGTTTACCCAGGAACATCCGTCAGGTATGGTCACCCTCTTTGACATTGCATGCTGTAAAAGCGAAACGCTCCTTGTCGCAGCTGCTTCCCAGAGCAGCGCCATATACATTGGATTGTATGAGAGCTGGCACTGGTCAGTGCCTATGTACTTTATTACATCATCTGGATGAACAATAGCTTCGGATTTAAAGAGCAGTGACGGAGCTGCAATTCTTGCAATTGAATTGAAGGCCCTTATTATTGTATGGGCTTCCGGGAGGTTCTCACATGTTGTGCCCATCTTTTTCCAGATAAATGCAACCGCATCAAGCCTTAATATTTCAACTCCGGAATTTGCCAGATAAAGCATCTCTTCTGTCATGGCGTTGAAAACTTTCTGATTGGAATAATTCAGGTCCCACTGGTAGCTGTTGAAGGTCGTCCAGACCCATTTTGAGCAGTCCTGGCAGTAAGTGAAACTTCCCTTCCTTACAGTGGGAAAAATTTCCCTCAGTGTCTCTTCATACCTGTCCGGGATTTCCCGTGTGTCGAATATGTGGTAAAATTTTTGATGTTCCGGGTCTCCGTTTCTTGCAGCCATGGCCCATCTGTGTTCGTTTGAAGTGTGGTTGAATACAAAATCGAGGACAAGGCTTATTCCCTCCTGTCTCAGAAGCACTGCAAGTTCAGACAGTTCATCAAATGAACCCAGATCGGGGTTCACTGCCCTGTAATTGCTTACGGCGTATCCTCCGTCATTCTCCTCATGTGGTACGGCAAAGAGAGGCATGAGATGAAGATAGGTAAGGCCTATCTCCTTGAAGTAATCTATCTGTTCATGGAGCCCCCGGAGATTTCTGCTGAAGAGGTCAACATAAAGTACCCCGCCCACGGTGTCCCGGGACTGGTGCCATTTTGGATTTTTCTCCCTCAACTTGTCGTGTATTTTAAGGTCATCGGGCCTTTTGCTCCATGACCGGAGCATGAGGTCCATGAGATCAATGAGATTATCCTGAAAGCACTCACTTTCTCCGTATAATGACCTGAGGTCGTTGTAGAGATCCTCCCAGTGATTTATCAGTCTCACCTTGAAATCAAGAATGTCTCTGGAGCCGGCATGAATTGAGTAATTCTCAGCCAGGTCCGAAAGCCTGTTGAAAATCGTAGCAATCTGTCTTCTCTCATTTTCCGGATTCAATTTTTCTGCCTGCATTTAAAAATAGAATAATTGGGAACAAATACTAATTGATAAATAATGTCAATAATTATGTATCTGCCAATATTTTCTTTTTGGATTGTAAAGTCCTGCTGTGAACCTGGGCTGAGAAACGTCGGATCCATGGAGATAAAAGATTCTTTATGAATCATGTATTTGCCGTATGTGCACGGATGAATATTGTATTTATATTTCATATCCTGGTGCATTTTAATCGGGTCAATAATCATAATGATTGGGATTGGAGAATCCTTTAATGATATGCTTTTTTATCCCTGTTCATCGTTCATATAATATTTTTCTCTTCCTTGTATTGTACAAAATATAAAGCATGTTTTATGCCAAGTTTATGAAATGGCCAACTGAGAGGGGACGGATTTCTCCAGTCCTGGCCAGTCCTGGCCAGTCCTGCTCAGTCCTGTTCGGTAAAAAAAAGTTCAAAAAATACAAAAAAAGTTTCTTTTTTGCCCGTGAATCCTGAATGGGGGTGTTCCCATAGCCGGCCCGGGTGCATACTCGTCACTTTTAGTATTAAAAATTTCTTGCTTTTGCAGAGTCTGTAATACTTAAAATTTAGTTGCTTACATTAAGCATCAGACGGTATAGGCGGAACGTTGCCTGACTTTTTGTTCTGAATGAATGCAAATCATTAAGGATATGATATGACTGTAAATTATCCAGAAGTAGTTCCCTGGGGGCGTTCTTTTCAGGAATATAAAGATATGTTTTCATTAACCTCAGAATGTTTATCCAGGAATATAATTGGTTGTGGTGATGGACCGGCTTCTTTTAATTATGAACTGACAAAAGCGAATGGGAATATTGTTTCAATTGATCCTGTCTATAGAATGAGTAAAAGTGAAATACAAACAAGGATTGATGAAACATTTGAAACTGTTGTTGAACAAACAAGTAGAAACAAAGATAAATTTAATTGGGATAAAATTAATAATATCGATGAATTGGTAAAAATCCGTATGGATTCAATGAATTTATTTCTTGAAGATTATGTATCTGGTAAAAAGGAAAAACGGTACATTTATGGAGAAATGCCGATCCTTCCTTTCTCTGATTATACTTTTGATTTGGCTCTATCATCACATTTTTTGTTCTTATATTCTGAAAATCTTTCATATGAATTTCATCTGGATTCAATCAGAGAAATGCTTCGTGTCGCGAAAGAAGTAAGGATTTTTCCAATAATTGATTTTAATTGTGGAGTTTCAATTCATCTTGAAAAAATTATAAATGATTTAAGTCGGGAAAAACATATTTGCGAAATAGTTTCAGTAGATTATGAATTTCAAAAGAATGGTAATCAAATGCTAAAAATCAGCAAAAGAAAGTAAAATCAGCACGCCCGTTACAAAGACATTATAAGAAAACAGTTTTAACTCATTAAAAATGCCCGGCTTTCTGCCGGGCATAAATAAGAAAGATTTATCTTTTTATTAATATCTGAATCCTACGAATAATCTTACTTGCTGGTTTATGAGCTGAACATCATATGGCCCCAGGCTGCTGTAAAGTGAGTCATTCATCCACCAGAAACCGGCGAAAAATGAGTCGGAATTAAAGCCGCATGATATTTTAATATCCCAATAAAAATTCTTTTCATTACTTGTTATGGAAGTATCACCGACATCAATTATTTGATGATTGAAGGCAATTCCGACACTTGACATTGCAGATAAATAGAAATTCCAGATTGGTATTGTTCCGCCTAAACCTACTGCTATTGTACCATTATAGAAATCTCCGCCTTTCAGCTCGCCGTAGTCGCCCCAATAACCTTTTTGACTGTCAGGAACAATAAAATCGGAATTTTTAAATCTGAAAAATTGCGGCTTAACTTTTAAAAATGGGGACCAGCCGAATCTGTTTTGTTTTTCGCTCTGGTAAAAGGCAGCTTTATACGAAAAATCATCAAATAGAAAATAATATAAGGAGATTCCTGCATTATACATTTTCATATCATCAAATGTATTTGGAGATAAATTTTCATTCAGGTTCCCGTCATTATCAGCTAGCATGACACCCTTATAGTATTGATAAAATGCTTCAGCCCCGAATTTCCTCTCAAAGTAGGAAAGAAACATGTCCTGGCTGCCTGAAAACGTTTTGCGGGAAAATGAGCATGAGAATGTAAATGCCTGGTATGAGACTTCAAAACCAAGTTTTTCAGTATCTTCATCTGGATAATAATTTAAATCCATACCATCATCAGGCACATCACTGCGATCCTCTGTGCTTAACATCAGCAAAGATAAATCGGCATAAGTATATGTCGCCTTGAAAGTAAAACTTTTATCCTCAAACTGGGTAATCTTTTGATTAGAATTCGCTTCATCATCTGCTCTTAAATATCCTGTGAATAGAAAAAATACAAAAATGGAACTGAGTATAATAGTTATTTTGTTTTTCATGACACACCTTTTTATTGATCCTTGATTATAAAAAAAAATAAAATTTTAAGTGCAATAAAGCAAGTTAAATTTTTATAAACAAAAAGAATTTCAATGTTTTGAAACTTTGGTTTTGATAACCGATTTCGTAGAGCTAATAGAAGTTTTAACGTAGCTGCCCCAAAACAGACAGAACATATTTTACACAGTGCAATTCTGTTACAGCATGATTGTCCTCCCGGCCCAATGTTTCAGGAACTGAGCCGGCTGTTGGAACAGGACAGATGATAATCGTTGACACTCTGTACCAGGTCTGATTTAAATAGTACTTGCGGCACGGCCGGTGTAAGTGGCCAATTGACTTGATCAGATTCATTTCAAAAAAAGGAAAATATATATGAGTAATGTTGCGGAAGAATGGTATATCAGCACCCAGACTTTTTGTGAACTGCTTGCCAGAAATATCCATGAATTTGGTTCAAAAACAGCTCAGTACTGGAAAGATGAGCATAACAGGCTGCAGTCTCTGACTTTTTCTCAACTTGGTACAATTGTTGAGGAAACCTCCTGCGGCCTCATGGATCTGGGTGTGGAAAAGGGTGACAGGGTCGCGCTCATGTCCCACACATGCCCCGGCTGGATGCAGGCAGATTATTCCATATTATGTGCCGGTGGAATTACCGTAGGCATTTATCCCACCCTTTCTGTGCAAGAGGTGGCTTATATAATTAATGATTCAGGTGCCGGGGTGCTGTTTGTCCAGGACCGGGAGATCCTTGAAAAAGTTTTAAACGGTCTTAATCTTATGCCGGCGCTGGAAAAAATCGTGGTCATGGATCAGAGTGCTGTCCCCGATGGTGATATAGTTCTCTGTTCAAGCCGGTTGAGAGAAGCCGGTAAAATATTTGCTGAAAAAAATCCAGGATCCTATGAACAAAGGTGGAGGTCCGTGGCGCTTGAAGACCGGATGACCATTGTTTACACTTCCGGGACCACGGGAAAACCCAAGGGGGTTGTTCACACACATGCCTCAGTAAATGCGGCATGCCGGCGGGATATGAGGATTGTGGGAACCCTGGGGCCCGAAGACATATTCCTGTCTTTTCTTCCACTGGCCCATACATATGAGAGAGAATGCGGACACGGTGTGGCCATGCATTGCGGGGCAGCCATAGCCTATTCAACACCCAAAACCATGGTCGATGATCTTCAGCTGTTCCGGCCTACCATTTTTGTGTCGGTGCCCAGGATCTATGAACGTCTCTTTATGGCCATGCAGGACAAAGCCTTCTTATCTCCTGCCAAAAAAGCCGTTTTTAACTATGCCCTGTCTGTTGGTAAAAAAGTGATAAAAGCCAGATCCGACAAAGACGGATTCGTGGACATGGGGTCGGGCACTGATCTGTTCTCCGGTCTTTCCCTGTCTTTGAAAATGCAGTACATGCTGGTGGATAAAATCCTGTTTTCAAAAGTCAGGGATATTCTTGGCGGACGCTTTCGTTTCGCCTTTTCCGCTGCAGGTGCCCTCTCTGCGGATTTATGCAGGCTCTTCATGGCCATGGGCATCAGGATATATGAAGGGTACGGGTCCACTGAAACCTGTAATACTGTTAACCTGAATCCTCCGTACAAGGTTCTGCCGGGAAGCGTCGGCCCGCTGGCATTTGGAGTGGAAGGGAGAATAGCACCAGACGGGGAGTGGCTGGTCAAGGGCCCAAACGTTATGCTTGAATACTGGAATAATCCCGAGGCCACTGCAGAGGCTTTCACCTGTGACGGGTTTTACAAAACCGGGGATATTGTGGAAGAACTGGCTGATGGATATATAAGAATAGTAGACCGAAAAAAGGGGCTCATGGTTCTGGATACAGGAAAAAATGTTCCGTCCGCCAAGATAGAGAGCTGTTTTGCCCTTTCAAAATTTGTGGATACTGTTGTACCGGTGGGAGATAACCGGAAGTTTGTGGCAGCTTTTGTTATTCCGGATTTTGATGCATTCATTGAGTATTTTGAGGCCAATGGAATTGAGTATGAAAAATCCGCCCTTATGTTTTCTGAGGCCGGCGCGGTGAGGAAATGTGTTTCCGTTGGCGAGGACTTTCTGGAAAAGAAAGAACTTAAAAATATGGTGGCACGGAAAATTGAGGCGGCCAATCGGACTCTGGAAGACTTTGAAACCATAAAAAAATATACCATTCTTGGCTACAGCCTCACCGAACAGACCGGTGAAATTACACCTACCATGAAAGTTAAAAGAAACGTGCTGCTTAACAGGCTGAAACCGGAGATCGAAAAGTTTTACCAGTAGCGGTTCGTTGGGGTTTTCAGGCAGGAGAGGCTGGTTCCTGCCCGTAATAAATTTCCGGCATAATAACATACTTCTTTTTTAAACACCAAAATTTTCATTATCAAAACAGAGTAAGCCATGATTGATATTCCTGTAATATTTTAGTATATTATTAAATATTGCGGGAGGTTATCATGAATGTACCTGAAGTATTTGATGCCATAAGCGACAAACTGCAGGAGACCGCATCGGGTAAATCTAAGTATACCTGGTGCAAATATCTTAAGGATACAATAAATTATATAGGGGTTTCCATCCCTGATATCAATCGAATAGTGAAGGATTCATTTCAATCTGTTAAACCTGAAGGAAGCGGATTAAAAGAACTTGTGCTGATGTTTATGCGGGCACCCATTGCAGAGTACAAGTATGCGGGTATAACCATTATGAAAAATTATTTTCATGAATTTTTCACAGATAATGAAATCCTTGGTTTCATAGAGGGTTTTTACGGCAATGAATATGTATATGACTGGAGTACAAACGACTGGATTGCAGAGAGGATTCTTACCCAGATAATAGACCGTAGGGATGAAGAAGCACTAAAGCAGATTCTGTCATGGAGGGACAGTGAAAATATATGGAAGGCAAGGGCATCACTGGCCGGCTTTCCCGGGGCTGCGGATATTTCATCGCATATGGAAGATATTTTCAGTACTTCAGAGATTCTCATAAAAAAAGACGAACGTTTTTTAAAAACCGCAGTGGGGTGGGTAATGCGTGAACTGACGGCCTATGCTCCGGATCGGGTAAAAGATTTTTTGAGGAGAAACAGCATATACCTCACAGGTGAAGTCATAACAAATGCCATTAAGTATCTTGATAAAAAGGATCAGAAGGAGATAAAAAAAGAGCTGAAAAAAATTTCAGGGAAACTCTGAGTTTTATCCCCGGCATATGAAATATACCCGCTCCTTGACCCTAAAGCGATGCAATACAGTCTATCTCAACCAGTGCATTTTTGGGGAGTGTTTTAACAGCTACAGTTGACCTTGCAGGTTTTTCCGTGAAGTATTTCCCGTAGATTTCGTTTACAGCAGAAAAATTATCCATGTCTGATAGAAAAACAGTGACCTTCACCGCGTTGTCCATGGATGTTCCTGCAGCTTCAAGTACCGCCCTGAGATTTTCAAGAACCCTTACTGTCTGCTCTTCAACTGTTCCGTTTCTGAATTCCTGTGTTTCCGGGTCAATGGCTATCTGGCCCGATGTATAGACCATGTTCCCGGCACTTACCGCCTGTGAATAGGGGCCTATTGCGGCCGGTGCCTTTTCAGTATTAATATATCTGTTCAATTGTATATCCCCCTTTATTGAGTTCATTCGTAATTTCAGCGATGTGGTCTTTGCCGTTTGTTTCAATGGTAACCTCAAGAAGTACCTTGTGAAGCCTGTCAAGGCTTTTGAACTGATTATGGTCAAGCTTAACTACATTTGCGTTGCAGTCTGAAAGTATCTTTGCCACGGCAAGAAGCTGTCCGGGTTTGTCGGGAAGCTCCACTGAGAAGCAGAATACTCTTCCCCGGTTTATGAGCCCCTGGTCTATGAGACCGGAAATCGTCAGAACATCAATGTTTCCGCCGCTCACAACAGATACAATTTTTTTCCCCGTTGTGCCTATCTTTTTCAGGGCAGACAGGGACAGCACTCCTGCATTTTCCGCAACGAGTTTGTGTCTTTCAAGAAGCATGAGAAATGATTCCATTATATCAAAGTCTGAGACTGTAATAATGCTGTCCACATATTCCTTTATTATGCTGAATGTAATATTTCCGGCACGCCTTACTGCCACGCCATCTGCAATGGTCTGTACTTTTTCAAGTTCAGTCACTGCACCTTTTTCAATTGCACAGAGAAGGGTTGCCGCGCCTTCCGGCTCGACTCCTATTACTTTTATATCCGGCCTCATGGATTTTGCCGCAACGGCTATGCCTGATGCAAGGCCTCCTCCGCCTATGGGTACGAGGATTATGTCGGCGTCTGGAAGTTCCTTCAGTATTTCAATACCAATGGTTCCCTGGCCCGCTATTACATCCAGGTCGTCGAATGGGTGAATAAATTCAAGGCCTTCAGATTCTGCTATTTTCAATGCGTGGCTGTATGCCTCATCGTAGAGATCTCCTTCAAGAACAACTCTTGCCCCGAGTTTTCTCGTGGCTTCAACCTTTATGAGAGGCGTAGTTCTGGGCATCACTATTGTAGCATTGGCGTTGAGATGCCTCGCAGCGTATGCAACGCCCTGTGCATGATTACCGGCCGATGAGGCTATGAGTCCCTTTTTTCTGGTTTCTTCGGAGAGGCATGAGATTTTGTTGAATGCTCCCCTGATTTTGAATGCTCCGGTTTTCTGAAGATTCTCCGGTTTAATGTATACACTATTTCCGTATTCATCAGAGAAGAATTCGGATTCTATGAGCGGGGTGGCCCTTATTATATTCTTCAGCCTTGATGAGGCTTTTTCTATATCATCCAGTTTAATCATTGAATTCCCTTACAGTGTAATGAAGAAATAAAATAAACCATCTGCACACAATGTCAAGGAAGTTATCTACTGGCCGATATGCTCTTTACTCACTGCTTAATATATGCTCAACCGTTGCCGCCAGATTTTTCAGTGTAACCGGCTTGTTCAGGAATTCCCTTACCCCGACAGTCATTGCCGATTCCTTTGTGATCTGGTCACTGAATCCGGTACACAGAATTACCGGTATTTCAGGCCTTATTCCCAGTATCTCCCTGGCAAGATCGAGTCCGTTCAGTTCCGGCATTGTCATATCGGTAATAATAAGGTCAAAGTTTTCAGGTTTTTCCTTAAATGCATTCAGGGCATCGGTGCTGCTTGTTATTACTGTAACATCATAATCGAGAAGTTTCAGCATTTCACCGTTAACTTCAGCCAGAGTTTCTTCATCATCTACCACCATGATCCTTCCCTGGCCCTTGTTTATTTGAGTGCTGTCTGATTTGGTTTCCATATACTCTCCTTCATAAATTGGCAAGTGAATGATGAATTTTGTTCCTTTACCTGCTTCACTTTCAACAGATATGTTTCCATCGTGTTTTTTTATTATTCCGTGAATAATCGAAAGGCCAAGACCGGTCCCCTCTCCCTTGGGTTTTGTAGTATAAAAGGGATCGAATACCCTATCAATAATTTCCTGTTTGATGCCAGTTCCATTATCCGAAAATTCTATTGTGAAATACTGACCCTTCATTAATAAAGGATAATATTTAAGACTGCTTTCGTCAATATACTCGTTGGAATATGCAATTTTTATTTCTCCCTTTCTGTCCGGCATGGCATAGACGGAATTATTGAAGAGGTTTATCAGTATCTGGTTAATCTGGGTTTCGTCGGCCATGACCAGGTCATGACATAGGGGATTTTCATTTATTATTTTTATTGAAGACGGCGTTGTCGCTCTCATCATTGCAACAGATTCATTTATTACCGAGATCAGATGTGACGGTTTTTTTTCGTCATTTCCATGATAGCTGATTGTCATGAGCTGTTTTATGAGATCCCTGGCTCTGGTGCTGGCTTCGAAAATTTTTTTCAGTTTCGGAGATATTTTTTCATCGCGGCTATTCTGCTGGAGAAGTATTTCTGTGAGCCCCATTATTACAGACAGGATATTATTGAAATCGTGTGCAACACCCCCTGCCATTATGCCTATTGATTCGAGTTTCTGGGCTTCATTCAGTTTTTTTTCTATTTCCCTTTGTCTCAGTTCGGATTCTCTTATCTCAGTAACGTCCCTGTAGGCGAGAATTATAAAATCCTGATCATCCATTTTCAGGCTGGAAGCATTAATTTCACAGTAGATTATTGTACCGTCATGTTTTTTTACAGGAACATTCCGGAGAAGCCTGAGTTCTCCGTTTTTCATAATTTCAAAGTCCTTTAGTATCTTCTCCCTGTATGTTAGGGGATGTATGTCTGAAATGGAAAGATTTTCAATATCTCCATGGCAGTATCCGGTCATTCTGCAGGCTGTTTCATTGGCAAGATATAACTTTCCGTTTTCAGAATAGTATATGAAAATTCCGTCACTTGTGCTGTTAAGGAGAATTTTGAAACGGTTTTCACTCTCCTCGGCTTTTTTTTTGGCAATTTCCAGTTCGTTAATGCGCGCCTGAAGCTGGGGATAGTAGCTTT
Source organism: Spirochaetota bacterium (assembly GCA_003246895.1). Taxonomy (GTDB): domain Bacteria; phylum Spirochaetota; class UBA4802; order UBA4802; family UBA5550; genus SZUA-423. Next base: position 18,864 of record QKCL01000052.1, on the reverse strand, counting down.
TTCTTGCTGACTTGTCTCCAAGGCCTATTATTTTGTTTCTTAATTCATCAACACTTTTTGTGTCAGAGTGTTTTTTCATATATTTTCTCTAAGTCGGAAATCTCAGGCATTACCGGGTTTGTCACTACACAGGGGTCTTCTATTGCAAATCCTGCGAGTTTCCCAATATCGTCCTTTTTGACCCCCATATCGCTGAGTCTTTGTGTAATGCCCACAGATTTTCTTAAATCCCTTATACGGTCAATCAGTTCATGTTTAATCTCATCATTTTTTTCAGACCTTATGCCTATTGTTCTGCCTATGATGTTGTATTTTTCGGCGCTGCTTTCATAATTGAATTCAACGGCATTTTCCAGGAGAAGGGCATTACACTCACCATGTGGCAGGTCCATGAACCCGCCCAGGCTGTGGGCCATGGCGTGTACAATACCGAGGCTTGCATTTGAAAAGGCCATTCCGGCAAGAGTGCTTGCAAGCATCATGTTGTTTCTGTATGTCAGATCAAGTGGGTTTTCAATTGCCTTCAGTAAATTTTTGAAAACCAGGTCTATTGCCCTGATGGCATTAAGATCTGTTATGGGGGAGCTTGCATTTGACACATAGGCCTCAAAGGCGTGGACAAGGGCATCTATTCCGGTTGCCGCGGTTAGTTCGTCGGACATCGTTGTTGTCGTCTTTGCGGATATCAGTGAAATATCGGGGATAACCGTTTTGCTTACTATGGCTATTTTTACTTTTCTATCTGAGTCAGTTATTATTGCAAACTGTGAAATATCCGCAGCGGTTCCTGCTGTTGTGGGTATGCATATAAGCGGCGGTGCGGGCTGCGGAACCTGGTCTACTCCTTCAAATTCAAGAACATGCATCATATTTGTGCTTGAAATACCTATTCCCTTTGCACAGTCCATTGGGCTCCCCCCGCCCACGGCAATAATCATGTCACATCCTTCACTGTTGAATATCTCCACACCTTTCATTACTTCATAGTCTTTTGGGTTTGGGGTTAAATCACTGAAAATTGTATATTCGACCCCGGCAATTTTCAGGCGTTTTATTACTTCATCGGCCCATCCGGCTTCAATTACCCCCGGATCTGTAACAATCATAACCCGTCTGCCAAGAAAGGTTTCCACATAGATATCCACCATTTCATAGCAGTCGTTGCCTATGATAAATTCCGGAACAAGAAATTTTCTCGGTTCACTGTAATTATGAATTGGATACACTGGATACCCCCTCTGGTCATATTTGGTATTAATATATATCTTCGGGCAAGATATTTCAATGGAGGAGACTTTTAAAATATTTTTTTAAGCTGAATTATAACCGTAAGCAGCAGAACAAGAACCGAGAGAACAGTGAGGTTTTTTCTGTCTTCAATATTCAGGCCCCTTTCCAGCATTACATAGAAGTGTGTTGAAATGGTTGCGATTATTGAAATAAGAGTTGAAAGAAGGAGAACGGTTATTGCAAGCATTGATATTCCCAGAATGAGGCCTCCGGTTTCTGTTAGAAATGAAATATTGCTGTATAATCCCTTGAATATGGAACTGTCTATGCCTGAAAGGGAAAATTCCGATGCCTTGATAAAGGCAGCAGGAATGGAGGAGAAGAAAACAGATGCGTCGCTGTTCAGTACAGCTCTGGATGCAGAGAGAGCCAGGGCAAGAGATGAGCTGTGAATTATAAAAATGATTCCGAATGCAACAATTGAAAGCGCAGTCATGACAGGCATGGTGGCCAGGAGCCTGAAATTGTGCTTTTTGATAAAGACCATGAGGTTCATGATATTTTTTAATATGCCGTTCTCCCTGTGTGCTGCAATTGACGGATAAAACCATATCCCCACAAAGGTAATGAGGAATATGGCAATACTTACAATGTAGAGAGGCAGAAATATCAGGGAGAAAAGAAATGGTCCCAGGAAAGGGATTTTACCGAACAGTATGAGTGCAGTATTTATAAGAAGCAGTACTGCAATATTTCCGGTTAAAATTGACGGGGTACTTTTCAGGGCATAGGATATTATCTCATCATTTCCTGTGCCGGATTTAATGAATATTTCATTAAGTGTTATTTTTGATATTACCGATGCAGTGAGAATGAAAACGCTGAATATTATTGCAAGGGGGAAAAGGTTGATGAATGACGACAGGAATGTATATGACCCTCCGGCTCCGTTAAGTGAGATATAGTTTTCAAGCGCAGAGAAAAGCCTTGAAAGGAGAAGTATAATAACTACTCCGGTTGCCCCTGAGATTATTTTTTTCGGGGAGAACGCTTTCTGCACCGATGTAAAAAGTTCACTTATGGAGATTTTATGTATTGAATCCCTGCTGATATAGTCTGAATGTTCAGATTCCTTTATCGGCGATTCTTCCCTGTAAACTGCTTTCTCCTCATAGGCTGGGGGTGCCTGCTTCACGGAGGTACTCACCTCTGTTTCTGCTTGCTTTTTTATTGAATGTGGGCTGTCAAAATTTATGGAAAAGGGCTTATTGCATTTTTTGCACCTGTATGTGTAATTGCCGGACTTTATGTTTGAGAATGTTATTGAGTAAAATGCATTACAGTGTGGGCAGAACTGGATTTTAATGTTTTTGCTGCAGTTTTTGCAGTGCAGAACTGAATCGTGGAGGCTGTTTATTTCATCCAGAGTAATGTTGTGTCCTGTGTGGCAGTTTGAGCATACTATATTCATATTCTATATCCCAATTCAGTTAAAAAAGTGTACTTCTGTTGATTGTTTCTCAGAAGAATTCTTATCGTTAAATATACCATTCAGAGGATTCTTTTTCATTCTGTTTTTTTCACGCCGTATGAGTTCCTTTATGTTTGAAAGCCGTCCGTGGAGACCGTCACAGATTACAGCAGGTTCTGTGCCCTTTATGAAATACTCCCGGATTATTCCGCACCCCTTGCCGGGCCTGTTCCCTGTTACCGAACATATATTCATTGATGTAACACCCGATGGTTTGCCCGGCAGTCCGGATTTGCTGCGTGTATTATATACCTCTTTCATGTATTTGGCCCATACCGGAGCTGCTACAACTGAACCGGACTGGCTGTGTCCCAGAGAATATTCAGGAGAATCGCAGCCTACCCAGACAGTTGCAGCGAGGTTTCCTGTGTATCCTGTAAACCATGCATCCCTGAACATTGTATTTGTTCCTGTTTTCCCTGCGCAATCCAGCCTGAAACCACCGAGCTTTCTTACTGCATATGTGGCAGTCCCGGAATTTACAACGCCCCTGAGCAGGTCTGTCATTATGAATGAAGTATCGGCACCTGTTAGCCTTACGTTTTTTTTATCGGCAGGTTTGTAAAGAGTTTTTCCATTACGGTCTTTTATTTCAGTTATTGATTTCAGGTCAACGGCTATGCCGCCGTTTGCATAGACAGCTATACCCTTTGTCATCTCCATGGGGGAAAATTCTGTGGACCCAAGTGAAAGAGTAGGGTCTATCTCAAATCTTTTCACCGGCACATCGGTCATTTTTGAGGCGAATCGGGCAATTATCTCTCCGCCTATGACATCATAGATTCTTGCAGGCACAACATTCAGTGATTTCGCCAGGGCTTTCCTTACAAGAACCCTTCCTGTATATTTTTTTGAGTAATTTGAGGGACTCCATGAATCATTTTTTCCTTTATACGTCAGCGGCAGATCATCAAATTCCGAAGCGGCTGTTACTTTTTTTGATTCAATTGCCGCACCATAGACAAAAACCTTGAAAGCGGAACCGGGCTGTCTCCTTGACTGAACAGCCCTGTTGAGCTGGTTCTCTTCCGAGAAGCCGCTGCCGCCTACCATGGTGAGAATTCCCCCTGTCCGGGGATCCACTGCAACAAGAGCTCCCTGGACTTTTGATGATTTCCTGTGAAGGGCTGTGAGCCTGTTGAATCCGTTAAAACTCCTTTCAATTTTATCGCATCCCGTGAGAAGTGAAACAATTGAAAGAGAATCCTGCACGTCTTCCCTTAATGTTTTTCCGGTAATTGAATAGTCTTTTAAAAGCCTGTTGTATTCCCTGCCCGATGGAGCCAATCCGCTGTTTTTCAGCGATTTTTTATACAGGTCTGATTCGGCCTTCTGAATTCTGTATTCGTTTGCACCGTAGGCGATGCTGTTCTGGCGCTCAAGGGCCTCTTCCAGGTATTTTTCTCCGGCCTTCTGGTAGTCGATGTCAAGTGTTGTCATGACCGAGAGTCCGCCTCTGTAAACCATCTCCTCCCCATACTTTTCGATGAGAAGGCGCCTTATGTATTCAGTAAACCATGGGGCCTGGTTAACGGAGCTTTTTCTGATTCCCCTGTCTGGAAAATCTGTTCTTATGGTTTCCAGAAAATTCTGCCAGAAACTGTTGAACATGGAGGCCGCGGTGTCTTTTGAAATCTTTCCCTGGGCAATGAGATTGAACATTACAGATTCGCTTCTTTTGCATGCCCCCTGGGGATTCTTTAGGGGGGAGTATTTTGACGGAGCAGACGGAATTCCGGCAAGAACTGCGGCTTCAGCCATGTTCACCTTCGAAATATCCTTGCCGAAGTAGAATTCCGATGCGGCGCGTACACCGTAGACTCCATGGCCGAAATAGACATGGTTTAAATACATTTCAAGAATCTGGTCCTTGGTGAATCTGTCTTCAAATTCCTTCGTTATAAAAAGTTCAATGAGTTTACGCCTTACGCTTTTTTCCCTGTCTGTGTATATCTGTTTTACAAGCTGCTGTGTTATGGTGGAGCCGCCCTGTCTCAGGCTGCCGCTTGTTATGTCAATGGCCAGGGCTCTTAGTATGCCTGTGAGATCAAATCCTGTGTGTAGATAGAAATCCTTGTCCTCCGCCGCAAGAAATGCATCTATTACACACTGTGGGATATCCTTTATACTGGCAAATTTTCTGTATTCCTGGTAAAGTTCAGATATGAGCCTTCCCTTAATGTCATATATTTTAGTGGCAAGGGGCTGTGTATAGTTCTCAAATTCACTGAAAATTGTATAACTTTTATTATATGCATAAATGATATAACAAAATGGAGAAAGTATCACAGTGAACAGAATTATGTATGTAATTAGTCTTTTTTTAGTCATAAATTTCTTGCAAAAAAATTTTTTCTATTATTATATCGGCATTAAAAGGGGGGAAGTAAAGCCCCTGTTAAAAAGTGGGGTTAATATGCCTTTTTTGACAAAGAGATTTTTCTTTGCCATTGTTTTTACAGCAGTAGCAGCTTTCACATCAGCCTCAGCTGAAATAAAGGAATCGGAAGTAGCAGGCCAATCCCGTATCTTTATGTCAAAAATACTTAAGGATAATCCCGGACAGGAACAGTCCATACGATCCTTCATGTCGGGAATTATCAGAAACGGAAACGCCGGCGTCAGGATTATAGATAAATTCGGCCTCTTCATGTATGACAGCAGGTCAAATCATCTGTCCCTTGTGAGAATTCGTTATGCGTCACGGGGGAGTTCTGCCTCGATGTTCATTGTCATGAAGGATAATTCCGACGGACAGCTCTACAATCTTTTCATAGAATATACGTACAACTCGTCCAGAAAATCCTATACATTGGGAGACCTTTATTTTTCATCTGTCTTTATGGACAGGATAAACAGTGTAAGAAATTTTTTCGGGGGAGACTGACCCGAAGAAATGTTTCAGCCATCCCCGGCTGAAATGTTCTCTAATGAATCTGCCGAACAGGAAGTAATAATTATCTGCATGTTATAGGGGCAACAATGGAAAAGTATCAGGTAAAAAGGGAAAACTTAGTCAATTCTTCTTCTCTCTATATGCATGTTGTGGATATGTTCCGGCAGATGATACACGAAGGCGTATTCAGTGAAGGAGATAAACTTCCGCCGGAAAGGGAACTTGCTGAAGTGTTCGGAGTGAGCCGTATTCCCCTCAGAGAGGCCATGAAGGTTCTTGAGTATCTGGGTGTTCTTCAGAATGTCAAAGGGAAGGGGGTCTTTGTGAGACGCATGAACCTGGAGAAGGTTCTGGTGGATTTTAACTTTTTAATGACTGACCCGGTCAGGACACTGGCGGATTTATTTGAAATAAGGGAAGCGCTTGAAGTGCAGGCCGTCATGATTGCTGCGAAGAAAAGAAATGAAGATGATCTTGTCAAGATGGAAAAGGCAATTAATGATACAAGACTTGCAGTCAGGAATGGTATGGATGGGTACGGTTCTCTGTTGAATTTTCACAATGCCGTTATAGCTGCAACCGGAAACAGGATGCTCATAGATCTTTATGAATATATGTCAACTGTCCTGTATTTTTCCAGAAAAGTAACATATACCGGAGACGATCATCGGAGAAATGTAATAGAGGACCATGAGAAAATTCTGAAGTGCATAAAGTATATGGATTCTGCAGGAGCTGCGGCAGCAATGAAGGAACATCTTGCGTCGGCCAGGGAAATTCTGGAAAAAAAAGAACACCCTCAGGGAATATGAAGAAGGTCATTTTTTATATTTTTTGGTATACCGGTATTCCAAAGTAATTGACAAATTTGTTCAGTGGCTTATTATCATGGAGGACTATTGCACAAACAGATTAATTAAGGAGAATACTATGAATTATAGAATTGAGAAAGACTCTCTGGGAGAGGTTCAGGTCCCATCGGACAGGTATTGGGGAGCACAGACACAGAGAAGTTATGAGAATTTTAAAATCGGCACAGAAAAAATGCCGTCTGAAATAATAAATGCATTTTCAATACTGAAAAAGGCTGCAGCGCTTACAAATATGAACCTCGGCACTCTGGATGAGAAGAGGGCAGGGGCTATCGTTCAGGCCTGTAATGAAATTAGTGAAGGAAAGCTTGAGGACCATTTCCCGCTTGTTGTCTGGCAGACAGGCAGCGGGACACAATCAAATATGAATTTAAATGAAGTAATAGCAAACAGGGCAAATGAGATACTTGGTGATAAACTTGTTCATCCTAATGACCATGTGAACAAGTCCCAGAGTTCAAACGATACATTCCCCACTGCCATGCATATTGCCGCAATGAACGGGCTCAATGATAGACTTCTTCCTGCATTAAAGAAACTGAAAATGACATTTGAAAGGCTCATGAAGGAGAATGAGGGTGTCATAAAGATTGGAAGAACCCATCTCCAGGATGCAACCCCTCTTACATTAAAACAGGAGATCAGCGGATGGCACAGAATGCTTGAGAAGGGAGAGGTCATGGTTATGAATGGAATGGAACAGATCCGGGAACTTGCCCTTGGCGGTACAGCAGTTGGGACAGGACTCAATGCTCATCCGGATTTTGGAAGGCTCGTTGCCGAGGAGGTCAGCACTATTACAGGTAAAACATTTCATACGGCGCTGAACAAGTTCCATTCCCTCACGAGCAAGGATGAACTGGTCTTTGCCCATGGTGCACTTAAAGCTCTTGCCGCAGATTTAATGAAGATCGCAAATGACGTAAGATGGCTTGCAAGCGGGCCAAGGTGCGGAATTGGTGAGTTGATAATTCCAGAAAATGAACCCGGGAGTTCCATCATGCCTGGCAAGGTAAATCCTACACAGTGTGAGGCTCTGACTATGGTTGCCTGTCAGGTAATGGCTAATGATGTTGCAGTATCCATGGCAGCATCACAGGGAAATTTTGAACTCAACGTGTTTATGCCGGTATGCATATATAATTTCCTCCAGTCCGTGAGGCTTCTGTCAGATGCAATAATCTCCTTCAATGACAACTGCGCGGAGGGGATAAAGGCAAATCATGAAACCATTAAGTACAATCTTGAAAATTCTCTCATGCTTGTAACAGCATTGAATCCGCATATCGGTTATGACAATGCGGCAAAGATCGCGAAGAATGCCCATGTAAAGGGGATTACCCTCAGGGAATCGGCAATTGAGTCAGGCATTCTCACTGAAGAGCAGTTCAATGAATATGTGAGACCGGAAAAGATGGTTGGCCCGATGAAGTAGTACCGTACAAATATTTACTTGAGAAGGCCGGACCTGTTCCGGTCTTTTTTAATGATCAGTTCTTCCTGAATGCCCTGATTATTCTGTCCAGACCTTCACGGAGTGTTGTTTCCGGGCATGCAAAATTTATTCTCTGGAATCCTCTGCCGTTTTCTCCGAATATGTGGCCCGGGTCCGGTGCTACTTTTGCTATGTCCCTGAAAATCCGGTCCTGTTCCTGCCATGATTTTCCTGTTCCGCGGAAGTCGAGCCATGCAAGATATGTGGCTTCCGGCTCAATGAGTCTGACCTCAGGGAGTTCATGCTTAAGTGTGTCCCTTATTATCTTAAGGTTCCTTTCCAGGTACTTTTTCAGTTCACAGAGCCATTCTTCACCATGACAGTAGGCCGCTTCCATTGCTGCAATGCCGAATGGGTTAGGGTCTGCGCATCCGTTACGGAGTACCGTACCCTGGAATTTTTCTCTCATTTCCTTTCCCGGGATTATTATGTTTGAGGTTTTGCATCCTGCCAGGTTGAATGTCTTGCTTGGAGATGTGCATGTTATGAGCCTTTCATAATGGGGTGCAATTTTCCCCATTGGGATATGCATTGAATCTCCAAGTGTCAGGTCGCAGTGTATCTCATCTGACACAACTATTATATTATTTGCTTCGCAAATCCTCAGAATTTCCTCAAGTTCATTCTTTTGCCAGACCCTTCCCACTGGGTTATGGGGGGAGGAGAGGATAATCATTTTAGCGGCAGGTCTTGTGCAGAGTTCTTCCAGTTCACTGAAGTTTATGCTGTAATTTCCGTTATCCTCCAGAAGAAAGTTTTCAGAAACAATACGTCCCGTACCCTCTATGAGTTTCGAGAAGGGATAGTAGACCGGGGGCTGGATTATTATTTCATCTCCTGCCTCTGTAAGTGACTGGATGATAAAACTTATCCCTGCCACAACTCCCGGAGAGAAACAGATCCATTCTCTCTCAATGTCCCATGAGTACCGTCTGGAAAACCAGTTTTGAACCGATTCATACGTACTGTCACTGTATGCGGAGTATCCGAAAACTCCGTGTGAAGTCACTCTCTCCAGCGCCTCAATTACTTCAGGTGGAGCCTGAAAGTCCATGTCTGCAACCCACATGGGGAGGAGGTTCTCTCCTTCAAATAAAAAATCACAACGGTCCCATTTCTCTGAATTGGTATTTCGTCTTTCAATAATTCTGTCGAAGTTATAATTGCTTTTCATTTTTTACCAATTAAAAAGGGGCCTTGCGGCCCCTGTAGTTTTTCTTATATGACAGGTCTTATTTGAGAAGATCTGCGTAGAAGTCGTTTCCTTTGTCATCGACGAGGATGAATGCAGGGAAGTCTTCAACTTCTATTTTCCAGACAGCTTCCATTCCAAGTTCCGGATAGTCGAGGCATTCAACGCTCTTGATGTTTTCCTCAGCAAGTAGAGCTGCAGGTCCACCGATAGATCCAAGGTAGAATCCGCCGTGTTTCTTGCATGCATCTGTTACCTGCTGTGACCTGTTGCCCTTGGCAATCATGATCATTGAACCGCCCTTTGACTGAAGAAGGTCAACGTATGGGTCCATTCTTCCTGCAGTTGTTGGTCCGAAAGATCCTGATGGTTTGTTATCAGGTTTCTTCGCAGGTCCTGCATAGTAGATTGGGTGATTCTTGAGGTATTCAGGGATGTCTTTTCCTGAATCAACAATTTCCTTGAATTTTGCGTGTGCAATGTCACGTCCCACTATGATTGTACCGTTGAGTGAAAGCATTGTTCCAACCGGATGTTTTGTCATTTCTGCAAGAATGTCTTTCATCGGCTGGTTAAGGTTTATCTTGACACCATGTCCGGATTTTTTCCCTCTGTATTCTTCAGGGATAAGATCTCCGGGATTTCTGTCGAGTTTTTCAACGAAGAGTCCGTCTTTTGTTATTTTTGCCTTGATATTACGGTCTGCAGAACATGAAACAGCCAGACCAACAGGGCAGGATGCTCCGTGTCTTGGAAGTCTGATGATTCTGATATCGTGTGTGAAATATTTTCCGCCGAACTGTGCACCGATGTTCAGGTCACGTGCAATCTTCTGCATCTTCTTCTCCAGTTCAATGTCACGGAAAGCAACACCATGCTCGTTTCCTTCAGTTGGAAGTCCGTCATAGTATCTTGCTGTTGAAAGTTTTACAGTCTTCATTACCTGTTCAGCACTGCAGCCGCCGATTACAAATGAAAGGTGGTATGGTGGACAGGCAGCTGTACCTATTGATTTCATTTTTTCGATCATGAATTTTTCAAGTTTTTCAGGTGTGAGAAGAGCCTTGGTTTCCTGATAAAGGAAAGATTTGTTGGCGCTTCCGCCGCCTTTAATGACGAAGAGAAATTTGTATTCATCACCTTGCTCTGCCATGATGTCTATCTGTGCAGGCATGTTGGTTCCATTGTTTTTCTCAGTGTACATATCAAATGCAACTGTCTGTGAGTGTCTGAGATTCTCCTCCTTATAGGTCTTAAATGCTCCTTTTGAGAGATACTCCGCATCATTTGCACCGGTAAAGATATTCTCGCCTTTTTTTGCAAAAACGATCGCTGTACCTGTATCCTGACAGAATGGAAGGATGAACTCTGCAGATACCTCTGCGTTTCTGAGGAATGCCATTGCAACTCCTCTTTCGTTTGCAGATGATTCAGGGTCTGCAAGTATCTTGGCAACCTGTTCATTGTGTGATCTTCTCAGAAGAAATGAACCGTTTCTGAAAGATTCATTTGAAATAACAGTAAGGGCTTCCGGGTCAACAACAAGTACGTCCTTGCCCTTGAATTTCTCTACGCTTACATATTTTTCAGAGCCTTCAATTTTTTCGTACTCTGTTGTGTCCTTTCCCATTGGAAAGGGGTCCTGGTAATAGAATTCGGCCATCTTTATTTCTCTCCTTTTTCAATGAAATATTGAAATACTGCTAATTTTTCATTTTTTGCACATATGAAATATTGTGTCAAGGAAGTAAATGGATTAATTTGGATATCACAGGCCCGGGAATCCTTATATGGCAGGTATATAATCACAATGTTTTTAAAATTTTCTTGACTAAACTATTAATGGGGAAAGATTGAATTGTCTAATAAATAATACAGAGGTTGCGATGAATAAACAGGAATTACTTGAAACAATGCTTAAAGATAAAAACGCAAAATTTGAATCAAAGGCAGCTGCTGAAAGAGCCCTTAAGGCCGTTATTGCTGGTATAGAAGAGGGTATAAAAAAGGACGGTTCGGTTCAGCTCATCGGCTTTGGAACATTTTGTGTTAAAACAAGATCTGCAAGAAAGGGCAGAAACCCTCTTACAGGTGAGGAGATCAAAATCAAGGCATCCAAATCTATCGGTTTCAAGGCTGGTGCTGCACTTAAAGCCGTTGCTGCCAAAGCGAAAAACAAGAAGTAATTTTTCCGGAGCCTCCTGCTGAAAGGGGGCTTTTATTTTTTAGAAAAGATCAAGCTGCCTTTCATAATTTTCCCCCTTGCCGTCAAATACCGTTCTGCCCCCGTGTTCAGATGAAATTTTTTTTTCGTGTTTTATTACCTCATTTATGCTGCATTCAGGAGATAAATTATTTTCAATGTATCTGGATATTTCATCAAGTTTTCTGATGGATTTCAGCCTTTCTGAATTGCCGATTTTTGCTTCGGAAACTGCTTTTTTCAGTGTGTGAATTGTTCTGTCATATACTTTGAGCGGTACAGGTGCGGGGTGGCCGTCCTTGCCTCCGTGTGCAAAGGCAAATCTTGCCGGGTCCCTGAATCTGGAAGGTTTGCCGTAGATTATTTCAGAAACAAGAGCCAGGGCCTGTACTGTGCGTGGTCCCATACCCGGAACCAGAAGCGCGTCGCTGAATTCAGAGAATTCAGCTTCATATGCAAGTGCAAGTACTGAAGCCAGCCTTTTGCTGTTTACATCGCACGGGCGGATTTCATGGTGAACGGGCATGTTAAGGCGAAGTGAGGAAACCGCAAGGTTCAGCTCTCTTATTTGTCTGTCCGGGTGCAGGGAGATAAAGTCCATGATTGAATTCTGTGCTTCCATGGATCTTGAATCTGTGAGGTTTAGTATGTTCCCTTCATTCTTTCCAATTACTGCGCTGTGTGGGGCGCATGTGAAGGAACTCAGCCCTGCGGAATGCCAGTGGTATCTCCGGGCGCTGGAGGTGCCGTCATTCATTCCCTGCTGTATCACAGCCCATTCGCCCTTTTCTGATATTATGAAGTTGTGAAGGTAGAGGCTGTATCCGTCCTGAATGCATGTGTTGTCCACTTTGGCTGAAAGTTTCGAAGCACGTACAAGGCCCTCTCCGTCGAGCCCTGTTCTTTCGGAGAATTCTGTGAGTTCAGCGGGAGTATTTCTTGAGTGTTTGCCTCTGCCTCCTGCAATATATATTCCAAGATCTCTGTGTATTGGGTTAACCGCTTTTTTCAGGGCATGCATGACACTTGTGGTAATGCCCGATGAGTGCCAGTCCATTCCCATGACTGCACCGAATGACTGGAACCAGAAGGGGTCTGAAATTCTTGAGAGAAACTCTCCTGTTCCGGATTCGGTTATTATTGCCTCGGTAATTGCTCCTCCCAGAAGCCTCATTCTTTCGGATAGCCATGCAGGGACACGTCCGTAGTGAAGCGGAAGGTTTGCTGTACCGGATCTTATCATGGATGAAGCTCCGGTACAAATTCACGGAAAGGAAGGAGAAGCTGGTTTTCATCATCGCATTGGCTATTGTCCAGGTTTGACATGGTTACACCCATGAGCCTGACTCTGCGCAGGCCGGCTTCTGTGCTGTCCATGAGTTCAACTGCAGTGCTGTATATGGTTCTCTCATCATTTACATATGAGTCAAGGCTTCTGCTCCTTGTGGCAACTTCAAAGTCATCGTATTTAACCTTGATTGATACTGTTTTTCCTTTTATTCCTCTGTGCTGCATATATTCAGTGACTTCATCTGTAAGTGAGGAAATGATCCCCTTTAGTTTATCCGTCTCTATTATATCGGAGGAGAATGTTCGTTCCTTGCCGATTGATTTTCTTATTCTCCTGGATTCAACGGGCCTGTTGTCAATGCCCCTGACTATTTTGTAGTAGAAACGCCCTGCCTTTCCGAAATGGTTCATGAGAAAATCATAGCTTCTTTCCTTGAGGTCTCTGCCGCAGTTTATACCCATCTCCTTCATCCTCATCTCAGTTACCTTGCCTATGCCGAAAAATTTTCCGATGGGGAGATCTTCAATGAATTTTTCGGCATCAATGGGTCGGATAACAGTAAGGCCCGCCGGTTTTTTAAAGTCAGACGCTGTCTTTGCCAGAAATTTGTTGTATGAAACACCTGCGGATGAGCTGAGTCTTGTGGCATCGAAAATTTTCCGCTGAATTTCCCTTGCTATAATTGTGGCTGACCTCTCTTCTTTCTTGTTGAATGTTACATCAAGAAAAGCTTCATCGAGTGAAAGCGGTTCCACAAGGTCAGTGTATTCCCGGAAGATAGACCTTATAACAGAGGATGCTTCCGAATAGGCATGGAATCTCGGGAAAATGAAAATCCCGTTTGGGCAGAGCCTCTTTGCATGGGCAGACGGCATGGCGGAATGGACTCCGAATTTTCTGGCCTCATATGAACATGTGGAAACAACACCGCGGCTGTTTGGAGGGCCCCCTACAATTACCGGTTTGCCCTTAAGTTTGGGGTTGTCCCGCTGTTCAACTGATGCGTAAAAGGCATCCATGTCTATATGTATGATTTTTCTGCAGTCCATGATGCAAGAGTATCATGGTGAAATTTTATGTCAACAAATGTTTAGTGTTTGAGATTCAAAATTTTCTTTGCTCATTAGAAAACAGTTAATTTATTATTCAGAAATAATATTTTTTCCGGGTGGTATTTCTGTTCTTATGAAGCATTGGATACTTCAATTCCAGTGCAGATTGTGAAAGTTGTTTACATGACCATGCGTCAGGGACACGCAGGGCAGCTCCGGCTGGTGCGCAGCACCGAAACGAAGTGGAGCCCGGATTGGCCCGCCCGCAGGTGCAGAATGATTTTTTTCATTTCTGAAAAAATCATTCACATCGCAGGAGCGTATTGCATGCAATACGCCTAATGGCGGCATGGACGGGGACGCCAAAATATACATGTACACATTTCGTGAATGCTGTCTGTGTGGAATGTTAAATGCGATCTGGTCGGACAGGTGACGCGTAAAGTACCTGTCCAGTTTGAATGATTAGAAGCCCATTTTCTTTAATAACCTTGACTTTTTTAAATAATAGTTTTGAATAATATTTTTCTCTGGAACAATAATTCAGTGAGATTAACTTTTTAAGAAGCGGGTGTCGTCGATGGATTGCTTACAGATTGGTACATGCATTTTTTTCAGGGAATACCGGAAATATGATGAAAGGAAACTGGCTCTTGTGGGGCTTGCCAAACTCTACTGCAAAGGCCCCATGCAGAGGGACTGTATCAGGAGAAAGCTGGGTATGGTCCTTGGAGACCAGAATAAGGTTCCTGTAAACATGATGCCTGACGGACAGCCTCTGGCAGACACTGATACTTCAGACTGGCCCGAAGAAGTAATGATAAAGATGAGACAGAGTTCATAAATGGGTGAAATGCCCTATTGTTAAGGTCTTTTCTGTGCGGATTCGGCCACAACAAGTTCAGATGCTGCCTAGTTTAAATGTTCATTTTCCAGATCAATATGTCTGTCTTTGTACAAGCCGGGGTTGTTTCTTATTCGGTCAGCAAGTTCATTAAGGTATTCTTCACCTTTCTCATGATAATTTTCAGTCTCCTGTTTGTTAAGAAAAATATTGATTTCATAAATCGCCACACTTCCGCAGATTACGGAAAATACCAGTTCTCCATCTTTTCTGCAGAGCATATAGTTCCATTGTGATCGCAGTATCTCTTCCATAACCGCCCCTAAAACAGTATTTATAATAGTTTAAGAATACATACAGGTCTATCGGATATTGTGTCCGCAATGTCATCAATTTGTTATGTTTTAATACAATAAGCCGCTCTTTTTAGAAATCTGCAGTATAATAATCACAGTATTCCGATTATCATAAATGACCAACAATTAATTGCACAGCTGATTAAGCTCTTCAGTATACTCATGGCATAATCAGGAATATTTTTGTGCTCTGTGGGCATTAACTTACTTCAGAGTAATCGTCATATCCTTATGTGGATAAATAGAATAGGCCTTTCACCATTGTCTGTATATTTTTTGAGAAAAATGTAATTATGCAAAACAGAGATTGTGTGAATTTCATCAGGAATGCGGCAGATTTTAATATCTCTGCCTGAAAAAATTCTGCTGAGTCAATTGATTGTCGAAAAAAATTTTGAACCGGAAAGAACTTGAAAAAAGGTAACGGATTTAAAATCATGATAACAGAAAATTATTTTTATCGGAGGTGATATGTCTGATTTTTCCGGTCATATTCGAGGCGGGTTTTATGCAGCATTTATCTGTCTGGCAATAATGCTTCCCTTTCAGATTCTTTTTTCTTCTTTTTCATGGTTCGAGTTTCCGCTCTTTATTTTATTTTCCCTGTTTGGTTCAATGTGGCCGGACTCTGATATCGGCAGTAAAAGCCGCATCTACATCTACATGATTTTTGTGGTCATTGACATAGTACTGATAGCAGTACTGGATTACTATTTTGAAGCAGCTGTTCTTGGCCTTTTTGCCATGATGCCCGCAGTGAGTAAGCACCGTGGATGGACTCACTCCATCAAAGGAAATATTCTGGTCGGATTGCCCTTAATGGCACCCTCTTTTTTCGGTAACGGTTTTCTTGTAGATCTTAAGGTGTATCAATACAGGGACCTGCTTTTTTTCGGAGTGCCTTATTTTGCGGCGTTTCTGGCAGGGGCAATGAGTCATCTCTATCTTGACAGGGCATCACTTTTCAAAAAAACATGCTTTAATGCAAAAGGCAAAACTGAAAAGAATAGGAAGAGCGGGATGAAGAAATGAAAAGGTTTCTTATAAAAACAAATATTATAATAATCATTACGGCTTTTACAGGCTGTTTGAGCACAGGAACCGCATTGCGTGATATCCGGGCAAATCCTAATTTATATACAGGTAAACGGGTAAAGGTTGAGGGGCTGGTTACTGATTCAATTTCAGTTCCAGTTAAAGGGGGTGTCGTCTATCGGATATTTGAAGATAATACAGACTCCATCTGGGTATATGCAAATAGTGAAAAACCGGTAAGGGGAGACCGTGTGAGTGTTATCGGAACAGTCAGTGATAATAAAAGTTTCCGCAGTAAAATTACCGGAGTCTATATCCTTGAGGAACGGCGGAGTAAAAAATGAATACCGCAGATTTAAATATGGTACGCATTCTTCAATTATTTGGGTCAATCTCCTTTAATATCTGCGTTCATCCAGTGAAACGGGCGGTGCTTTCTTCAAATATGCATGGAAAAAATTAAAACTTCACTGAAACTTATCTATGCACGTGTACCTCTAAAATGTAACTGTGTTATAAAGGATTAAAAAATGGCATATAGGGTTGATGAAAATATTAAAGGACTTATTTTTGATTTTGACGGAACAATTACTGACAGCATGCCTGTGCATTTTATTTCATGGCAGAAGGCCTTTGAAGTGCACAATGCTGTTTTCGATGAGGAGTTCTTCTACTCAAAAGCAGGCTATTCTCTTACGGCGGTTGTTGACACATATAATAAAGAATACAACATGAGTCTGGATGCAAATGCTGTTGCGGATCTAAAGAATAAACTGCATTACGATTATATTTCGCAGATAGAATTAATTAAACCGGTTTTTGAAATCATTAAATCTTATTATAATGTTTTGCCAATGGCAATTGCAACGGGCAGCAACAGGGGTATCACTGAATACACAATGGAAAAACTGGGAATCGAAAAATATTTCATGGGTATTGTGTCTGCAGATGACGTGAAAAACTCCAAGCCGCACCCGGAAGTATTTCTGAAGGCGGCTGAGCTTATAGGCGTAAATCCGGATGAGTGTGAAGTTTTTGAAGACGGAGATCCGGGCCTTGAAGGTGCCGGGGCAGCAGGGATGAAAGCAACGGATGTGAGGAAGTGGCTTTGATTCTTTTTGAATTCCGCCTTTAATTCAGATTACGGAAAATCTTGATGAGCACCGGATTACTCGCAGAGACGGGCAGGTTCGGCATGTTCTGGCGAGGATTATGGGTATCAAGAATGACTCAGGAAATTTTATACGGGCACACGGTACAAACCAGGATATTACTGAACAAAAAAAGGCGGAGCTGGAACGGGAAAAACTTATCGGCGAACTGAAAGAAGCAGTTTCCCAGGTGAAAACACTGACTGGACTTTTGCCCATCTGTTCATATTGCAAAAAGATACGGGATGATCAGGGGAACTGGCAGGTCATGGAAAAATATATCTGTAGCAATTCAAACGCGGATTTCTCTCACAGTATCTGCCCGGAATGTGCAGAGAAGCATTTCCCTGATCACTATAAGTAAATTGATTACATGATGTCTCATGTTTCGGCAATGCCTATTGCCGGAGATTTATGGCCTATATGTCAATAGGCAGAAATTTTCTGACCACCATTCCGATTCCGAATGAAATTGCCGATACCCCGAGGCTTATTATTGTCATCTCCACAAATCTCCTTCTGAAATTCAGCTCCTTTGCAACGGATATGTAGTAGTTGAAAATAAATATAATAAATACAGCTATCGAAAGTGTTATGCCGAGGCTCAGAAAGTAATTGTCCAGTATGAGATAGGGCAGTATGAGAAAGGCCACTGTGAAAATATAGGCAGTACCTGTGTAGAGTGAAGATTTAAGGGCTGTTTCAGACTCCTCCGCCTTCTGTGAAAGATACTCGCTTGCTGCCATCGAGAAGGATGCGGCAATCCCCGTAATCAGTCCTGCCAGTGCTATGAGTCTTGAATTCTGAAGGGCCAGAGTCATACCGGCAAGGGCACCTGTTAGTTCAACTAGGGCATCGTTTAGGCCGAGCACTACGGATCCCATGTAGTTGAGGCGTTCCTCTTCGATCATGTCAATGAGCATCTTTTCGTGTTCATCTTCCTCTTTTGCTATGTGTTTTGCCCCGGGTACAGTTCCGGTCATTTCATTGTAGTTAACGTTTGCAGACTCCTCTCCTCTCTCCATGAGCTTGATTCCGAAGGTGAGTCCAAGTATGCGGCTTATCCAGTAGAATTTGAATATTTTCCATCTGCTCGGTTTTACTTCCCTGCCGGTTATTTTTTTCCAGGTGTTATAGTGCCTCATTTCGTCGTCTGCAATTTTTGAAAGCACGGTGCTGTTTTTAATGTCCTTTACCTTCTTTGAAAGTCTTGTGTATATATGGTATTCTGTTATCTCATTCTTCTGTGCCCTGACAAGTTCAGCGATAATGTTTTCCGGCAGTTCTTTTACGTTCATTGATATAAACCATTCCTGAATTTGATAATGTCATTTAAGAGTTATTCTGTGTGATGTCAAGTCATGCATAAAGCCATGGATGGTATTTTTTCTGTCCATGGCTTTATGCATGTCAGGCGGGAACCGCTTTTTTCCTGATTAACTGCCCGCCTATTACACCTGCTAGGAGCAGAACTCCCAATGAATACATGTAGTACTTGTAGTCAGGGCTGATCCCTGCCAGTTGTGTAATTACTCCGGGATGGAACAGGATTACAGTTGCCGCGAGAAGGATGGGTACTTCCCATATTTTATTGTTTGTTATAAGCCATCCCTGTACGACTGATGTGAATGCGGCTGACCCCAGCAGTGCCATGAAGAATATGAACAGTCCGAGAGGCCATGAGTTTATTCCCTGGAGAATGAGGTCTGAATTGAA
>QKCL01000066.1 GCA_003246895.1 Spirochaetota bacterium | reverse complement strand
TAAACTTCTCTCTCCTGAAATTAATTATTGTTCATCCAGAAAAAATATCCTGAAAATTTAAAATAATGATTTTAATCAGCAGAACATAATCTGTTTAAGTAAATACTTATTCTGACGTGACTTATTGTATATTTCATGAGAGTAAATGCAAAGCATATAACAATATATTGCGTATTATAGTTCTCTTGATCAGTATATCGTTATATGTTAAAAGTCTTTTATTTTAAAAAAGTGATTTGTAATTAATACTTCAGGGCTTTTGTGTGCTAAGTTTTTTCATTCAAATACAGAAATGAAGAGACAAAGATCATATTTTATTTTTTTACAAAATCAGCAGAGAGAGGAGTAGTATAATGACTTTCTGCATTTTTCAGGTGTGCAGCCATTATTTCCTCACTCTTTTTAACATCACTGTTTGAGATACTGTCCAGGAGTTTCCTGTGAAAATCCAGTGATTCAGTTGCTCTTGTATTGTCTCTGAGTGTTAATTTTCTGGAATATTCAAGCATGTTGATAATGGAATCATTAATGTTGTACATGACACTATTTTTTGAAGCCCTGACTATGGCAGAGTGAAATTCTACGGCAACTTTTGAGACATCTTTTCCCTCAAGCATCTTGATCTCCATGGAGTCAATGAGTTTCTTCATTTCATCTATGTCCTCTTCTGTTCTCCTTTCAGCAGCTAAACCTGCAGCCTTTGTTTCAAGTAATGCTCTTGTTTCAAAGAGGTATTTGATGTTGTCTCCTCCTGTTTTAACCGCAAAATCAATTTTAGCAGTTAGCTGTTTGATACTTATATTTCTGAAGTGTAATCCCTTCCCTGGTATATTCTCGATGATGCCAACAAACTCAAGGATCTTTAGTGCCTCCCTAACCGGAACCCTGCTTACATTAAACATTTCTGCTAGTTCTCTTTCAGAGGGTACCTTCTGACCTACTTTAAGCTCCCCATTGAGCATGAGATGTCGTATCTGCTCTATTATTTTTTCATACAGCTTTGGTTCAATGGTTTCGTGCCTTTTTATCGCGTCAAATGTTACTTTCACGTATTTCTATCTCCACATTCAGGAATAAAGTTCAGTTAATATGTAAAATAGTGCAGGTCAATAAAAAAATGAAGGTCTTATTGTAGCATGATTAATTTAAAAATCTTTATAAATGTGTTGACACAGTACTGTATACTGGTATACCAGTATACAGTACTGTGCAGGAGGTGCATCATGAATAAAGTCGCAAATAGAGTAAGCGTCGGAAAAGGGATAATAGCATCACTGATTCGGGGAAGCTGTACATCAATTTCTCCGGATGTGTTTGAACTACTCAAGAAGGCCAGGGACAGGGAGAGTTTCGCTGAATCGGCAAGTATTATGGACTGCATGATTGATAATGTTAAAGCTGCAGGAGAAGCCTGGAAACCTGTATGCCAGTCTCCCGGGTACCCTGTCGTGTATGTAAGGTTTGGTGAAAACGCAGATTTATCAAACATTCCCGGAGATTTCAGGGAAGAACTTGTTAGTGCAACGAAAGAGGGTCTTTTAAGACCAAGCATTGTACATCCTCTGACCAGAAAGAACCCGGGAGATAATTCCGGAGTTAATGTACCGAATTTTGAATTTCAGTTTGAGCCTGGAAGAAGAGATCTTGAAATAATAGTGAGTTTCAAGGGGTGTGGTGCTGAACTTGGAAATGTTTTTAAAACAATGACTACTGCGGAGCTTAAAAAGGATTATTCCGGTCTTAAGAAGCTTGTACTTTCTGCAGTTGCTGAAGCCGGTGGCAAACCATGTCCTCCGACCGGTATAGGTGTAGGAATAGGAGGACAGATGGACCAGGCCGCACGCCTCAGCAGAGAGGCGATCAGCACACGGAATTGGTCAGACATAAACCCTGATCCAATGCTTGCAGATCTTGAAGCTGAACTTCTTGAAAAAATAAATGCTCTTGGCCTTGGAGCGGCGGGGATTGGCGGAGATACATATTGTCTTGCACTGAAAATCGGCATGGCATCGACTCATACCGCCATATGTCCTGTGGCGATAAATTTTCACTGCTGGGTGGCCAGAAGGTCTGGAATCAGAATTTTAGAAGACGGAAGAACTGAAATAATTTTAGGTAAGGAGGTATGAGATGAGTACTTACAATATGACTGTACCTATTAAAGAAGAGGATGTGAGAAAACTAAAAACCGGTGATATTGTCTTTTTGTCAGGAAGAGTTAATACCTCCAGAGATATGGGGCATATGAAAATTCAGTCAATGCTTAGTAATAATGAAACTCTTCCTTTTGAGCCTGATGGAGGTGTAATCTTCCATGCTGGTCCGGTGGTTGTAAAGGATGATGGCCAATGGAAGATGAGTGTAATAGGCCCCACAACCAGCATAAGAATGGAACCATATGCAGAGATGGTAGGTTCAATGGGAGTAAGAATGATTATAGGCAAGGGGGGAATGGCTGATGGAAGCCTGAAAGCATACAATCAATATGGACAGGTCTATCTTCAGGCTCCACCGGGATGTGCTGTAATACTTGGGTCATATGTGAAGAAGATTGAAAATGTGCAGTGGTTTGAACTTGGCATGCCTGAAGCATTATGGGAGTTTGAGGTCGAGAATTTCGGTCCGCTTATTGTTACAATGGATTCACATATGGGCAGCCGCTATAAAGACCTGAAGGAGAAGTCTTATTCTCTTATTAACAGCTGGTACAGCTGATCAGTTTTGCTGAATATATATAGTTTAGAATACATAAAAACCTCTACCCTTTCAGGTAGAGGTTTTTATGTATTCTAATTTGCTATTAGCAATAAAACAGGAGAAAAACGGGATTCTACAAGGCCCCGACCTTTTCCAGTATATCCCTGATAGCTTTTTTGGCTGTTTCATCCAGCTGTTTCTGCGGCCTTAGGGTTGGGCCTACATTGAATCCCTGTATTTCAAGTCCTGCCTTCACACAGGCAGCAAGGGAATACTTCTGAAATGCCATATTAAGAGGCCACAGACTCTTCTGTAATTCAAGGGCCTCCTCCCATTTTTTCTCTTGAGCCAATTCATAGAGTTCAATGCTTTTTTCAGGGATTAGACATGCGGGGCCGGCCATCCAGCCAACTCCTCCAAGCATAAAAACAAAGACAGGAACATGTGCAGAGGCACTGAATATTTTAATACGGTCACCAAGAGACGACACAACAGACATTAGTTTGCCGATATTTCCTGATGCGTCCTTTATATACTGAATGTTCGGAACTTCAGCTAGTTTTGTCAGTGCGTTTATAGAAAAATCCCAGGAGGTGAATTTAGGATTTGTATAGAGAGTTACAGGACAACTCACAGCCTCTGCAACAGATTTAAAATGATTTATTACCTCTGATTCATCAACAGGGAAATAGTCAGGTAAGACAATCAGTATGCCGTCAACACCAAGTGCCTCTGTTCTGGCGGCTTCATCAACTGCACCACGTGTTGTCATGTTATTTATACCGGCTATAACCGGAACACGCCCTGCTGATGCTTCCATAACCACTTCAATTGTTCTTTTTTTAGTTTCCCAGTCAAGGTAGGGGCCCTCTCCGGTACTGCCAAGAGGGGTTAGACCATGAACTCCCTTTTTTATAAGGTGATCTGAAAGTTCGTAAAGGGGCTTCTCCTTAAAATTACCTGCTTCATCAAATGGAGTAGGCAGGTAGGGGTATATTCCTGAAAAAGTTTTTTTGTCCATCCGTATCCTCGCTTTTTTTAAACAGATCTCAGACTAGTAAATAAACTATTAAAACTGCCTGTTATTGTATCAGTTTAGGACTTAAAGTCAAGTACCTAATAGCTAATGTATTATTATGAACAGTGGGGTGTTTAGTGAGATTAAGTCTTTTAAGACAGGAAGTTTTAAACATGAATAATGAAAACTCTAATATTGATTAAAAGACTTTGAAATCAATATTAAAATCCAGTGAAAATGTATAGGATTTGCTTTCATATTTTTCATCAAGCTCCATATCCTTATAGTAAATTTTTTTGTATTTTGAAGAAAGTGAAAAATATGTGCTGAAACTATATTTAAGTCCCGTACTGAATTCAAGTTTAATATATTTATTATTCATTTCTTTCTTTGTGAAAAAACTGTCAATATCAAGTATGTACGTAAATGAATTTAAGAATGGGAATTCAAGCTGTACAGTACCCTCTAAACCGTAATATGGAATATCACGGTCATCGTGTATGCGTCTGTCAAATCCAAGTCCCGTTTTTAAAGTCACGTATTGAAGATTGAAAAGAACTCCTGCTGTTTCCCTGATATCAACGGGCCTTTTGTACTCCTCTTCCTTCACAAGAGTGTTGAGTTGAGATTTAAAATACGGCTGAATTAGCATATAGGGCTTATACTGGTAGAGAATTTTCAGACTCATCTCATTGGATGTATAATATTTGCTGTCTTCAAGGGTCTCTTCTGCATAGTTAATATATGGAGAAAGGGTTATTTTATTGAACCTGTTAAAGAGGATGATGTCAGCGCTGTCCTCAATACCAAGGACCTTTATTGATTCAGTTGAATAACCTGAAGGGGTGTCAATGTTCTCTCCGTACCTGACAGTTTCAGAACTCAGCCTGTTTGACAGAGACAGAGTAAAAATAAGAGCAAATCTGTCGTCGAGATAGGAAAAGTCTTTTTTTAATGATACTTTTTCATTCCGGATATCATTTATTATGAGGTCGGATATGGTGACCCATCTGTTTTTATAGACTGTTTTCCCTTCAGACTCACTTATTATTTCGTAAATTTTTTGAGTAGAAGCGACAGTATAATATCTGTTTTCCTCAATTTCCCGGCCCTGTATTTTCCCTTCACTCAATCCGGAAATAATAAAATTCCCGCTTTCACTTATTCTTGAAACAGTTTCACCTTTCAGACGGTATGTATAGATATAATAATCGTCATTGACCTTGTCCCTTATGTAACCGGAGGAGCTGTCTGCATTTAAAGTGAAATTTTTGTTTTCCCTTCCTGGAAATATCGCAAGTTCTGTACGGAATTTATGGCGCATCAGGCTAAGTATTTTTTTATTGTTTATATCTGCTTTGAGATCCTTCTGCAGTTTAAATGGCAGAACCATCTCTTCATTGTATCTGGTTTTCCATATATTGAGGCGGTTTATGAATTTTTTATAGTCTCTGTCTTTTGCTGCCCATTTTTCGGGTTTTTGGAAATTGAAATTTCCCACTTCAAGTCTTTTGCCAAGATTTAAATCAAGCCTGAAGTATCCTTTTCTTCTGTCTGTGAAAAGAATTTTACGGCTGTCTGGAAGAACTATCTGATCAATACTGTTTCCGTACAATGTACCGGTAGAATCTCCTCCCGATATCAGAAGATTTATTGATTTGAATTTACTTAATATGCTGATATTTTTGTCAGGAGTAAGTCCCGATAAAAGGATTATATAATCCGGTTTTACCGTATTTTCAATTTCAGGTAAAATTTTGGCAAGTGTGTCCATATGTGGGGTGATATCAGTGTCTGCAATATTCTTATCTGTAATATCGAATGTTGATCCTTCACTTGTAAGCCCTACAAATACAATGATCTTATTTTTTATTTTTTTTATTATATAAGGAGTAAAGGCCTTTTCTTTATTAAGGGTAATGTTTGCCGAGAGAAGAATTTTGTTCTCGAACCCCTTTTCTAGCTGTTTTAGTATACCGGTTCCAAGCCTAAGATCCTTTGAAGAAACCAGGGAAAGATCACATTTGTTCATTCTGAAATAGTCATATACTATCGACCCATAACTGTATCTGGAAAGTGTTCCGGGGTAAAATGCATTACCCATGTCGATATATAGCAGGTTTTTGTTAACTGAACGGAGATGGTAGAGCGACTGAAGCAGAATCACTGAGTTGTCATCCGATTCCATATCACTGCGGAGATTGAATTGCCCTTCAATATTTGAAGTTATAAAAAGTGTAGCATCCGCTGAAAAAGAGATGGAGGGTATTATTAGTATGTAAACAGTAAAAAAAAATTTAAAATATTTCCGGATCATGACTTTTTATCAGGTACCTTTTTACAGGAGTTGACTTCATCTTTAAGCTTTTTGATTGTGTTATTATAATCTGCTTCATTTTCAGCAAATTTGCTTTTGAGCCTGGCAATCTCAGAACTGTTTTCCAGTGTTATTTTTTTTATTTTTTCACTAAGAGCATTTATCTGCTCACTGTAGCTTATCTCCTTTCTGCTCGCCTGGTCCTTTTGATCCTTGATTTCATTCTGTAATTGCAGAATATTCCTGGAATGTTCGTTTTTCACAGACTCTCTTTCATTGTTAAATGAGAGGTATACTTCCTGTATTTTTGAATTCAGGGTACTGATTTCGCTGGTTAGTCTGTTTTCTGTTTTCTTGCTCTGCTCTGTGAGGCGTCTTATCTTTTCACTGCTTTCATTGGCAAGGATTGTATTTTTTTTCATGAGGTCATTGTACTGCTGTTTCAGCAGTTTTATTTCATTCTCGTAGTGTTTTTTAACTGATTTTATGTCAGAATCCAGTTTTTTTATGTGTGTCTCTCTCTGTGCCAGAGATATACTGTATTCTGAATTTTCCTTTTTCAGTACACTGTTCTGTCTTGTAAGGAGTTTTATCTCCTTTTCATATATCTTGTTTCTGGAAATGAGGGAGTCTCTTTCATGATCCATTGTTGTTTTACAGGAAGCAAGCAGAAGCAGGGAAAGTACTGCAATTACAGGCAGGCGCATTATATGTCTCCGGAAAGGATAAATTTTGTTCCATCAGCTATTCTGATGGAAAGATTGTTCCTTATAAAACAGACTTTTTAAAGTTCAATCAAAATATGTTCATTATTGACAGAGGAGGCAATTATTTTTAGGATGCTGATCCCTTCTTTTATGGGTTGCAGAATTCAGAAAAATAGTATCTGTTTTTTACTCATGAGCTGTAAAAAATGAAGTGTATTATATTTCCGGCGGGAACAGTATAGCCTTCTCTTCATACTGTTCCCGTAATAATATCATCCCTGGTTAAGGATCAGCCTTTCGTAAAGGGCACGTATGGCTGTATCGGAATACCTGTTCTGTATGCCGAAATGGAAACTGTACTGCGCCGGGCCCTGATCAAGTATTTCAATACTGATATTTTTCTCCTTCATGGCAATTGCCGCTTCGGCAATAATTCCCGGATGGTCTTTCATTCCCTTTCCAACGGGGGAGAGAATTGTAAGGTCATGGTTTATTTCAAGGACATCCGGCTGCAGTTCCTCATTTATCATATCAATGAGATCATTTTCGCTTCCATTGAGGTCATGCTGGTTGAATATTACAGAAACATCATCCCTGTCAGTGGGGTAGTGGTATGTCTCGATTCCGAACCGTTTCATAATATCAAGAAGTTTTGCCAGAAATCCGATTGTATCACCTGAACCTGATTTTTCAAGATATAGGTAAGCGGTATTATCAAGCCGTGCAATCCCTACAACTGTTTCGGTTGGTATTCTATCGGATACAATGAGTGTACCCTCAGATTCGGGATTGTTGGTGTTTCTTATATTTATTGGAATTTCCTTCTTCCTGCATTTGATCATTGCATCGTAGTGAAATACATTGAATCCCTTTGCAGAGAGGAGACGGATCTCCTTGTATGTTAGTTTCGGGATGACCTCTGAATCCGGAATTATTCTCGGGTCAACCTGGTATATCCCGTCTGTGTCTGTCCAGTTCTCATATAAAGCAGCATCAACTGCATAGGCGACTTCTCCCCCTGTGAGGTCTGAACCGCCTCTTGAAAAAACAGCTACATCTCCATTTTCCGTAATGCCGTAGAAGCCTGGTACAACTGCTATGCCGGGTTTTGATTCAGTAACAAGGTTTTTTTTCATGTTTTTGTATGAAAGGGGCATTACCTTTGCGTTGCCGAAGTCTTCACTGACCACAAGCCCTATATCTTCCGGCAGTGCTGTCCATGCTTCAAGACCTGATTTGTTCAGGTACCGGCTTACTACTATGGAATTGTAGTGTTCTCCACGTGAGGCATAGAAATCCCTTTTCATTTTGTCGGGAAGATTTTTGTCAAGATCGGATTTGAGGTTTTCTATAATATCATCTCCTTCAATTCCAAGATCTTTTATTATTGAAGAAAATTTATCTATTACCGCATTTTTTGAATCATTTCCGGAAATTTCTTTCTTTTGGGAATGAAAATGTCTGCCTTCTGTTGCGATGTTTATAAGATGATCCGTTATTTTTTCTTTATCATTTTTCCCTTTACCGGGGGCTGAGACTATTACTATTTTACGGTCACTGCTGCTTCCTATTATCCCTGCTACTTTTATTATCTGCTCTGCATTTGCGACTGAACTTCCGCCGAATTTGCTTACAATCAAACTGGTCATAGTGGCTCCAATATCATGAAACTTGTGATGTTCTTTATTATAAGAACATCACATAAATTATGAATCTAAAAAATAAGTATCAGAGGTCAAGGCAAAAAAACCGCAATGAGAATGGCATTTAAAAATTTGAACAATTTGCAAAAAAAAACAATAGAACCATTGAATTTACGTCTGCAATAGCAAATATAGAATAGAGGATTGGCGATGAAAAGTGAACATCTATTTCCATGGTGGGCAGGCTATCTGCTCTTAAATCCCCTGAGGAAACTGGTGCAGAATCCGGAAAAAGTTCTTTCAGACTATATCAGGCCCGGTATGAAAGTTCTTGAGCCAGGATGTGCAATGGGTTTTTTTACTGTGCCCATGGCACGTATGGTTGGTAATGATGGGATGATTTATGCGATTGATATTCAGGAGAAGATGCTGAAGGTCCTGAAAAAACGTTTAGGCAGAATGAATCTGTTAAAACGCGTCAGTATCCGAAGAAGTTCCTCCGGATCAATTTCGGCTGGTGATCTGTCAGGCCAGATTGATCTTGCGGTGGTCTATGCTGTTTTCCATGAAGTCGGGAACAGAGAAACATTCATAAAGGAAGTTTTCAATACTCTGAAACCGGGCGGCAGGCTTCTTTTCCGGGAGCCCGGTGTTGTTTCAAAGGAGCGGGTAATGGAGGAGATTGAACTGATAAAATCTGCAGGATTTCGAGCAGCAAATGATTCAGGGTTCAGCAGTAAAAGGGTATTTGAATTTCTAAGGGACTGAATTCATAATGACAAGCCAGAACAGACAGAAGTACACGGATTTTATAAAAACTGAATACAGCAGGCTTCTTAATTTTGTAAGGGCCCGGGTAAATGACTCGGCTGCAGCGGACAGTGAAGATATCCTCAATGATGCACTGGCTGGAATTTTTGAAAGAGCTGACATATCAGCTCCGGTTGAAAATGTTGCTGCCTATATTTACAGGGCAATAAGAAACAGGATAATCGATTCATTCAGAAAGGGCAGCGGTGAACCGGATAGAATGGAACTGACTCATGTTCAGGATGACACCCGTTATAGTCCGGAATATCTGTTTCAGAGTGAAGAGATACACAGGGGAATATCGGATGCTTTAAGTAATCTTCCAGAAGAGCTCTCATCTGTATTTATTATGAATGAGGTTGACTGCATGACTTTCAGAGAGATAGCTGAACGTACCGGACTTCCGCCCGGAACTCTCATGGCCAGAAAGGCAAAGGCGGTAAAGATACTGAGAAATAGAATATCAAAATTTATAAATGTGGAGGAATAATATGGAAAATATAAAGTGCAGAATGGATGGAGCACCTGGATTTGTGAAAATTATATTCTGGATAATCTTCGGTGTGTCTATGGCACTGCTGTTTTCTGCAATTTTTGCATTGGCAGTAATGATGCTCTGGAACTGGCTGATGCCACAGATATTCGGCCTGGCTTCCCTAAACTATCTTCAGGCCCTTGGGCTTCTGGTCCTTGCAAGACTCCTTGTGGGGGGATGGCATCACGGACATGGAAGAACAGACAGGCATGGTTTTTGTTCCCCATTCAGGGACAGGAAAGACCGAAGAAGCGGTATGAGGTTCAGGGACGATGAGGAGTTCATTGAATTCTGGGAAAACGGCGGTTGTGAAACATACAGGGATTACCTGAAGGCAAGGGAATCCGAAAAATAGGGAATTAACAGAGTGACATGACCCGTCATAGTAACCTGCCGGTCAGTCGTCACTCTGTTAAAATTCAGATGTGAAAGTATCTGCCGAATTATATGGTCCTATTTAAACCGTTTAAAAAGTATTTTCCAGTGTCCCATGTATGATTTTGCCATTTCCGGTTCCTCAATAATAACCAGTGCTTCATTGTTTCCGTTCATGGCACCGTAGCCGTAATTGAAACTACCCGTTGCCACAATTTTTTTGTCAATGACCATGAATTTATGATGGAAGAATCCTTTCTTCACTACCGCTCCTGTGTAGGGCAGATCCTTGAGTTTTCTTTCACGAGCCTCCTTTGCATCAGCAATTATTTTTACCTTTACTCCGCGCTTTATTGCCATGAGTATCTCATCATAGACCGGGTTCACATGTTTCTTTGTGGATGGCCCCAGTATGTACATTGCAATGTGTATGGTCTTTTTTGCCTTTCTTATATATGGGATGAGAAGATCGTCGCAAGCCTGGTTAAATGCCACATGGATTTTCCCGTCACCCGCCTGAGATGGAACCGGGTTTGCAGCCTTTCCCATGTTTCCAAATTCATCTTCAAAGGCCCTGACTATTACGGGATGGTCTGTGGAAATCATATTATCATAACTGTATTTTGAGGCGGTGGTGTTCCAGTTGAAACTGCCGGTAATAACGTATGGTCTTTCACCAGATTTGGAAATTACTGCAAATTTGTGATGCATTGTGCTCCATCTTCTTTTTTTCGTTTTGGAGATCTCTTTCAGTTTAATTGGTCTGATGTTGCTGTTTTTAAAACTGCATTTTCTGCAGTACCAGCCGTCGTAATAGCCAGATACTCCGCTGTTTCCATCAAGAATTTTTGTAATCTTCGGATGGGTCGGTTTATAACTTGCAAAAAGAACTTTTTGTGCTGTTTTGAATCTTTCAATTAAAAAAGGAGTACACTGATCCTGTCCCGGCATGGTAAAAATCCATGAAAGGTAAAATTTTTTATTTGGGTAGGAGATTGTATAGATAGTATACCCGTTTTTTTTCTCCATGGTCATTGCAGATTCTGTTTTGCAGTAACCGTTCATAGAAATCAGCAGTAGCAGTGCAAGGGCGGAAATTTTAATGTGAGAGAAAAGAGGTGTTGCAGCTTTAATCATTGTTTTCATTTTTTTACCTGAAAGTATATTAAAATAAACACATTTGTCCTTGCAATATTATTCATATCAGGAAATACAATAACAAAATAGATTATGAATGAGAAACAGAAAGAAATATTAAACCGGTACCTGAAGAATGCTTCAATTGAAGAGGCAAGGGAACTCTATGACCTCCTGGATAAAAGGGAGAGCAGTTCAAGGCCTCTTGCCGGAGGCGGTATAAACCTTAATGTAGATGAAATGGCCCGAAATATGTCAAAACAGATTCAGGAGCAGATGGGCCTTGCGAATCTGAACATAAAGAAAATGGCCGTTGATATGGTTGTGCAGATGGCAAAGCAGCATCAGCCTGATATAAGCGAGAAGGAACTTGCAGCACTTGTGAATGAAATGGTCCCCGGAGAAAGGAGCAGGAGCTCCTCCATAAATGTACCTCCGGACCTTATGAAGGACATGGTTGAACAGTTTGTGGCATACAGCCAGGGCAGATTTACAGAATATGAAAGGCTGGCAGCTCCCGGGGGATGGGCTGAGAAATACTGGTCTGTTTTTCCGGAAAATATAAAGAAGCTCATTACGGCAAAGCTTACGGGAATTATTGATGAGGATTATTTTTATGATACACTTGACTATCTTCTGAACAAGATTACGCATGAGCCGGTATCTGAAAAGAGAAATGATTCTCCGAAGGAAGAGAGTGGTAAGGTTAAAAGGCCTATGCCTCATCCTCCAGGTTCCAGAAGAAATCGCGGTTAGTATTTTTTGCAAAAATAGGAATATAGTTTTGTCATTTTTTTTATGGATATCAGTAGATTTAACAAACCGGAAGAGTACGATTTGACTGGACGAATTTTATATACAGGGTGGATGTTGCAATGAAAAGACGGGTTTGTTATATAGTGATTCTTTTAACTGTTCTGTCAGCACCGATAGCATGTATCCGGCCCATAGGGAAATGTGAATACGGGGAACATCCGGTAACAAGAATTGATGTTGTTGTAAGTTCAATAAAATTCTGTGAAAAGGGTTCAAAAGGTAAAGACTGTGTTTTAGTGGAAGTACGCGGTAAGGTAGATAAAGGCTTTTATTACTCAGAAGAGGAATACAGAAAACTTGTTAAAAAGGTGAAGCTTAAGGTCGGCTCAAGGGGTATACTGATGATATTCAGCGGTGGTCCCTGTCCGCCCATGTATCAGCTTCAATTTCCGGATTAGAAAGGTCTTCCCGATTTTCAGGGAATCGCTGCTAATCCTCCAGGTCCCAGAAGAAGTCGCGGTTAGTAAGTTCCTCCTCTTCATTGCACTGGCCGTTCATTAAAACACTGTCGGAATGTTTTAAAATATAGTTGAGCTGGTCTTCGAGGTCCTTTGTTTCCCTTTCCCAGAAGGTCGGCTCGCCGAAGTATGAAAACATGTTTTTAAAGGCAGGGTCTTCCCAGCGCCTTGCAATCCATCCGGCGTAGTTGATGTATCTCAGGGCTCTTAAGGGTTCAATGAGTTTCAGCCATGAATCATCGAAATCCCTGAAATTCCTGTAGCCTGAAAGAAAATGTTCCCTCTGAACCAGGCCGTATTCATCCCTTGAAGGGATCAGCATCCATAAATCCTGTACTGCGGGACCGGTTATGGAATCATCAAAGTCAAGGAAGAACCAGCCGTTAAGGCCCTTCAACAGATTTCCCAGGTGACAGTCTCCGTGTATGCGTATGAGCGGAACATGAGCGCTTAAGTCATCATATATGCGGGAGACATTCTCCACCGCACAGCTGTACCGTTCACAGTAGAGGTCAGGAATGAAGCCCCTGTCAATGAGGAAGTTCAGGCTGTCAATACCGTAGCTTTTCCCGGAAAGTGTCTTTCTGCATGAAGGCGGAAGGGCTGCACCATTGTTGTGTATCCTTGCCACAAGCCTTCCAAGCTCTTCTGCATTGGTTAAAGTGAGTTCATCACAGACTCTTCCTCCAGTACGGGGCCAGACCGCGAAGTAAATGTCATGGTACTGCGCTACTGATTCTCCGTCCGGGAACTTCATGGGTGAGCATACAGGAATCTCATCCCTTTCCAGGGCAAAGAGGAATTCATGCTCCTCCATTATCTGCTCCCTTGACCATCTCCCGGGCCTGTAGAATTTCGCAATGACATGTTCTCCGTTTTCCATTTTCAGGTCGTATACCCTGTTCTCGTAGCTGTTGAGTACCACATAGTGGCCTGTAAGTTTCAGTCCCCGGCTCTCAACTGCTCCGATGACCCTGTCCGGGGTGAGTTCGTAGAATGAGTTTTCCATTGATGTTTCCTGATTTGTCATGAAAACAATAGAAAACAGATGCACTGAAATTTCCAGATATTTTTTATTAACTCTTGTTTTGCGGATGTTTTGCAGGGGCAATGGAAAAAAGAAAAAATATGGTTGATCGGGGAGAATAAACAGAATATGCAATATTTCAGAACACGAAGAGAGGTAAAAGGTGGATAAACGTATAGAAGATCTGGCCGGAAATCTGGTTAACTATTCAACCCGCATACAGAAGGGGGAGAATGTTCTCATTCAGTGCGTGGGAGATTCTCCACGTTTGCTGGTCAAGGCCATTGTGAAGGAAGTCTACGCAGCAGGAGGTAATCCCTTTCTGAGGTTTGTCGATACGCGCCTGGAAAGGGAACTTGTTCTCAAGGCTAATACAGATCAGCTGAAACTCAGGGCCCATACGGAACTTGAGGAGATGAAGGCCATGGATGCCTATATCGGAATCCGCGGTGCGGATAATGTAAGCGAAATGGGTGATGTGGACCCGGACCAGATGAAAATATATACAGAACACTATCAGAGGCCGGTTACGGACGAGAGGGTTAAAAATACGAAATGGGTTGTTCTACGGTATCCGAATTATTCCATGGCACAGCTTGCAAACACAAGCCTCGATGCATTTGAAGATTTCTACTTTGATGTGTGCAATCTGGACTACGGGAAAATGTCCCGGGCAATGGACCCTCTTGTCGAACTCATGAGCAGAACTGACCGGGTTCATATAAAGGGAAGAGGGACGGATTTGTCATTCTCAATAAAGGGCATTCCGGTCATTAAGTGTGACGGTGAGATGAATATACCTGATGGAGAGGTTTTCACTGCTCCAGTGAAGGATTCCGTTAACGGGAAAATAAGCTATAACTGTCCGGCAGTATATCAGGGAGTCACATACGAACAGATCGAACTGGAGTTCAAAGACGGCAGGATAGTCAATGCAGTAAGTAATGATACAGAGAGGATAAACAGGGTATTTGACACGGACGATGGTGCCCGTTATGTGGGAGAGTTCGCCATTGGCGTGAACCCGTACATTATAAAGCCCATGAAAGATACACTCTTTGATGAAAAAATAAAGGGAAGCTTCCACTTCACTCCGGGAGCAAGCTATGATGAGGCCTTCAACGGCAACCGGTCTGCAATACACTGGGACCTGGTCTGCATTCAGACTCCCCAATACGGCGGAGGGGAGATATACTTTGATGATGTCCTTGTCAGGAAGGATGGGCTCTTTGTTATTCCTGAACTTCAGAGCCTTAATCCAGATAATCTTAGATAGGCGATAATACGGGAGGTTGAGGGAGTATTATTCGTCTCCCGTCCCTGTATAAAACTGCACTTTAGTAGCTGTTTCTCCGGATATACAGAAATTATGTTCATGAAGTCCCCGGTCATGAATGGAGTTTTCCAAAACGTATCAGGATTTTGTTTGACTCCATGACAATAATTGTTACAATCTGTTGTGTTATGTGTATAAAAAGACGAATATGGTAGTGCTGCAGGTAATTAGATATTTGTCTGCGCATGCTGCCTGAACGGATTCAAATATGACAGAGAAAAATGATATCATGACAGGTGAGTCTCCTCCGGACGAAGCAAAGGGCCCAGGAAAGTGGTTCAAAATGATTTTTTCACTTCCCTCCAGCGGCAGGTTGGGGCATACAGCTGAACAGAATGAGAGAATACTTCGTTCCATCTGCAGGACAAATTATTCCAGAGTCTTTACACTGAGTTTGATCATTGCAGCTCTTGAGCTTCTGATTATTGTTCTCTTCGATATCCGTTATATGGGCCGATCTGATAATTACGGAAATGCTCTGAAGAGGGCATATCTGTTTCTGCATGCTGGAATGCTAACTGCATCTGTTCTTTTCATTTTGTATTTTCTTTTCACAAAGAACAGAAAAAGATCCGGTGTTTCAGTATTTGAGAGGCCCCTGCCGGGATTGTATGTTTTTGTCGTAATTATTCTGCTTGTCCTGACAACACTGGTTGATCTTACTGTAACCGGAAAAATGGTAGTATTTATCTATGGTTTCATCATTACCAGCGTGATATTGCTGGCGAGGTTTCCATGGAATATGGTTATATTTGGTATTCCCATGGCGTTATTTGTAATATGTCAGGTATTTTTACCTATAACAATTGAATCAAAAGTCTATTCCATAATAAACTGCTCTGTTGTATATATAATGTGTGTTTTTTTATCTACAGTACTTTACAGGAATTTTTATCTTCATCGTCTAAAAAACATAATGCTAAGCGAAGCAAATCATAAATTAAACCATCTTGCCACACACGATACACTTACGGAACTGCCCAACCGCAGGTTTTTTGAGAAGGAGATGATTCGGGAAATGGGTATGATTAAACGAAATAAACATGGCGCCTTTCTTATGCTTCTGGATATAGATCATTTCAAGAATATCAATGACAGATATGGCCATCTGGCAGGTGATATGGTTTTGAAAAAAACAGCTGATATCATCAATATGGAAATCCGCAGTATTGATATTGCTGCCAGATGGGGAGGAGAGGAGTTTGTTTTATTCCTTCCTGCTACAGATGCTGAACAGGGCAGGCGGGCCGGAGAGCGGCTCAGGGAGTCAATTTCTACCTGTGATTTTCATGTTGAAAACTGCACAATAGCTGTTACTGCAAGTATCGGGGGAGTAGCCATTGAATCTGGCAGTACTGTCATCTTAGAGGAGATATTTAGGGAAACAGACAAAATGCTGTATATTGCAAAAAATAACGGAAGGAACATGGTTGTCATCTCCTCATAAAAATAATTTAAAATTCTGATTGTAATGTCGGAATGCGGAGGTCAGGTAAAATTTAGAAATATACAATTGTTTCCTGTATAAAAGCGTTGTTTGAAGGTACACTTTTCAGACAGGGAAATTTTTATGTTGTTAATAACTGCTAATCCTTTAATAAATGGTTTTCATCGTAAAAAATTCTTTTCAGAAATCAAACAACTCTTTATTATGTCGCTTTTTTGAAGGAGCAGTATATGACCGTAGATTACAGGCAGCTTTCAGTATTACTCGCAGTTTCGCCTCAGCAGATAGAGGCTGTGCACAGGCTTCTAAGTGACGGGGCAACAGTACCTTTCATTGCCAGATATAGAAAAGAAGCAACCGGATCACTTGATGAGGTTGCCATTCTTGCAATAAGAAATGAAATTGAGATATTCCAGGAAAGGGAGAAGAGAAGGGACTATGTCCTGAAAAAACTCGCTGAACTTGAGGTACTGGACAGAGACCTTGAGGCAAAGGTAAAGTCTGCGGCAACCCTTGATGAAATAGAAGACCTCTATCTTCCATATAAGCCCAAAAGAAAAACCCGCGCAGCCCGTGCAAGGGAAATGGGACTTGAGCCGCTGTCGAAAATAATTCTTTCCCAGAACAGCGTAGAAATAGAGAAGAAAGCTTCAGAATTTATAAGTGGGGAACTGGGAGTAAATAGCGCAGAAGATGCAATTTCCGGTGCATGTGATATAATTGCCGAGATAATAAATGAGGATCCTGTAGTAAGGGAAAGGGTCAGGGAGAAATTTGCAAGTGGGGCGGATGTTACTTCAACGCTTGTGAAGAAAAAGGAGTCTGAAGCAGCTAAGTTCAGGGATTATTTCAACTGGTCTGAAAAGGCAGTAAATGCTCCATCCCACAGGGTACTTGCAATGCTCAGGGGTGCAAATGAAGGTCTCCTTAAAATTGAAATCGCCCCGGATGATGAAAGCTGTATTGATATTATTGAAAAAATATATGTAAAGAAAAAGGGACATGGAACTGAATATGTGAAGAGGGCTGTGTGGGATTCCTACAGAAGGCTTTTAAAAAGTTCCATGGAGACTGAGATAAGAAACAGGCTCCTGGAGAAAGCACATGATGAGGCCATCAGGATATTTGCGCGGAATCTTAGAGAGCTCCTCCTTGCTCCTCCGCTTGGAGAGAAGGCCATTTTGGCCGTTGATCCGGGGCTGCGAACAGGCTGTAAGATAGCGGTTCTGTCTCCTTCTGGTGACCTCCTTGAACATGCAACAGTATATCCACTTGAACCGCATAAAAAAACCGGCGAGGCTGAGAAGATTATTCTCTCCCTCTGTAAAAAACATGGAGTCAGTGCAGTTGCGGTGGGCAACGGCACCGGCGGCAAAGAGGCCCTCTCCTTCTGCAGCTCCATAGTTGACTCGGGTATTGTTGTGACAATGGTAAATGAAAGCGGCGCTTCAATTTATTCCGCATCTGAGGTTGCCAGGAGAGAGTTTCCGAACCATGACATTACTGTACGGGGAGCGGTGTCCATCGGCAGGAGACTCATGGACCCTCTTTCGGAACTTGTCAAGATTGATGCAAAGTCAATAGGAGTAGGCCAGTATCAGCACGATGTGGACCAGAAGAAACTTAAATCCGCCCTTGACGATGTTGTTATATCCTGTGTAAATTCCGTGGGAGTCGACCTCAACACCGCAAGCCCTGAACTTCTGAAATATGTATCCGGCCTTTCTGAAAAACTTGCACTGGAGATTGTGGCATACAGAACTGCAGCAGGTAAAATTACAGGCAGAAGCGAACTTAAAAAAATAACCGGTATGGGTAAAAAAGCCTTTGAACAGAGTGCGGGATTTCTCCGTATAAGGGAAGGGGACAATCCTCTGGACAGCAGCGCAGTGCATCCGGAGAGCTATGGTGCTGTAAAATCCATGGCTGAAGACCTTGGTGTTTCCGTGGGGGATCTCATCGGCAACAGGGAACTTGTCGGAAAGATTAATCCAAAGCTATATGTTACAGAAAAAACAGGACTTCCCACTGTCATAGACATACTTTCCGAACTCGAAAAACCCGGGCGCGACCCCAGAGACAGTTTTGAGTACGTCAGGTTCAGCGACAGTATAAATGAAATATCGGATCTTGAAGAGGGCATGGTCCTTCCGGGAGTTGTGACAAATGTAACAGCATTCGGTGCCTTTGTTGATGTCGGGGTGCATCAGGACGGCCTTGTTCATGTCAGTGAAATGGCTGACAAGTTTGTTAAGGATCCGAATTCTGTTGTGTCAGTGGGGCAGTCAGTTATGGTAAAGGTTCTGGAAGTGGATGTTCAGCGGAAAAGGATTTCTCTGTCAATGAAGCAGGTACAGTCATAGGTGTTTATTCTTTTTTGATTGATGAAGGAGAGATTGATTCATGCCGGGATATTTCTGTGAGTCTATACTTCAGCGCAGGCCCGGCCGTTTCATGGTAAATTTGCCGGAAGGATAAACATATACCGGTTTATGCTGTGCTGTTTTACTAAGGATGATTATAAATTTTTGTATTTTTGCTTGACGCACATGGCCCATAATTTTAGTGTCCGGGAGTTTGTGAAATTCTTGTTATAGGATTGGATTTATGATTTTCATTGAATGGTCTGGAAAATATGAAATGGGTATTGAACTCATAGACAGGCAGCACAGGGAACTTGTCGATTCAATAAATACACTCTATACGTCAATCATGCTGAATAAGGAGAAATCCGGAATCGACCTTCTCATTCAGTTTCTCATCGACTATTCCCATGAGCATTTCTCAATAGAAGAGTTAATGATGAGAGAGATTGACTACGGCAAAGCAGACCTTCACCGCAGTGAACATTCGGCCTTCCATGAACGAATGGTTGACTTTTCAAAGACAACTGAATCTGTAATTTTCAGCCCATACGAGGAACTGTTCTATTTTCTGAACAGCTGGGTTGTGGGGCACCTGATGCATACAGACAGGGACTTTTACCGTGAATACCTGAAAGCCAGATCCTCTGTTGCATAAAAATTTCATTTCGGTGCTATAACTATTTTCATCCTAACAGACCATTATTCTTTATTGCATCATCAAGCAGTTTATTGTCCGCAAAACCTGAAATTGATGCCGGAACGAGTAATATCATAAACATGAATATTATTCGTTCCATGCCTGAATCTCCAGTAAAAAGTATCTTTATTTAATATCTGATTGAGTCCATTTTTTTCCGTCAGTGCTTCGGAGCAGAAGGCCACGGCTTCCGGCAATCAAATATATTCCCATGCCGCTGCATATATCAATCAAACTTTCCCTTTCTGTTCCGGTTATTTCCAGGGAATCCGGGGACTTGCCGGACATAATATTCATGCCAGAAATACCTATGAATGACCTGTTCTCATTTCTGATGAGATGGGGAACCTTCGGTAGTGACTCTATCCTGTAGAGTTTCCAGGATATCAGGTCCGTTGATTCAAACCTGTAATGCCTTATGGCTCCAGAAATCTCTCCGTAGCAGCAGTCAAAGTCGCCGTAGCCGATGTACTTTCCATTTTCATGGAAAACAGAGGATACAGATGTCAGGTTTCCTATCTCAACTGACTTCCATCTGCTACCCCTGCCGATGGAAATTGAGTTTCCATCACCCCATACTATAATGCGGTTGTCATGGACAAGGGCTCCGCCAGGCTCATGACCGAGTGATGCTGACCTTTTCCATGAAATTCCGTTTTTTGAAATATATATGGCGCCTTCTGTTGTGATGGCAGTGAAGTAGCCGTTCTGGAACTCAAGATGTTCAATAAGGTAGGTTGAACTGAAGGCGGGAACATTGACCAGTTTTTTACCGTAAATGCCGGGGACCTCCTTCCATGTTCTGCCGTTGTCCTCTGACAGAAACATTACTGAATTATGTGTAATGGTGCTGCCGGTCCTGATGGAGTCCCCGGCAACTAGAATTTTGCCCTTTCCGGAAGTCCCTGTTCTAAATGGCACATTCTCCGCCTTCAAAGGAAGTTTTGAGAAAACTTTTCCATCACCGGAGATGTATGCGGCACCTGAACCGGTTTTATTGCCAATCCATGTTCCTCCGGTACTTCCAAGGACAATGAAGTGTGTGCCGGTAAAGAAAACCTTCTCAACTATCTCAATTTTTTTCTCCTCCGATGAAAGGGGGCCGGTGATCAGAAACATGAGCCATGCTGCGGTGAGGAGTTTCGCTGTTAACCTATAAGTAATTTTTTTCATAAAACCTCCATGAACACTGCGGCCTTTTATAAATGTTTATGCAGTGTTGACTGAAAAGAGTTAAAAAAAGTTCTTATAATTTTTATGTTTTCGGGAGGAGAGTACATTTGCAGGGAACAGTCGTGACTGTTCCCTGCAAATGTACCCGGTCAGACTATGTCGCAGATAATGCCTTTAACTGCATTCACAAGATCCTGCGGCGCAAGTTCCATCTGTGTCCCCCTCACCCCGGCGCTGACGTAAATTGTTGCATAGAGCAGGGCGCTTTCATCTATGTATGTGGGAAAATCCTTTTTCATTCCCACAGGTGAGCATCCTCCGCGGATGTAGCCGGTAAGAGGCTGCAGTTCCTTGAGGTGAATCATTTCAACACGTTTGTTCCCGCTGGATGCTGCCAGTTTCTTTAGGGAAACATTTTCAGCACCGGGGATTACTGCCACAATGGGGCCGCTTTTATCTCCCGCCAGAACCAGGGTCTTGAATATCCGGTCTATGTCAAGTCCCGATGTCTCGGCCAGGTGAATGGCTGAAAGGTCATTCTCATCAGGATCATAGCTGTGGAGGGTATATCTTATACTGAGACTGTCCAGTATACGCACTGCATTTGTCTTATGCTGTTTCTTCATATGCCAATAAAAGAGTTACCAAAG
Source organism: Spirochaetota bacterium (assembly GCA_003246895.1). GTDB lineage: Bacteria > Spirochaetota > UBA4802 > UBA4802 > UBA5550 > SZUA-423. Next base: position 56,500 of record QKCL01000066.1, on the reverse strand, counting down.
CTTTATGTCCAGTTTTTATTTGAAAAAGACTGGAACCGGACAATATAGTTATTGCAATGAATAGTAAAAGGTGGCCCAGTATATTATCCGGAAAAAAGGTTGATGAGCCTCTCCGTGATAAACCAGTAATATATTAAACAATAAAATAACCCATGGAGACACTTATGGAACTGAAAGATGTCAGAACAAATGCAAGAGAACTGATGAAGGGATTCTGCCGTGTATGCCCCATATGTGACGGACGCGCATGTGCAGGAGAGGTTCCCGGTATGGGAGGCCTGGGAACAGCTTCATCTTTCCGCAGCAATGTGGAGGCCCTGAGAGACGTCAGGCTTAATATGCGCCTGATACATGATGCATCACAGCCCGACACATCGGTGACTGTACTTGGAATGAGACTGGATATTCCTGTAATAGCCGCACCCATAGGCGGTGTTTCTTTCAACATGGGTGGAGGTGTCAGTGAGGAGGCGTATGTTGATGCTGTTCTTGGGGGTTGCCTTTCACGGGGCATCATAGGCGCAACAGGTGACGGAGTGCCTCCGTTTATAATAGATGCGGCAGTGGGTGGAATTAAAAAGGTAAAGGGCCATGGTATACCCTTTATAAAACCATGGGAGAGCGACGAGATAAACGAGAAGTTTGCCATGGCATTTGAAACAGGCGCTTCAGTCTACGGAATGGATATTGACGCAGCCGGGCTCATTACGCTTCGCAAGATGGGACGGCCTGTGGCACCCAAGACCCCTGACCAGATCAGGAAGATTATAGACATGGTCCATTCAAATGGAGGGAAGTTCATTCTCAAGGGTGTAATGACAGCAGATGAAGCATATGAGGCTGCCGAAGCAGGCGCTGACGGCATAGTTGTTTCAAACCACGGCGGCCGTGTGCTTGATTATACTCCGGGAACTGCAGAGGTGCTGCCTTCCATAGCAGATGCAGTGAAAGGTAAAGTGTGCATTATCGTTGATGGCGGAGTAAGGGACGGAGTTGATGTGCTCAAAATGACAGCACTGGGCGCTGATGCTGTGATGATCGGCAGGCCCTTCTCTGTTGCGGCAGTTGGCGGACTGCAGGAGGGGGTTGAGGCATACATAGATACCCTGAAGGGCCAGCTTGCACAGGCCATGGTACTCACCGGGTGCAGGGATATGGCTTCTGTTAACAGCGGAATTATTTATAAGTGACAGATGGGGTGATTAAACCTTCGGTTTCCCTGCGTTCAGAATCGTTTTAGAGATTGGAATTTCCTGCCTTCAGGAGAGGTGGATCTCCGTGAAACGCAGGGGGAACCGCCCTAATTCTGATGCATGTGTTATACTCAGCTATTTCCGGTTTCAGATTCCAGAATATCACGGATTTTCACTGAAAAATCTTTGAGTGTAAAGGGCTTGCCGATGAAGTTGAGCCCCCTGTCGAGAATTCCTCTATGGGCGATAACATCGGCTGTATAGCCTGACATGAAGAGTGTTTTTACTTCCGGATGTAGAGATGTAATTTTAATGGCCAGATCCCTTCCGTTCATCTCAGGCATTATAACATCTGTAATGAGAAGGTCTATGCGGCTGATTTCACCGCATGCGGAGACTGCTTCAACCGGGTTTGAAAAGGCATGTACGGTGTATCCCAGCTGCTCAAGTTTTATTTTTGTGATTCTCAGGATTACGGATTCATCTTCCACAAGCACTATGGTCTCATTGCCTGAAGGGGTATACTGTTCCTCCTCTGTCGGTGCTTCAGTGCCTTCATGGGCTGCAGACTTCGGGAAGTACAGTTTGAAAACACTGCCTTTCCCCGGTTCGCTGTATACATTTACGAATCCCTGATTCTGTTTCATTATGCCGTATACAGTGGCAAGGCCCAGGCCTGTTCCCTTGCCGGAATCCTTGGTAGTGTAAAAGGGTTCAAAGATATGTTCAAGGGTCTCTCGGGTCATGCCGCATCCGGTATCACTTATCGCCATCATGACATAGTCCTGTGGCTTTACGTAGCTGTGTTCAGCACAGTAGTCTTCGTCAATGGTAATGTTCCTTGTTTCAATCGTGATTGTCCCGACATCGTTCATTGAATCACGGGCATTTACGCACATGTTTGCCATGATCTGATCGATCTGCCCCGGGTCCATGTTTATGGACCAGAGTTTTCTGCCAGGTTTCCAGATCAACTCGATATCTTCTCCTATGAGGCGTCGGAGCATTTTGAGAATTCCATCGATAGTGTCGTTAAGGTTCATTTTCCGGGGTGATATGTTCTGCTTCCGGGCAAAGGCAAGAAGCTGCCTGGTCAGCACGCCTGAACGGTCCGCGGCATCACGTATCTCAACCAGGCGGTCCCTGAACTTAAAGTCCCCGGGTATTCCGTGAAGAATAATCTCTGAATTGCCGAGAATAATGCTGAGCATGTTGTTAAAGTCATGGGCAACACCGCCGGCCAGACGGCCCACAGATTCCAGTCTCTGGGACTGTGCAAGCTGTTCCTGAAGCATTTTCCGTTCCGTGATGTTATGTCCGATACCCAGTATGCCGATCAGTTCACCGTTGCTGTACATGGGAGTTTTAGTCGTTTCAAGAAGTTCACGGTGGCCGTCGCTTGCGAAGGATATCTCCTCCTCATTTCTGCAGGCAATTGAACTCATCATTGCATTTCGGTCATGCATTCTGAAGAAGTCGGCAAGTTCCCTTGATACAAAATCATAATCGGTTTTTCCCACGATCTCTCCTTCCTTTGCTCCGAAGAAATCTTCAAAGCGGGTGTTGCAGGCAAGGTATACACCGTCTTTATCCTTAAGCCATACCAGATCGGGGATGGCCCTGATCAGTGAAGAGAGCAGCGCTTCCCTGTCTGTTGATTCCTTCCGGACTTTCTGCAGGGTCAGTTCATTTTTTCTCTGGAGGTTCAGCAGTTTGGAAGTGATGAATCCTGCTATGAGGCAGCATATAATGAATATTATTCTGGTGGAGAGGTTTGTCCGCGGTATATCACGTGCCAGATAGTCAATGAATGTCAGGTCGCCTTTTCCCAGAAATGTGTAGAGAATGCTGTCGAGAAACCAGTAAAAGGCGCCGATGAGCAGGGCAATGCTTATTACAGGGCCTGTATGTTCCCTGTCTGATAGTGGGTCAATCCTGAAGAATTTTCTTACTGCAGGCAGGTTCATAAGCACATCGGCAGCCAGAAGCAGGAGATAGGCTACAATGACCTGTTTCATTGCCACAAACAATGAAACCTTCAGAGGTACAAAACCGGGAGCGCCGGAAGCCCATGGCCAGTCCGGAGGATTATGCTGTATTGCCAGTCTTGTTATTGTGAGTAAATTGACGGTATTGAGCAGCCTGAATGGAATCTCAACCAGGTAGATATTAAGCCGCCACCTGCGGCCTGCCGCTCTTCTTTTCTCTGCAATATATCCGTGCCAGGCAATCCACAGCGTAAACGGGGGTACCACAAAAAATACTGCATAACCGTTTGAGGGACCCCAGAGCCACCACATGGTCTGTGTACCGCCTGCCAGAGCGGAAAGGAGGCCGTATTTCCATCCCCAGCTGAGAGAAACCAGAAGAGGAAACAGGAGCCCGAAGAGTATGGCAATTGTGTATTCTCCGAAGGGGAATATTATTGTATGAAAATTTGTGAAGAAGCCCATGAGTCCGAAAGCTATGGACACAGTTATTTTGTATACTTTTTCGTTTGTGAGTGAAATCAGGTTATACCTCACACCAGCCATTTATTATGCATCGTTAAGTGTAAGTTACAGTAAATATCAGGAAAAACAAAATATTAAACTTTTCATTGAATCAGGCGCTTCTGCGGTTTCGAGGTGCCTGCACTCTATGACCGATCGGTCATACCCGGCATTGATCTGGAGTATTGGAAGGACCATCACAGATAGATGCAGATAAAGGATTGGATGCAAACAGATGTTTCAGGGTGAAGGGTGCCGGCTTAGTTGGTGTCTCGGAACACTGATTTGTTCAGCACGCGACGACTGACCCGATGACCGGTTATGCCGTGGATGCAGATCTGTGGTCCTTACGTGCGCCAAAAAACATAAGCATTTTCTGTGCCAAAACTTCAAAAGAGGGCTCCGGAGATGCTTCGGATTTCTCCAGTCCTGCCCAGTCTTCTCCAGTCTTCTCCAATAAAAAAAAGTTCAAAAAAAAGCAAAAAAAGTTCAATTTTTTTTCATTTTCCTGCTTCGCCCTTCGTTTAAGGGGTAACTACAAAAAAAGGAGGCCTATTATGGCTAAAGTAACATTACCATCATATATCAAAGATGGAAGGGGACGCATGGAAGATGCGGTGATGTTTCAATGGAAGGGGCAGACCTACATGAGGCATTACAAAAAGCGTGAAAACATAACAGAGAAACAGCAGGAGGTAAGGAATGCCTTCAGCACACTGGCAAACGACTGGAAATGCCTGAGAGGGGCTGTTCAGAGTTCATGGAAAATGTATGTTGAAGGAGAGAGGATGTTGGGGCTGAATGCCTTTATCGGAGAAAATGTTCCCCGCAGGCGTTCGGGAATGCCAATTGTAATAAGCAAGGGGTTTGGTGAAAGGCCGTTGGAGAATTTCACCGTTGAGGCAGGCACCAATGCAGGCGAGATACACTGTACCTTTGATTCTCCGGCAGAAGGAAGCCATGTGACGGTCTTTGTTTCAAAACAGGCGGAAGAGGGGAAACATTTTGAAATGACAAGGCATGACCTCGGGGCAGACCCATCCGTGCCATGCCCCATTGCAGGGCTTGAAAGCGGTGCAGATTATCATGTGTATGCGATAGTGACAAATGCAGCCTATGAAGATGCAGAGACTCTCTCTGAATCAGTTTCGGGAGAGATTACTGTAGTGTAGGACTCCCCCCGGCCCCCTCTTGCAAAGAGGGGGTGTTGAATAACTTTTCCCAATATTGCAAAGAGGGTGTAGTTGAAGAATTTTTCTCCCTATTCTCAAGAGGGGGATTAAGGGGGAGTAGAGCAATTCCCTGATACCTGCTTAAATAATAATTTGACTCATCCGGAATCCTGTATAATTATAATAATATATAAAATACAAAAAAGGGGAGGTCCGTAAATGGCAGCCAAATTTGAGGTATATAAAGACAAGAAGGGTGAATACAGATTCAGACTGAAGGCTGGAAACGGTGAAGTTATTGCAACAGGTGAGGGATATGCACAGAAAGCAGGATGCCTCAAGGGCATTGAATCCATAAAGAAAAATGCTCCAAATGCTGAAATAGTTGAACTTGATTAAGACTGATTTTCCCCGGTGGATTTGGATTGTTCCTCCGGGGATGATTCACCTGTAAAAATCATAAAACAGCCGGAGATATATTATTCCATTTACCTGAACTTCATGTTCTGCTTCAGATCTTCAAAGGAAATGTGAAAGAGATTTCCTGCCGTATCCTTCACCTTTATATCTGCATCAATCTGCATGAGCAGCATCTGTACAAGTTCTCCGGACAGTGAGTCTTCATTGGTTATCGATTTTTCGGATATCATGTTTTGGGTATCCTCTCCATTTATAAAGATCTCAACCGCTTCCTGGTTCTTTTTTATTTCAAGAGACATCCCGTCGGCATGGCACTGTGACAGTTCCTGCATAAGTTCAGCGAGGATTATTGCAAGTGGAAGAGATTTTTCAATACGAAGATATATCTGCTTCTGTTTTTCCATTGTGAAGCTCATTGAAAATCCGGGATTATTAAGTGAGCATATTTCAATGAGCGCTGCTGCAGTATTTGAAAAGTTGACTGTATGGTAGTTCAGTTTGCTGTCTATATTTTTGTGAACAGAGCCCATGCACAGAACGAGTGTATTGAGATGTTTGAATGTGTCTTTTATTTCCGGATTATCATTATGAAAATCATGCATCTCCACGAGCCCTCTGAATGTTTCCAGGGTATTGTTTACCCGGTGCTGGATCTCTCCAATGAGAGTTGTCTTGTCATCCATGTCAACCTGTACGGTTCTTGCAAAGAGCAGGGCAATGATGAAAATCAGGATATTTGCAGACAGTACTTCAAAGAGGAGCATGAAATTAACATTCTCCGGGGAATATGAAAATATATAATACAGTGGTAAAACAATAATGCTCAGGAATGCAATAATCATTGTATTGCGGATGGACGAAAAGAACAGCGTGAAAATGAGAACAGTTGTACCGTACGCGAAACTTATCTCTGTAAGTGTTTTCGCCGTTATGGCTATGAAAATGCCCGCAAGTACACTCATCGGCGTCAGCATCGCCACGGCTTTATAATAGCCTTTTCGATTCAGTAGGAGGAGTATAATAATTACAGGAAAAGCAAAATAATAACCGGGGAGAAAAAGTCTGCCGAGAAAAATAATGCGGTAGAGAATGTTAACCAGAACAAGGACTAAAAATACAGCCAGAAAAATATTAATATATTTTACCCTCTGCTGTATTCCCCTGGAATTATTTCTGTAGACATTCTCAGTCATATTTATAGTGTTCTAGAAATCCATACATTCTTCTACTGTGCTGAACAGTTCATCATCCAGCCATGGTTTGTAAAAAACAGCTTTTACAATTTTTCGTGACCTGAGGTCTTCAATAATTTCCTTTTCAGCCATACCTGTTACCATTATTGATTTTATCCATGGATAGTTGTTTCCAACCTTCAGCAGAAATTCATCCCCGCGCATTCCAGGCATGAGATAGTCTGCTATGACCACCATAAGTTGTATTTCCTTGGCATGGAGATCATTAATCAGTTCAAGTGCCGATTCAGCATTCAGGGCACTGTATATCTTTACCCGGTCAGTAAAGTATTTCTGAAGTTTTTTCTGCATCACGCTCAGAATAATTGCTTCATCATCGACGCATAGTATGGCTTTGTTCATGTATAAACCTTAAAATTGAAGTCAGGAGGTATTATATGAAATTGATTACCGACTTTTTCTTGTAGATTGTATTGTTTTTTCATATAATGTCAAGTAAAGAATTACTATTCATATCGCCCTATGAGAAAACAGCTTTTATGATACATTTTACTGATTACCACAACCACATGTTCTGCATCAGATCCTCAAAGGAGAGGCAATAAATATTACAGTCTCGTATAACTGTTTAGATTATTTAATATTCTCCCTGCAATGAATGAACGTGACTGTTTCCATATGGTAAAATAACGTTCCCAACATCCCGGGAGAAGCCGCTTAAGGTATTTAATTTATTGACCCGAAAGACATATTGATGTATTATAAAAGAGTTTAGTACCAATCCTGAAACTGCCCTGAACTCTATTCACGGACGACTTCATTATTGTGTCATGTTTTTTATTTTTCCTGTGAAAAGTTGGGAGAAAAACCTATGAAACCTATGGATAAGAAGAGAACCAAAACTTTAAAAGAAGACAGAATTGAGAGAAGAAAAAAAATTCTCGCGGTTCTCATTCCTGTTATTGTTCTGTCATCTGCGGCAATATTTATATTTTTTGTAAAAGATCTGCGGATATCCCTGCCGCATTTTTCCGGAAACGGAGAAAACAAGAGTGAATTTTCTTCAAAAGAAACTGACCCCCTGAAACGTGAAAGTGCAGTTATAAATCCCCAGGTTAATTTTATTGCAGGAGACTGCAGATACAGAACTTCGTCCGCAGTCAACTGGGAGAGGGCCTTTGTGGGGTTGAAAGTATCGAAAGGATATCTTTTCAAAACAGGGAAATCCTCAATTATGGATATTCTGGTTCAGGATGGTTCGGCCTTGAGAATCAAGGAGAACAGCACTATTTCTGCAGAAGAGATGGATTCAGGAACTGTGAGTCTGAAGATGCCGGGCGGGCAGTTCTTCGGCAAACTTCACAAACTTTACAGGGGCCAGGATTTCAGGGTTAAGACTCCCACGGCAGTTGTTGCTGTTAGGGGAACAGAATACTCTATCGACATTGACAGGAATTCCGCAACCGGTTACTGTATTGACGGAAAAGTTGAGGTCACCTCAGGAAATGGAAGTGCTTTTATAGGTGAGAACCAGAAAACCGGGAAGGCTGACGGTTCAGGCAAAGTTGACGTGAAGGCTATGACAAAGGGCGAGATCGCACGGATAAAAAAGGAGATTGCATCCATAAGCCTCAAAAGAATGTTCCTTGTAGGCAGCATGAGCAGTTCAACTGAAAGCATTGAAGGTATACTTGTAAGAAGCGGCAGGCCCATTGAAGTAAGGGAACTTCTCTTTGATTCAGGCAGGTCTGAACTTACGGCCGTGATGAAGTCCGGGATTGACCGTTTCATTGAAGGTTTAAAAAATGAGAAGAAAGGTTATATTCAGGTAACAGGTTATACAGACAGCACAGGAACAGGAGAATTCAATCTTATGCTGTCAGGGAGGAGAGCGGAAGGTGTCCGGAAATATCTGATCTCCAGGGGGATCAGTGCTGAAAAAATAAAGACCATGGGCCTTGGCAGGGCAAATCCTGTCTCTTCAAATATTACTACTGAAGGGCGTCATATGAACAGAAGGGTGGAACTTGCCGTAATATATGAATAGAACTGTGCTCCAGGGGTCTGAGACATGGTAAAAATTTTTCCGTTTTACTGTTTATGTTTACCTTCTTTTTCTATGCCGGCAGCCCCGCATCTTTTCTGCATGTTGACGGAGACAATCCCTCTTAATTTAAAAAACGTCCCGCTTTTCAGAAAGTCATATATCCATGCAAGGTGGATGAGGGCAGGGCTCTGGAAGTGACTGGGCCAGTACTCAGGTTTTCCATGTATCTGAAAAAGTCTTGATTTTCAGGAGAGTTTACTGCCCCCTATATTTACTGGAATAAATCAACCGCCATTGCTGTCATGTTAATTGATATTGATGCGGAAATCTATTTTTTAAAAAAAGGAATCATTATGAGAGTTAAAGTTGTTGTCCTTCTGGCCATGTGTGCCGCAACCTTCTCCTGCAATGGAAATATTAAAGAAAAGTTCTGTGTCGGTACCGGAACCGCTTCGGGTGTTTATGTAAGCACAGATGACCCAAAGGCATCCATCGAAATCAAAGACAATAAGTACTACATGCATTACAGGGGAATGAAAACCGGGGCAGACAGCATCTACAATATTGAAATCACAGATAAGGTTAGTCTTGGGGGGAGAGTTCTTTCTGACGGTAAATACCTGAGACTGAAAAATGCAGATGACACAATGGAGTACCGGATACTCATATGGGATGATAAAAAAATATCCCTCATATACCTGTCAAGGGGTAATACCCTGACATACAGAAAGAAATAGTGCCTGAAATATTGCCGCAGTATGATGATCTGTTTTTTTTGCATGGCCATGAGTCTGACGAAATACAGGGTGGTTCCCAATGGCTAAAATGAGAAAGAAACAGATTCCGCAATCTCCCGCTGATCATGTTATGAAACTCATGGCCGCCTGTCAATGGGGCGGCACAAAGGATGAAATTGAATCCCTTCTTTCCCTATACAGCTATAGGGTTGAAGAACTTGAAAGAGCGGTTTCTCTTTTGTCTGCCTCCGGGACTTCAGCCGCGGAAGTAAACAGTGCAGTGGAAAATATCCGGTTCCTTGAAATGAAAATCAGGGGGATGAAGGCCATAGGGTAGACCTTGTTTCAGGAATTTTATATCCGGCCTAAGGTGATGTTTCTTTGAATATTGCCGATGCCGGTTTTTACAGGTGTCCGGGAGTAACTGATATAAATTTGAAAATGGAGTAAATCAATGATAGAAAAAGCAGCACTCATAGGCCTGGGAGCCCTCGGCATTCTCTTCGGTGAGAGAATCAAAATCAATATGGAAAATAAAATCAGAAACGGTGCATTCAGGGTCATTGCGGACGGAGAGAGAATCGGGCGCTACACCTCACAGGGTATCTATAGCAACGGCAGTCTCTGTGACTTCGAATATATGGAACCACAGGAGAAGGGCTTCACCGCTGACCTGATTCTTGTTGGTGTCAAGGAGAAGGGACTTGATTCAGCAATAGAGAGTATTGAAAATTTTGTGGGGCCCCATACCCTGATCATATCCATGCTCAACGGCATAAGCAGCGAAGAGAAGATTGGAGAAAGATACGGCATGGACCGGGTCATACCATGCGTTGCACAGGGGATGGACGCCTGCCGTCATGGCAACAGACTTGAATTTCATAATACAGGTGTCCTTGTAATCGGCGACTGGGACAGTGAGGAGCCTTCGGACAAGGTTAAACGTGTCACTGAGTTCTTTGATGCCTGTGAAGTCCCATATGAGGTAGACTGCAGAATGAACAGGAAGCTGTGGAACAAGTTCATGCTTAACGTGGGTGTCAATCAGGTTGTGGGCTATTATGAAGGAGATTATTCCACAGTGCAGAACCCGGGAGAGGCAAGGGATATGATGATTGCGGCAATGGAGGAGGTGAAGACCATCTCGGAACATGCAGGAATAAACCTTACCGGAGATGATGTTGACTACTGGATGCCGGTCCTTGGAAGCCTTAATCCCGCGGGAAAGCCTTCTCTCCGGCAGGACCTTGAGGCGGGAAGGGAAACCGAAGTGGAACTCTTTGCCGGTACCGTAATAAAACTGGGCAGAGAATACGGTGTTGGCACGCCTGTGAATGATGAACTCTACCGGAGAATCAGGGAGATTGAAAACAGTTTCAAAAAATAACTCAAACCAGTGGTGCAGCTTTTCCTGAACCTGAAGCCTCTTATATCTTTCCCTTTTTCTTGAGTATTTTATATTCTTCAGGATAATGCTTCTTCATACATACAGGGCAGATGGTATGGCTGAAATCGGCTTTTGAGTGGTGCTTTATGTATGATTCAATCTCCTCATAGTACCCTTCATCATTTCGTATATTCTTGCAGAAGGAGCATATGGGCAGAATCCCCCTGAGTGTTTCAATTTCATTGAGTGTCTCTTGAAGTTCCTTTATCAGTTCTTCGCGTTCGGCAGATGCCTTTTCAAGGGCAATTACATTTTTGTCCAGCTCAAGTGCAGTCTCTCTGAACACGTCAACAGCCCTGGCCATTTCTCCGATTTCATTCTCTTCGTTAATGTTGGGAACCTCAACATCGTGTTCCTTACGGGCGAGGCGGAACACTGCAGAGGTAACCTGTGAAATGGGGTTTACTACACGGTAATTTATAAAGAGAAAGATAAGCAGTATCATGGCTGATGAACCGGCTGCAAGTGAGGCCTGGAGTATTATATTTCTCCGGCTTTCAGACAGTTTGCTTTCTGCATAATTTCTGGTAACTTCAACAACTGTATCCATAAATGATGCTATCTCTTCGAGTGCCTTTACACCATGTTCCAGAAATTCTGGCTGGCCGTAGGGATAGGGTCCGCCTCGGAGGCTGAGAGAATATATCTTTTTCATGTATGGAATGTATTGCTTATAGTATTTTCTTTCCAGTTCCTTCAGTGCCCGGGGAATTTGAGTATTTCCAAGGGGCCTGCTTAAAAATTTCAGTTCATTGAATTGGTTCTGAATTACTGTTTGAAGTCCGGTGATTTTATCTGCAAGTTCAGGTTTCAGTGGAGCTCTGGACAGAATTGTTGCGGAGAGGATTGACATTTCCGGACCTGCGGCGTCGCGCAGAGACAGGGTTCTTCGCTTAAGTGCCGAATAACGGCTGATTATACCATCCCTGTCGTTGATGTCCTGTGAAATTGTCCCAAGCAAAGATTCTATGCTGTCAATATATTTTGTCATTTCCATGAACCATGCTCTGGGAAGGTCTCTCCGGCGTTTATTCAGGTGGACCGCAAGGTCAGCAGAGACTATGGAACGAAGTCTGTTAATTTCAGGCATCTGATCTGTAATTCTGCTGATTGCTTCTGATATAACCATTTTTTTTGCTGCACGTAGTGACGAGAGTGCCCTTGCAAGTGCCCTTTCTCCTTCAGCTCGCCTGGCAATGATGAATGCCCTGTTCCCCTCCATTTTTTTAACAGGGCCTGCATCATTAAGTACAACGTTGACCCTGCCTCTTTCAAAGCAGAAGTTGCCAACTGCCTTGTAGAGGTCATCGCTTGTTTCATTGAGCATGAAAACATGTTTGGCCTGTCTGTAATTGTCTACGGAGTTCATAATATGTCCTATGATTGAAATGAAGTGGAGAAAAAGGACAGTGATCAACGTTGAAATAATAAAAGTTTTCAGGTTTATGGATTTATTCGTTGAATAATTATTTTTTTCATATTCCATTTTTTTCCCCTTTTAGCTTCAGGCTCACATGAGGTCCGGTCTGAATGTTCTGTGTTATTAAAGGCAATGAATGTGCAGCTGTTCTCTATTAAGTAAGCATGTTAAGCTGCAAAGTCAACAATGAATGGAGGGAATGCTATTCTGTCATCAGGGTAAAATAGGAGAGTATATGCTGCCCCGACAATGGCTATGAAGAAAAATTTTTATTTACTTCACGCTAAATCATATTTAAAATTTATCATGCTGTTTCCAGGTGTTCCAGTATGAGGGCATATTCGGAAAACCGGCTTCTATTTAATACTTGGAGAGTGGATTATGTTCAGCGGAAAAATTGCAGTTATTACAGGCGGGGCAGGCGGAATAGGCAAGACCATTGCAGATGAATTTGCCCGCAATGGCGCTTCGGTCTGTATTATCGATAAATCTGATAATCCCTATTTTGTGGGAGATATTGCCTGTGAGAAGACACTCTCTGAGTTTACGGAAAAAGTTATCTCCGATTACGGGAGTGTTGACTATCTCATTAACAATGCTCTCCCAATAATGAAGGGGATTGATTCATGCACCTACGATGAGTTCAACTATGCACTGCGGGTCGGAGTGACTGCTCCATTTTATCTGAGTAAGCTTCTCCTGCCCTATTTCAACGAAGGCGGTTCGATCATAAATATTTCCTCTTCAAGAGACCGCATGAGCCAGGCATGTACTGAAAGCTACAGTGCTGCCAAGGGGGGAATCTCCGCCCTGACCCATTCCATGGCAGTGAGCCTGTCGGGGAGGGTAAGGGTTAATTCAATTTCACCTGGGTGGATAGACACTGCGTTCCGGGAACATGACGGCCCCGATGGGGCCCAGCATCCAGCTGGACGTGTGGGACACCCAAAGGATATTTCGGAAATGGTTCTGTTCCTCTGTTCGGATCGTGCAGGTTTTATCACAGGTGAAAATATATGCATCGACGGCGGCATGACAAGACTCATGATCTATCATGGGGACAATGGATGGTCATACAATGAAAAGTGAGGCCCTTCGGTCAGGGCTGAACTCCGTGATGTCCCCCGGTCCAGTATTTCTGCCGGTTATTCTGTATAAAATATAATTGAACAGAGTGTCATAAATGTCTATTAAAATAGCTTGATTTCTCTATGTCATGCTGTTATGGTAAAGGTACAGGTTTCATCGTGAGACTGTGCAGATCCTGAAGCCGGTCACCGCAATCCCTTTATGACCTGACCATTGACAATTTGAGCTTGAGAGGTATTTGATGAGAAAAGGACTACTGGCGCTTGTGCCGATTTCGTGCATGCTGTTTTTATCGGGCTGCGGAATCAGTAAAATGATGAAGCAGTCACAGAGCTTCAATGCAATCGGGGGGAAATATCTCCTCCATAAAAATCCCAAACAGGGTGATTTTGCACGCTACAGGATTCTCGGCATGCTCAGGTGGAGGGGAACTGTGGATGCTGACATTTCCTTTGAGGGAGAGAAGGTATACTGGATCGAAAAAATAGAAAACGGTGAAATATTCATAAAGGAAAACGAGGTTATAAAAAAATATAAGGTCCTGAAAATGAAGTCGGGATTCATGAGGCCAACAGTCAGAATGATACCGGAAATAAGGAGGCTGGTCCTTGACATGGACGGGAACGTTAAGCGTGCCTATTCAAATTTCAGGCTGGGATATGTCATAACAAAGGCGCCATTGGCTGTTCCCGGTGAAGACGCCTTCATAACCTGGCAAAGCATTGACCGCAATGTGAAGGTCACACTCAGTGACGGTAAGGTCCTTGACACCAGTCCTGTATGGTATAAAAAGAAGTCTGAGCTTCAGACCGGGGTGCTGCATGTGTCACAGGAGGCAAAGTATAACACCTTTGAAATACATTACAACAGCCCTGATGTAAAGTTTCTCACAACAATGAGCACCATGATGGTTGTGGGCAAACACAGCTCCACCCTTTCATGGGACAAGTTTCTTTCAAATACTCTGATGATTCTCTCACACACAAATCTCTTTACCAACCCTGCCGTGGCACTGAAAAAATACGTGAGCGAAAACCTCGGGGATTTTATAAACAGTTCCCTTGAGGGGGAGGACAGGGACAGAATTCTCAAAGAGGTGGAAACAGAAAAGGAAAAGGGTATTTTTGACAGCACATACGGCATGTCCCTGAAGGCATCCATTGCATCATATCTCATACGCGACGGCAACAGCAGATCAATATATTACAGGTATAAGGGATTGAGGGAACCCGAAGGTTTTTCTCCTGATTGATCGTGTATTCTTCACAGTGATTGCATATGGATCAGATATCTGCTTTTGGCATTGCCTCTATCTAGAAGTTTTCGGTAAGTTTCTTCATGGAATCAGCAATGCCTGCAATTTCCTCGGCCGATGCAGCAAGTTCTTCCGATGCGCTGGAGTTATCTTGGCCAACTGTTGAGAGTGCTTCAAGAGAATCTGCGATCAGTGACGATGACCTCCTGCATGAATTAATTGAGTCTGATATCTCAACAGAAATTGACCTCATTGCCTCTGATTCATCGATGATTCCTGCATTGTATTTTTTCCGGACATGCATATATTGTGCAATGTTCCGGATCATCTCTCCGATGGTTACTGTTTCAATTAAGATTTTTTCAATGAGGCTGTTGGCAAGATTTATGCTTTCAACACCGTTTTGTATTCCATTGTTGTTGGACTGTATCAGCCCTACTGTTTCCTTTATGTTCTGTGTGGTGTGGTCTGCGAGTTTTGAAATTTCATCGGAAGCAACAGCAAATCCTTTTACAGCATCTCCGGCTCTTGCTGGTTCTATTGCTGCATTTAGGAAAGCAGGTTTATTTTGTCGGAGATATCATCTATCTGCGTCATGATCTTTGTCTTGTCAACGGAAACCTTTTTTCAGAGTCCATTATTTTTCCCGAATGCTCAAGAGCATTGACACTCTCGGAAATACTGCTCTGAATTGATTCAGTCATGGTATTTGCCTTTTCTGCCTGAACAGAAAGGTCATCGATTGACTCTGACAGTTCCTTTACTCCGGCCGAAAGCTGAGCAAATGTTTCAGACTGGCGTCTGGTATTTTCAGAAATACGGGATACTACTTCACTGTTCTCAGAACTGCCTTCACTGATTTTCATTTCCATGGTAGACTGTTTTGCGGCATTTTCCGCAAGGGTCAGTGTTGTATGTGACATTCCAGACTGTAGAATAAGGGAAACTTTTCATAAAAATCCAGAGGGGGGAATTCCGCGTATTAATTTGAAATCTCCTTCAGAGTAATTATTTTTTAAAAAGATGAAGTTTAGAAAAATTTCCGGAGGCTCCTATGTCAAACTTTCCGAAGAAAACCGCAATTCTCGTTGGAGGAGGGCCCGCTCCGGGAATAAATACCGTAATCGGCGCTGCCACAATACGATCCATACTTTCGGGGGCGGAGGTAATAGGCCTTCGTGACGGTTTCAAATGGATCATGCAGGGTGATATTTCCCATGTGACCCCCCTGACCATTGACAGTGTTAGCCGTATCCATTTCAGGGGAGGGTCACAGATAGGCATTGCAAGGGAAAATCCCACAAAGAACAGAAAGCATCTTGAAAATGCTGTATCGTCCCTTCTCAGGCTCAATGTGAACCAGCTCATTACAATCGGAGGGGATGACACGGCCTATTCCGCCTACAAGATCGAAGAGGTGGCTGACGGCAGGGTAAGGGTGGCGCATGTGCCGAAGACCATCGACAATGACCTTGACCTTCCGGCCAATATACCAACATTCGGTTTCCAGACCGCCAGGCATATAGGTGTTGATATCGTTAAAAATCTCATGACCGACGGCAAGACCACTTCGAGGTGGTATTTTGTCATAACCATGGGCAGAAAGGCCGGCCATCTTGCTGTGGGCATAGGCAAGGCATCGGGTGCAACGCTTACCATTATCCCGGAAGAGTTCGGCGACAAAAAGATCAGGCTCCACAGGCTCATAGATATTCTTGTGGGGGCAATAATCAAAAGGCTCAGCTACGGACGCATGGACGGCGTGGCCATTCTTGCCGAGGGACTAATTGAAAAGATTGAGCCTGAGGATTTTGAAAAGATCATGAAGATTGAACGGGACGACCACGGTAACATGCGCTATGACGAAATAAACTTCGGTGAAATACTTAAAAAAATGGTGCAGGAGAAGCTGAAGAAGTATAAACTCAAGACAACTATCGTTCACAAGAATATCGGATACGAGCTGAGATGTGCTGATCCTATCCCCTTTGACATGGAATACTGCCGGGACCTGGGATTTATGGCTTCAAAATTTCTCTTCGACGGAGGCAGCGGAGCTCTCATCTCAATTCAGGGGGGCAACTTTGTGCCGATTTATTTCAAGGATATAATTGACCCTGTCACACAGAAGATGAAGGTGCGCATGGTTGATATCTGTTCAGAGAGTTACTTTATAGCGGACAGGTACATGATCAGGCTCAAGGCTGAAGATTTTGAAGATGCCCATGAACTTGCCAAGTTCGCCTCCACTGCAAATATTTCGCTCGATCAGTTCAAATCTGATTTCCAGTATCTTGTCTCGGATGATATCGAAGAAAAGGAAAAATTTGATGAAATTGGAGAGATAAAGGATGATTCGGTAAATAACGGCGGTGAAGAGTGATGCCTGTACTGTCATTCTGAATCCTGAAAATGGCAGTACAGTAAACTGAAATCTGAATCAGTCGAATGTGGAACCCAGGTCTATAATTTCACTTATTTTTGAAATAACAAAGTCATAGCTGTCTTCTTTGTGCGGCTTTGTGCAGCCTGTGCAGTCCTTTACTCCGTATTTCTTGATAAAATTTCCGCCGCATTTGTCCTTCAGCGCATAGAGGGGACAGTAGCAGAAAAGGCAGTTGAATTCATCTTCCGGTACGCCCTTGTGGCAGGGAAAGTATTCGCATTCACGGTTCTGATGCCATTTGTAATGCTCCATGTGAGACCTCCTGAAATTGGAATTAATCCAATTATCTATTTCTCCTTTCTGTTTTCAAGCTTAATTATTCTTTCAGCAAGTTCCCTGAAGAGATTGTAGAATTCGTGGAATTCATCATCCTGGCGCAGGTCCCTCATGTCAGGATATTTTCCCTTCTGTATCTCCCTTATGTGCCTGGACATGAGATAAATAGGTCCCGAAATGCGGTGGGTTTCCCTGATCATTCTCAGGTAAAGCACTGCAATTCCGGCTATGGCAACTGCAATTGAAATCAGTATGGAAGATATGCTGTTTCTGATTGAGGCGCTGTTCATGGTGATACTATGGTCGTTGAACCTGATGTTTCTCTGAATTTTTTCCTTTGAGGCTTCATAGTCATCCATTACTTTCTTTATGAGAGCCCTTTTGGACGGATTTTTTTCATTTCTCAACTCTGCGGAACAGAGTTTCAGGAGCTCCTCCTGTGTCTTTAATATGATCTTCAGTTCATTGTTTGTGCTGTTTATTATGTGATTGTTTTTTTCTATTGCGCTTTTGTTCAAAAGTATTACTGAGCCCATGATAAATGATATGATAAACATTGTGGCTGCGGCAAGGGAGAGTACGGTAAAGGTCTTCTTGAGCTGAAATTTTTTGTTGATAATGTAGTTTTTTCGTCCGGTCATATCGACAAAACCCCCTTTCTGTAAATAAAATGTAATAAAAAATTACCGATTAAGCAAGAACTTATCTCCGGTGCAGTTCCCGGGATGTCAGGTGTGTTCAGGGACGATAATCATGATGAAGACTCTTTTGTAAAGGCAGTTTTATCAGGTCAGGGTAAGGTTTTCAGAATATTTATTACGGAAGAGAGCAGTATTGTTTTTATTTCTTCGTTCATTTTGTTTTCATCCACAAGGCTCTGGTTCACTTCGATCATAATTCCGGAATATGATGAAGGAAATTCCCTGCGGAGGTCCCTGATATGTGAATTTGATGTCCCTCTGTAGGGGTAGTTATAACGGATTTTCAGGGTTCTGTCATCTTCATTCATGAGTCTTTTAAGCATTGCTGCAGTCTTTTTTTCATCCGGCCTTGACGGGTCGTAGAGTATGCCCATATGGGCGTTTCTTTTTTCCCCGCGGAGTTCGGGGGTGAATGTGTGTATTGACAGGTGCAGCAGTTTTTTATTGTTTCTCAGGGACTTCATGCAGTATTCTCTTACCGCACTGCGGAAGGGCATGTGGTATCTTTCAATGAGTTCCCGCTTAAGTTCAGGCTCCAGGCCTCCCGTGTATTTTGAGAAAAGGTTTCTGCTTGAAATGGACCTGTTCATGTCTATGGCAAGTCTTGTGTATATGCTGGAGAATGAGGCTGCTGCAATCTCCTGCAAATAATTCATTAGATCAAGTGCCCCGGCATCGAATCCCAAATGTGACCGCAGGTCTGCTTCGGCATTTTTAAAATACACCTCGAGGTTTTCAGGGATGAGATTTCCGCCGTGTTCGCATGTCAGAAGTAGTTCCATGGCTATTTATAGCACAGTCCGGTGTATTTATGAATAAATAAAATTTAAATTATGAGTATCCCTGAAAAGCGGGATTTGCAAAAAAATCATAGACAGCAGATGCTGTTTTTTTCAGAAGAAGTTTCTGTACACACTGATTCCAGACCAGATCTGGTATATTGCCAGAATGAATACCAGGATGTTTGTACCCCCGTGCATGACTGCAATTATGTGCGGAATTATTACTCTTTTTTTTATGTAGATGCCGCTTGAAATTCCCGAAAGCATGAGCGGGATCATAATTATGCCGACATAACCGTGTGTACCCGTTACAAGGAGCTTTTGCCACAGGATTCCAGTAATAAACGCTCCGCCTGTTGTTCCCGCAAGCATCAGAATTATTGAGATTCCTCCAAGTGTCATGTGCATCTTTCTGTTGAATCTTGTCTGAATGCCGAGGTGCCGGTTCAGGATACGTTTGAAACCGCCGTAGAATGCTCCTGCCATGAAAAGAAGTGCAGCAGACTGAATAAACGGGTGCACATAGTACATGGTCTCCCCCCTGGTATTTTATTATGGGCACTTTAAAAAGTCAGGTTTTTCATTATTTGAAAAATAGTAAGACCCGATTTAATCAATGAGAGTGCCAACAAGGGAACATCCAAAATGTAATTTATAGAGGTTCCCTTATTAAATAACGGAAAATGTTACCGGAAACAAATTAAAAGTGTTTCTTAGGTTAATCTTCACCGGGGATTATGGATTTTTTTAAAATTAATGAACAATACAGAGATAGCGGTCAATTTTTGTTGCAGGTGCTGATTATAATGTATAAATTGTCCGAAATACGCATATCAGGAGGAGATGTGGATATTTCTATTCCGGGTTACGGAGATCTTAAAATTGAGAATATTGTCCTTGATTACAACGGGACACTCGCTTCAGGGGGGAGAATAATAGAAGAATCTGTCCCAATGCTGAAGAAACTGTCAGCTGACTACAGGCTTTTTGTAATAACTGCAGATACATTCGGTACCGTGGAACGGGAACTTCAGGGCATAGACTGCAGACTTCATATAATAGGCAGGGATAATCAGGCACGCCAGAAGGAGGAGTTTGTTGAAACTCTCGGTGCTGATATTACTGCAGCCATGGGCAACGGGAGAAACGACATTCTCATGCTTAAAAGAGCTGCCCTTGGAATAGGGGTAATAGGGCATGAAGGGGCTTTTACTGAAACAGTTCGGGCGTCAGATATTACAGTATATTCCATAACTCACGGGCTCAACCTGTTCCTGTGCACGGAGAGCCTTATAGCTACACTGAGGGGTTAGTTTGTTAAAAAAATTTTAATATATTTTTCTTGTCTTTTTGTCGGGGTGAAATATTCTGAAATATAGAATTTTGTGAGGTTTATTTATGGGAAAGGTAACAGCAGGTATTGACGCAGGGTCAATTACAGCTTCCATTGTACTTATTGACGATAAAAAAAGCATAGTCTATTCAGACTACTCATTCCATAACGGAGATATTGAAGGGACACTGAAAGGGTTTTTCAATGACGTTTCAGCATATGACATCTCCTCCATCGGCATAACGTCATCCACTCCCGGAATTTTAAAGAATGCGGCAGTTCATGATACAAGAGTGGCAATAGTCACAGCTTCAAGGGAAATACATGACAGGCCCGGAGCTGTCCTCTATGTGGGGGGAGAAAAATTCGGCCTATACCTCTTTGATGACCAGGGGGAGTACCTGAACTACAGGTCCAACTCATCATGTGCGGCAGGGACAGGAAGTTTTCTGGATCAGCAGTCAAAGAGGCTGAACCTTTCAGGGATCGGAGAATTCTCATCCCTTGCACTTGCCAACCGGGGCCCCATTCCGCAGATAGCATCAAGGTGTTCTGTTTTTGCAAAGACAGACCTCATTCATGCCCAGCAGGAGGGGTATACTACTGAAGAAATATGTGACGGGCTCTCATACGGGCTTGCCAAAAATATTGCAGATACCCTCATGGGCAACACTGAGATTAATGGAAAACTTGTCTTTTCAGGAGGTGTTTCAAAGAACGAGGCTGTGAAGAGACACCTTGAAAAAATAACAGGAAGGGATATGGAAACCGATGAGTTCGGCCATATCTACGGCTCATACGGGGCGGCGCTTCTTACATTAAATGAAAACGAAGAAAATACGTCTGGAGATTCAGGCAGCGTATTTGAATTTGCCTCGGCAAAACAAGACCTGAAATGCAGCTATGAACCGCTTCAGCTTGTACTGTCACAGTATCCGGATTTTACAAGTTTTGAGAAGTACAGATATAAATCAGAAATATACTCCTCGGCAACGGAAGTGGAGGTTGATATATACAGAGAACCGGATAAAGGTTCAATATGCAGTGTATACCTTGGTATAGACATAGGTTCAACGAGCACAAAGGCGGTTCTCGTTGACGGGGAAAAACAGGTTCTGGCCGGTTTCTATACAAGAACTTCTGGAAGGCCAGTTGAGGCGACCCAGACAATTCTCGAGACAATAGGCAACATAGAGAAAAAGTATCAGGTGAAATATGAGTTCCTGGGGGCCGGCACAACCGGTTCCGGCAGGAAATTCATCGGCGGAATAATAAACGGAAACCTTGCACTTGATGAGATCTCGTCCCATGCAAGGGCAGCCTATGAACTTGACAATGATGTCGATACCATCATAGAGATCGGCGGCCAGGATGCCAAGTTCACCACAATGAAAAACGGAATGGTGACATTCTCATACATGAACAATGTCTGCGCTGCAGGTACAGGAAGCTTCATAGAGGAACAGGCCAAGAAGCTTAACTGTGCCCTCTCAGAATACGCTGAAAGGGCTTCATCAGTACAGGCTCCCATGGCAAGCGACAGGTGTACTGTTTTCATGGAGAGGGATATAAACAATCTCCTCACAGAGGGCTACAGCGTGGATCAGGTACTTGCTTCTGTTCTCCATTCTGTGAGGGAGAACTACCTTTCAAAGGTTGCTGTTGAGGGGAGCATCGGCAGAAAGATATTTTTCCAGGGAGCTACTGCGAAGAACAGGGCCCTTGTGGCAGCCTTTGAACAGAGGCTGGGCAGGGAGATAATGGTTTCTCCCTACTGTCACCTTACAGGCGCTCTTGGTGTTGCCCTTCAGATGATAGATGACGGAGTGCGCAGTACCGGATTCAGGGGTATTTCACTTGCGTATGAGAAGATAAAAATTGAATCGGAAGTATGTGAACTTTGCGGAAATAACTGCAAGATAAAGATCGCAAACGTTAACGGAGAGATCAGCGCATTCGGCTTTCTCTGCGGGCGCGATTATGATACGAAATCATTCGTGAATAAAAATATATCCGGTTTTGATCTGCTGAAGGAGAGGAGAAAGGCCTTTGCATTTAAAAGAAACGAACCTGTTCTTGACGGAATTATCGGAATACCTTCTGGCCTTTATCTGCACGAGGAGCTTCCTCTCTGGGAGAATTTTTTCAGCAATCTGGGCATAAAAACCGTTTCAAGTGCTGGGTGCAAAACAGCTCTGAGCCGCGGAAAACAGGTGACAGGGGCGGAGTTCTGCGCTCCCATGGCGGCAATGCACGGCCACGTGGAATACCTTAAAGACAAGGCTGACTACATATTTCTGCCGATCTATCTCCAGAACAAACAGAAGGATAAATACAAAAACAGGCACTACTGCTATTACAGCCAGTATGCTTCATCAATTATTTCAATATGCAAAGACCTGGATATTGAAGACAGGGTTCTCTCTCCTATGATAAGGTCGGTAATCGGTGACTTCTATCTGAAAGTTGAACTTCACAGAATGATGAACCGCATATGCAAAGGGAAGCTGAATTTCTTTCAGATTTCATCAGCCTATGACAAGGCACTTGAATTTTTCAGTAACTGCAACACCGCACTTCAGGATGTATACCTCAATGAATCCGGCAGCGGCAAAGATATTGACGTTGTAATTCTCGGAAGGCCCTATACGGTACTTTCTGAAAATATGAACAGCGGAATACCCGGAATCTTCGGAAAACTCGGAGTAAAGGCATTCTATCAGGACATGGTGCCGCTGGATGGCCATGACAGTTCATTTGTGGGCCCGCTTCTGGATACCTTCCATTGGGAATATGCCTCCAGGATGATAGCAGTAACAAACCGTGTTGCAGACACTGATGGTGTTTATCCGGTTCTTGTTACATCATTCAAGTGTTCTCCTGATTCATTTGTAATGGAGTATTTCAAGGAGATAATGGACGCAAAGGGCAAGCCATATCTTATTCTGCAGCTGGATGAGCTGGATTCAAATGTGGGTTATGAAACAAGAATTGAGGCAGGGGTAAGGGCCTTTCGAAATGACTTTGCTTCAGTTAAGGAGAGGATGGGCAGAAAGAGCGGCATTGCCGATCCTGGAATTATAAAAGACAGGGAGCTTCTGAAGGAGAAGACCCTTCTTCTGCCTAACTGGGACAGAATTACAGGAAAACTTCTGGAGGCAAACCTCAGGGCTGAAGGATACGACGCCAGGCTCCTTGTTGAAACAGAGGATTCAATCAGAAGAAGCATGACAATGAACACCGGCCAGTGTATACCGCTGAATGCTGTTGCACAGTCGGGCATTGAATATATAAAGAACAACAGTCTTGATCCTGATAAAACTGCAATGTGGTTTTTCGATTCATGCATTTCATGTAACGTTGCAATGTATCCCAGGTTTATCAAGAGCCTGCTAGAACGGCATGGTCACGGAATGGAAAATGTCTCGCTCTATGTTGGAGAAATCACTTTCTCCGACATTTCATACAGGGCGGCGATAAACGGGTATTTCGCATACATGTTTGCGGGCATGCTGAGAAAAATCTCCTGCAGAATACGCCCATACGAGGTTCATGCCGGAGAGACAGAAATTGTTGTGAATAAATCTCTTGAAATGCTCTACAGGGTCTTCTTAAACGGAACCGTGCGGAAGGACGGCGAGAAGACTCTTGCTGCCATTCTGGAAATGTTCGGTGAAATCGAGACTGAAAAAACCGAACGCCCACTAGTGGCGCTTTTTGGAGATCTCTATGCACGAGACAATGATATAATGAACCAGAACCTCATAAGGGTCATAGAGGCAAACGGAGGGGAAGTTCTTACTACTCCATACAGCGACTACATGAAGCTCATTGCTGACCCCTACCTTCACCGATGGTTTACTGAAGGTAAGTATCTTGATGTTGCCTCTGCAAAGATATTGAAGAACATGATTCTGTTCCTTGAAAAGAAATATACCGACATGTTCAACAAATTTCTCGGAGAACCGAAGTTCAGAAAGGGTGAGCCCTTTGACAAGATTCTTAAAAAATACAACATGCGGACAAATCATACCGGTGAGTCTATGGATAATATTCTGAAAATTCATCATCTTGTTGAGGCATATCCTGAAATATCACTTTTTGTGCAGACCAATCCGGCATTCTGCTGCCCGTCGCTTGTGACTGAGGCAATGGCTTCAAGGATAGAGGAGGTTACAGGCGTGCCTATCATAACCATAGAATATGACGGAACCGGCGCTCCGAAAAATGATGATATTATTCCGTACCTGAAATTCCCGAGGAAACGGAAAGGCAAGGCTGGTGATGAAAAGGCGGTATAAACTATGAAGGCCCGTAAGGGCCTTTTATATTTTTACTGATAAAAGATAAAAGGATGCACCACAGAGTCACGGAGAAAAGAAAGAGCTTTTATTTTTTAAAAAAATCTCTCCTCCATTCTTTCACTGTGTCTCCAGCGAACACTGAGAGCGGGAGGTGCATCTTTTTTTTATTTCTTTTCCGGCAGCAGTCTTCTGTAGTATTCAATTGTGTGGACCCTTGATCTTAGAACATAGTCCCTGAATTTTTTTGCCAGAACTGCATTCTGGGAAACAAGGTTAACCCTTTCGTCGGGGTCGCTGCCCAGATCAAAGAGCTCTTCAATGCCGGTTGCCATGTTTCTTGTGTATTTCCAGTTGCCGTCCCTTACTCCAAGTATATCGTCCTTGTAGGATGTGTGAAGGAGGGCGAGCTTCTCCCTTCTTGCAGAGAGAACCGATGTGCCTTCGTACTTTTCATCATCCTTTATTCCAAGAAGGTCAAGAACCGTGGCCGGTATATCAACATGCCGTGTAATGCTCTCTATTTCTATTGGAGAATCTATGAGGCGCCTGTTGTATATGAGCATGGGCACATGAACATTCTCCTCGTATAGAAAGAATGGATGGTTGTAGTTCTGGCTGTGCTGGTAAAATGCCTCACCGTGATCAGCCATGAGAAAAAGTATTGTGTTTTCCATTAGCCCCTCTTTTTCGAGCCTGTCCATGAGCATGCCCAGAACATGGTCCGCGTAGTGCAGGGAGTTTATGTATCTGAGAAACATCCTTTCCCTCCCGGTTTTGCCTGTGGAGGGGTCAACTATCGGTTTTATGTCATCGGGTATGGCATATGGGTGATGGGGGTTGCAGGGCATATATGTAATAAAGAACGGTTCTTTGCTTTTTTTCATGAAGTTCACTGAAGGTTCAATCATGGCCCTCTCATCAACTCCCCAGCCGACCTTGAAGTTATATGGAGGAATTTTTTCAAGTTCCGGGAGGTCTATTATTCTGTCAATTGACCTGTAGCTCAGGAACCTTCTCTGTCCGGCATATCTGAGGTCTCCGGTGTGTATTACTGCAGTCCTGTACCCGTTTTTTTTCAGTATTTCCGGCAGTGACTTCAGTTTCACAGATGAATGCTTCTGTACCACAAGATCCTTTGTATTGAGACTGTAGGCGGATGTGAGCAGCGAAAGCATGGCATTTGCCGAAAGCGGATAATTGGCATAGTGGTTTTTTGCGCTCATGGAATTTTTCATGAGCCCATGCCATCTGGGCATTACATCCTTTCCGTTGAATTTCAGGTTGAAATATTTTACAGGAGTAGATTCAAAGAAGTAGAAGATTATATTGTATTTTTTGCCGCGGGGAATTTCCCTTATCTTCGGCACAATGCCCTTGTTTACAATGGAGTCTGTGTTGAAACGGAATGAAAACTCTCCTGCCGCAATTGATGAATCGGGCTGATTAACAGTACCGCTTCCCCTGAATAGAATGTTTATTGCCGGGTTTCTGGTGATCTCCTTCACTGTTGCCTTTTCAGAACTGTTCTCTTTCCTGAAACCGGAAAGAGCCTGGAGCCTGAAAATGTATGGTGACAGGAAAAATAGCACAGCAAGCGCAGCTATAACTTTTACCTTCATTCCTCTCGTGGTGGTGCCGCTTCGGTGCAGTTTACCTGAAAGGCGGAATACTGCTGAAATGACAAGTATTCCGGCAACAATTTTTATATACACTGAAAGAGGTGTTTCTGAAAGAGCGGACTGTATCATCTCCCCCATGCCTGTTGCAATTTCATCAGACAGGTACTTTGTTGAAAATGCTGTTTCATATGTTTTGAAAAAATTACCCGCCATTGAGTAAAAAACATGAAGAAGCACAAGAAAAATTGCGGAAAGCACAGAACGTATTTTCCCTGAAAGCGGAAGAAGATATATTGCAGACAGCATTATCACTGAGAGGATAAATGCGGACATATCGTCTCCCATGGAGTATGAAAGAAGTTCCGGAGTGGAAACCCCCTCTAGGGATGGGTATATCGCTCTTACTGCAACTGTAACATCTGTGCGGTAGAAGAATATTATCAGCAATGCCAGAAGGGTTCCGGCAGATGGTATTGTATATAATTTGTCTTTTATGCGGTTGAACATCATATAAACTCCTGATCCTTCAAGTCTATACAGCGTCGTAAAAGGTCAAGAATTATTATGCCTTTTTTTATTTTCTGTGCTTTACAAGTACGGGCTTATTTCTTAGCATTATTATATTGAAATAACGAAAAATTAACAGGGGAACAGTTATGTCTTCGGAGTTATATGATGCCATTTCCGGCATTGATGAAATATTAAATACCAGTAAAAATATCAGCACAGTCGAGTTCGATGAGATTATTTCGAAGATATATGAACTCAAGGGACTCAGCCTTGAGGAATCTGCGAAACTCCTTTCCATAGAGGATGATGAAAAGCTGCAGAAACTTTTTCAGGCCGCAAGGCATGTCAAGGAGGAGATCTACGGCAGGCGAATGGTTCTCTTCGCTCCCCTTTACACATCAAACGAATGTTCAAATAACTGCCTCTACTGCGCTTTCCGGAAGGATAATGATAAGCTCCACAGAAAGTCACTGACTCCCCAGGAGCTTGAAAGTCAGGTAAGGGAGATTCTGGAACAGGGACACAAACGACTGCTCATGCTCATGGGGGAGGAGGGCGGAAAGGCGTCCCTTGATCATTTCTTTGAGCTCATGGAAAGGGCCTATTCCGTTAAGGATTCACACGGAAGTTCAATAAGAAGAATAAATATAGAAATTGCTCCTCTTTCTTCAGAGGAGTTCAGAAGGCTCAGTGAGTTTCCAATCGGGACCTATGTTGTATTTCAGGAAACCTATCACAGGGAGACCTATGAACTGATGCACCCATCGGGGAAAAAGGCTGACTTCTCATGGAGAGTGGAGGTTATGGACAGGGCTCTCCAGAACGGGCTCAATGACGTGGGACTCGGGGTTCTCTACGGCCTTTATGATTACAAATTCGATACCATTGCCATGCTTGCTCACGGCCATCACCTCGACAGAAAGTATGGTGTGGGACCCCACACACTTTCCGTGCCCAGGATTGAACCAGCACTGGGCGCGCCTGTTGCTGAAACTATTCCTTACCCGGTTTCGGACAGGGATTTCAGAAAGATTGTGGCGGTTCTCAGGTGTTCTCTTCCCTATACCGGTATAATTCTTTCAACACGTGAGACTGCGGCCATGCGCCGTGAACTCATGTCCATAGGTGTTTCCCAGGTCAGCGCAGGTTCAAAAACAGATCCCGGCGGTTATGGAGGAGAGGAGGACATGGACCATGACAGTTCGGGGCAGTTCTCATTAAACGACACAAGAAGCACCGGCGAGGTAATTAGAGCTATTATAGAGGACGGATACATACCTTCTTTCTGCACAGGCTGTTACCGTAAAGGGAGAGTCGGGGCGGACTTCATGGACCTTGCAAAGCCGGGGCTCATTAAACTTCACTGTGAACCAAACGGCCTCATGACGCTGAAGGAGTATCTCCTTGATTATGCGGATGAGGAGACAAGGACGCTCGGTGAAAAACTTATTGCCTCTACTGTTTCCGGCATGGAGAACGTCAAAAGAAAGCAGGAACTCATGGAGAACCTGAAAAAAATAGAGAGCGGGGAACGTGACATCTATTTCTAGGAATGAAATTGCTGATATACTGAAGTCCCGTGGACAGGAGCAGGAAGAGTTTTTTCAAAGGGCAAGGGATGCATACAGAGAGGTTGACCCTGGAAGTGTCTATCTCAGGGGGCTTCTTGAAATTTCCAATATATGCGTAAATGACTGCCTCTACTGCGGCATCAGAAAGTCCAACTCCTCCATGGAAAGATATGATACATCTGTGGTGGAGATAATTGAAGTTGCGGCTAATGTATGGAACTGCGGTATCAGGTCCATGGTCATTCAGTCAGGAGAGAGAAGGGATAAAAATTTTACAGAGTTCATTGAGGATATGCTGAAGGGGATAAAAGCAGTCTATCCGGAGATGGCAATAACACTTTCTCTGGGAGAGCAGAGTCCTGAAGTGTACCGGAGATTCTTTGAGGCCGGAGCCGGAAGGTACCTTCTCAGAATAGAAACATCTAGTAAAAAGTTATATGAAAAGATACATCCCGAAGAAATGAGTTACGAAAACCGGGTCAGGTGTCTTGAATCTTTGAGAGAAGCGGGATATCAGGTTGGGACAGGCGTAATGATCGGCCTGCCCGGGCAGAGAGCTGAAGACCTTGCCGATGATATTCTTTTTTTCAGGAACATGGACATAGACATGTGCGGCATGGGGCCTTTTATTCCCCACGGTCATACACCCATGGGCGGCGCGTTAATAGATGAGCAGGAGAGACTTGCGCTTTCCCTTAACATGATTTCGGCCCTGCGTATTGCCATGCCTTTTATAAACATAGCGGCAACAACAGCCCTTGAAACAATCAGTCCCGGCGGTAGAAAACTGGGAGTTCTGGCCGGCGCAAATGTCATAATGCCCCAGTTCTCTCCTGAGAAAAACAGGGGAAACTATAAATTATATGAGGGGAAACCTGAAAGGTGCCCTCTTTCTTCGGATATTGTTGAAGAGATGAGGAGTATAGGCATGGAAGTAAGGCTTGAGAGCACAGGGACATCAGCCCATTACAAAAGGAGAAAATCATGTCAGTAATTGTGAAAAGGGATAATGTGGGAATCTTCGGAAGAATGAATGTGGGCAAAAGCACTATCATGAATCTTATCACTGAACAGAATACTTCAATTGTAGATGAAACTCCAGGCACCACGGCGGATTCAAAGGTTGCCCTTTTCGAGATACACGGCATAGGCCCTGTGAGAATAAGCGATACTGCAGGTGCAGATGAGAGCGGCGTTCTTGGAGAGAAGAAGAAGCAGAAAGTAAAGAGTGAGATCAAGGAGTGTGACCTGGTACTTCTTGTTGTGAATCCCGAGAATGAGGGTTTTGGCCTTGAGAGTGAAATACTTGATGAGGCCAGGGAGCTTGGGAAACAGGCAATGGTTATCTATAACCTTTTCAGTGAAAAGGGCAGTGATTCAGTGAAGGAGATGGAGGCATCCTTCCCGGTACTTAAAATGTGCCGGTCAATTGAAATAAATGCCCTTGATTTTCCGGAAAGGGCAAGGCTAATTGAATTTATATTAAACAACTATGACAGGAGAAAGTCAGCTCCGGAACTTTTGCCATTTATTGAAAGGGATAATTTTTATGTACTTATAATTCCCATGGATGATGAAACTCCCCAGGGCAGGTTTCTTCGGCCCCAGGCCATGGTTGAGGAGTACATTACCCGTAAATGGGCCTATCCTGTATCATTCAGGATGGACCTTGGTACAGCCAGAAGTGAAAACCCTGAACCAGAAATTGAGCGTTTCAACAGGTTTCTTGACAGTTTATCTATTCGGCCCAAGGCAATCATAACAGATTCACAGGCAATGGACATCATGGGTAAATGGTGTCCCGAAGATATAATGCTTACAACATTTTCCATCGTAATGATAAACCACACATCGGGAGGAAGGCTTCCTGAATTTGTGAATGGGATAAAGACCCTCGATAAACTACAGAAGGGGAGCAGGGTACTCATAGTCGAGGCCTGCAATCATTCCAGAATCGGTGAGGATATTGGGATTGTACAGATTCCGCGGATTCTTAACAAAATAGATCCTGGTATTTCCATAGAACACAATTTTGGAAGGGAATTCTATGAGAACCCTGACCTTGAAAAGTATGACCTGATTATACATTGCGGCGGATGCATGGTAAGTGACCAGAAGATGGAGGCCCGCATAAGGGACCTTGATTCAGTTGGTGTTCCGTACACAAACTACGGAGTATTTCTTTCCTATGTGAATGGTCCGCAGGCTTTAAAGAAGGTTCTGGCGCCATGGGGACTTGAGGGGCTGGTGTAAGTGGAAGGTTCAGCGTTCGGACCCTTGGCTGTTCTGGTTATTACCCCTTTACCACACCTAGTGGTGAAAGTCTCACAACCGGTTCGATGAGGTCCATTTCAGCTTCAATGACCTGGTCAATATTTTTGTATGCAAGCGGAGCCTCACTGAGGTCAAGGAGTCTGTTCTCTCCTTTTTTTCCATGGCCCTTGTATCTCTTCCACCGGTCAAAGACAATGCCTTCCATGGCCATATCGCAGTCGTGGATGCTTAATCTCCTGCATGCGTCTTTTCTCCCCATGACCCTGACTGCACCGTGAGAGCATGACATGAAGGATTCAGGATTGCCCAGTCCTCTGACAATGTATGATGATGTGCCCATGGATCCCGGTATTATGCCCGGCTGGTTTTTGTGTGCAGAGGTGGCTCCTTTTCTGTGGACCCAGACTTTTCTTTCAAAGTGTTCTTCATATACCGCATAGTTGTGGTGGATATTTATCTCCTCCATAAAACTGACGCTGCCGAAAACTTCGGTGAACGCATCTTTAAACACTGCCATCATCCTTCGTCTGTTTTCACGGGCATAGTCAAGTGCAAAGTTCATGTCCCTGATGTAGTCTTTCCCTTCCTTGTCAGCATCAAGGAATGACAGGTCGCGGTCCGGAATTTTAATTCGGTCACTTTCGTTTAATTTTACCGCAAGGCCGTGGTAGTATGAGGCAATTCTGTAGCCAAGATTTCTGGAACCGGAATGTAGCATGAGCCAGACTTTTCCGGTGTCGGATTTCTGGAGTTCCATGAAGTGGTTCCCTCCGCCAAGTGAGCCGAGATTCTTTGCGTCAAGTACGGCGCTTTTTTCGCTGTACCATCCGGGCATGATGCCCTTTATTGTGTCATAGAACCTGCTGAACCCTTCCCACTTCTGTTTCCCGGCGTGTGAATTACCCTCTCCAACGGGGACTGCTGATTTTATCAGGTCAAGGAATCTGCGTATCTGTTTTCTTTCTTTGATGTTTTCGAAGGAGAGGCCGGTTTCAATGGCGCCCATTCCGCATCCTATGTCCACGCCGACTGCATTTGGTATTACCGCATTTTCGCATGCTATGACTCCGCCGATTGGCATGCCGTAGCCTACGTGGCAGTCCGGCATGAGTGCCACGTGATGAAACAGCGCCGGGTGGTTTGCGAGGTTTCTGGCCTGTTTAAGAGCATCATCTTCTATAGTTTCACACCATGATTTTACCGGAAGTATTGTATTCTCTGTTTCTATCCACTTCATGTTTTTCTCCCCCTGAGTGCCTTTGACAGTTTCAGGTTTATGAAAATAATTCTGTTTTTATAATTTACTTAAAGATAAGGAATAAAAAATGTCAATGAAGGCGGTGATGTTTTAAAAAATTTCAGAACTATTATTTTAGATACGATATAAATAACTAGAACTAAATCCACATTTATACAGTCAGACTCGATAGATTTCATTGAGGTTTGCTATAATTAAAGGAGACAGGAATGTTAAAGAAACTGATCATTTTCGTAAAAGTTACATCAATATTACTTCTTTTAATCTCATGCAGGAGTGTTGAGAATATGGAGGAATACACCATGAGGTTCCAGAATATCCATGAATTCAGTGACTGGCTTGCTTCTAAGGGAAACAGGGTTACTCTGAAAAGGGTAATTATACCGAATAAAGAAAAGGATCTCTTTAACCTTGACAGGGAAAGCGGAGATTTTGTAATCAATGGAGAGGATAATCTCTGTATGCTCTTTGAATCCAGAAAGAAATGGGAGTATGCCCCTAAATTTTTTGACGATATGGGAAAGGCTTTTTCTTCAAAGAAAAAAAATGAAGTGAAAACATACTGGAATGTAAGATGTTTTGGAATGAAGAAGTAAATTTAATTTTATTCTGAAGGGCTTCATTTAAGTCTGAAATGGCTGTGGGCGTTCGGTTTTTATCACTTTCACTTCACCGCATAGACAACCATGGAACTTGTCATGGCGAAGTTGCCGAAGTGTATTTTACTTAGCATGTGGTATTTTGAAATTCTGTACCATGCCATGTAGTCCTTTAATGTTTTGAAAGAACCCCTTGATTTTTTTAGTTTTGGGAGCAGTCCGAAGTCCACGGGCTGATAGACCTTTATTTTATTGAATCCGGCCGTTTTCAGGCGTTCTGTGAGGTTTCCTTTTGTAAAATAGGACAGGTGCCCCGGCATGTAGTAGGCATAGTTTTCTCCTTCACGCCTGGCCTGGTTCCCCTCCATGTTAGCTGTCTGTATGAGAAGGAGCCCATCCTTCTTGAGTAATTTGTAGCATTCAGCAATTGCTTCTGCCGGGTCCTCAAGGTGCTCTATGAGTTCAACCATTGTTATGACCGAGAAAAAGTCCTCACTAAATGGGTGATCGCCGAGTGTTCCGTTGTGAATGTTTCCCGGAAACAGCTCTGAGGAATGTTCATGGGAGAATGCGGAAAGTTCTATGCCGTATGGCGAGAATCCCTGTTTTGCTGCGGCGCCCAGAAGCCCGCCGAAGGAACAGCCCACGTCGAGGAAGTTCCCCTCCTGCACATACTTCTTTATCTTTCTGATTCGTGCCCTGTATACATAATCTGCAAACTCTCCCAGTTGTCTTTCGTCTATATATGAATAATCCGCTTCCCCTTCATAGTATTCCCTGCTGTAGAAAGAGTTCAGGGTCTCATCGTCAAATGGAGGGTTCATGAAAATAAATCCGCATCTTCTGCATCTTTCCGTGTCAAAGTGCTCAATGTATGAAGTTATTCTGTAGTGACCCTCAATTTCACCGGAACCGCAGAGAGGGCATTTTTCTTTTTTAACCTTATACATAAAATTCTGTCCTAATAATTGGTTGACCTGATTTTTATATGGGTGGCCAATAAAGGCAAGAATAATATTTACGGATGACAGATCATGACAGAAAGGAAATATAAACATGTGCTCTTTGACCTTGACGGTACAGTTACAGACCCTGCAGAGGGTATTACTAATTCAATAATGTACGCACTTGAAAAATTCGGCATCCAGGCGAAGAGGGAGAATTTGCTTAAATTCATAGGACCTCCGCTGCGCGATTCCTTCAGGGATCATTTTTGCTTTTCACCTGATGATGTGGAAAAGGCAGTGAAGCTCTACAGGGAGTACTTTGTGGAAAAGGGAATGTTCGAGAATGAGGTCTATGGAGGAATTCCTGAACTTCTGGGTGGACTTAAAAATCAGGGCTTCACTGTATCTCTTGCCACGCTGAAGCCGGAACCCTTTGCAGTGAAGATACTGGAACACTTCGGAATTATACAGTATTTTGACCACATTTCAGGTAATATACTGGAGGTGGCTAATCTTGAAAAGAGGGATATAATCGCCAGGGTCATGGAGGATTCAGGTGCAAGCCCTGTTCAGGCGGTAATGATAGGTGACAGGAAATATGATATAATCGGTGCAAGGGAAAACTCAATGGACAGCATTGCTGTGACATACGGTTATGGAGACAGTTATGAGCTGTCAGGGGAGAACCCCACATATATGGCAAATTCAGTAGATGAAATAGGCCATATATTGTCTCATGCATAATGGCGCTTTTCGATATCTGATTATGATATTATATTAAAACATGTTGCAGATTTGAAGCATTAATAATATTGTTTTATCAATGAAAGATGTACACTGCGGATAACTAAACTGCAACAATCCTTTTTCTGGCGGAGAGAGCTGCCTCAGAACAGAGTACATATACACAATAGGCGGTTAGAATGGAATTTACACATTTCAATGAACAGAACAGGGCTCGTATGGTAAATGTTGGAGACAAGAATGTTTCAAAACGGCTTGCTCTTGCCTCGGGGAGAATCTTCGTGTCTCCTGAACTGATTGAGCTAATTAATGGCGGCAGGGTGAAAAAGGGGGATGTGCTTGCTGTGTCACAGGTTGCTGGGATTATGGCAGCAAAGGAAACATCCCGCATAATTCCCATGTGTCATCCTCTTTTTCTGAGCGGTGTGGATATCCAGTTTTCAGTGAATGATGATTCAATTGACGCTGTATCTGTTGTCACGTGCGAAGGAAAAACCGGTGTGGAAATGGAGGCTCTCACTGCTGTGTCGATTGCTCTCCTTTCAATATATGACATGTGCAAATCCACAGGTTACGGAATGTCCATGGGGAATATATCCCTTCTCTACAAGGAGGGCGGAAAGTCAGACTATGTCAGGGATAAGGGGGCAGCAGGAGAGGTCGTGAGCCTCAATGTCGGTTCCGGGAAGGGGTCTGTTAAGAAACCGGTTTCGGAGTGCAGTTTTATTTCAGGGAAAGGGATAGAGAATGATGCACATTTTGGTTCCGGAAAACGGCAGGTGAGCCTTCTTGCCAGGGAGAGCTATGCTGAAGTTGATGCAAAACCTGGGCATTCCCTCGAATGGGGGAGTTTCGGAGAAAATATCACTACAGGAGGTCTTTCTTTTCATACACTTCCTTTGGGAACCATTTTTAAAATTGGGAATGTCTTTCTCAGACTGAGCCAGACAGGGAAAACCTGCCGCAGCGGAGAAGAAAAACAGCCTTTTGCCGGTGACTGCGTAATGCCCGGTGAGGTGGTCTTTGCTGAGGTAATTTACGGCGGGAAGGCAGTTACTGGTGACCCTATTCAGATAATAGGGTAGAATTATTCTTTCCACTGGTTCTTGTGTGTAAATATTAAAAATGAGCTGTTTTAAAAAAAAATTATGTCTCTTTAAAAAAAGACTTATACATTTTACTGAAATGCCGAACAGAAATACATAGGGGTTTATAAGGAGTTTTGTATGTTCGACAGAAGCGGTATGATGACAACAAACTACCTTCTGGAGAAGTCTCTTGATGTTGAGACTCTCAGAAGAAAGGTTATTACAAACAACATAACCAATGTTGACGTCCCTCATTTCAAGAGGAGCGAAGTTAATTTTGAAAGTGAACTTAAAAGGGCCATTAATCAGCGTGAAGATGCCCTGAATTCACAGAAGCTCCCTTCAATACTTACAGACAAAAAACACATTCCATTTTTCATTGAAAGAGATATTAAGGGTGTCCAGCCGAGAGTTAACCTTGATTATTCAACCTCCTACAGAAATGACGGAAATAATGTTGATATTGAGAAGGAGATGGTGGACGCATCAAAGAACCTCATGCGGTACAATGCATTTGTCTCCTCCCTGAATCAAAACTATAAAATGCTTAAAATGGCCATGAGAGCATCATAGGGCTAGAGGAGGTTTATAATGGGAATGTTCGACAGTTTTAATATAGCATCAACAGGACTTACTGCCCAGAGGCTCCGTATGGACCTTATAAGCAGCAATATTGCAAATGCAACAACCACGCGTACTCCCGAAGGGGACGGGCCCTATAAGCGTAAAAGGGCAATCTTTGCACCCGTGAACATAAGGCCTAATTACAAGTCGCCGCTTGTCCCGGACAGAATAGACCATGGCGAGGGCAAAGGTGTACGGGTTGTAAAGATTGAGGATGACAAAAAGCCTTTCAGGCTGGTTTATGATCCCACACATCCCGATGCAATCGCAACAGGTCCTGAAAAGGGTTATGTGAGAATGCCTAATGTCAATGTTGTCACAGAAATGACAGACCTGATCTCCGCATCGAGATCATACGAAGCAAATGTCATGATGGTAAACAATGCAAAGACGATGTTTAGCAAGGCTCTCGAAATAGGCAGAAACGGCGCTTAAGCCATAAGGAGGTTTTAATATGTGCAGAGGATACAGTGCAGTTGAAGAAATGAAGGTTGTTGACGGAATTTCCGGAAAGATAAATATAAAAAAAGATGAAAAATTTAACATACTGAAGAATGAATTTCTGGCTGATTCCAAGGTTGAATTGAGATTCTTCTAAAGATCCAGGGGGTGTAAAATGATTGATGGAATTACCAACGGGCATATTGTAAAAATGAATGTTTCTGATCCTCTTCATTACAGCGGAGAGCCGCGTGTAAAGAGGGAGGGAGACGATGTCTCCGGCACTTTTGCGGATGTTCTTAATAATGCAGTGAAAAAAGTAAATGACCTGCAGGTTGATGCGCAGGATCAGGTTCAGCAGATGATTTATGAGCCTGAAAAAGT
The DNA here is from genome assembly GCA_003246895.1 of Spirochaetota bacterium. GTDB lineage: Bacteria > Spirochaetota > UBA4802 > UBA4802 > UBA5550 > SZUA-423. The sequence goes on along the minus strand of QKCL01000066.1, from coordinate 20,134 downwards.
TGATATTCACCAGGTCATGATTGCCAACCAGAAGGCCGAGATTTCCCTTGCCTTTACAAAGGCCATACGGGACGGAGCCATTAATGCCTATCGCGAACTGATGAATCTGAGATAATTCTTGTATAAAAGCGTGTTTTTTTAGGAAATTAATTGACATTTATGCCCATATCCTGTATTTGTATTATGTCTCATTAGATTTGTCCACATTTACCGGAGGGGCCCATGGGAGATCTGTTTAAAAAACTGGCAGGACAGGTTAAGGAAGTTCTCAATAAACTTGATAAAACCAAGAAGATCATTATCGGTGTTGTAGCCGGGGTGGTTGTAGTGTCCTTTGTTCTTCTTTTCAGTGTCTCAAGCAGTGAACCTAATGTGGCGCTTTTCCCTGAACTCTCCGTCAGTGACTTCGGGCTTGTTACAAAGAAGCTGGATGAATTGGGGTATCACTATGAGACTAGCGGTACCTCAACTATTCTTGTAAAACCCAAAGACAGGGCAGTAATCGTAACAAAACTCGCGCAGGATAATCTCCTCCCAAAGGGAATTCCAGGGTTTCAGCTTTTCGATATTTCCAAATGGACTGAAACCGACAAGGAGCTCGATGTCAAGTACATGCGTGCTCTCCGGGGTGAAATACAGAAGCATATTGAATCACTTTCAAATATAAGCAAGGCATCTGTAGAGATTGCCATGTCCGAGGACAGCCTCTATTCAACCAAATCTGTTCCTTATACTGCTGCTGTAACAGTACATCTTGCTCCGGGATATGATAAACTCAGCAAGAAAGAGATCAATGGTATAACATATCTTGTTGCACGTGCTGTTGGGAACAGACTCAAGCCTGAAGATGTTACTGTTACAGATGAATACGGCAAAATTATTTCAAACTTTGACGATGATTTTGAGAACGAAAAGAAAGAATATACTATTCTCGAATACCGAAGAAAAATAGAAGAGAAAGCCCGGGTAAAGATGCTCAAGGATATCCGTGAGGGTCTTGAGAGAATCTACACCTCCGACAGAATCCAGATTGTAAGGCTCAATATGGACTTTAACTGGGACAAGAAGGAGGAGGAACAGGTTGAGCATACTCCCATTATTATGACTCCGGACAATCCCAAAACGCCATATTCCGAAAGAAAAATTCAGGATTCTCTAATCGTTTCCGAGAAGTCAACAAAAGAGGATTTCCAGGGCCATGGTTTTAATCCTGAGGGGCCATCCGGGACAGAGGGGAACAAACCTCCAGGATACAAGGCAAGCGATGATCAGTTTGCTAAGTACAACAAACAGGAAAATATAAAAAATCATGCTGTAAACAAGACTACAAGGAAAATAAAGCGTGATCCATTTGATATAACTAAGGTTTCTGTTGCCATTGCCATTGACGGCATTCAGGATCTTCCCCGTCTTGAGAGCGGTGAGTACGATCTTGATCCGGCAAAGAAACCTATTCAGAAGACGCTTGCTCCCGAGGATCTGAAAAAGGCTGAGAATATAGTTAAAAAGGCCATAAATTTCGACGACGGCAGGGGCGACCAGGTGGCTGTTGAAAATATTATGTTCGACAGAAGTGAATACTGGAATTCACTGCGTGAAGAATACAGAAGAAAGGAACAGATGAAGAAACTGCTTCTTGCGGCACTCATCGGCGTTGTGGCCCTTTTCGTAGGATTTATCCTGTTCAGAGCCATACAGAAAGAATTCGAGAGAAGAAGAAGAGCCAGGGAAGAGGCGCTTGCCCTGGAACAGCAGAGGATGCGTGAGGCTGCTCTTAAAGCTGCTGAAGAGGAGGGCATCGATGTTGAGCTTTCTCTGGAAGAAAGGGCAAGGCTTGAGCTTCAGGAGAGCGCACTGCAGCTTGCAAGGGAAAGACCGGACGATGTTGCACAGCTTCTGAGAACATGGCTGGCAGAGGAATAAAAAATAATTGTTTTTTGGCAATAAAGCCGATATATAAGTAATAACATGTCTATATTGCCGATTTGAAATAATCGGCATAACTTTTTTGCGGAGTTTTAGATGCTTCAGTCCAAAAAATCACAACTGACTGGAAGGCAGAAGGCGGCAATATTTCTTGTTTCCCTTGGGTCCGATGTATCATCAGATATATTCAAACACCTGAGAGAGGATGAGATTGAACAGCTCACCTTTGAAATTGCAAGGCTTGACAAGATCGAGCCTGATGAAAAGGACAGGGTTCTTCAGGAGTTCCAGGAAATGATGATGGCCCAGGAGTTTATCTCTACCGGTGGTATCGATTATGCCAGGGATGTACTGGAGAGGGCTCTTGGAACACAGAAAGCCATTGATATTGTAAACAGGCTTACCTCGTCACTTCAGGTAAGGCCCTTTGATTTTATAAGAAGAACAGACCCTTCTCACCTGCTGAACTTTATTCAGGGGGAGCACCCCCAGACCATTGCACTTATTCTTGCATACCTTGATCCGCAGAAGGCTGCTGCGATTCTTGCGGAACTTCCGCATAATGTTCAGGCAGACGTTGCTAGGCGTATTGCCGAGATGAAGAGGACATCTCCTGACGTACTCCGTGAGGTTGAGCGGGTTCTTGAGCGTAAACTTTCCACACTTGCCAGTGAGGACTTTACACAGGCCGGCGGTATTGACACCATAGTTGAGGTACTTAACAATGTTGACCGTGGTACTGAAAAGATTATCATAGAGGCTCTGGAGGAGGAAGACCCGGAACTTGCAGAGGAGATCAAGAAGAGGATGTTTGTTTTCGAGGATATCGTGCTGCTTGATGACAGGTCAATCCAGAAGGTGCTCCGCGAGGTTGATACACAGGAACTTGCCAAGGCCCTCAAGGGTGTTGATGCAGAGGTTCAGGAGAAAATATTCAGAAACATGTCAAAACGTGCTGCGTCACTCCTCAGAGAAGATATGGATTTCATGGGGCCAATCAGGCTGCGTGATGTTGAGGAGTCACAGCAGAAAATTGTTAATATAATCAGAAAACTTGAAGATGCCGGTGACATTGTAGTCGCACGTGCAGGAGAGGAGGAACTGGTTGTCTAAGCTAGTTTTTAAATCCGGGGAGATAAAACAGCTCACTGTAATAAAACAGGTTGAACTGCCGTCAAAGTATCAGAAGAACCTTCTTGAAACCGATGAATATCAGGAATTCGAGATGGATGAGGACGGCAACCCCATTGATGTGTATCAGGGACCATCCATAGAGGAGATGGAGGCTGAACTCGAAAGGTACAGACGTGAAACCGAAGAGGAAGTCAACCAGATGCTCGAACAGGCCCGGGAAAGGGCCCGACATATTGAGGAAGAGGGTAAGGCCCTTGCCTTTGCTGAACTTGAAAAGGTAAGGGAAGACATCAAGATAGAGAAGGAGCGTCATACTGCTGAAGCCGAAAGGGAAATTGAAAAGAGCAAGTTTGAGGCTGAAAAAATAATCCTTGAAGCTGAAAAAAAAGTTTCAGAAATCGAACACGATGCCTATATGAAGGGGCATGAGGCCGGTCGTGAGGAAGGGTACAAAGAGGGTCAGGCTGAAGTAATGCGTCTCATAGACAGGCTCGGCACAATAGTCTCCACTGCTGTAGATATCAGGGATGAGATTATAAAATCATCAGAAAGACTTATGAGTGAGATGATTCTCATGATTGCCAGAAAGGTAATTAAAGACGAGATTGTGGAAAGGCGTGAAGTTGTAATAAACAATATCAAAGAAGCAATTAAAAGGGTCAAGGACAGGGACAGAATCGATATCAGGGTCAACTTTGCAGACCTTGACATGACCACTGCTCATAAGGATGAGCTCATAAAAATGATGGAGTCACTTAAAAAAGTCAACATCTATGAAGATTCAAGGGTTGAGCGCGGAGGTTGTATCATTGAGACAGATGTTGGTGCAATAGATGCAAGAATCTCGACTCAGCTTGATGCAATAGAAGAAGCAATCAGAAATACAACAACGCTTTGACAGGAAATTCCCGGATATTCCATTACCGGGAATTTTATTAGATTTTAAGGAGACATAATATTGATTAACATACTTCCACACGAAAAGATCGACATACTTTCCAAGTACAGGGATATTATTGATGATGTTGAAGTAATTAAGTTTTCAGGGAAGGTTGAGAGAATTGTGGGACTCACTATTGAGTCTGTGGGGCCTGCTGTGAAGTATGGTGATCTTTGCCGTATAAAGACCGGTGAAAGCCAGTATCTCTATGCCGAAGTGGTCGGTTTCAACAGGAACAGGGTAATTCTCATGCCAATAGGCGATATGAAGGGGGTTGTACCAGGTGCGGAAGTTTATGCTGTGGGTACCAGTCTCATGGTTTCGGTCGGGAACGAGCTCCTCGGACGCGTAATCTCAGGTATAGGCAAGCCTCTTGACGGCAAGGGTGAGATATATACAAGAGAAAAATATCCTGTTGAGGGTAAGGTTATAAACCCGCTGGAAAGAACAGTAATAGATGAACCCCTCTCTGTGGGCATCAGGGCCATAGATGGGCTGATTACCGTAGGCCGTGGACAGAGAATAGGCATCTTCGCCGGTTCCGGTGTGGGTAAATCAACTATAATTGGCATGATAGCCCGTTATACAGATGCCGATGTAAACGTAATTGCACTCATCGGTGAGAGGGGGCGAGAGGTAAAGGACTTCGTTGAGAAGGAGCTTGGGAGGGATGGACTTAAGAAATCGGTTGTCATTGCCGCAACATCTGACCAGCCTCCAATGCTGAGATTAAGAGGGGCATTCCTTGCTCATGCAGTTGCCGAATATTTCAGGGATCAGGGGAAGGCCGTGAACCTGCTTATGGATTCAGTAACACGTTTTGCAATGGCACAGAGGGAAGTGGGCCTTGCTGCAGGGGAACCTTCAGCTACAAGAGGATATCCGCCTTCTGTATTTACAATGATGCCCAGACTTCTTGAAAGGGCCGGTACAAGCAGCAATGGTGGAAGTATAACCGGTTTCTATTCTGTTCTTGTTGAAGGAGATGATATGAATGAGCCCATTGGTGATGCTGCCAGGGGGATCCTTGACGGACACATTGTACTGGACAGAAAGTTTGCCAACAAAGGGCATTACCCGGCCATCAATGTTCTTGCGTCTGTTTCACGTTGTATGAAAGATGTTGTGGATTCTGAACACCAGAAGGCGGCAAATTTGATGCGCGAGCTGCTTGCTGCATACACAGATGCAGAGGATCTCATTAATCTTGGCGGATATGTGCGCGGAGCGAATCCCAGGGTGGATCTTGCTATCAGTATGATTGAGGAAATAAATGATTTTCTTAAGCAGGGAATATATGAAGAGGATACACTTGAAAACATAAGGAAGAGGCTTGTTGGCATGATGCTGCCGAAAGAGGAGAAAAAGACTCTTGGCGGCGGTGAAAGACCTTTATTTCCCGGACTCACGAGGTAGTGAGGAATGAAAAAATTTCATTTTAAACTGCAGAAACTTCTCGATATGCGGGAAGCAAGGGAAAACGAGGTAAAAAATGAACTCATGAAAGTTCTTGGGGAGCAGAATAAGGAAAGAGCTCTTCAGGATGAACTGAAGCAGAAAATAAATCTTTATGAAGGCAGATACAGAGATAATTTAAAGAAAGGCAAATTCTCTTCTGATGAGACAATGATGCTTCTGAAATACGTTGATGCATCAAGACGGGCAATCAGTGATGCAGAGATCAGGATTCAGGATATGGAACCAGAAATAAACAGAATCAGGCTGAAACTCGTTGAAGCCTCCAGGGAAAAGAAGGTTGTTGAAAAGCTCAGAGAGAAAAAAATTGATGAGTTCAACTATGAACTTGCCAGAGAAATTGCCAAAGAGAATGACGACATGAATCAGAAAATTTACATGAGAAAACTCATGGAGGGTTAGAATGATAAGTGATATGTATTCAATAATGAAGAGAATAAATGAGATCAGAAACCGTTTCGGTCTCGGAAGCAAAAATGTTTCCGGAAAAGTCACAGGTACAGATTCAAAAATCAGTTTTGAAAAGATGAAGAATGATGCAATCTCCAGTCTGAAAAGCGGTGTTGAAAAAAACAGTATTACAAAGACAGTTTCAGGCGTTAAGTCTCTTAATCCGTCGGAACTCTATTCTGAGAAGAATAGAATTTCCGCATCTTTACTTAAATCAGTACTGAATACAAATGTCTCGGGAAAACTCACTGGTACTGAGGAAACCGATACAGGACTTTCCGGTTTTCTGGGAGGTAAAAAACTCTCTCCCGAAAAAATAATAGAAACCATTACAGGGGACTCAAAAGGCATATCAACAGGGTTGCCCCGGAGCCAGATAATCAGGGCATACAGTGAAAACAAGACTGTGGCCGGAGATAAAAAATAAACAGGGACAGACATGCTGTCTGAAAAATATTTTATCAGGAGATAATCATGAGAGGAGTATCCGACAGATCCAAAATTATATATCTGGTCGTACTGATAATTTTTCTTTCGGGAATCGGGCTTTTCTGGCTCGACTATATAGGATTGGTTAATATGGGGAAAATGGTCACCAGTATAAAGGGAGAAGAGGAATTCGTAACAAAAGCTTCAGGTGATGACCCAAGCCTCATTGAAAAAGAGGAGTTTGAAAAGGAGAAGGATAAACTTCAGGAGAGAATAGAAGGGCTGGACAAGAGGGAGGCTCTTATTTCCGAAAAAGAAAAGGAACTTGATTCAGAAAAAACGAAAGTGGAAGATATTCGTAAGGGACTTGAACTTGAAAAAAAGAAGTTTGAGGATGAAAAAAAACAGTACAGCGGATATAAAAAGAATGTTGAGGTGCTGGCTGATAAAATGTCAAACATGCCTCCGGAGGATTCAGTTAAGATTATGGAAAAATGGGAGGATCCTCTGATTATTGATGTGCTTAGGCAAATGGATACAAATGCACAGACACTGGGGCAGACAAGTATAACATCCTACCTGATAACTCTTTTTCCGAAAGATAAGGCAAGCCGGATCATGTACCTCATGACACAGATATAGTCATCTTTTAGAGAACTCCTCAATGAGTGAGAGGAGTTCCTTCTTTCCCTTTTTATCCTTTGCTGAAGTTATGAAAATTGAATCTCTGCTTATTTCAAGAGCAGCCTCAATTTTTTTTATACTGTTAGCGATTTCATTGTTTGAGAGCTTGTCGCTTTTTGTAAGTGTTATTGCTGTTGGAATTTTTAATGACGCAAGGTAGTTTATAATTTCTTTTTCAAAATCACCCGGAATTCTCCTTATATCTATAAGAAGAAACACAAGTTTCAGATTATCTCTGGCACCTGCATACTCCTTTATCATGGGCATGAATTTTTTTCTCATATCTGACGGCAGTTTGGCGTATCCGAAGCCTGGAAGGTCAACAAAGGATTTGTTATCATTTACAATAAAGAAATTTATTGTTTTTGTTACGCCCGGTTTGGAGCCTGTTTTTACGAGATCCTTCTGTCCGAGTATTGTATTAAGCAGTGACGATTTGCCGACATTCGAACGTCCCATGAAAGCAAATTCAGGGTATGGGAAAACCGGGAATTGGTTTTTCTTAGTACAGCTCTTGAGGAAATATGCATTATTGTTTTTCATTTAACAGCTTCTCCATTATTATGGCATCGTCATCATCATAATATTTTTTTCTAGTTCCGATATTTCTGAATCCGAGTTTATCATAGAAGGAGATGGCAGATTTATTCCTGCTGCGCACTTCCAGTATGATCCTTGTGATACAATCAGGTTTTATTTCATTGATGACAGAGTCAATCAATAAATTTCCAAGGGAATTTCCCCTTTCCTTTTCGGTTATTGCTATGCTGTTTAGGTGGATCTCATCGTAAACTTTCCATACAACAATATAGCCTATTATGGTCTCATCTCTTTCCAGAACATAAAAAAAAGAATTATTGTTATTTATTTCATCAGCAAACTGGTTTGCAGTCCATGAATTGATAGTTTCTTTTTCAATTTTTAAAACGGAAGGTATATCTTTTTCACATGCCTTTCTTGTCGCAGGGATATTCATTGCGGAAAATTATTTGTTTGGAAGAAGATTTTCAATAACCTGAATCAGCTGATCATGGGTAAATGGTTTTTTTAATGTTGCATCTGCGCCAAGATATTTTGCAGTATTCAGGTAGCTTTCTGAATCTATTCTTCCACCGCCTGAAATTGCAATCAGTCTTATATCATTATGGGTTTTCTTCATTTCTATGATAACTTCAATGCCGTCCTTGTCCGGCATAATTATATCAGTAATAAGCAGATCCGGTTTGAAATCCTGCAGTCTGTTCTGAAGATCTAGACCACTTTCCGCAGCAAGAACTTCATATCCCTTCATTGACAGTATTTCGCTCAGGCTTTCCCTTATTGCGTAATCATCTTCTATAATAATAATTTTTTGCATTAAATTACTCGCCTTTTCTTAATGAATAAATTTATTACTAAAATATATATTATGTCAAGCACTACTGTCTAAAAAAAATACTGATATTTTTACTTTTGCCGATAATGTATCTATAAAATATAATATCGGGAGAATAAAGTGTATTTTTTCAGAAAATTATTCTTTTGTATCATAATAATCAGTCTGTCACTACAGCTCGTTGCCCAGGAAAATTCTGAAGAATCCGGTCTGAGAAAGGCCTCCGATAGAATGAGATTTGATAATGCACTCCAGTTCTATAACCTGAAAAAATATGAAGAAGCCTTAAAGCACTTTAACGAATATCTTGAAGTCTATTATAATGGCAATTACAGAAGTGACGCCTACAGATACATTGCAGAAATCTACTTGCAGAAATTCAGATACCTGGATGCCATAGATATCTATGACAGAATGTTCAGGGAATTCAGCAATGATGAATCAGGTGTAAATGCCTGTTACAGCAAAGGCATATGCTATCTGAAAATGGGTTATGAAAATCAAGCCAGGGATGTGTTTAATTACATAATGTCCAGTCATCCCGGGACAAAAGCTGCAGTAAATTCTGAAATTCAGATCGAGCTCCTAAAGCTGCCTATCAAGTAAAAAAAAATTTGACAAATCCGGAACATATTCGAAGATGCCTTCGGAAGTGTTTTTGGCACTTTTCCGTGATGGCAAAACTTATAACTATTCAATAATTTTCTATTGATATAAAAAACTGTACTTAAATCAGAAAAGAACTATAAAAAGTGAGGAATATATGCCCATCCAGAGATTGAGAAATATCGGAATCGCCGCACACATTGATGCGGGAAAGACAACCTGTACAGAAAGAATGCTCTTTTTTACTGGTGTTACAAGAAAACTGGGAGAAGTTCATGACGGTGAAGCAACAATGGACTTTATGAAACAGGAACAGGAGCGTGGTATTACAATCGCTTCAGCTGCTATTTCGACAGAGTGGAATAATCATCAGGTAAACATTATAGACACACCAGGGCACGTGGATTTTACAATTGAGGTTGAGAGATCTCTTCGTGTAATTGATGGTGTTGTTGCACTGTTCTGCGCAGTATCAGGGGTAGAGCCGCAGAGTGAAACAGTATGGAACCAGGCTGAAAGATATAAAGTACCGAGAATCGCATTTGTAAACAAAATGGACAGGGTAGGAGCTGATTTCAAGGATGTATGTAATCAGATGGATGAATATCTTGACGCAAAACCTGTACCATTCCAGATCCCAATGGGAGCGGAAGAGGACTTTATTGGAATTGTAGATGTCATAAAAATGAAGGCATATGAATTTCATGAACTCGATAGAGAAGAAATCTCAATTCCTGCTGAATATATGGATCAGGCAATTGAGGCGAGGAATCATATTGTAGAGAAAGTTGCTGATTTTAACGAAGAAGTAATGGAACTTTTTCTTGATGAGAAGGAAGTTCCTGCCGAACTGCTCATGAAGGCAGCACGAGAAGCAGTAATTAAACTCATGATTACTCCGGTTTTCTGCGGTTCTGCATACAAGAATAAGGGAGTAAGACTGCTTCTTGATGCGATCGTTGATTATCTGCCATCACCAATTGATATTGGAGCTACACACGGTATTGATGTTGATGATCCTGAAAAGACAATTTCAAGGAATCCTGCTGATAATGAGCCATTCAGTGCCCTTGCATTTAAACTTATAAATGACCCATATGTTGGTCAGCAGACATTTATCAGGGTTTACTCAGGAGTTCTAAAAAGCGGTATGCAGGTACAGAACTCTACTAAAGGGAAGCCTGAGAGAATCGGACGACTCCTCAGGGTTCATGCCAAGGAAAGAGTCGAGGTTGAAGAGGCAAAAACAGGTGACATCATTGCGCTTATAGGTATGAAGCACACAAAAACAGGGGATACTCTATGTGACCCTACTCACCCGCTTCTTCTTGAGTCAATATTTATTCCGCCTACTGTTATTGAGCTTAAGGTTTCACCTCCTACAAAAAAAGAGGAAGAGAAACTCGGTGCTGCTCTCAGGAAACTTGCAAACGAGGATCCGTCCTTCAATGTAAGATATGACGAAGAAACAAATGAGACTATAATTTCAGGTATGGGTGAGCTTCACCTTGAGATTATTATAGACAGGCTTAAGCATGAGTTCGGTGTTGAAGCGGAAGTTGGAGAGCCATCTGTTGCTTACAGAGAGGCAATTACAAGAAGTGCAGAGGTCAACTACAAGCACCAGAAACAGACAGGTGGTAAGGGTCAGTATGCTCATACTGTTATCAGAATTGAACCAATTGAAGATGAAGGTTTTGAATTTACAGATGAGATCAAGGGAGGAGCTATTCCTACGGAATTTATTCCTTCTGTCCAGAAAGGTATTCAGGCAACCCTTGAGGAAGGTATTCTTGCAGGATTCCCAATCGTTGGTGTGAAGGCCACACTTCTTGATGGTTCATTTCACCAGGTTGACTCATCTGATATGGCATTTAGGATATGTGCTTCTGTAGCATTCAAGCAGGCTTTCATGAATGCTGATCCAATCCTTCTTGAGCCTTTAATGAAGATTGAAGTTAACACTCCTGACGACTACATTGGTGATGTTGTTGGAGATATAAACAAAAGACGTGGTAGAATAGACTCGATGAGAAGGCATAGAAAGGGGTCTCAGAAACTTAACGGATATGTTCCTCTTATGGAGATGTTCGGTTATGCGACACAACTTAGAAGTATATCAAGTGGTAGAGCTAACTATTCCATGGAATTCTTTAAATATGTACCTATTCCAAGAGACACACAGGAAAAGGTAATAAAAGATATTCAGGCGAAGAAGAATAAAGATAAATAATGAATTGTTGAATATAATTAAATTAAAAAAGCCCCTTTTTGAAGGGGCTTTTTTAGTGAATTTTAAAGTTCTTTTAAGTTATACTATTTGAGTATATCAATGATCTCATTTACCCATGGCTTGTCTGCTGCACCTTCAGATTTATAGTAGATTAGTAATTTGTGAAGTTTTTTGCAGGTTTCTCCGCTTATATGATGTTCGATTTTACAGGCTTCATCCTCTGCATCAATTTCCTTAAGCTGTAAAATCTTTGAAAAGAATTCTTTCAGGCATATGTGTTTGCTTATAACGCGTTTTGCCGCAATTTCACCTTCCGGAGTCAGTTCAATATATCCATATTTCTCATATTCGATAAGCCCCATCTCTTTGAGTTTGTTTAGTGCAGACGTTACACTGGGCATTTTGATTTTCAGTTCAGCAGCAATGTCCTTTACTCTGACAACTTTGTTCTTTTCAGAAATATTTGCAATGGCTTCCATATAATCTTCCATATGAGGGGAAAGATCAGTGGAACCATATAATTCATCAATTTTAATATTATATATATCGATCATTTAATAAACCATTTACGCAGATTTTCATTATTTAACTACTGTTTTAAAGGTGTGTCAATGAAAAAACATGATTAAAACTGTTTGACTTGGCTCTAATATTTTTATAGTTTTTTAAGGTAAAAAGGGAAGGTTATAATGTTTTATTTGAAGTGTATATTGCTGTCATTTTTTATAATTGCAAACATAAATATTAATGCTGCAGAAAAAAAGAATACTAATTCAGATAGAGGAAAATTAAAAATTATATTTCTTCCGTTTGAAAATTATAGTGAGTCAGGTATTAGATTTTTATCGAAATATATTTCTGAACAGTTAAAGGATAATTTTAAAACTGAAAATGATATTGAGAGATTAGACTACAGGGACCTCAAATCTTTAAATTTGAAATTTGAATATACCTACGGTGGATCTGGAAATAATGAAGTTTTTAAAATTATGAATTCCGCGGGAGCTTCATATGCAGTTGCCGGTCGTTATATAATACATGATAAGAACATCACCATCAACTGGTCTGTTTTTGAATTAAATGGAGGTAAGGTCTCTTCTGGGGGTGATTTTTCATCCGCAATTGACAGCAGCATGCTGTCTTATATTTCGGATTATTCAATTACTGCGGATAATTGGATAAAAATAAATATACTCAAGCAGTCCATTGGCACGGAACTTCTGGTTAACAGAAATGGTTTTTTAAAGGATTTGTTTGTTAAAATAGAAAATTCATCTGCAGGTAATATCGTAAAAAACAGGTGGTTTCGTTTTCTTGCTATTTTTATTGTATTTTTTCTGACATCGAGATTGATTGTTTATTTAATTGAAAAGGTTTTTTTAAGAATTGCCAGGCGTACAAAAACTGATGTTGATCAGAAAATACTTGAATGTTCCAAGAAACCTTCTTCTTATCTTGTTATTTTTTTCGGCATAAAAATATCCATATATTCTCTCGAAACCAGTTCATGGATTGCACTGATTTCAGACAAAGTCATCACAGCACTTATTATTATTGTCACAGCAAACCTTATTGCCAGAGCTCTTAATATTTTAGTTCATTCCTGGGGGAGCAGTGTTGCGGAAAAAATTGATACCAGAGTGGATGATGATTTGATTCCTCTTTTTAATAAAATTTTAAGAGTTGTTATATATGCCGTAGCTGTGATCATGATACTTTCAAGATTCAGTATTAATATTGCTCCTCTCATTGCTTCATTGGGTATTGCCGGTTTCGCCATAGGTTTTGCAGTAAAAGATACACTTTCAAATATAATCGGAGGCATAATACTTATTTTAGATAATTCATTTGTTGTGGGTGATAAAGTTACTATTGATGGAGACACCGGTATTATTAAAGAAGTTGGCTTGCGCAATACAAAACTCCAGACATATGATAATGAAATTATTGTTATTCCTAATGGTGAACTTATGAACATGAAGTTTAAAAACTATGTTCTTCCGGATCCTAAAATCAGGGTTATGGTAAATTTTGGTGTGGCTTACGGTTCAGATGTTGAAAAGGTATCAGAGATAATACTGAATGTTATCAGTAGTATTGAAAATATCTGTATTGATCCGGCTCCTGCTGTTGATTTTATCGAAATGGGTGATTTTTCATTGAACTTCGCAGCAAAATTCTGGGTTCCTGCATATGGAGATCAGTATATAAAAAAACTAGAGGCAACTAAACTTATCTATAATGCCCTGAATGCCAATGGAATAGATATTCCATTTCCGACTCAGACTGTACATATTGAAAGATGACTACTTGTATTTGTTGAAGAAAATTTTTTCTAGATCATTTAGTTCTTTTTTTACAACTGGAAGAAGCGGTGAGTCCTTAAAGTATTTTTCTCCCTTATCACTCTTCAAAATAAAACTTTTATATATTTTTCTTGTAGTTTCAATATCTCTCAATTTTTTATCCCTGAGGTAAATAGTTCCAAGGAGATAATATGCATCGTCAATGGTCTCACGGTCCCTGTAGCTTTTCAGGATTTCAATAAGTGCTTCCAGTGACTTTTGTCCGTTGCCGACTTTTATGTAAAGCTTACTAAGATTCAGCAGGGCATTATCTGCAACTTCATGATCAGGAAATGATGCAGATACCTTCTTGTATAATTCAATGGATTTTATATACTGCTTGTCATAGTTGAGTGCTTCAGCGGTGTAGTATAGAGAGGCAGGGTACTCTCCTGAATCCTTTTTGATTTTTTGAAAATATTTAACTGCGTCTTTGTAGTTATATTTTTTAAGTTCAATTTTTCCAAGATAGATGCAGGCATTGTCTGTATATATACTGCCGGGAAATCGTTCAATGAGCTGTTTGAAATTTGAAGCCGAATGGTCGTTATAACCTCCCTCAAAAAGTTCAATCCCTGTTTTATGAAGTACTTCGTCTTCTGTTGGTGAAGTTTTTTGTTGTGATTTGTTTTCTTCTTTATCTTTTGAATCTGTGTCGGAAGTATTTTTTGAAGGTTCTTTTGTGTCTTTTGTGACATTGTTGTTTTTAAGAATATCACTTATCATTTTTTCAGATTTTTGATAATCCTTTGATAATAGGGGAGGTGATAAAAAAATAAGTGCTGCTGCCAGCAGATAAATTAATTTATAATCAGTCATTTTACGGTATCATTTTCCTGGTAAATTTTTGGAGTTACTTGTCCTGGTTCTTTCACAGATCTCACATCCGTGCCGGGTACTTTGTCCTTCTGAATTATTATATTGTCATTTTTTTCCTTGTTCAATTTTTCGATAGGTCTTACAATTGTGCTATCGGTTTTTGGTTTTAATGCAGGATCCAGAGGTATTCCAGTCTCTTGATTCTCTTTTGATTTAATCGGATTATTTTGATTTTCCATTATCTGATTTTCTTTGAAACTGTTTTCGTTAGATTCCTTTATGGGGAAATCGTATTTTTTAAAATTATTAACTGCAGATTCGCTTACTATTTTGCTTTCAAGTACAGAAGAAAAATCTGCATTCTTTTTCTCTCTGCTCATGTCAATTTTGAATGTGTCATTTACATACTCAGCCACTGGTCTGCTTTTAATTTTTGCTGAATCGACCCCCATATTATAACCGATTGCAATGCCAGCAATACATAGTATGAAAATCAGAAACATAAAAGCCCGTTTTATCGTTTCCTGAGTGCGTAGATCAATGGAATTGATCAGATTATTGATGCCTTTTATGAGGCCATTTAATATATTTGAGATCTGTATCATTATGAATGCCTGTTTATTATAAAAATAACTCTGCACTTTCGCAGATTATTTAAATTTGTCTTGTGATTGTAAAACTTTTTTATATCCTCATTGGATATTACAGGAGAACCATTTAATGCATCTAATGCAGTGCAGAAATACGGTCTTTTCCCGGTTTTTTCATTGTTCAAAGCCTCATTTTGTGTATTTACGTACGTAACCATATTCCTGTTTATTGCAAAGTCGGGCAAAACAAAATTTTTGCCATATATCTCCAAACCATATTCATTATATATTACAGGGAGCAGCATAGGGTCAACAGAAAGCCCCCTTGTGTCAATAATAAGTGAAGTGTATTCTGTTTTTACATGGTTTTCTGTGACCTCCGGGAAGTTGTCGACAGGAAATGTTATACCAAGTGCTTTTATTATATCACCTGTTTTTATTTCAATCCTGCATCTGCTTTCAGTAAGATTTTCAGGACTGTCTGATATTTGTGTTCTTTTATCGAAAAGCCTTGATATACTTACTTTAAAAGCATCATTATTTTTTATAATATCAAAAATACTTTTGTTGTAATTGAGTTTTACATTTTTCAATGTTTCAATTGCGTTCCTCATCGCATTGTCACGTGATCTCACATACTGATCCATACGCGCCTTATTAATGGAGACTGGTTTGTTATCAAGTAATCCTACAGGATACCCTTCGGGAGTATAGATTGCTTTGCTCTCCCCCCATGCTATGATTTTACCTTTTGCCCAGTCAATATTTGATCTGCTTGATGAGTTTGCTGATACGGCAGGGATGCCGGTAAGAATTAGAATAGTAATTAAATATTTTTTCATAATGTTCACTGTTTAATATATTTTAAATAATCGGATTTTTTGTTTCTATTAATTAGTCATTTCGGTTGCTGTAATGTTTTGATCTTTCAGTAAATTAATATAAAAATCGGAAATAATTTTTAATTCATCAATAATGAGTTTTGCCGCTGAAGCTGTATTTATTTCATTTCGTGCTATATATATATTCGTCTTTCTTAACAGAGGATCAACCAGTTTTGAGATAGAGTGGTCTTCTATGAGTTTATTTATTTCCACCATTATCTCTTCAGCGTCACTCGTTGATTGGGCTGTCATTTTTATTTTATTAAAACTGTTAAGTGTTTCCCGGAAAATATCATCGATCTTGTTTTTTGATATGTTTTTTATTTTTAAAAAGGTGTTTTCTATTATTGACCATGTGGATTCTCCTGTGGCCAGATCCTTCAAGGCGTATGACAATTCCTCTTCATAGGTATTTTGTATCCTGCATCCGCCTTCTGTGCTATTAATAATATCGATGGAGACTTTTTTGGAAGAATCCTCAAACCAGGATTTGTACAAATCGAAAACGAAATCTGAGATAACAGTTTCTCCTCCATATGCCGTAATATGTCTGGTTTTTCTCCTTCTTATTATATTCTGGTTTATGGTATCAAGATTTTTAATTCTTGAAGTTCCCGGAAGCCAGTCGTCGTTGTGATAGGTTCCGCTGCAATGTATTTCCCTGCCAGTGTAGGCAAGGTCCTGCCCAAGTAAAATTATTTTACTACAACCGCAGTTTAGAAGAAAATCAAATGCGCTGGTTGCTACGGAACCACCGGACTGGATATCACCAAATGGTTCAAGGAATTCTTCAAACCAGTCAATGGATGGAGTCGTTTCTCTTATTGTTTCATTCTGTAAATTCTGGTAATACTTGGCGGTTGTACTGACTGTTTTTCTCCCATTGAAAGTTTTTAATACAGAGTGACAGCATACTATATCACCGATTAAAACTGTATTCTTGTTGCAGATTCCGTTGAAGTGTTTCTGACTGTATTTTTGAGCATCAAGACTCATAACAAAATGTGGCTCAATTCCATATTTTGACATGACCTTTATGGCTGTGTCAACGGCTATTATAACAGCACCATTTTGAATTGCGTCTGATCTTAATAATTCGATGTTTTTTCTCAGAGAGGGCCCTGCTGATACTATAATTCCTGGTTTACCTCTAAACCTGTTAAAAAAATTTGATACACCGATGGTTTCATGAATGAGCTGAATATTTTTAAAAATATTTTTTATCCATTTTTTTTCAAATTCAAAACGTGTAAGTAGATCACTGACCCTGGAAGAAATATATAGTTTAATGTTATCAATTATGGCATCATAAAATTCACTGTTTATCTGATAAGACGGTCGATGGGTGTAATGAGCTATACCTCTGAATGACGAGAGGTCAAGTGTGTCAAATATTCTCTCAATATCGTCTTGCAAGTTAATTATACTCAGATTCTTAAGAATAGAGGCATTGTTCTCGCGGCACTTAAAAATTACATTTTTATCAGGTTCTATGACTACAATGTCTTTATTGCTGAATTTTTTTTTTAATTCATCAACATGATAGGCAAGTGCCAGCCCGGATACAAGAATAATATCTGATCTTCCAGGATCAAATTGCTCAACTGATCTTGTGGCTTCTTTGACCGGATCATATGCCGAATGAAGCCTTATATCTCTTCCGGAATCATTTGATTTCAGAATAAGTGTTTTAAATTTTGTGCGTGTATCAGCCAGAGTATAACTATAAGTCAAAGGACTACCCCAGTTGTGACAGGTGCGTATTAAATTCATTTTTTAGATCTTTATGGAAATTTTCAATTTCATTAAATGTTTCCAGTTTGATCCATTCCAGCACATCACCTTCAATGTAGTAGTAACTGTATTTTCTTGTTTCTATTCCGCTCAGCATATTGGCCAGATAAACAGTATTTGTTATATCTCTGTATTCCTGAGCTGAATTCATGGGAGAGTGGTGGTTGGAGATGGCTGCATTAAGAGTATCAGGGAAATTCCACTTGGTGGCAATCATTCCTCCAAGCTCTGCATGACTTATTCCGATAGATATCTCCTCCAGGATTGATGACGATCTCATCTGTTTGTCCTTGGTAATCTCTGAGATTGTATTTATAATCTTTTCGTCTGTGGACAGGAGTATTATTTTGCCAATATCATGCAGCATTCCAGCTATGAAAGCCGAATCAAGCATGTTTACAAGTTTTTTCTTCTTGGCAATTACTCTGGCATAATATGCAACACGGGTACAATGATCCCATATAAGCTCAAATTTTTTGTATCGTTCGCTCAATATTTTTTTTGCCGCAGCTGCTGTCAGTATGAGACTGAGATTTTTTATGCCTATTATTTTCAGGGCTTCCTTGATCGTTGTAATTTTCTTTCCCGGTACAAATCCCGCAGAATTTGACAGTTTTAAAACATCTGCTGTTATTGATGGGTCATGCTGAATTTTTTCAGAGATCTGATCCAGAGTGGATTCTTCGTTGTTGCAGAGACTCTGCAGTTCAAGGATGTTCTCTGGAAAAGTAGGCAGACTTTCCACATTCTCAAGTACCCTGTTCGTAACTTCAGTGACTATCTTTTTTTCCCGAACCAGCTCCGGTACTGATATGCTGACATTTACACCTGTTTTGTCAGGCTTGATTTTCAGGTTGTTCGCTCCTATGCCTGAGTTTTTCAGGAGAAATATCATGAGGATGAGGCCAAGACCGGCACCTTCGGTTGGGTCATAAACCTCCTCATAGGCATCGGTGAGTGTTTCATATTTCTTTGACTGTTCAATCCTGTTTTTTATACGGGAGAATTCTTCATCAATTAATGATACGTTGTTATATACAGAAAAGTCAATTGTGTTGTTGTCAGATTTGAAGGTAACTTTAATAAAAAAACTGCTTTTAGTAATGAGTGGTTTTACATCTTCCAGATTATAAAGAAAATCTTCTTTAAAATTTTCCATAACATTCTGGTACTGTTCTTTATCATTGATATCTATGCCGTTTTGTGAAAAATACAGCCTTTTTAAATTGGCTTTAAATGCATTAAATATAATTTCTCGTATTATCGTAATTAATGTTTCAAGGAGAAACACATTCCCTGTTCTGGAAAGAATTTTCAGGAATATCGCATTTATTGTTGTCAGAGATTTTTCGTCAATATAGTTAAATGTCAGGGTAACAGGTTCCCCATTAAGAATCTGCTCTGCGTAGTTGCTGTCATCTGTTAATTTCATTACTGTTGTCTCTTCATTTTTTTTTTATTATCGGACAATCATTTGGTTTTTAAGTCTACTATTTTACAACAATTTTTATTTTATCCCTCTCCGCCATATATATCAGATCTTTCAGGGCGTACCTGTCTGTATATTGGGTGAAAATAAGTTCCTTAATTCTGTAATGGTTCATAATAAACCTGGCGATGTAAAGATTTTCTTTTAACTGCGGATTGAGTACTACGGAGTCGATAGTAATATTAATCATGTTTAAAGTTTTCAGAATCTCTTCTCTTGAAGCATGAAGACTTTTGTTCAGGAAGATTGAATTCCCTCTGTATATTTCTGAAATATGTTCCTTCTCTATTGTTCTGTTTAAAAATTGTTTTAAAACAAGTGGTGTCATGATTATGATAACTATAATGATAAAATTCAGGTATCTGACCCTGGATTTCAGAAGAGTAAGCAGCAAAAGTATCGTCATCATTATTATCACAAGAGGATTTTCTGTATAGAGGTATATATTTGCCTTTGAAATACATTTGGCAATAAATATAAGCATATCTAATAAATGGCCAGTTATTAATGATAGTCCATGTGCAATGAAAGAAGAAATCGGGAAGAGGGCTGCAGATATTATCGCTGAAATCATGACTGCCGTTACTATAGGTATTGCTAATATGTTTGTAATGATCCCAGCAGTACATATTTCATTCAAATGGAACCATAGTATGGGAGCTGTAAATAATTGCGCTGCCATGGAGATAGCAATACTTGATTTTAAGTATTCATTCTTTAATGCAAAAGTATTTTTATATAATCTGTAGAATAGTATGATTCCAGCTGTTGCGCCGAAACTGAGCTGAAAAGATATATTGAATAGTTCCCATGGGCACATAATTAGTAATACTGAACCTGTTAAAAAAAGGATATTTAGTGTATCTTTGCCTCTGTATAATAGCATCTGAATTATCATGAAACAATACATTAAGAAGCATCTTAATAATGATATTGGAAAGTTGGACATACATAAGTAGA